>DASYTJ010000130.1:0-1585 GCA_036002325.1 Thermoanaerobaculia bacterium | reverse complement strand
GCGCCAGAGCCCCGAGCAGATCGTCTCGGCGGCCGCGCAGGAGGACGTCGACGCGGTGGGGCTCTCGATCCTCTCCGGCGCCCACCTGTCCATCTGCCGCCGGGTGATCGAGCTGCTCGCGGAGAAGGGGATGCAGGGCGTTCGGGTCTTCCTCGGGGGCATCATCCCTGCCCAGGACATCCCGGAGCTGAAGAAGATGGGAGTGGCCGAGGTGTTCCTCCCCGGCTCTTCGACGCAGGACGTGATCAAGCTGATACGAACGGCGATCCCCGCTCGCTAGCGTCGTCCAGCGCCGATAAGTCGTTGACAGGCGGGCATCCACGGTCTATCGTGGGGCAGCCTCCGGGAGGTTTGAGTCGCAATGGGGAAGAAGATCCTGCTGGCGGACGACAGCATCACGATCCAGAAGGTCATCGAGCTGACCTTCTCGGACGAGGATTTCGAGGTCGTCACGGTCAGCAACGGCCGCCTGGCAGTGGAGAAGGTCCAGGAGGTGCGGCCGGATCTGGTGCTCTGCGACATCATCATGCCGGAGAAGGACGGCTACGAGGTTTGCGATTTCATCAAGAAGAACCCGGCGACGTCACAGATCCCCGTCCTGCTGCTGACGGGCGCCTTCGAGCCGTTCGACCAGGAGCGCGCGAGCCGCGTGGGGTGCGACGGCTTCCTGGCCAAGCCTTTCGAGCCCCAGACGCTGATCGCCAAGGTGAAGGAGCTGCTCAGCCAGGCGGGCGCGCGCACGACGGCTCCCCGGCCTGCGGCGTCTCCGCCGCCCGCGCCGACCCCTGCGCCTGCCTACTCTGCCCCCGCGCCGAGACCGCCGTCTTCGGTAATTTCCGCACCGCCTGCCCATTACGCTCCGCCGTCGCCGCCCGAGGCCTTCGTTCCGGAGGAGCCGCAGGACCTCTACGGTGCGGTGGACTCCGAGGAGCGGGAGCCGATGACGCCGGTGACGCCGGAAGAATCGGCCACGCTGCGGCACAGCGCCGCCCCCGCCGACAGCGATTTCAGCCCCTGGGCGCAGCCGACCATCGAGGTGCCGCTCGAGACGCGCGCCCAGGCCAGCGTCGAGTCGTCGCAGGACGAGCCGCTGTTCGAGGAGGTATTCGAGGACGAGCCCGCCAAGACGCCGCCTCTCTCGCCCGCGGCGACGGCGCACTACTCGTTTGGCGCGGCGCGGGAAGAGGACGACCCCGGCACGCGGGCCTTTACCGCCTCTCAGCTGCCTCCGCCACGCTCGACCGCGCCGATTCCGCCTCCGCCCCGCGCGCCCGCGCCGCCGCCGGCCCCGCCCAATCCCGGGCCGTCGACGTCGTTCTCCCCGACGTGGAGCGCGAGCCCGCCGCCGCCTCCGGCTTCGAACGCGGCCCCCGCTCCGACGCCGGCCCCGCCGGCCGGCTCCTTCTCCGACCTCGCCGCGACGGCCGCGGCGGCGGCCGCATCCTCCATCGCCGGCGAGGTGAGCGTGCCCAAGGACATGGTCGAGACGATCGCCCAGCGTGTCGTGGCGCAGATCTCGGAGAAGGTCGTGCGCGAGATCGCGTGGGAGGTGATCCCGGACCTGGCCGAGGCCCTCATCAAGCAG
>DASYTJ010000129.1:0-1924 GCA_036002325.1 Thermoanaerobaculia bacterium | reverse complement strand
TTCTCCCTCGATCTCGCTGCTCTTGAGAACGTCGGCGGTCAGGGTCTGGAGAACCGCTTCCTGCTGGAGCTTGAAGCCAAGCGATTCCATGCGGCCGATCAACCGGCCCTGCCGGTGCCGGACGGAGGCCAAAGGCTCCGCTAGGCGGTCTGTGTCCCAGCGGAACCGGGGCCAGTCTTTGAGATCGTGGATATACATTCTCCGCTCCTTATGCGGAGAATATAGCCTTGGATCGCCGCAGGCGCAAGGTCCCCCGCAGGCTATGCGGAGAATACGGCCGATAATCTCCGCATTGACGCCGCCACGTGGCCGTGGCACTACACTCACGTTACTAACGTGAGGAGGTTGACCGATATGCGGATTCGGATGCGGGACCTGGGCGAAGGAGACGGACGCGTGCTGGCGGGCGCCATCAACGGGCGGAAGGCGCTCCTCCAGCTGCTCGAGCAGACCGGGCGCGAGCCTGACCGGCCCGAGACAGTCCTCCTCGACTTCGACGGTGTTGATGTCGCGACGGCGAGCTTTCTTCGGGAGTCGGTGCTGGCATTCCGTGATGCCGTCAGGCGCCGCCGCTCGAACCTCTACCCAGTGGTCGCGAACGCGAGCGATCTGATAGCCGAGGAGCTGCGGGTCCTCCTGGCGCCTCGCGGGAACGTGCTGATGCTCTGCTCCCTGGATGAAAACGGCGAGCCGTACAAACCGCACCTCGCCGGCGAGCTCGATCCGAAGCAGCGACTGACGTTCGACCTGGTGAGCGAACGGGGCGAGACCGATGCCGCAGAGCTGATGCGCGAATACGGCGCGAACGAAAAGCCGATCGCACAGACCGCCTGGAACAACCGCCTGGCTTCGCTCACCAGCCTGGGGTTGCTTGTGGAATCGAGCCAAGGCCGGGCGAAGCGCTACCGGCCTCTGTTCAGGGAGAGGTGACCATGGGACTGGATTTCATCCGGAAGGCGGCCCCTGCGTTTCACCAGGGCCTCGACCAGAAGCGGATCGAGCATGCCACGCCCACGCTGTTCACGCGGCAGCCGGCCTCGGCGCCGCGCACCTATGCCGCGCACGTGCGCGGCGGGGACGCGCGCACCACGGGCGAGAAGCTGGGGGTCAGACTTGACGGCGATCGCGTCGTCGCGCTGCGCGGGCTTGATCGGATCGCGACCATCAACAACCCGCCCGCCGAGTTGGTCGACGCGCTGTCGGCCTCCCATGGCGAGGCGTGCGGCATCGTCCAGGAGGTCCACGACATCGCGCACGTTGCCGAGATCACCGTATGCTAAACCTCCCGGAACGGGAGGCAGCATCAACGCGCAGTCTTCGCAGCGAACGGCGTCTCTGGCATGACGGCGCGTATCGGGCCCTTGAGGCCCAGGCTCGAGAGCGAGAGGGTTTCGCTCCACTCTTTCGTGTCGTGGTGCGGGACAACGGGCGCGAGTACACGCGTCTCGTCCTGGAGGCCCTCGACCGAGAACGGATTACCCCTGCCGACGTCAGCGACTACCTCGGCGTTCGCCTGAAGCATCTGGATGACATCGCGGGTGCGGTCGAGCGCGTAGGAGCCCGAGGGTAGCGGGCGATGATCGCCCGCGGCGGTGACACTAGCTCACCATCGCGTAGGTGCGCTCGATGTTGCCGAGGACGCCCGTGCGCCAGGGCCGGTAGTGGCCGTAGGTCGAGAAGGGCTTCTCGTAGGCGGCCTCGAGCTTGGCGGGCACCCGCTGCTTGACCTCCTCGAGGGTGGCGCCGGCGGCCACCTCCTGCCGCACGGCCTCGACCAGGTCGTGGATGTAGCTCCGGAAGGTGCGCAGCCACTCCCGGCCGGCCACGTCGCCGTGCCCCATGATGATGTGGGTGAAGTCGAGCTGGGCCAGCCGGTCGAGCGTCGCCACCCAGTCCTCGGGATAGCCGTCGCCCATGAAGGGCG
>DASYTJ010000128.1:0-33840 GCA_036002325.1 Thermoanaerobaculia bacterium | reverse complement strand
CACCAGCACCAGGCTCATCTGCAGCAGGATCTTGAGCTTGTTGGCGATGGCGTCCGAGGTGCATTCCTCGAAGCTCTCGGCGCAGTCGCCGCCTTGCAGCAGGAAGCGCTCGCCGCGCGCCGCCTCCGCGAGCTGCGCCTTCAGCCGCTCGATCTCCCACGACGTGACCAGCGGCGGCAGGCGCGACAGCTCGCGCAGCACTTCCTCCAGCCGCGCGGCGTCCGGATAGACCGGCTGCTGCAGCGTCGGCTTCGCCTTCCAGGAGGTGGGAGACCACTCCGGGTCGGCGATCGGCGCTGGCAATCGGTTGGTGATCATGATTCATACGGCCCGGTTCGACAGAGGCCTGTCTCTGGAGTGTACCAAGGCCGGGCGGGCCGGGACAGGTCGGCGCGAGCTGGAGCAGGAGATGACCTCCCTGAAGAGGGAGCGCGACGCGATGCTCGACCGGCTCCAGAACCTCGAGGCGATCGTCGTCAGTCAGACCTGGGACGTCCTCCAGGACAAGGGTTTGCCGCCGGCCGAGCGGGAGCTCAAGATCGCCTCCACCGTCCGGCGCGAGATCGCCGCCCCGAATACCGAGACCCTCAATCGCCAGCGCGCCGAGCAGCTCGCGCGGCGGCTGCAGGGGTAAACCCCGGAAACCCCAAGGACCCCAAGGACCGCAGGGACCGCAGGGACGAACAAGGACGCCAAAGGCTCCTGTCCTTGCTGTCCTTGATTGTCCTTCTGGTCCTTGCTTCGCGTCTACCGCACCACCGCCGAAAACGTCGGCGAGCTGCGGCGGCTGCCGTCGGGGAGGACGGCGTCCACCTGCCAGAGGAGCTTCGTGCCCGGCGCCAGGCTGGAGAGGGCGCTCTCCGGAATGGCGTACGAGGGCTCCTTCCGGCTCTCGGCGGTGAGGACGAGCCGCAGGTCCTCCGTGCTGACCCGCACGTCGTAGGACTCGGCGCCCGCCACCGGCGACCAACGCAGCACCGCTCCCTGCCGCGGCAGCGGTTGATCGGCCGGCATCAGGGAGCGGATGGCGGTGCTCTCGGCCTCGCGGTAGGTCGGCTGCTTGGGGCCGAAGTCGCCCAGGCGATAGATCCCCACCGCGATCAGCAGGCCGGCGGCCAGCGCGGCGGCGGCCGTCAGGGGGCGCCAGCGCCCGAAGCGGCCTTGCAGCACCTTGCCGGGAACCGCGGCGGGCGCCGCAGACGATTCACGGATGAGCTCGGCGGCCAGACGCCAGTCCTCGGCGCACGCCGCGCAGACCGCCGTGTGGTCCACGACCTCCCGCAGCTCGCGGGGCGGCAGCTCTCCGCGCACCGCCGCCCAGATCGTCTCCGGAGCGGGGCAGCTCTCCGGGTTCGGAGCGGCCGCCGGCGCGGCGAATGCGGCGCGGAGCTTTGAGAGTTGCTGGTCGTCTTGGCTCATCGTGGTGTCTCCGTCAGGTAGAACGATCCCGACGGGGCAAACCCCTCACTTTCGTTGGTCTTGGGGGCCTCAATTCTGAATCCCCTTGCTGCCCAGGCAGCCCCGGAGGTCCGCCATGCCGCGGTAGACCAGATTCTCCGCCTTCTTGGCGGTCCAGCCCAGGAGCCTGCCGATCTCCGGGACGCTGTGCCCCTGGAGGTTGAGCGTGACGGCGTGGCGGCGAGGGGGCACCATGGCGCCGAGGCAGTCGCGGATGGCCCTACCGATCTGGCGGCTGGCCGAGGCGCGTTCGGGATCGGGCTCCGGCGACGCGGGGTCGAACACCGTGCCGCCCTCTTCGCCGTCGCTCTCGATCGACACCTCCTGGCGCCGGCGCAGCCGCCGGATCTCGTCGATCAGGGCGCTGTAGGCCGCCTTCTTGAGATAGGAGGAGGAGAACTCCGCCGTCCCCTCCCTCTTGCGCTGGATCTCCATCACCCGCATCAGCGCCACCTGCACGAGGTCGTCGGCCCGGTCCGCCAGCCAGCGCGGACAGACGCGGTCCACCGCGCGCACCAGGTCGCGGTGGAGTTGCGTGAAGTCCGGCGCCTCCCCAGTAATTTGCTGGCTGTCCGAGACCAAGATCGCGCCTCCCTGAGCGGCGCCTAGCCTACTACGGCCGAGCCTTCAGGACCCTCGCAAGCTATGCTCTTGGCGGCATGCCGTCCACTGTCAAGCCGGACCTCGCGTCGCCGCCGCACGCTCTGAAGCGAGTCCGCTGGCGAGCTCTCCGCCATCTCCGAGTGGGCGCCGGGACGGTCGCGCTCGTGCTCCTGATCGGGACGGGGGTGGCCCACATGGTCCACCGGTCGAGCCTCGTCCTCTCCGATGCTCGCCGTTGGGCCGCTCTCGATCTCCGGGAAGCTCGCCGCAAAACCTTCGGTGCGGCTTACACGGACGCCATTCAAACTATCCGGCGCGAGCTTCCCTCCGATGCGACGTACCTTCTGGTTCCGCGGAGCACACCGGTTGGTTGGGAGCTCTGGATACGCTACGACCTGGCACCGCGGCGGCCGATCTTGCTCCAGCCGCGGGCCGGTGGCGGTCTGCGGGGACCTAAAGGCACAGCCGTACCGAAGTGGGTGGACTGGGCCGTGGTCCCCGGCGACGAAGGCGTCCCGGTCCTGGTGACGCGCGGCCAGCTCTTGTCCGGCCGGAGAGCTCACGATGCCGGCCGGTAGCGCGGCGGGAGCGCTGGCCGCGATCGCGCTCTTTCTCGGTCCCGGCCTCGGATTGACGGTCTGCCTCCCGGGATTCGCGAAGACAGGTTTGGCGCGGAGATTGGCCTTCGCGTACCTCCTCGGGGTCGCCTGGATCGGTCTGTTTCTCTACGCCGCGTCCCATTTCGGCGGCATGCCGATCGGCGCACCGCTGGTGTTCCTTGCGGCGTTCATCCCGCTCTCGGCGGGAGCCGCCGTGGCGGTGGGCCTGTTGGTGACCAGGAAGTGGCTGGCACCGCCGGCGGCACGCCCTCGCCGCCCGCTGCAGGCTCTCGGCTGGATCGGGCTTTCTCTTCTCGCGGCTCTCGTTTCGTTCTCGGTCCTCGCGAACGCGCTGACCCACCCGCTCGACGATTGGGACGGACGGATGACATGGTCCGCGCAAGCGATCTTCATCCGGGAGGCGGGCAGCGTGGATGCGGAGATCCTGAGATCTCCGAAGACCTTTGTCAGCCACCCTCGCTATCCGCTCCTCATGCCGCTCGCGCAGGTCGCCGTTCTGGAGGCTACGGGGAGCGACGATGAACGCGCTTTCCGGGCGGTCTACGCGGCGTTCTTTCCGGCCCTGGTCCTCCTGGTCGTCGATGCCGGCCGGCGATGGTCCGGCAGGCGCGCGGCGCTCCTCACAACCTTCGCTCTCCTCACGATCCCGTGGATTCCTTTCGATCGCGAAGGGGGAGCCGCCGGCGCCTACAGCGATCTCCCTTTGGCCTGCTTTTTCGGCGGGGGCCTCCTGCTGCTCATCCGCGGCCGTCCTCGGGTTTCCCACGGGGTCGCCGCGGGCTTGTTGCTGGCCGCGGCCGTCCTGACGAAGAACGAGGGACTGCCGGAGGCCGCGATCACGCTCGTGTTGGCGGGCGGCAGCGGGCTCACTGCTCTCCGGCGGCGTGTGCGATCGGTGAGAGCACGTCTGCTGGCGACAGCGGCGGCGTCGGGCCTCGTCCTCGCCGCCTTCGTGCTCCTGTTCAGTTGGCGCTCGGCCGTCCCCAATCGCTACGACGAATCCTACTTCGAGACCTTCTCCGTCCTATCCTTCGTGAGCAACCTGGCCTCGGGGCGTTCCTTCTCGACCCTGCCCATGATCGCGGCACGAATGTTCAGTACGGGAATGTGGGGTCTCTTTTGGTGGTCGGCTCCCCTCGTCTTCCTCACCGCGGCTCCAACTCTGCGCCGGCCTCCCACGACCTTTCTGGCGATCGCCGCGGCGACACCCGTCGTAGTAGCTTGGTCCGCCTACTCACAGGTTTCAGCAGCCATCTACTATGCCGGGGTCACCTGGAACAGGATCCTGCTGCAGGCTGCGGTGCCTGGATTTGCCTTGCTGGCGTTGGCTGTCAGGAGACTCCTCTCCGCCGTGCGCTCACGGCACAAAGCGTAGACGCACCAAGGCCTTCTTTTGCGTCAGGTCCAAGCTCTGGACATCCAGGTGGTACGTACCGTTCTGAGCCGGGAATTCGATCGGCCCGGGACCGACCACCGGCGGCTGTTGCAGCATCCCCTGGCCCGGCGGGGCCACCCAGAAGCGTGCAAAGCCATGACCTTCCCGCTCGTAAAAGTTGGCGCCTACCTGGGCGTCCAGACTGGGGATGGACACCGGGTTGCCTTCACTGAGGGCGTACGAGGCCGGCGCGGTCGGCGCGGGCGGTTTCTCAGGCTCCGTTGTCCCGATCGGCTCCTGCTTGAAGTCCGGCTTCTTCGAATCCCTGAAGTCCTCGGGGACCTTGAAATCTGACGTCGAAGGGGTTTCTTCGAAGTCCGTTGTCGGCGAGAGGGGGCGCTCCGGCTCCGTCAGCTTCGGCTGGGGATTCCTCTCCTGTTTCGGCGACTCGAACGGGAGCCACTGTTTCGCGACGATGCCGGCAGTGACCGCTCCGGCAAGGAGAACGGCGTAGAGAGACCGCCGCGACCGGTTCGTGGATTGGACAGGAAGGCTCTCGATCGGGATTGCAGCCGGCGTTTGGTATTGCATCGCGGCCTGCCTGGAGTCGAACAGCCGGCCGTCGTCCGCCCGCAGAAAGAGCACCGGAGTCCCCCATTCGAGCAGCGCGCCGTGGCCGCGGGCGATGGCGAGGCGCCCTTCGGTGACGGCGGCGTCGATCGGATCGCCGGCCGCCAGTCGGCGGTAGACGGTACGGCTGAACTCCAGAGCCGAGCCGTCGCGGATGGGCCGCTGCATGGCCACGACGGCGGGCAGGCCCGCACGCAAGAGCGCCGTGGCCACGCCGGCAAACGGTGCCCGGGCGCCGGCGCGAGCCGTGTCGCAGGCGTTGACGAAGACGAGGCGCAGGGAATCCAGCCCGGCGAGATGCGACGCCAGCAGCGCACCGCTCACCGGCACTGCGGCACCGTTGCCGTCGGTGAAGTAGAGGACTCCCTGGCCGGAGGCCGCGTCGAAGCCGCCATGGCCCATGAAGTGGAGGATGTGGAACTCCCGCCTTAGCAGCGTCTCGCGCAGGGTCTCGACGGTGGGGTTGGGCAGCGGGACGGCCTCGACTCCCGGCAGGCTGTCCAAAGCGGCGGCGATCTTTTCGCTCTCGTCTGCCAACGCCAAATGGGACAGTGACCTGGGTTGCGACGAGACGGTCAGCAGGCGCAGGGGCCGCGCCGCCGGCGGCCGTCCACCCGGCAGTGGAAGCCGCATGTGTCGCAGGACGGGGGTCTTGCGCTGCAAGCCGAGAAAGCCGCGGTGCTCGAGAGAGTAGAGGTACTCCCACGGCAGGTCCGACAGCGGCGCGAGAAGCGGATCCCCGAGATCCAACTGCAGCTTCAGCCGCAGGCCCCCCTCGGGATCGCGGGTCGCTTCGGCGAGGCTGCGCACCCAGCAGCCGTGCACCGCGTCGCGGAACAAAGCTTTGAACAGGCGGCCGCCGAGCTCTTCGAGTGAAAGCTCGGCCGACAAGGAGCTCGGGGTCTTGGGTCTGAGATCTCTGGCGCCGCGTTCCGCCTGCCGGGCCGCCAGCGCCACCTGAAACAGGCCGTCGAGCTCAGACGGCGCGAGCGGGTTGACGAACGGAGCCTCGGCCTCGCCGGCGGGAGAGCGGAGAACCCGAGTTACGAATCCCCGCTCGCCCGCGGCGCGGTCGAGCTGCAGCACGAAGTCCTGGTAGTCCATGGGGGGCTCTTGGCCGCTCCCGGTTCTATCGTTGCGGTGGCTTCTGCGAGTCCTCCTCCTCCTCGTCATCTTCGCCGGTCAGCTTCTTCGCCTTCTTGTCGATCACCTTTTCAGCCGTGTCGGCGAGCGTGTCCATCAACTTTCCGGTCACCCGCTGCAGGAGCCCGCCGCTGCCTTTTTTTCCTGACCCGGCGGTGCTGCCTCCCTTGCCCCCGCCTGAATGGGATGCGGTTTGAGGCGAGGAGAAGTCGGCGTCGTTCGATAGGGCGATCTTCTCGAAGTCGACAGGTCTCGTATCGGAGCACCAATCATCTTCGATCCAATACAGCCGCAAACGCTCTACAACTGATGCCTCGTCTCCGAACTGGGGGAACGTCAGCGATACCTGAGTTGGAACCTTTTTCAGGACCTCCTTCACGGCGCAACGCTCCTCCGATCTGGAATTGGCGATCACGATTGCACTCGGACCGTGTTCTTCTCCTGCGCTGTTCCACGCCCGCGATTTAAAGGAGATGGCGAGTTGTAGGTCTCTGTCGCTGGTGACGGTGACGGAGCAGGTTGCCGCGTCGGCAGCCAACGAACAACCCTCAAGCGTGAAGAGCAGTGCCTGATCACGACGAGTGCGAACCGGGCTCTTGGCAACGGCCGGCGTGGCACTCCCGCTTGCTTTTTCAGGACCCTGCGCCGCCGATGTGGCCTCCGGCTCCTCCCCTTCAGCCTCCTTCGCCAAACGGTCCACGAGTCCCACCCGCACGGTACTGGCGGAGCCGGCCGCGATCATCTTCGCGGTCTGCAGGTCGATGGCTTTGACGTCGAGCTTGACCGAGTTTTCGGAAACCATGACTGTGCCAACGACGAGGACCTCGGTGCCAGCCATCCTGCCGAGTTGCTGTCCGGTGGCGGGGTCGATCAATCCTTCGCTCAGCTTCTCCATCTGGTCGAAGAGTTGGGCGATCTGGGTCTGGTCGATGACCTCGAGACCCCGCTCGGGCTCGGTGAGGGCTGCCTGGAGCTTGAAGGCCAGGAGCTTGCCGAGCTTGGTGGTCTTCTTGTCGAGGTCCAGGAAATCGAGCACGGTGACGCGGCTGTGCTTCGCGGTGTGGATCTTCGCCGCCAGATCCGTCGCCAGCTTGGTGAGATCCTGGGCCTGGGCCTGCACGGCGCCACAGGCCAGCAGGGCCCATAGGATTCCTACCCCCCTCAACGTCCTGTGAAGGCCAATCCTGTTCACGATTCTCCCTCCCTTGATTTGAAGCGATTGAAGAGGGAGGACACCGGCTGAGGCGGATTGTTTAGCTCGTACTTGACCGCGTCGTCGGCGATTGACAGCTTGGCGATGTTACAAAGTTGTGACAGCGCCAAGTTCGATGTCACGAAAAGTGTCCCGCTCTCACTAATTGGCGGCACTCCTAGACCGACGTACCTGAAATTCTTTTCTGCCGTAGCGCGAGGACGCGTGATCGGCCGGTCCACGGGGAGGACCGGCCGCGCATCCTGGAGCCGATACGGCCCTATCTTGGGGGGAGAACCGATGCACCATAGCGTGAGCTCTGGAAGGGACGCCGGCCATGAATACCTCATCCTCGGCGCCGGGCCGGCGGGTCTGCAGATGGGCCAGCACCTCGCCCGCGCCGGCCGCAGTTGCCGGATTCTTGAAGCGGGCGACAGTCCAGGGGCCTTTTTCAAGAAGTTCCCGCGTCACCGCACCCTGATCTCCAACAACAAGGTCCACACGGGGTTCTCGGACCCGGAGATCAACCTCCGCTTCGACTGGAACTCGCTCCTGGAGGACGGCGACGGCCGGCTCCGCTTCAAGGACTACAGCCGCCGCTACTTCCCGCCCGCCGATGAGTTCGTGCGCTACCTCTCCGATTACGCCGAGTATTATGGCCTCGACGTCCGCTGCAACACCCGCATCATCCGCGTCGAGAAGCCGCGCGCGGACCTCTTCCGGCTGACCGACGCCGAGGGCAACGTCCACTCCTGCCGGCGGCTGATCGTCGCCACCGGGGTGAGCAGGCCCTACGTGCCGCCGATCCCGGGGATCGAGCTGGCGGAGAACTACGTCGACGTCTCGGTGGATCCCGACGACTTCATCGATCAGCGGGTGCTGATCCTCGGCAAGGGCAATTCGGCCTTCGAGACGGCGGACAACCTGATTCCGACGACGGCGCTGATCCACGTCGCCAGCCCCTGTCCGGTTCATCTCGCCTGGAAGACCCACTACGTCGGCCATCTGCGGGCGGTCAACAACAACTTCCTCGACACCTATCAGTTGAAGAGCCAGAACGCCGTGCTCGACTGCACGATCGAGCGCATCGAGCGGCGGGACGGTCAGTTCGCCGTCTCGGTGCGCTATACCCACGCGCAGGGCGAAACCGAGGAGCTCACCTATGACCGGGTGATCGTCTGCACCGGGTTCCGCTTCGACGACTCGATCTTCGCTCCGGAGTGCCGGCCGCAGCTCGTCATCAACGACCGCTTTCCGGCGCAGACTCCGGAGTGGGAGTCGGTCAACGTGCCCGGTCTCCACTTCGCCGGCACGCTGATGCAGGCCAATGACTTCAAGAAGGCCACCTCCGGGTTCATCCACGGCTTCCGCTACAACGTGCGGGCGCTGCACCGGATGCTGGAGAAGAAGTACCACGGCCAGGGCTGGACGTCGCGGCAGATCGAGCCCACCCCGGACGGGCTGGTCGAGGCCACGCTCGCCCGCCTCAACCGCAGCTCCGCGCTGTGGCAGCAGTTCGGCTTCCTGCACGACGTGATCGTGGTGGACGAGGGCTGGGACCACGCCGTCTACCACGAGGAGATGCCGCTGGCTTACGTCCACGGCAGCGAGATCGGCGGCAAGAGCCACTACTACACGATCACCCTGGAGTTCGGGAAGATCGAGGGCGATCCGTTCAGCATCGAGCGCGACCCGCAGGCCGACAAGGCGGAGCGCAGCACGTTCCTGCATCCCGTGATCCGGCGCTGGTGCGGCCGCCAGAAGATCGCGGAGCTCCATCTGCTGGAGGACCTCTTCGGGGAGTGGAAGAAGCCGGAGGCTCACGTCGCGCCGCTGCGCTACTTCTTCATGGGGCAGCTCCTGGAGAGCGTCGATCTCGAGAAGGTCGAAGTCGCCCGTATCGACGCGCCGCGGCCGGTGCTGCGGCGGACGGCGGTGGCGGCGACCTCGATTCCGCGGGCGTTGTAGGACGGATCGCAGTCCGCGCCGACGCCCCCTCACCTCCCCGGCCCTCCTCTCCCCGAGGGAGAGGAGGGCCGGGGAGAGCAGGCCAAGAGTGTCGGCTCCATCTGCGGGTTATGCCAGCCGGCGCTCCGCTACTTCCGGTGACCTCCATGGCAGTCTCCGAGGAGATGCCAACCGGGGTCTTCGATCCGCCGATGACGTCTGGATCATTCCTTCCTTTTTCTGTAATCCTCCAAGCACCTATCCAAGGGGTTGCCCTCGTTGTAAATACACTTGCAGAAGCGCTCGCAGGCATTGTTGGCGCATCCGTTCGTGCACTCGAGCTGAGAATTGCCCGGGCGGATGTCGTACACAAATTGGTTGATGACGATCACTGAAACGACGGCTGCGACAACGCATCCGAAAAACACCAAGGGAAACTTGCCGGACGTCTTCTGATTTAGTGTGTTATCGACGTCGCTCGATGATTCAAGAGACAGAACATATTTCAACCGCGCATAGTCCCACCACAGCAAATACAAGTTTGCCAACAGCATGAGCGTGGCGATGCGGGTCCCTTCAAAGCGGGTCGCATAGGTCAGCACACAAATATTCAAAATAATCGGCAAATAGAGAATCGCTCCCAGGAGCGTCGTCCTTGGAATGAGCAACAGGAGCGCCGCCGCCAGCTGGCTCACGCCTATAAACGTGTAGTAGAAGCCGGTAAGCTGTAACGCGTCAAAATAGTGGCCCAGTGGATGATTGGAGGGCAACGCGGTAAACCGCTCTCCCATAACTTTTACGATGCCGGACGGGACAAACCCCAGGGCCAATGCGACGCGGCAAAAGACGGCGAAGTAGCGCAACCATCGGTTCCTCTTGGATTCATGGTACAGATCGTCAAGTTGGGCAAGTAGGTTCATTCAGCTCACCGTTTCCCTTCTGAGCCAGACGTGAGGGGAGGCGGTTCTAATTCTGGAACGCCCCGCTCGCCGCTCCACGCCAGATCGAGCTTCAGCGGAGAACTCGCGGTACGCCCGCCAGTAGCCCGCCTCTAGCTGGTCCGCGCTGATTCGTCCAGGTAGCCCCCCAGAGTGGCCAGCCCCAGCGGCGGAAAGAGCGAGTACTTTATGGGTCGGAAGAAGGGGCTCTTCGCCTCAGTCAGCGCGGGCAGGATCATCTTGACTCGCATCGTGCCTCCAGGATTCCGGAAAGTAGCCGGCAACGTGGAGTACTTTACGTCACAAAGTATATCGGGTCAAGGGTGCGTGCCCTCCGTCGCCCCTCACCTCCCCGGCCCTCCTCTCCCCGAGGGAGAGGAGGGAGAACAGCTTGAGAAATATAGCTTTTTATCCCCTCTCTCCCTCGGGGAGAGAGGGATAGGGGAGTGAGGGCCGCAGGCCACGAACGCCAGCGAAGCGTTCTACAATCGCCGCCGCCATGGCCCGCCGCCCGCACCTTCTCCTCCTCGTTCTCCTTTGCCTTCTCGCCCAACCCGCGGCACCTGACGAGCCGGATCTCGCCGCGCGCGCCAAGGCCGTGCTGGCGCAGACCTCCGGCACGCTCCGTCTGCCAGGGCTCCAGCGGCCGGTGACGGTCCTGCGCGATCCCTGGGGCGTCGCGCACATCTTCGCCGAGACGCAGGACGACCTCTTCTTCGCGCAGGGGTTCGTGGCGGCCCAGGACCGGCTGTGGCAGATGGAGATCTGGCGCCGGACGGGGGAGGGTCGGCTCGCCGAGGTGCTCGGCCCGGAGGCGGTGGACCGCGACCGCTTCGCCCGCCTGCTCCGTTACCGCGGCGATCTCGACGCCGAGTACCGGAGCTACGCGCCCGACGCCAAACCCATCCTCGAAGCCTTCGTCCGCGGCATCAATGCCTTCATCGAGTCGAGCCGCGACCGGCTGCCGATCGAGTTCCAGCTCTCCGGCATCCGGCCCGAGCCGTGGACGCCGGAGGCCTGTCTCTCCCGTATGGCTGCCTTCGGCATGACAGGCAACGCCCTCCGGGAGGTGACGCGAGCGAGGCTGGGCTCCGTACTCGGCTGGAAGTTGGCCGACGAGCTGGTGCCCTCCGATCCCCCGGTCTCGCTCGAGAGCCAGCCGCGGATCGGTCTCGAAGGCATCGACGAAAAGCTCCTCACCCTGCCGCTGGCCGCTCTCGCGCCCCTGAGCTTCCAAGAGAAGGCGCGGGACGGGAGCAACAACTGGGTGGTGGACGGCGCCCTCTCGGCGACCGGCAAGCCGCTGCTCGCCAACGATCCGCACCGCGCGCTCACCGTGCCCAGCCTGCGCTACCTCGTTCACCTGGTCGGGCCCGGTTGGAACGTGATCGGCGCCGGCGAGCCCGCTCTTCCGGGGGTGGCCGCTGGGCACAACGATCGCGTGGCTTTCGGCTTCACCATCGTCGGCATCGACCAGCAGGACCTCTACGTCGAGGAGACCCATCCGCAGAATCCGGACAAGGTGCGCGTCCGGCGGGGCTGGGAGCCGATGAAGATCGAGCGGCAGCGGATCGCCGTCAAGGGGGGCGAGCCAGTCGAGGTCGTGTTGAAGTTCACGCGGCACGGCCCGGTGATCCACGAGGACCTGAAGCGCCATCGCGCGTACGTCCTGCGCTGGGTGGGCACCGAGCCCGGCACGGCCGGCTATCTCGCTTCGCTGTCGCTCAACCGGGCGCGGAGCTGGCCGGAGTTCCGCCAGGCCCTGCAGCGCTGGAAGGTGCCGTCGGAGAACCTGGTATATGCCGACGTCGACGGCAACATCGGCTGGCAGGTGGCGGGGCTCACGCCGGTGCGCAAGGGCTGGTCCGGGCTGCTGCCCGTACCTGGAGCGGGTGGAGCGTACGAGTGGCGGGGCTTCCTCCCCACCTCCGAGCTGCCGTCAGCGTTCAATCCGTCCCAGCACTATCTCGCCACCGCCAACCACAACATCCTGCCTCCCGATTATCCGCACGAGCTCGGGTTCGACTGGGGTCCGCCGGCCCGGTTCCGGAGCATCGACGGGGTGCTCGGCGGCGCCGGAGAGCGGAAATTCGACGTCCCTGACTTCCAGCGCCTGCAGTACGACGAGGTGTCGCTGCCGGCGCGGAGCCTGGTGCGGCTTCTCGGGGAGGTGAAGGGGGCGGACGGAGATCTTCTTCCCTGGGTGAAGAAGCTCGTGGTCTGGGACGGCACGATCGGCAGGGACTCCGCCGCCGCGGCGCTCTATGAGATCTGGAAGGCGAAGCTCCCCGCGGCGATCTTCAAGCCCTTCGTGCCTGAGAAGTGGCTGAGCGTGGTGGCCGGCGGCACGGAGAGGATGGTCGACCTGCTCCGCAATCCTTCGCCGCGCTGGTTTGGAAAGGACCCGCGGGCCCGTCGGGACGCCGTCCTGCTGAAGAGCCTGGAGGAGGCGATGGCGGAAGCCAAGGAAAAGCTCGGCCCCGATCCGGAGACGTGGCGGTGGGGAGCGATCCATACCCTGGCCCTTCGTCACGTCCTCGCCACCGGGCCGGAGCGGCAGGCGCTCTTCGGACTTCCCGCGGTCGAGCGCGGCGGCGACGGCGATACGCTCAACGTCGGGGTCGGCACCGGCTTCGAGGTCGCTCATGGGGCCTCGTTCCGCGAGGTCCTCGACGTGGCGGACTGGGACCGCTCGGTCGCCACCAACGTGCCGGGGCAATCCGGCCAGCCGGGAAGCCCGCACTATGGCGACCTGCTGCCGCTGTGGGGAGAAGGGCGGTATTTTCCTCTGCTGTTCAGCCGCGAGAAGATCGAGGCGGCGGCGAAGGAGCGGCTGGTGTTGGAGCCGGAGGTTTCGCGGGCAGACCGTCCCTGAGCACAAGGAGACCACGATGCAGAACTCTTCCCCCCGTACCCGCCGTCGCTGGACCGGGGTCCTTCTGTTTCTTCTCGTCGTCCTCGCCGTCGCCGCGGTGGCGGTGCCGGTCTGGTTGATCCGTCCCTTCGCGCCGCAGACGCCGGAGGGGCTCACCGTCGCCTACGCTCTGCGGCGCTGGGCGCCCCTGGGGACGGTGCTCGCTCTCGCCGCGGGTGCGGCGATCGTGACCGGTCTCTGGCGCGGCGCACGCTGGTGGAGCCGGTCGGCCGCCGTCCTGGCCCTCGTCGTGCTCGCCGCCGCGGCCTGGGGTGCGCGCCAGGCCGACACGCTGTTCGAGAAGATGTTCGCGCCCATGGCGAAGACCGCGTCGGTGCCGGCCGCTCAGGCCCGCTGGGTGGATGCGGGGGACACGGTGCTCGCCGTCGCCTTCAACGGTGACGCGGCGGCCTATCCGGTCCGCCAGGTCGCCTATCACCACATCGTGCACGACGTGGTGGGCGGCGTGCCGGTGGCCGTCACCTACTGAACGCTCTGTCACACCGGTCTGGTGTGGAGAGCTGAAATCGACGGTCGGAAGCTGCGCTTCCACCTCACGGGCATCAACAATCAGAACTTCCTGATGCGCGACGAGCAGACGGGGTCCTGGTGGCAGCAGGTGACGGGCACGGCCATCTTCGGGCCGCTCAAGGGCCGGCACCTCGAGCTCGTCTTTCATGACGAGGCTTCGTTCGACGCGTGGCGGCGGGAGCATTCCGGCGGCCGGGTGCTGCGGCCGCAGGAGGGCGTTCCCTGGGAGGAGTTCTCGAAGGATTGGGAAGCCCAGACGGCGAAGCTCCCGGTCGTCACTCCCGTGCGGAGAGGCGATCTGCTGCCGCCGCGGGAGCTGGTCGTCGGTGTCAGCCTCGCCGGGGCCGACAAGGCCTATCCGATGGCCGCGCTCCGGCAGCAGAGCCCGATCATCGATACCCTCGGAGGCGTGCCCATCGCCGTGGTGCTGGGGGAGGACGGCCGCTGGGTGCGGGCCTTCGAGCGGCGCCTCGACGGTCGTGAGCTGAATCTCTTCGCCAAGCCGGGCTCCGTTCCCCTGCGCCTCCTCGATGCCGAGACCGGCAGCGAGTGGAGCTTCGCGGGCGAGGCGGTGAGCGGTCCGCTGCAGGGCAAAAAGCTGCGCCGGGTCTATGTCCTCAACGACTACTGGTTCGACTGGCAGGTCTACCATCCCAAGACGGCGGTGTACCGGCTGGGGGCCGGCTGACCCCACCCGCTCAGAAGACGGGGGGCCGCCCGTTGGGACGGCTCCCCGAACCTGCTACAGTCACGCGCCGTGAATCCGCTGGTCGTCGCCATCCTCGCCGGCCTTCTCGCCGGCCTCGTCCACGCCCTCTCCGGACCGGACCACCTTTCGGCCGTGGCGCCGCTGGTGATCGGCGAGCCCCGGCGGCGCTGGCGCATGGGGCTGCTGTGGGGAGTCGGCCACAGCCTCGGCGTCTGGACCGTGGGCCTGCTGGCGCTCGCCTTGCGCGGCATCCTGCCCGTCGCGAGCCTCTCCTCCTGGAGCGAACGGATGGTGGGCGCGATGCTGATCGGAGTCGGGCTCTGGGGATTGCGGCGAGCCTTTGCCGCCCGCCTGCCGCACTCCCACGCCGCCGAGACGCAGGGGAGGCGGCCCGGACGGGCGGCGGTGTGGATCGGCGGTCTTCACGGCCTCGGCGGCAGCTCGCACATCCTCGGGCTGCTCCCTGCCCTGGCGTTGCCGTCCTCTGGGACCTCGCTCGGCTACGTCGTCGGCTTCGGCCTCGGAGCGGTGGCGGCGATGACGGCCTTCTCGTCGGCTTTCGGCCTGGTGGCGGCCCGCGTCACCGCCGGCGGTCGGCGGGCCTACCAGGCGCTGCTCGCCTCCTCTTCCGCCGCCGCGATCCTCATCGGCGCTTACTGGCTCGCCTCGTAATCGCTCGGCGCCTCACTCGCCCATGCTCCGGGCGGCTAATCAATCCGGATGACCTTGACCCCGCTGCCGAGCACGGTGTCAATGCCCACGTAACCGATCGCGCCCCGGTTGGTGCGCACGAAGGCGACCACGTCGGCGCCGGTCGCCTTTTCCGGCGGCGGCACTTCGCGGCCGGAGAAGATCATCCGTTGCCAGTAGGCCTTGACCGCCGCCGCGGGTTTGCTATGAACCCGGCGTGAGAAGGCTTCCCTGACCGCCGACCCCTCCGAGAGATCCACCGGCACGATCTCGACGCCGTCCGGCCAGCGCGGCGCCTTCTTCAGGAAGGCCTCGGAAACCTCCTCCGCGTGCATGCCCGACACCGGGTTCGCTGAGTTGACGATCACCAGCGCCGGTTCGGCCGCTCCCGAGCGGTGGACAAACAACCCAAAGCAGGCAATCGCGATGACCCCCGGCAGCGCCACCGCCGCGGATCGCAAACTTGTGAAAGATCTTCTATTTTTCCAGAAGAGCATGCGTCACCTCAGAAGCTGATCGCCAGGCTGACGATGCCGTATTTGGATTTCACCGGCGCTGTAACGGCCACTTTGTCGACCAGGCGGCTGTCACTGCGATGGAGCTCGACTTTGGCGACGACGTTGGCGTCCACGTTGTAATTCAAGCCAGCCGCTCGGTCCTTGTTGAAGTCGCCGTAACCGGAGCCGAGATTGAGGTCGATCTCGGCGATCTCGTACTGGAGATTGGCGGTCCACTTGCTGGCGAAACGGACCCCGGCCTGGCCGTAATAGCCCCGGTACTCCAGCTTGCCTGTGCGGCTCGGGGACACCCGAAGGGGCAGCTGCGTCCACAGGTATTCGGCGCGGGTGTAGAAGCGGTCGAAGTCGCCGTCGAAAGAAACCAGGTACGTCTTCGACAGGTCCTCCTTGCCTACTTGGCTCAGGCGGTTAGTGAGGTGGAAACGGATCCCGGAGAGGCCGAACCGCACGCCTGGGAACGGCGTATTGAGCCACAACTGCGTGCCGAAGCCGTCTTCCGCGCGGGCGACTTTGTAATTGCCCGACGAGTTGCTCTGCTCGATCCGATCCCAGCCGCCGTAGAAGAAGTCACCATCCACGCTCCAGTCCGCTCCGCGCGCGAATGAATGGAAAACCATCACGCCTTCGAGATTCTCGGTGGTGTTGTTGTCGAGGTAGAGACTGCTGGGCGGCCGATAGAACGGGATCAAGGAGCCGACGTGCCGCGTCTCGTTGTAGATGCCGCGCGGCATCCGCATCTTTCCCACCCGCAGCGAGGTGGCGTCCGTCAAGCTCCGCTGGTAGAACGCCGAGTCGATCTGCACTTCGCTGTGGGCCTGATTGAGCGTGCTGTTGCCAAACCGGTCGTGGCTGAGCTGAGTGACGAGAAGATTCTTTTTATTGATTTCATAGCGGAACTGGACCGCGATGTCCCGGTAGTTGGTGGTGCCGTCTTCAGGAATGCCGAAGATCTGGTGGTCCTGGCTCTTGGCATAGGCCTGGTTGATGTAGGCGTGAAAGGAGAACTTCGGTGCGCTCGCCCCGGCCGTGCTGTCGCTCGCTTCCGTCTCCTCCGTTGTTGTCGATTCATCCGCCGGCGCTTGCGCCCATGCTGCGCCGGCGCCCATGGCCGCCCAGCAGCCAAGCGCGAACGCCGCCGATACCAGCGCATGCTTCTGCTTATCAGAATCAAACATACACGTTTCCTTTCCCTCGCAAGAAGCGAGAAACCCCAAGAGAAAAAATCGATCAGTAGGGGAGAGAGTATCCTCGCAGTTTTCCTGCTCGTCAAGGCGGTCCGCCTGCCGACAGCGGTCGTGATTCGTTTAAGTTAAGCGATGCAATGGGCGTAAGAAAAATTGATCAATTGCGGGCTGGTGTCAGGAGGGCCGGCGGGCCCCGGAGCCCGCCGGCGAAGCGATCTCCAGACCTCGAACCTACGGCTGCGGCGCGCGGGCGGCGACGCTCAGCGGCCCGCCTCCCGCCACCGTGACGACGGCGGTGATGGCCCTCGGCGGCTTGGCCGAGGCCAGGCCGAAGAAGTAGCTGGTCTGGCCGGCGCAGACGCTCGGCTGGAAGTTGAACGTGACATTCCTGCCGGATTGCACGGCGGAGATCGGCACGATCGTGCCCAGGCCTCCCTGGGTGGTGACGAACACCTGTTCCAGGCCGGGACTGCCATCGTAGTTCAGCGAGCTGACCGGTCCGAAGTCGACCGTCAGCGATGCGACGCAGCTCCCGACGCCGGTGGCCTGCGTCAGATCCACCCGATAGACGTAGGCGGTGAGCCCGGCGGCGGGCGCCCCGGGGGCACCGGCGTAAGTGCGCGACTGGAGCACCTTGGCGCCGGAGATGCCGGGCAGCGGGATCTCGCCGGTGGAATCGTTCACCGTCACCTTGCAAGTGGTATTGAAGACGCAGTTGATGGCGGGCGCCGCGACCCTGACGATCTTGAGATTCGTGGCCCCCGTCGTGGTGGGGATGACGGGATGGGCGTGATTCGGAGCGCTTTCCGGAATGGGGCCGCCGGGATAGAAACCGTTCTCCGGAAAGAGGCAATGGGTCGGATAACCGGGAGGCGGGGTCCGGCTCCATGGCGAGCCGGACGACGTCAGGTTGACCGGCGGTCCAGGCCGATGGCTGAGGTGATTCGCGGGGTTCGTCACGTCCGCCCCCGCCGGCACGACGATGACGTCCGCAATCACACGGATCGCCGAGTCGAACGTGCCGGTGGTGCGCACGGTCAGCGTGCCGGTGGACTCCGGGAGCGCGTCCGGCTGCGGCAGGACGTTCCGCCCGATGACCCCGCCCGACCGATTGACGGTGATGTACACGTCGATGGGCCGGCCGCTGAACGTCACGGCGCCGCTGTTCTTGAGAAACAGGGCGATCACGGTGACCGGGACTGCCCCGCCGCCGCTCGGCACGTCGCGCGTGCGGTACATGATCGTGTCGGTGCTGCCGAGGCAGGAGCAGATGGGCACGCCCCTGAGCGGAATCCTGGCGGGCGAGAAGCCCGGGATGCTGCTCAGATCGATGACGGCTCCGGCGCGAGTCTGCAGCAGGTCGTAGCCAGCCCGTTGGGCCGACGCCACGAGGGGGCAGGCGAGCAGCAGGAAAGCCGCCAGGCCTGCTTGACGAAAGCGAAGAATTTTCATGGGACACCCTCCTTTAGGATTGTTCTGGCTTGTTTAGGCGAACGCTGCGGGAGGATCGTTACCGCCCGGCGCTTCCGCACCGGGCGGGGCGGGGGCCTCCGGGAATCCGCGGCACCGCGCCTCTGTTACACTCCATCCCCTATGTCCGACCCCGTCCGCCGGCCCCGCGTGGGCATGATCAGCCTCGGCTGCCCCAAGAATCTCGTCGACAGCGAGATCATGCTCGGCGAGCTCGCCCGGCGCGGCTACGAGGTGGTCAACGACCTCGGCGCCGCCGAGACGGTGGTGGTCAATACCTGCGCTTTCATCGAGGAGGCGCAGCAGGAGTCGATCGACGCCATCCTGGAGGTCGTCGGCCGCAAGGGCCAGGGCGTCGAGCGGGTGCTGGTGGCCGGCTGCATGGTGAACCGCTTCGGCGATCAGCTCGCGAAGGAGATCCCCGAGATCGACGGCTTCGTCGGCCTCGACCAGCTCCGCGAGGTCGGTGAGGTGGTGCAGATCGGCGGCGGACCGCCGCTGCCGGCGCCGTCGCACCTGGTCTTCGATCACACGGCGCCCCGCCTGCTCACCACCCGGGGCCACGCCTACCTCAAGGTCGCCGAGGGCTGCAACAATCCCTGCACCTTCTGCGCGATCCCTCTCTGGCGCGGCCGCTTCCGCAGCCGCACCATCGAGAGCCTGGTGGAGGAAGCCCGGCAGCTCGAGGCGGCCGGAATCACCGAGCTGAACCTGATCGCCCAGGACACCACCCGCTACGGCGAGGACCTGGGGCTGCGACGGCACGGTCTCGTGCGGCTCGTCGAGGCCCTGCTCGCCGAGACCTCGATTCCCTGGATCCGTTTCCTCTATGCCTACCCGACCACTCTCGACGAGGATCTGCTCCGCCTGATGGGCACCGAGGAGCGCTTCTGCTCCTACCTCGACATGCCGCTCCAGCACAGCCACGGGGAGATCCTGGCGGCCATGCGCCGCGGCGGCGACGCCGGCCGCTACCTGCGGCTCCTCGAGCGGGCGCGCGAGCTGGCGCCGGATGTCTTCCTGCGCTCGACCTTCATCGTCGGCTTCCCCGGCGAGACGGAGGAGCACTTCCGCGACCTCGTCGCCTTCGTCGAGCGCGCCCGCTTCGATCACCTCGGCGCCTTCGCCTACAGCCCGGAGGACGGCACGCCGGGAGCGGAGCTCGCCGGCCGGGTGCCGAAGGGCACCCAGCGCCGCCGGCTGCGCCAGCTCCTGGAAGCGCAGCGGCCGATTGCGCTCGAGCGGCGGCAGCGTCTGATGGGCCGGCGGATGACGGTGCTGGTCGAGGGGGCCTGCGATGAATCGGAGCACCTGCTCCAGGGCCGGCATCAAGGTCAGGCCCCGCAGATCGACGGCCGCGTGCTGATCAACGACGGCTCCGCGCCGGCGGGGACCCTTGTCGAGGTCGAGATCACCGAAGCCTTCGCGGACGACCTGGTGGGATCCATCGTCGGCGCCGTCCGCCAGCAGGACGCGCACCGGGTCTTCGCCGCCGAAGCCGCCATCCTCGCCTGATCCTCTCCATGCACGTCGTCCAGGACGCGTACAACAGCAGCGATCTGCCGCGAGGTGGCGTCGGCACGATCGGCAACTTCGACGGCGTGCACCGCGGCCAGCGCGCCATTCTCGAGCGGGTGGTGGCCCGCGCCGGCGAGCTGGGCGTGCCCGCGGTGGTCGTGACCTTCGATCCTCACCCCATGGCGGTGCTGGCGCCGGAGCGGGCGCCCGTCCCGCTGACCACGCCGCGGCAAAAGGAGAAGCTGCTGGAGGAGGCGGGAATCGCGGCCATGCTCGTCATCCGCTTCACGCCGGAGTTCTCGCGGGTGCCGGCCCGCGCCTTCGTGCGTGACTTCCTCTGCGAGCGGCTGGGCTTCGAGGAGATCTACGTCGGCTCGAGCTTCGTCTTCGGCCACCAGCGCGAGGGGAACCTGGCGTTGCTGCGCGAGATGGGGGAGGAGCTGGGCTTCGCCGTCGCCGGCGTCGACGAGGTCGTCCACGCCGGAGAGCGGATCTCCAGCACCCGCATCCGCCGGGCCGTGGCAGACGGCAACGTGGCCGAGGCGGCCGAGATGCTCGGTAGGCCCTACGCGCTCGAGGGCACCATCGCCCGGGGCGACCGCATGGGCCAGCGGCTGGGCTGGCCGACCATCAACGTCGTCTCCGAGAACAAGCTGCTGCCGGCCGACGGCGTCTATGCCAGCCGGGTCTTCTTCCCCAGCTACCCTGCAACCTTCGACTGCGTGACCAATATCGGCACCCGGCCCACGGTCTACGAGAACTACCAGCGGGTGGTGGAAAGTCATATTCTCGACTTCAAGTCGGACGTCTACGGCCAGCGGGTGGAGCTGCACTTCTATAAGCGGCTGCGCGAGGAGAGGATCTTCCCGACGGTGATGGACCTCTCCGCCCAGATCGGACGGGACGTGGAGACCACCCGGGAGTACTTCGTCCGGCGGCGGCTGGAACAAGAGGGGCCCTCCCCGGGGTTTGAAGGAGAATGAGGGCCGCCCGTGGCGGCCTTTTGATTAGCGGATTCCAGGGCTCCGGCCGCAGCGCCGGGCCTCATCAGGAGAGAGGAAAACATGGCTAGTGAAAAGATCGTGACGGTCACCGACCAGACCTTCGAGAGCGAGGTGCTGAAGTCGGACAAGCCGGTGCTGGTGGACTTCTGGGCGGTCTGGTGCGGCCCGTGCCGCATGGTCGCGCCGGTGCTCGACGAGCTGGCCGAGGAGCACGACGGCAAGGTCCGCATCGCCAAGCTCAACGTCGACGAGAACCAGCAGACCGCTTACAACTTCCAGGTCTCGAGCATTCCGACCTTCATCCTGTTCAAGGACGGCAAGATGGCTGACCGCATGCTGGGGGCCATGCCCAAGTCCGCCTTCCAGAGCTTCATCAGCCGCAATCTGTAAGTGAGGGTCTCCGCACTCTCCGCCGGCCTCGACGAGCTGGGCTGCAAGGCCCTGCTCGTCCTTGCCGGGTCGTCTCAGGACTCCGATCTCGCTCCCTTTCTCCCGCGCTCTGGCCACATCGGGGAATGCCTGTTGGTCCTGCCCCGTGGGGAGCAGCCCCGCCTCGCCTATCTGACCCCCATGGAGCGGGAAGAGGCGGCGGCCACCGGCCTCGCTCTACTCACCCCCGAGGATCTGCAAGTGCTGCGCTGGACGAGCGAGCAGCCCGAGCCGGCGCCGTTCCTCGCGCGGGTGGCGGAGCGCGCGCTCGGCCTCTGCGGCCTCACTCCCGGACGGGTCGCCCTCGCCGGCCACGGCGCGGCCGGAGTGATCCAAGGCGCCTGCGCTCTCCTGAGCGCCACGGGCTGGACCTTCGTGCCGGGCAATGCTCTGGTCTTCGGGGCGCGCAAGCGCAAAGAGCCGTCCGAGGTGGACGGTATCCGCGAGACCGCCGAGGCGGCTTGCGATGCCCTGCGCGCCGTGGCCAGCCTGCTGGCGGCGGCGGTTCCAAACGGTACGGACGGCGAGCTGTGGCTGGGAGGGGAACGGCTACGGGTCCGCCGGTTGCGAGCCGAGGTGGGCCGTCTCTTCGCCGAGCGCGGTCTGGAGCAGCCACGCGGGAACATCATCGCGCCGGCCGAAGAGAGCGGAGTGCCGCACTCAGCCGGCACGCCCGACCGGGTGCTCCGCGCCGGCGAGTCGCTGGTGGTGGACGTCTTTCCTCGCGGCCGTCTGTTCGCGGACTGCACCCGGACGTTCTGCGTCGGCGAAGTGCCCGAGACGCTGGCGCGAGCCCACGCCGCCGTCCTTGCCGCGCTGGAGGAGGCGAGCCTGCGTTCCGCTCCGGGCGTGCGCGGCTGGGACGTGCAGGAGATCGTCTGCGCCCGCTTCGACGCCCAGGGCTATCCCACCATGATCTCCGAGCCAGGCACCACCCGCGGCTACGTGCACAACCTCGGCCATGGCGTGGGCTTCGACCTGCACGAGTTTCCCAGCTTCAAGAAGGCCACGGGAGCCGAAGGCGTGCTGCGGCAAGGCGACGTCTTCACCCTCGAGCCCGGCCTCTACGATCCCGCCGCCGGCTGGGGGGTACGGCTGGAGGATCTCGTCCATCTCGGCCCCGACGGTCTGGAAACGCTGACGCCTCTCCCGTACGATCTCGATCCGAAGAGGTGGTGAGGACCGATTCCAGGTTGAGGCGATCGATCCATACGGAGCCATCCATGCCAGACGACATCGCAGCCTACGAGAAGCTTGGCGCGTTCTATCTCGGGCGGCCGTACGACGCGGCCCGCGGCGAGGCGGAGCCGACGCCGTTGCTCTACGACTCGCGCGACCTGTTGACCCACGCCTTCTGCGTCGGCATGACCGGCAGCGGCAAGACCGGTCTGCTCATCGGCCTGCTCGAAGAGGCGGCGATCGACCAGATCCCTGCCCTGGTCATCGATCCCAAAGGCGATCTGGCCAACCTGCTGCTCACCTTCCCCGAGCTGCGGCCGGCCGACTTCGCGCCGTGGATCGACCCGGACGCCGCCGCCCGGGCCGGCATGGCTCCCGAGGCCTTCGCGGCCAAGGAGGCGGAGACCTGGCGTGGCGGGCTCGCCCGTTGGGACCAGAACGGCGAGCGGATCGCCCGTCTGCGCGAGGCCGCGGAGTTCGCCCTCTACACGCCCGGCAGCGAGGCCGGCCTGCAGATCTCCATCCTCTCCTCGCTGGCCGCGCCGCCCCCCGAAGTGATCGCCGACGGCGACCTGCTGCGCGAGCGCATCGGCACCCTGGTCTCCAGCCTTCTCGCCCTGCTCGGCGTCGAGTCCGACCCGATCCAGGGTCGCGAGCACATCCTGCTCTCCAGCCTCTTTGACGCCGCCTGGCGCGAGGGGAAGGGGCTCGATCTCGCGGGGCTGATCCAGCAGATCCAGAAGCCGCCCGTCGAGCGGGTGGGCGTGATGGATCTCGAATCCTTCTATCCCGCCAAGGAGCGGTTCGCCCTGGCCATGGCGTTCAACAACCTGCTGGGCTCGCCGGGCTTCGCCGCGTGGCTGCGCGGCGAGCCGCTCGACGTCGACCGCCTGCTCTACACCGCCGCGGGCAAGCCGCGGGTGGCCATCTTCTCCATCGCTCACCTCGCGGACCGCGAGCGGATGTCCTTCGTCTCGCTCCTCCTCAACCAGATCCTCGGCTGGATGCGCAGCCGTCCCGGCACGAGCAGCCTGCGGGCCATCCTCTGCATGGACGAGGTCTTCGGCTACATGCCGCCGGTGGCGGAGCCGCCGTCGAAGAAGCCGCTGCTGACCCTCCTGAAACAAGCCCGCGCCTACGGCCTCGGCCTGGTGCTCGCTACTCAGAACCCGGTGGACCTCGACTACAAGGGCCTCGCCAACGTCGGCACCTGGTTCCTCGGACGCCTGCAGACCGAGCGCGACAAGCAGCGGCTGATGGACGGCCTCGAAGGAGCGGCGGCCGGCGGCAAGTTCGACCGCGGACGCATGGAGCAGCTCCTCGCCGGCCTGGGCAATCGAGTCTTCCTGCTCCACAACGTGCACGACGACGAACCGGTCCTCTTCCAGACCCGCTGGGCCCTCTCCTACCTGCGCGGTCCGCTCACCCGGCCCGAGATCAAACGGCTGATGGATCCCGTCAAGCAGGCGCCGCCGGCCGCGCCCATCGCCGTCCAGGAGGCGACCGGAGTGGGAGCCAGCGCCGCGCCCGCTGCCGTCTCGCGGCCCGGTCAAGCAGGCGCGGCGGCGCCGGTGCTGCCGCCCGACGTGCCGCAAGCCTTCCTTCCCGTCCGCACCAGGCCCGAGGGAATCCTCTACGAGCCGTACCTTTTCGCCACGGCGACCGTCCATTATGTAGATGCCAAGAGCGGCATCGATCACAGCGAAGAGCTCTCGCTCCTGGCGCCGCTGACGGACGAAGGAGCGGACTGGTACGCGGCGGAGGCCGCGGAGGTCACGAAAGACGACCTGGAACGGGAGCCCGTCTCCGGCGCCCGCTTCGGTCCGCTGCCGGCCGCGGCGGTGAAGGCCCGGAGCTATGACGCGTGGCAAAAGGCGCTCGCGGAGTGCCTCTACCGCACCCGCCGCTGCGAGCTGTTCCGCAGCCCCACGGTGGGGGAGGTCTCGCGGCCGGGCGAGCCCGAGCGGGATTTCCGTATCCGCCTCGCCGAAGCGGCCCGCGAGAAGCGCGACGAGCAGGTCGAAGCCCTGCGCAAGAAGTACGGCGCCAAGAGCACCCAGCTCCAGGAGCGGATCCGCCGCGCCCAGCAGGAGCGGGAGAGGCAGGCGGGACAGGTGCAGCAGCAGACCCTCTCGACCGTGATCCACGCCGGCGGCGCCGTGCTGGGGATGTTTTTCGGCCGGCGCCGCACCCTCACTTCGGCGGGCGCCGCCATGCGTGGCGCCGGCCGCGCTTTCCAGGAAAAGCAGGACGTCACCCGCGCGGAGGAGACCCTCGCGACGCTGGAGAAACAGCTCGCGGACCTCAACGCCGAGCTGGAGGCCGAGGTGGACAACCTCGAGGAGCGCTTCGATCCCGAGGCCGCCGATCTGGAGATCCTGGGCCTCAAGCCTCGCAAGACCGACGTCGAGGTCCGCTTCCTCACTCTTGCCTGGGCGCCGACGCGCGAAGGGGAGGGCGCGGCGTGGAAGTAGGGATCGCACCTACCGACCCGTTAACCTGACGGCGAGAGTCATGGCCGACGGGAGCCTTTCCGCCGCCGCGGGCCCCTCACTCCCCCAGCCCCTCGCTCCCACCTCGCACCCGCCCACCGAGAGAGAGGGGAGACTGATTTGGATTTGCTTTTTCAATCTCCCTCCTCTCCCGGAGGGGTGGGAGTGAGGCGGGAGAGGAGGGCCGGGGTGGTGAGGGGCCCGAGGCGGCGGAGAGGCTCCCGTCGGCGATGACTCTCGCCGTCAGGTCCCGATTCCGTCCTGCACGGCACCATCCTTCCTAAAGGAGGTGTTCCATGAAGAACGAGATGATCGGCCGGATGGTGTGCGCTCTACGGCTCGCCCTCCTCATCGGATTGTGCGCGGCAGGCGCGGCTTCAGCGGCGAATTACACGATGACGACCACGGTGACGACGGACGGCGTGCAGTCGCTGGCCGGTGGTACTCTGAGCATCGCCTGCCGGCTGGCGGGCAGCTCGGGATGGACTTCGTGCGGCAGCTCGGTGGCGGCCGGCACGGAGGTCTCGATCGATGCCGTCGCCAACGAGGATTACTGGTTCATGTGGTTCACGACCAATCCCTATCTCTCCGGCTGCACGACGACGAACTACGGTTGGGGCTGCTTCTGTGCCAACCCGATCAATCACTGCGGATTCACGATGCCGTCGAGCAACGTGAACATCAACGCGGAGTTCCAGGCTCCTTGACGCCCGCGCCCCTCAAGCCGACCGTGCCGTTCTCGGCCGTCGAGGCGCTCGACGTCCGCGTCGGCACCATCACGGCGATCCATGACGTCCCCGGGTCGGCCAAGCTGCTGCGCCTCATTGTCGACTTCGGCGACCACAAGCGCACGATCCTGGCCGGCCTTAAAAAGGAGCGCTCCAATCCTCAGGAGATCGTAGGGCGGCAGGCTCTCTTCGTGGTCAACCTCGAGCCGCGCCGCATGGCGGGAGAGGTATCGGAGGGCATGCTTTTCGACCTCGGCTACGCCGACGGCATCCTGCCCGCCCTCGCCGTCCCCGAGCGGCCGGTGCCGAATGGGACGCGGGCGGGGTAGAGGCACCTGGCCGCCATCTGCTTTGCCGCAATGCAAGCTGCTTCACCGCGGCTTCACCTGCTTGGCCGCGACTCCGGAAGCTTCACCGCGACGGAAGCTTGAGTTGCGGTGTCGCCATCTGCTTTGCCGCGACTCGATTTGACGTTGCGGTATGGCGAATTGCTTCACCGCAACGAGGCTTCTTTACCGCAACTTCATCTGCCTCGTCGCAATACGAGCCGCTTTGCCGCAACTTCAGATGCTTCGCCGCGACGCCGATTGGAGTTGCGGTGTTTCGCGTCGCTTCACCGCCATGTCTCATTTAGTGAATGCCATGTACCGATAATAAGTGAGCCTGCGGGCATGGTGCCCGGCTGATGCTCCATGGAGAACCTCCTTATGAGAAGATTTGGCTGGTTGACCCTCACGCTCGCTCTGGTCATGGTGTCTCTCGGCTCTGTTTCCCGCTCGCAGGCTCAGACGTCCTGTACCTGCCCCTGGGAGGTCAAGCAACTGGACTGCTCCGGCAGCTACGACTGCGCGTTGAACCAGTCCAATTGCGAACGGAACGTGGGGTTCTGGGCGAACCAGGCGTGCTGGAATCGAGGAGGTGCTTGCACTTACGTCTCCACGCCCTTGGGTTGTACTACCAACCCTGACGGCACAATGACATACAGCCTTCTGATCAACTATAAGTGCAACCAGTGCTGAAGAGCCGGCGAACGCCAGGCTGGCGGGAGGTGCGGCGGTGCGGACGATCAGCGTCGGCCGTGCGTGGGACCGCTGTTCGAGCGGTAGGTATGCCAGCGGCGTGGCGATAGGCGCGGCCTGGATATCCCCCAGGCACCAGTAATGAGTGGGTGCCGCGCCCACCCTTCCGGGAGAGGAGGAGACTACAAAAGCAGAATTTGTCTTGCCGTTTTCAGTCTCCCCTCTCTCCCGGCGGGTGGGAGTGTGGCGGGAGAGAGGGGCCGGGGGAGTGAGGGGCACGAGGCGGCGGAGAGGCCTGTTCGGCGATGACTCCCGGCGTCCAGGGAGGCCAGGGAATGATGGACTCCACCATTACCGCGCCGCCTCCCGCAGTGCCGCGAGCGGATCGAGCTGCGCGGCGCGGTGGGCAGGGAGATAACAGGCGACGAGGGTCACCAGCGTCAGCCCCGCGGCGACGGCGACGAAGGTGACAGGATCGTTGGCGGCCACTCCGAATAGCAAGCTTTTCAACAGGCGGGTCAGAGCGAGAGCGCCGGCCAGTCCGAGGACGAGACCGACGGCGACGAGCCCCATTCCCTGGCGGAGCACCAGCAGCTCGACGTTCGCGGGATTGGCGCCGATCGCTATGCGGATCCCGAACTCGCGCACCCGCAGGCTGACCGTGTAGCTCAGCAGCCCGAAGAGCCCCACCACCGCCACGCCGAGCCCGAGGAGCGCGAACAATCCGGCCACCTCGGCGTGCATCCTCTGCTGGGCCAGGCTGCGGCGCATCTGTTCGCCGCAGGTGACGACGTCGACCACCGAGAGATCGGGATGCGCCGCGCGCAAGGCACGGCGCAATCCGGGAGCCAGGCTGGCGGGAGGTGCGGCGGTGCGGACGATCAACGTCAGCCGTGCGTGCGACCGCTGCTCGAGCGGCAGATACAACAGCGGGCCGGGCGTCTCGACAACGGTGGCGACGCGGACGTCCTGTGCAACGCCCGCCACTTCGAAGACGGGACCGGGCTCGCCGGGATGGGCAGGCGGATCGGGGATGGACAGGAGCCGGCCGACCGGATTGACGTTCCCCCAGAGCTTCGCGGCCAGCGCCCGGCTCACGACCACGGAAGGGGTGGCGTCCCGTCGATCGCGGCGGTCGAGGGCGCGGCCCTGGAGGATCGGAATCCCCACCGTTGCGAAGTAATCGGGAGCGACGAGGTTGTAGGCGGTGTCGACGGCGGCATCGGGACGCTCGGCGCTCGCCACCCGGGCCTGGCGGGCCCATCCCGCCAGCGGCACCACGTGGGCGAGGGTGACGGACTCGACGCCGGGCACGGTTGCGGCTTCCTCGACGGCCCGCTTGTAGACGGCGCTCGCTCCTTCTTCCAACGCGCCGACGCTGCGGGGCACGTAAAGCGAGACGAGGAGAAGCTTGCCGGGATCGAACCCCGGGTTGACGTGCTCGGCCGCCCGCAGCGTGCGCACCAGCAGGCTGCCGCCCAGCAGCAGGAGCACGGAGAGGCCGACCTGCGCGATGACCAGCAGCTTGCGAGGCACGAGCGCGCCCGAAGGACCCGACGAGCCGGCGGCATCGCTTTTGATGGTGGCGAGGAGATCGCCGCGCAGTACACGCAGGGCCGGCGCGAGGCCGCAGAGCAAGCCGCACAGGAGGGCGATGCCCAGGGTGAAGGTGAAGGCGCGGAAGTCGAGCCGGACGATCTCGTTCGCTTCCGACCAGTCGCCGAGGCCGCCGGGCGCGGTCAGAAGGTAAGAGTCGATGCGGCGGGCCATCCAGACGGCGAAAGCCAGTCCGGCGGCGCCGCCCGCCAGGCAGAGGATGAGGCTCTCCGCGAGCACGCCGGCCGTCAGCCGTCGCCGGCTGGCTCCCAGGGAGGCGCGGATGCCCCACTCGCGCTGCTTGACCGCAGCGCGCGCCAGCAGCAGGTTGGCGACGTTGGCGCAGGCCAGCAGGAGGAAGAGCAGAGCCGCGGCCATCAAGACCCGGCCGGCGGTGAGAAAGCTGTTCTCTTCATATCCGGAGTCGTAGGCTATAGCCAGCATCACGCCTATGCGGCGCCGGCCGTCGGCCAGCGGCATCGCGTTGTCCAAGGACTCCGCGGTGAGGTCGAGGGCCTTGCGGGCCTGGTCGAGGGTGATTCCTGGAGCGAGGCGGCCGAGGAGAATCACCCACCGGCGCTCTCTGTTTTCGAGCCGCGGCAGGGCCGTAATCCGATCGGTCTGCGCCAGCGGCACGTAGAGGGGAGTGGTGCGGCCATGGCCCTGGAAATCTTCCGGCAGGACGCCGACGAGGGTGAAGAGCCGCCCATTGAGACGCAGCGGCCGGCCGATCGCCTTGGGATCCCCGCCAAGCGTCCTCTTCCAGTAGCGGTGGCTGACGACGGCCACGGGCTCGGCGCCGGGCTGATCGTCCGCGGGCTGCAGCAGCCTCCCCAGCTGCGGCCGCGCGCCAAAGAAGGAGAAGTAATCGCCGCTGACCATCTGACCCCAGGCGAACTCCGCCGACTGGTTGTGCCCCACCGAGGCGGCGAAGTTGGAGAAGCCGACCAGGTTCCGAACAGCCGTCTGCTGCCGCCGCAGATCGATGTAATCAGGATAGGACGCGAGCGCGCGAGGATCATCGGCTGAACCCACGTTCATCCAGACCACACGTTCCGGCTCCGGCGCGTCGAGCGTCGGCCAGACGATCGCGGCGAGGTAGGCGAAGAGGGCGGTGCTGGCGCCGATCCCCAGTGCCAGCGTGAGCACCACGATCGCCACCATGCCCGGCTGACGGGCGAACGACCGCAGGGCCGTGGCGAGGCTCCGGGCGAGCTGTCTCATCGCTCCTCTCCTTGCGATCCCACCGGTGAAGGTCAGGGAATCATACGAGACTCGGCGCTCCAGCGTCTTGCTTTTCGCAGAAGAGATTGATTCATCTATTTCTCTCCTGCTTCCGTAATGCCACCCAGAGCAGCCCGTCATGACGGCGGCTCGCTCGAGCTTGAAAGGAGAAGCTCATGAAGAAGATGAAGTCGACGTGTGCTGGGGTGATCGTTGCGGCCGGTCTCCTGGTGACCTTGCTGATGCCGAGCCAGGCGTCGGCAAGCTGCATCTGCTTCACCGACCGGTTCAACGCGTCCGGCTCGGCGGTCGGCGACACCTGCACCGCAGCGCAGAACAACCTCATCAGCAGTCTCTCCAGCGCGGCCACGCAGAGCTGTCAGTTCCAGGGCTACGACGGCGCCTGCAACGTGGTGATCCGCACTGGGGCCTGCACCAGCGACTACCCCTTTAGCAACGGCTTCCACGTGGACGGCACGGCGAAGTACAGCTGCTTCATTTGTTTCTAGGGCCACAAGCCCCGCCGACTCTCGAACCACTCCAGCGGCCGGCGGAGCTTGAAGCTCCGCTGGCCGTCGCGCAGCTCGATTCCCGCGGCGAGGCGGCCGTAACGGACGTAGAGGTCTCCCCGCCTGCGGACCTTCGAGAAGATCATGCGGGTCCGCACCTCGAGAGAGCCGCCGGTCGCCTGGAAGGATTCCACCTCGACCTCGCCGTTGCCGAGTCGCAGCACGCCTCGCGCGGCGACGTTCTCCACATTGAGAGCATCATCGAACCAACGCAGGAAGCGGCTCCGCTGGGCGAATACGGTGAGGAGGGGACCGGAGTTCTTCATGTCGATCCGTCCTTCGCCGCGCAGCGAGAGGGGAGCACCCCAGATGAGCGAGCCGCGATCGAGCTGGGCTCGCATCCACCAGGGCGCGGGCTCGGCGGGAGCCTCGCCTTCGATGTCATGGTAGGAGACGCCGTCCAGCGCCAGTCGTGTTCCCTTGAGGTCGAAGCGGCGGCTGGCGAGGTCGGGGCTGACGAGCGGCGCCCGCAGCGTCAGGTTTCCTTGGAGCTCGAGGTTCTGGAACTGGATCTTCCCCGTCTTGGAGGAGAGCGTGGCGCTCCCCTTCGCTCGGCGGGTGGCCGTGGACGCTTCGAGATGCATTCGCACGCGGCCCTGCCCGGAGATGATCGAGAGGCCGGTTTCCTCAGGAATCAAAGCGTTGTAAATGGTGAGGTCCGGCACCTCCGCGTCCGGCAGTTCGACCGAGATATCGAAATCCGGCACGGCCGCGGTCAGATCCAGAGCGGTAGGAGTTAGAGCGGTGATCTGCAGGCCGCGTCCCCGGATGTAGGCCGGCCGGCCCTTCCGCCGCAGGTCCGCGAGCCCGAACTGCTCGAAACGAACCCGCATCGCCGTGCGCTGATCGTTTTTTCCCTGCTCTACGGTGATGTCCACGATGCCGCGGCCGGTCGCGAGACTGTCGAAGATCGTGGCCCGCACCGGCGCGGCGCTCACGGTCAGCCGCGAGCCGGGAGCGAGCCGGCCGTGAGCGAGCTGAACGCCGGCGCTGAGCCTTCCTTGTCCCTGGATGGCCAGCCATGGCGTCTTCTGCAGATAGGGATGGAGAAATCCCAGCGAGGAGATACCGCCCCGAATACTGCCCGTGCCGCTGACGAGGCGCAGGAACTCCGGCCCGCGGATCTTTCCCAGGACCGAAGGCTCGATCCGCGTCTCGAGGTCCACGGCGAGATCCTGCACGGCCGGCTCGCCGTTGACTCGGAAGCGGCCGGAGGGGATGACGATCGCGGCATGCTCGACGGCGAAAGTCCCATCTCGGGCGTAGGAGAAGGTCGCTTCGGCCCGAGCCGCGCCGGAGAGCAGAAACTCGCCGAGGCCGAGCTCCCGGATCTCGGAGAGGCGCGCGCCGGCGATCCGCATGGACCACGGCACGCTCGTTCCTGCGGCCGCAGGAGGTTTTTGCGCGAGGTCCAGACGCGCGGAGACACCGTCCGCCTGCAGACCGTCGATGACGATTTCGCGGGCGAGAAGGCCGGCGAGATTGACCCGGCCGGCGGCGCGGTCGAGCGTCGCGTGGAGGAACGCGTGGGAGCCGGGAGCCGCGATCTCCACGCCCTCGGCCCGTACGTCGCCGATCAGCGGCAGCGTGGCGGTGGGAAGCGTCCGGGTCCGCAAACTGCGGGCGGTGGCGAAGATGCGGCTGAGCCGCGTCTCGGAGGTGGCGGAGGCCACCGAAAGAGTCCTGCTCCGGAAGACGGGCGGGCCGGCTGGCCGTCGGCCGGCGGACATCCCCTTGGCCTCGATGCCGAGACGGAGAACGACCCCGCCCGGTACGGGTGCGACGGCGACGGTCATGGCGAAGGGTGTCTCGGCGGCCGCTGCGGGTCCCGTGATATCGAAGCGGCTGCCGATCGTGAGCCGGCCTCGATCGACGCGCAGGTCGGCCGTCAGGGTTCCCGGTCTCGCCCGCGAGATCTTCGTACGTTCGAGAAAGGGTAGATCTGGCACCTGCCCTCGGGCATGGAGCGAGCCGGTAAGGAAATCGAAGCTTGCCAAGCCAGGGTGCTGCCGAACGACGTACGGGCCCATGCTCGCTTCGGCCTGGAGATCGATCTTCCGCCCGATCGGTTCGTCGCCCATGGCGAGCTGGGCCGCAGGCATCCGAAGTCTCGACGGCTCGAGCTCGAAGTCGCCGCCGAAGACAGTTCGGAAGGCGCCTTCGGCCCGGCCGACGCCGGTCAGTCGGAAATCGTTGAAGCGGATCTCGCGGACCCGATCGATAGCGACTCGCTCGAAGCGCAGAGTCCATGGACGGCGGCGATATCTCTGGCCCGGTCGCGGCGGCGCTCCGACCCTGAGGCCACGGAGAACCTGGGAGCGGACGCCCTCAGCATGTAGCTCCGTGACGCGGAAGGTCCTGCTGAAGAGGGCCGGGAGATCGATCCGCCCCCGCGCGCGTTCTGCGGTGACGGTCCAAGCCACGTTGCGGGTATGGCCGATCACCTGGACTCCGCGGAGGTGCACACGGCCCGGCAGGAAGCTCCAAGCCGACGCCCAAGCGATGCGGAACCGTTCGGGATGGCGGCTGAACGCCCGCGGACCGAGAGGAGTGTTGAGGAACAGGTTGAGCGCCAGCAGGGAGAGCCCTGCCAGCAGGAGAAGGCTAAGGAAGATCCGCTTCAGCCGGCGCCGCACGGTCGAGGGGGGCTCCGGCGGAAAGGCATCGAGCGTCATCTTAACGTGGATCTCTCAGCGATTGAGGGGGTTCGCGTCGTTCCAGCGTTACCCGGAAAGGGCCGTGCCTCGCTGTCCCCGGGCCCCTGTCCCACCAGTACCTTGCTTTCAGAAGGTTCGTGAAAGGAGATCTCTATGATTCGACGTATCGCTTTGCTTACCGTGCTTGGCGTCGTCTCGATCGCCGGAGCGGCCGTTGCCGCCGGTCCGTACACGATCGTGGGCTCCGCCGAAAGCCGCGAGGGCAACATCGTGCGCACCGAGTACACGGTGAAGGTTGGCGCGCATCCGCTCGACCGGTTCAAGATGGTGCGCGTCGTCAAGGACGTTCCCGTGGCGCAGCTCCGGGGCTCCATGCTGCTCCTGCCGCCGCTCGGCCCCAGCTTCAGCTTCTACGAGCAGCGCGAGCATGACGCTCCCGGCACGTCGATCGCCGAGTACTTCGCCGAGCGGAACTTCGACGTCTACGGCTACACGCTGCGCTTCGAAGGTATTCCGTCCGGCACCTGCGAGGCCGGCGTCCTCGACTGCTCGGTGATGACGACCTGGAACGTTCAGTCGATGGTGGACGACATCGCTTTCGTCCGCTCGCAGATCGAGGTGTTGCATCCCGGCAGCCGGGTCGTGACCGGCGGCGCTTCCCTGGGCGGCATCCTCGCCTTCGCGGTGGCGAACGCCGCTCCCGGCGACTACGACGGCATCATCGCCTGGGAGGGCATGCTCTCCAGCCAGGATCCGCAGGTCATCGCCCTCAACCAGGGCTACTGCGCCGCGGTCGAAGCGCAGATCGCCGCCGGCGGCGTCTTCGAGGCGGTGGGCCCCAATGTGTTCAAGGACGTCACCAAGTTCGCCCGGCTCGTTCCTTCCGGGCTGACGCCGATCCCGCTCTTTCCGCCCAACCTGACCAATCATCAGGTCATGGTCCTGCTGGTGTCCGTGCCGGCGCCCGGGCCAGTCACCATGCCAGTGCCGAACTACATCCAGATGAACGGCAGCCTGCCGGAGGACCGGCTCTTCTTCGCCGACGAGCCGCGGATGTATGAGAACGTGAGCCGGTTCGTCAGCTACGTGCCGCTCGCCACCGTGCGCGACGTCAGTTGCTCGCTGGCGGGCGTGGAGACCGCGTATGTCTCGAACCTGGGGAACTTTCACGGCTCGGTCCTGGCGATCGGCGGCGGCCGCGGGTTCGGTCCCTACATGCCGGACACTCTTGCTCTCGTCGGCTCGGCGGACCAGACGTTCCTGCTCGAGCCGGACTTCGGCCACATCGATCACTTCATGACCGCCCGACACCGGGAGCTCGTCGAGAGGCCGATCTTCGACTGGGCGACCGGGGTGTTTGGGAATCCTTAGGGATGCCTCGTTGCCGCTTCGGCCCTCACCTCCCCGGCCCTCCTCTCCCTGAGGGAGAGGAGGGAGAACAGCAAGACAAACTTGTTTCCCCTCTTTCCCTTGGGGAGAGTGGGGCCAGGGGAGTGAGGGCCG
>DASYTJ010000127.1:0-5045 GCA_036002325.1 Thermoanaerobaculia bacterium | reverse complement strand
ACGCTGGCGCGCAAATCTTTGATCTCGAAGTCAGCCAACTTTCTTTTCGTTCTCCTTCATCACATACGTGCAGTCGTCAGCAGCCTCGGCCATCCATGTCGTCCGCTTCAGGTCGGCGCCGAGCAGCCGCTCGTACATCTGCTGTTCGTTGACGCAGGGCAGGCCGGTGCGGGCGGCCACGTCCTGGATGGGGCAGTTGCAGTGACGGATCGCGAGTCCACCGTCGCCAAGCTCGACGACCTCGGCCATGTGGCCGTGCTCGGAAGCGAGCTTCGCCAGCTCGCGGACTCGTGCTCCAAAGGATAGGCCGGCCAGGCGAGGCGCATATTCAGCCTCGAGGCGGGCCGCCCGCTTCTCGAAAAACTGCTTGAGCTGCTCGGAGGAGAGGAAGTCGACGAGCTCGCCGCTCAGCTCTTGATGACCGTCGGGAAAGTGGCCGCCGGCCGCCGCCGTCAGCCTGTAGACGTGCTCCGGCCGCCCCGGACCACGCGGTTCAGCCCGGCCGCCCATGGCGAGCCCGGCCGACTCGAGCGCCTCGAGGTGGCGGAGGGCGCCCTGCTTGGAAAGTTCGAGATGCGCGGCAATCTCGCCTAGAGTGGCTTGGCCGCGCATCTTCAGAAAGGCGAGGATGGTGTCCCGCCTGGAGTCCATGGATCAATTCTAGGAGTTTTTCAACAGGGATGTTGAAATACCGCCTCGCCGGGGCGCTCGCAGCGGCTGCGGCCGCAGCCGTCGGGTGGTTGCCCCTGGGCGTGGCCGCGGCGGACGTGACCTGGGAGCAGTGGCTTCCCCTGCCGGGGGCGGTCGACGTGGACGGCCCGCGCACCGACGGCAGGTTCGTGGTCGCGGGCTCGGCGGCCTTGTATCTCCTGGATCCGGCCGAGGGCCTGACCCCGTTCGCGCGGGGACCGGGAGGCTACCGTGAGGACCCCGGCACCGAGGCCTACATCGCGGTCTCCAGAGGCGGACACGTGGACGCCGCGGAGTGCGACTTCGCACCCGACGAGACGTACATCCTTCGCATGCACGCACCGCTCGGGGTCAACCGCGTCAACGCGGCAGGGGACGAGTCAGGCCCCTTCACCAACCTGGGCGGGGTCTCCGCGCTGACCGGCATCGCGTTCGACACCGAAGGAGCGTTCGATCACCGCCTGCTGGTGATGGGTCTTGCTGGCGGCAAGACAACCCTTTTCGCCGTCGACTGCAATGGCGCGGTCGCGGTGATCACGCGGTCCTTGCCATCCCTCGAAGGGCAGATGGCGGTCGCGCCGGACAGCTTTGGCGCGTTCGGCGGGCAGCTGATCATCCCCGACGAGACAGGCCGCGTGCTGGCGGTGACGCCGAGCGGAAAGCTGACCGTGCTGATCAAGAAGCCATTGCCGGGCAACATCGACCCGACCCTCGGCGGGTTGGGTTTCGTGCCCGAGGGATTCACGGCAAGAGGCGGCGCCGCGTACCACATCGACCGCCGGACTCCAGGCAGCTCTTTCCCTGGGAGCGACAAGCTGCTGCGCCTCACCTCGCAACAGCTGACCGGCGCGGGCGTGCAGGACGGCGACCTGCTCGCCGCCTCTGAGGATGGTGGGGCCTTGATCTCCGTGCGCTGCAAGGAGACCTGCACCGCGCAGCGAATCGTCGCCGGCGACAAGAAGGCCCATGTCGAGGGGCACATCGCGTTCAGCGTCAATGCCCCGCCTCCACGTCCGCCGGCTCCCACCACTGCGGCAGCCCGGCAGCCACTTGTCCCGCAGGCGTTCGCCGACTTCGTTGGAGAGTGGGGAATCCCGACTGCGGCGCTGATGCTTCTTGTCGCCCTGGTGAGCGCACTCGCGTTGCAGGCCGTCAGCCGGCGCGCCGGCTGAGCCGGTAGCGCCACCCGTCAGATGGATCGCGTCCTCCTCTTCGCCGGGCGTGGAGCCCGGGCTTACGGTTTCGGCTTCTCTGCGGTCCTGATCGGTCTTCACCTCGAACAGCGTGGCCTGGCGGCGCCGCTGGTCGGGCTCAGCCTGGGCGTCGCGCTCGCGGCGGCTTCGCTGTCGGGTCTCGGGACCACATACCTGGCGGCGCGATTCGGCCGCCGGCCGGCGCTTGCGATCTGCGGCCTCCTGATGGCGCTCACCGGAGTCGATCTCGCGCTGGCAACCCAGCCGGGATGGCTTGTCGCCGCCGGCCTCACCGGCATGCTCGGCGTTGCCAGTGTCGACCTCGGACCTTTCGCATCGGTCGAGCAGGCAGCCCTGACCGAGGCCGTCGCTCCCGCCCGTCGCAACCTCGCGTTCGCGAGGTACTCGCTGACCGCCGGCCTGTTCAACGCCGCCGGCGGGCTCTCGGCTGCGCTCGCCTCGGACCCCAGCGGCATGCGCGCCTTCTTCCTCTTCTATGCGGCGATCGGAGTGGTCACTGCCGCCCTGCCGGCGCTGATGTCGAAGCGGGTCGAGTCCGAGCGCGGCGGACCTGCCTTCGGTGCGTTGCGCCGGCCCGAGACCAGGCGCGTGCTGGTAGGACTCACAGCCCTGTTCGCTCTCGACTCGTTCGCCGGCGGCTTCGTCAGCAACGCGGTCATCAGCTACTGGCTGCACGTGCGGTTCGGCGCGGAGCCTGGCCTCCTGGGTCCGGTCTTCGCCGTGGTCGCGGTCCTCCAGGCTCTCTCCTACGAGGTCTCAGGCAGGCTCTCGGACCGGATCGGCCTTGTCAACACCATGGTGTTCACCCACCTGCCCAGCAATGTCCTCCTCATCCTCGTCGCGCTCAGCCCAACCCTCGGCTGGGCGGTCGCCCTCCTCTTCGCGCGATTCCTGCTCTCGCAGATGGACGTGCCCGCGCGACAGGCCTACATCGTCTCGATCGTGCCGGCGGCCGACCGCGCCGCCGCCGTCGCGGTCACCGGTGCGGTGCGCGGCGTTGCCCAATCTTTTGGCCCGCCGCTCGCGGGTGTTGCCATCGGGGCGGCCGCGTTTGGCCTGCCGTTCTTCGCGGGCGGCGGGTTGAAGATCGTCTACGACCTGGCGCTGTTCGTCGCCTTCCGGGGCCGGCGCGCCGAGCACGAGGCCTAACGTTCACCCGGATGCAAGAGGACCTGACCCAGCTGGAGGCCGCCGAGCTAGAGCGGCGGACCGCCGAGATCCGAGAGCGGATGCGGCCGCTCGAAGACAACCTCGCCACCCTGCGCGGTGAGCGCGACCTGCTCCTCACCGAGCTTCGCCGCCGTCGCCGGCTCTCGGAGCGGACGACCCGCGCCGACATCAAGCTGGCGATGCGCGAAGGCAAGCTGCCCACCATCGCCGAGCTCGTCGCCGGGAGCGACGCCGGATCGCTGGACGACTACGTCTTCAACTTGAAGACCGGCGGCGAGGTCCGGCTGGGTTTCCCAGGATCTCGCTCCCAGAGCCTGACCTTCACCGACGGCGTCAAGGTCGCCCAGGCCAAGGACCTGGCGGAGGCCGCCAGGCTCTACCAGGCCGGCTGGGAGCTCGGCAGCCCGGGCCGGCCCGGGGTCCGGGTCCATTTTCCAGGGACTCGCCAGGAGCGCCTGGTTCCGGCCGACGACGTCTATGCTCGCCCCGGCGACCGCGGCCGGGCGGCGTAACGCTCTGAGCCCGGCGGCCGTTGGGAAAAGTCGGAAAGCGTAGAATCGCCTGCGCTCCCCAACCCATGGCTCGAAACGTTCCTGAGCGGATCAAGACGAAGGGAGGACACAGCCCTCGAGCGCGGATTCACGCCGCGTGGTCGCCGATCGGCCAGAAGATGCGCCGCACCACGCTGCTGCGCGGGCTGGGGGCGGCGGTGGCCGTCCTGCTCGTGATCGGAGTCGCGGCGGACGCCTACGCCCAGTCGTTTTTCGACAGCCTGCCCTCGATCCAGGGCCTCGACTCGGCGGGCTTCGCGGGCGACACGATCATCTACGACAACACCGGCAAGACGGTGCTGGCCGACGTGGGCAACCACGGCGACCATCGCCTCGCGGTGAAGCTGAAGGACGTGGCGCCGGTCGCCATCCAGGCCACGGTTGCGATCGAGGACAAGGGCTTCTACACGAACCCAGGGTTCGACCTCGGCGGCATCATCCGCGCGGGCTTCGACAACATCCGCGCCGGCCGCGTGGTCGGTGGCGGCAGCACGATCACCCAGCAGCTCGCCAAGCAGCAGTTCCTGACTCCAGAACAGACGGTCAGCCGCAAGATCAAGGAGCTGGCGCTGGCGTACGAGCTCAGCCAGACCTACAGCAAAGACCAGATCATGGAGCTCTACCTGAACAAGAGCTTCTACGGGTCGCAGTCCTACGGCATCGAGGCCGCGGCCGAGAGCTACTTCCACATCCCCGCCTCCAAGCTCGACCTCGCCCAGGCCGCGCTGCTCGCCGGGCTCCCGCAGAGACCGACCGAGTGGAACCCGGTCCTCCATCCCGACGCCGCCAAGCTGCGCCAGGCGGAAGTGCTTCGCGCGATGGTCCGCTCCAACTTCATCTCCCAGGAGCAGATGGACGAGGCGATGGCCGAGCAGCTGACCTACATGGCGCCGGTCAACAGCTTCCTGGCCCCGCACTTCGTCGACTACGTGCTCGCCGAGCTGCGGCAGCTCGGCTTCCAGCCCGGCGTCCAGCAGCTGAACGTCAAGAGCACGCTGAACTACAGCATGCAGACGATCGGTGAGAGCGTGATCCGCTACAACATGGCCGCCAAGCCAGGCCGCACCTGCTACAACAGCGGCACCCCTGACGGCTGGAAGTACGGCCTGTACGAGGCCGGCGCCAAATGCTGGGATCCCAACGGGCTGCTGTCGTCCGGTCTCGTCGCCGTCGAGCCACGCACCGGAAACATCCTGGCCATGGTCGGTTCGCCCAACTACAACGCCAAGGCAGGGCAGATCAACTACACGACCATCCCCCGCAACATGGGCTCGTCGATGAAGCCGTACACCTACGGCGCGGTCATCAACGCCCGCGCCGCCACCGTCGACACGCCCGTCTACGACGGCCCCTCGCCCCTCGTTTACAAGGACGCCTACAGCACGACCAAGATCTACAACTACGACGGCAAGTCGCACGG
>DASYTJ010000126.1:0-30841 GCA_036002325.1 Thermoanaerobaculia bacterium | reverse complement strand
CGCGCGCTGGCTCTCCTCGGCACGGCGCCGCCGACCGACAGGACGTACGCCAACCAGAAGCAGGCGGCGCAGATCCTGAACGGGTTGCTGCCGAAGCATCCTGATCACCCGGGGATTCTCCACTACGTCATTCACGCCTTCGATTATCCGGAGCTCGCTTCGCTGGCCCTGCCGGCGGCGAGGGCCTACTCCCAGGTCGCGGCCTCGTCGCCGCATGCCCTGCACATGCCGTCGCACATCTTCACGCGGCTCGGTCTGTGGGACGAGTCGATCGCTTCCAATCTCGCGTCCGCCGCGGCGGCGAAGGCGCAGGTGGCTCGCACTCATCCCGGCGCCACCTCCTTCGACGACCTCCATGCACTCGACTACCTGGAGTACGCCTACCTCCAGCATGGCGACGACCGCAAGGCTAAAGAGGTGCTCGACGAGGTGGCGAAGGCGCAGCGGTTCGACGAGCCGAACTTTGCCGCCGGCTATGCCCTGGTGGCCGTGCCGGCCCGCTACGCGCTGGAGCGGCGGGACTGGGCTACTGCGGCGGCGCTCGCGGCGCCTGCGGCCGAGCTTCCCTGGGACCGTTTCTCCTACGCCCAGGGAATCACTTCGTTCGCCAGCGCCCTGGGGGCTGCCCGCCTCGGCGACGTGGAGCGCGCGCGGAAAGGGGCGGCGGAGCTGGAGACGCTCCACGCCGCACTGGTCAAGGAGCCGCCCGCGGGTCCCTACGACTGGGCGGGGAACGTCGAGGCGATGCGGCTCGCGGCGGCCGGCTGGGTGGCGTTCGCCGAGGGACGCAAGGATGAAGCGGTGAAGCTCCTTACCGCGGCGGCGGACAAGGAGGAGGCTGTCGGCAAGCATCCGGTCACGCCAGGAGCGGTCCTGCCGGCGCGGGAGCAGCTTGGCGATCTGCTCCTCGAGTTGGGCAAGCCGAAAGAGGCCCTTGCGGCCTACGAGGCTTCGCTCGCCAGCGCGCCGAAGCGGTTCAACGGCCTCGCCGGCGCGGCCCGCGCCGCGGATCTGGCAGGCGAACCGGCTCGCGCGCGGAGTTTCTACCAAGAGCTGCTCGCCCTCTGCGGCCCGTCGTGCGCGCGTCCCGAGGCGCAACGGGCGAAGGTCGTCGCGGGCGGACGCTGAGCGCTCGTTCAACCCCCAAGATCTTCGGCGGGGCCGGGGCGTGCTAACCTGCTTGGTATAGCAGCATACGGAGGACGCCCCATGAAGCGACTCTGCCCTCTGCTCCTGGCCGGCTTGGCAACCGCCGCGGGCGCGCAGCCTCCGCCCGAAATGCATTTCGTGCCGCTGAATCCCGACGTCACGAGTCCTGTTACCGTCCTCGTCGAGGGGACCGGCTGTCCGCTCGTCTACACCCGCACGGAGGTGAACAGGAACCGTTTCACCGTGCGCGCCACCATGCCCCAGACCTTCGCGCCATGCGCGTCGGAGTCCTGGGCGTTCGAGGCCGGCCTCGGCCGCCTGAAGGCGCGGCGCTATGTCGTCGAGCTCGTGGTGGACGGGAAGCCCGTCTTGCAGCGCGGTCTGGTGATCCGGCCGCCGAGCTCCGGCACGCTTTATCTCTATCCGGGACCCGTGGCAGGCGAGACCACCTTCACGGTCAGCCTTCTCTGGTCGGCTCCCGGCGAAACCGACCAACATCCCGCCTACGCGATTCAGACTTCACCCCTGGCAGGCTACTTCTGGATTTCCTCTCCCGACAACCCCGAGGCGACGGTCAAGATCGTGGACGGCTCGCGGATCAACGGCCATGCGTGGCTCTTTCTCTCCTCCCTCACCACCCTGCCCTTCACGGTCAGGGTGTCGCATTGCGATCTCGGCGATCCGCCTCAGTGTAAGACCCGCGACTACCGGTATGCGGGTGGCAGCAGCCCGCTGATCGTCGACCTGGAGCTGCAGTAGGCCGGCCCTTCGGGACTTGAAACCGCCTAATCGGACCTACGAGACCCATGATACTCATCACCGGAGCCACCGGAAAGATCGGCAGCGAGCTGGTGCGGCTCCTCGCGGAGCGCGGCGAGGCGGTGCGGGCGCTGGCGCGCCACGTCGGACAGGGCACTGACCTTGCCGGCGTCGAATGGGTATCCGCGGATCTCGCGCGGAAGGAGGGCTTGGCGGAAGCCTTCGCCGGCGCCGAGCGGCTCTTTCTCCTCACCGCCAACAGCGAGGACATGGTGCGCCTCCAGAAGAACGCCGTCGCGGCGGCACGCGAGGCCGGCGTTCGGCACGTGGTGAAGCTCTCGGCGCTGGGCGCCTCCGATCACTCGAAGTCGGTCATCGGTCTCTGGCACTACAACGTCGAGAGGGTCCTCAAGGAGAGCGGCCTCGCCTGGACGATCCTGCGTCCGCACCACTTCATGGACAACCTGCTCGACATGCGCGAGACCATCGTGCGGGAGGGCGCGGTGCATTCGGCGGCCGGCGAGGGCAGGATCCCCTTCATCGACACCCGCGACATCGCGGCCGCGGCGGTCCCGACCCTCACCGAGAGCGGCCATGAAGGGAAGGTGTACACGCTCACGGGTCCGCAGGCCATTTCCTACCGCGACGCGACCGAGATCCTCTCCCAAGTGCTCGGCCGGCCGCTCTCCTACCTCTCCGAGACGGAGGACGAGACCTGGAAGCGACAGCGACGCGCGGGAGAACCGCCCTGGCGGATCGCCGCCCAGCTCGCTCTCGCCTCCTATCAGCGCGCCGGCGGCGCCACCGAGCAGATCACCGCCACCGTAGAGGAGCTCACCGGCCGTCCGGCACGCACGGTTGAGCAGTTCGCCCGCGACCACGCCGCCGCATTTCACAACTGACGGACCGATTCGCGTCTCCTGAACGCGAAGGGCGGACGCCCCGGCGCTCCAAGCTCCCCCTCCGGCGCTGCCTGCCTCGACTCTTTCCACTCCTGGACCGGCGGTTCCGCAGGTATAGCTCGCGGCGGTGTAACATACGCGGACCATGTCCGAGCCAGCGACGGAGCCGGCCTCCGTCTCGCCCTCAACGGGCCGCGTCCAGGCCATGCGCCGCGTCCGCGGCGAGCTCTACGAGCTGCGCGAGCCGTCTGCCGATTCGCGCCTGTGGAACAAGGACCTCGCGCCCACCCGCGCCGAGCAGCGGACGTGGACGACCTACAACATGGCCTCGCTGTGGATCGGCCTCTCGGTCTGCATCCCCACCTACATGCTGGCGGCCGGGCTGATTCAGGGCGGCATGAGCTGGTGGCAGGCGATGCTGACCATACTCCTCGGCAATCTCATCGTGCTGGTGCCGATGGTGCTCATCGCGCACCCGGGGACCAAGTACGGAATCCCCTTCCCGGTGCTCGCCCGCGCGTCCTTCGGCACCCGCGGCGCCAACGTGCCGGCGATCCTCCGCGGCCTGGTCGCCTGCGGCTGGTTCGGCATCCAGACCTGGATCGGCGGCCAGGCGATCCACACCATGCTGAAGACCGCGTTTCCTTCTTGGGAGCGAATGCCGGGCGCAGTCTGGATCTCCTTCTTCGCCTTCTGGCTGTGGAACATGTACGTCGTGGTGAAGGGGAGCAACGCGATCAAGCGTCTGGAGGCCTGGGCCGCGCCGTTCCTGATCGTCTCTGGTCTCGCTCTCCTCTCCTGGGCCGCGGTGCGGGCTCACGGCCTGGGACCGGTGCTGGCGCAGCCGAGCAAGTTCCAAACGGCGGGGGAGTTCTTCGCTTTCTTCGTCCCCTCGCTGACAGCAATGGTCGGTTTCTGGGCGACGCTCGCGCTCAACATTCCCGACCTGTCGCGCTACGCGAAGGACCAGCGGGCGCAGATGCGCGGCCAGCTTTACGGCCTGCCGACGACGATGACGCTCTTCTCCTTCATCGGCGTGGCGGTGACATCCGCTTCGGTCCTCATTTTTGGTAAGGCAATCTGGGACCCGGTGGATCTGCTGGCGCGGTTGGGAAGTCCGCTGGTGATCCTGATCTCGCTCTTCGCGTTGCTGATCGCAACCATCACCACCAACGTGGCTGCCAATGTCGTAGGACCGGCCAACGATTTTTCCAACCTCTGGCCGTCGCGCATCACCTTCGCCGTCGGTGGCGTGCTCACCGGCGTCGTCGGCATCGCCATCCGGCCCTGGTGGCTGCTCAAGGACTACGGCACCTACATCTTCGGCTGGCTGGTCGGCTACTCCAGCTTCCTGGGGCCGATCGCCGGGATCTTCATCGCCGACTACTGGCTGATCCGCAAGGCGCGCCTGTCGCTGCCCGACCTGTACGACTCGAACGGGATCTACGAGCGCTGGAATTGGAAGGCGCTGGCCGCGCTGATCGCGGGAGTCGGCGTCGCGCTCGTCGGTCTGGTGGTGCCGGAGCTGCGCGTGCTCTACGACTACGCCTGGTTCGTGGGGTTCGGCGTAGCGTTCGTGTTGTACTGGGCGCTGATGCGGGGCACGCCGGTGGTGGATCTGGACGGCGTGCCCGCAGCAGACGTCTGATCTCGCTGCAAGTCTCAGGCTGTCTTGTAGATCGCCGCGGTGATGGCGCCCTGGATGGCGTACGCGACGATCAAGTAGACGGTCTCGATGCCGAAGAAGTTGATGGTGTAGAACGTCACGCTGAAGAAGAAGTAGAGATTGTAGATGACCGGGCCGAGGATCGCGAGGAGGATGGCGATGGTGACCGCTCCTTTCATCCCGCCGCCAAAGCAGGAGGCGGCTTTCACGATCACGTAGACGAGCAGGATGGCGACGAGCAGGTCGAGCGTAATGAAGGCCGGGATCACCTCCCGGAACATCTCGGGATGGGCGGCGGTCCAGGCCTCATACTCCTTGTGCATCAAAACTCCGTAGAAGAGGTAGTTCAACAGGGTGCGCACGACGAAGACGGCGACCGAAGCTCCAACGAAGCGTCCAGCGTTCATACCTTTTGCCTCCTTGGGAAGCGCCTTGCGGCGGATGAACTGCGTCCAGACTGCTCGTTACGGCTCGATGGAACGGGGTTGACGCATAGAGAGTACGCGCGCGGGGGGCGGGAGTCAATGTGCGAGATCCCTTCCCCGGCGCCGCGGTGGCGGACTCTCGGTCACGACCCCGCGAGCTGTGCCAATAATTCGGTTGTAACGAAACTCTCTTCCAGGCGCCTGTTGAGGACAGGCGCACCCTGAGAAGCGGCGCCGGAACCGAGGAGTTCCGCATGTCGACCCGCCCCGGCTCGAGCCTTCGTGCCAGGCGGGGAAGGAGCTCGGCGTTCGAGGAAACGGCCCTGGCGCTCGCAGCCGGCGAGGCTAGGACCCGCGCCCGAGCGTCTCCTGAACCTCACCCCTCCTGCCTGGCGCAGCAGGCGCGCGCCCGCTCCCCTCCGCTCGATTCCCCCGAAGGCAAGGCCTACGCCGAGCAGCACGAGACGCGAACCCAATCCGAATCCTCGATCTGCGGGATTCAGGAGGAACCAAACCATGAAACGAGACAATCTGAGGGACCGCTTCCTTGCGCGCATGGCCCTGGCGCTGGGGATCCTCGCCGCCCTGTGGGCTCTTCCTCTGGCGGCGCAGCCTGCGAGCCCGGGCGCGACGCCCAAGTTTCCGGCGGACCTCGACCGCGATGGCGATGGCTTCTATGACCGCCTCGAGACTGCACTGGGATCAGACCCTGCCAACAAGGCCAGCACTCCCGAGAGCCACGCGCTCGCCGATGGCGACAACAACGGCGTGGCCGACGTGTGTGAGGACTCCGTGGACAACGACGCCGACGGCAAGACGGACAGCGACGATCCGGGCTGCGAGGTGCTCTTGGTGAGCGCGGACTTCGGGCCCGGCCTCGACATCTTCAACTCCAAGTCGACCATTGAAGCTGGCGCGCTGGGCAACGGTGTGCCGCCGCAACGGCTGCAGCTCCAGGGTCCGGTGGTCGTTCGGCGCGGGGAGTCCGATGGCGGCAAGCTGCCGGTGGAGATGGAAGCCATGCAGTTGACCGGCGCGCTCGGCGGCTCGACCGCCGCCCTCATAGAGGATCCCCAACGCCATTCGTCCGGCACCGTCGTGGCTCCCGCCGGAGACAAGTCCGGGAGCGGCGAATTCTCCATGAACACACTCGTCGTCATCGACGGCAAGGTTTTCCGGCACGAGCCCATCACGGTGAGGAATCCGTCGATCGACAACCTGCCGCCGGTTCAGGACTCCCGGAAAATCGATCCCAGCAAGTGCTATCAGTGGCAAGGTGGTCTTCATTGTCCGGAAGTTCCGCGGCTGCGGATCCCGGTCCTCAAGTACGTCGCCAAGTTCGATTGCGGCGAGCAGCCTTCAACCCCACCGCCGTTCCTCGGTTCGGTGAAGCCGGGCGACTACGCCACGAAGATCGTGATCCACAACCCGCAAGGCGTTCCAGTGAAGCTGAAGAAGAAGGTCAGCGTCGGAGAGAGGAATCCGAAAACGGGTCCCATCTCCAAGTTTCAATCACCCACCTTGCCTCCCGATGGCACAACAGAGGTGGACTGTCCCGACATCTTCGGGCTGTTGGGAAAGACCATCGTCAAAGGCGAGCCTCTGCCCTTTCTCAACGGCGTCGTGGTGATCCTCAGCCAGAAGAAGCTGGACGTCATCGCCAACTACACGCAGGAGGTACCGAAGGAGAAGGTGGACTTCGTGATCGTGCCTCCCCCAAACGCGCCGCCGAACCTGAAAGCGCTCGCCAACCGCCGGCTCAAGCTGGTGCGGCTGGTGACCGAGGACGTGATCATCGATGAAGAGAAGGAGGTGCGGACGGCGCTGAGCCTGCAGTTCCCGCCAGCGCTCGTGCAGCGCACCCGGGTTACCATCGTCGGCGACTCCGTCGGGGTCGGCTCCGGGATCGATGTCGAGGAGATCCGGCCGCAGCACTGCATTCTCGTCGATCCGCCCGAGCTGCCGGATGGCCAGCTCGAGTGTGAAGTGCCGGCGCCTTGAGCGTGCAGCAGTGTCCTGCGGGAGCTGCGGTTCAGCTCCCGCAGGTTCTGGACTCACTTACGGGGAACTTCGAAGTCGCTGACTTGGATCTCGACCTCACGTCCGGTCGCCTCGCGCACGAGCCGGCAGTGGAGCTCTCTCGTAGAGCGTTGCGCTCATCCTCTATCGGTTCCGTGCCTCCTCCGCCAGCTCCCACAGCCGGCTCGGCCGCAGCGGGATCTCCAGGATCTCCAGGCCGGGAATCGCCAGCGCGTCCTCGACTGCTTGTGCGAAGAGGGCACCGACGGGGATAGCCCCGGCCTCGCCCGCGCCCTTGGTGCCGAGCGCGTTGAGCGGCGAAGGCGTCTCCTCGTGGCCGACCTCGACCCGCGGCACGTCGAGCGCGGTGGGGAGAAGGAAGTCCATGAAGGAGCCGTTCAGGAGCTGGCCGTTTTCGTCGTAGACGAGCTGCTCGTAGAAGGCATTGCCGAGCCCCTGCGCCACGCCGCCGTGCACCTGGCCGTCGACGATCAGCGGGTTGAGCACCACGCCGCAGTCGTGGACGACGACGTACCTCCTGACCTTCACCTGCATCGTTTCGGGATCCACCTCCAGGATGCAGGCGTGGCAGCCGCTCGCGGTGGCGCCGCGGTAGGGGCCGAAGTAGCGGGTGGCCTCGAGGCCCGGCTCGGTGCCCGGCTTGACGGCGCCGCGCATCGGATTCGCCCGCTTCGCCAACTCGCCGAGCAAAATCGACCGCTGCGGTTCGCCGATGACCCGGACCGATCCGTCCGCCACCTCGATGCGGTCCTCGGATACACCGAGTTGCTCCGCCGCCAGCCGCACGGCCTTCTCGCGCACGGCTTTCGCCGCCTCGTTGGTGGCATTGCCGGCCACCACCGCGCCGCGGCTGGCGAAGGTGCCGGTGCCCCAGTGGAATTGGTCGCTGTCGCCGGTGACCACGTCCACGTCGTCCACCGCCACTCCGAGCTGCTGCGCCGCGATCTGCGCCAGAACAGTGAAGTGCCCCTGGCCTTGTGTGCCGATGCCGGTGACCACCGTCACCTTGCCGCTCGTCTGCACCTGCACCCGCGCACCCTCGAACGGTCCGATGCCCGTGCCTTCGACGTAGGAGACGACGCCGATCCCCACCGCCTTTCCTTCGGCCCGCAGGCGCGGCTGCTCCTCGCGCAGGAACGACTCGTAACCGATCATCCGCAGGGTCTTGTCGAGCACCGGCGCGTAGTTGCCGCTGTCGTAATAGAGCGGCGCGAAGTCCTGATAGATGATGACGTGGTCGTGCGGGAACTCGTCCGGCCGCAGATAATTGCGGCGGCGGATCTCGATGCGATCGAGCCCCAGCTCGCGGGCGGCGAGGTCCATCAGCCGCTCGATCACGAACACGCCGTGCTGGCGTCCGGCGCCGCGGTAGGGGGTGACGATCGTCTTGTTGGTGAAGACCGCGCGGAACTCGCTCTGGTAAGCCGGTACGCGGTAGGGGCCCATCAGCGTGCACTGGCTGTTCAGCGGCACCGTCAGGCCGTACGGGTCGTAGGCGCCGGTGTCGTGCAGGAACGAGTCCTTCACTCCGAGGATGCGGCCGTCGCGGGTGAGGGCGATCTCGGCCTCGTGGATCTGTCCCCGCTCCTGCGTCGTGGCGACGAAGTTTTCGGCCCGATCCTCGATCCACTTGACCGGCCGGTCCAGCTTCAACGCCAGCCAGGGGATGAGCACCTCTTCGGGATAGAACATCATGATCTTGGGGCCGAAGCCGCCACCGATGAACGGCGTCACCAGCCGCACCTGATGATCGGAGAGGCCGAGCATGGCGGCGAGTCCGTTGCGCACCGGAATGGGCGCCTGCGTGGTGTCCCAGATCGTCAGCTTCTGGGCGCGGACGTCCCACTGGGCGACGATGCCGCGGTTCTCGATGGCCGCCGCGGCGCCGCGGTCGTAGGAGAAGCGCCGGCGGATCACCACGTCAGCCTGCGCCTTCGCCGCCTCGTAATCCCCCTTCTTCTGCGGCACGTAGGCCGCGAGGTTGGAGCCCACATCCTCGTGAATCAGCGGCGCATCCGGCGCCAGCGCCTTCTCGACGTCGACCACGGCCGGCAGCGGCTCGTAGTCGACGAACACGCGGCTGACGGCGTCCTCGGCGAGGTAGCGGCTCTCCGCCACCACGATGGCCACGGTCTCGCCGAGGTGGCGGATCTTGTCCTTGGCCAGGGGAACCTGAGTCCGCTGGTTGAAGACCATGCCCTCGACCGGCGGCGGCGGCACGAGCAGCGGCCCCGGCTGCCAGTAATCGCCCAGATCGGCGGCGGTGTAGATGGCCACGACGCCCGGCATGGCGCGCGCTTCCGAGAGGTCGATGCCGAGGATTCGCGCGTGAGCGTGCGGGCTGCGCACGAACGCGACGTGCGCCGTCTCCGGCAGGTCGAGGTCGTCGATGAACAGCGCCCGCCCGGTGAGCAGGCGTGGGTCTTCGTTGCGCTTGATGCGTTCGCCGATCATTTCTCCTCCACGAACGCCACGATCCGCGCGAACGCCGCCTCGCCCCCCCGGAATCTAAAGGGGAAGCAGCCGAGCCAGACGCGCTGATCGAGCACTTCGTCGATCTGGCCGCCGACGTTCTCGGCGTGGAAGACGCCATGCGGGAAGAGCTTGACGTGCATGCACTGATAGTCCTTGGGCCAGGGGAACGCTTCGTCGAGCGACATGCCGATGGCGGCCTCGACCTCCGGGATGAGATCCGGCCGCGCACGGCGCACGTTGGTGTTCCACGGATGGTCGGCCGCGATGCAGTCCACCGCCAGCCAGCGGATGCCGCGGTCGAGAACCCAGTCGACGAACACGCTGCGCGGTCCGGGATGCTTCAGGAATGCGCGCGGCAGGTCCGCCTTGTCCTGGTTGTGGATCTTGTACCAATCCTCGTTGTAGTAGTGGTGATAGCCGGTGTGGATGACCAGGATGTCGCCGCGTTCGATCTTGATGCCGGTCTTGCGCTCCCACTCCTCGAAGTGCTCGGGACCGTAGATCTGGTAGTCGCCGATGCCGAACTGCGAGAGATCCACGATGCAGGCCGGTCCGACCAGAGTGTCGATGGGGATCCCCGCGATGTCCGGCCCCGGGTCGTAGAAGTGGATCGGCGAGTCGAGATGCGTCGCGATGTGATTGGTCGTCGAGAGGTACTGCGCGTTGACACCCTCGAAGGCGAGGCGCTTGACCCACTTCACGGTCGGCCCCTCGTAGAACGCGAACGACGGCGAGTCGGCGCTGAAGTTCTGCGACAGATCGAGAATTTTCACCTTGCTCAGGTCATAGGGAACGTACATGGGATTGCGCCTCCGTTGGAGTTGATGAATCCGCCCAGAAGTAGAAGCCGCCCGGATCGCCCTCGCGGGCGCCGCAAGTAAGAACCGTCAGGATCTCCGCCGCGGAGCGGGGCGGCAAGGGGAATCGGACGCCGTCGGCGAGGACCGCTTCGAGGGAGCCGTCGACGGCCAGCACCTCGCGGCCGGCGAAGGCTACGCGCGTCGGACCCGCGGGCGCGATGGCCCAGCGGTCGCCTTCGGCGGATGGAGCGAGGGTCGTAGCCAGCACACGGCAGGGAACGGCTTCGCCCAGCCGCTCGAGATCGATGTAGCCTTCGGCCGCGCGGCCCCGCGGATCGGTATCCCACGGGTATGCCGTCCACGTCGCGTCGGGAAGCTGCGCCGGATCGTTCAGCCCGGCGGGCGCTACGCTCCACGGTCGGACGAAAGACGCGTTGGCGCCAGGTCTCCAGCGCGCCAGCAGGTGGATGCCGTCGTGGAGGATCCCGATGCGCGGATCTCCGGCCAGACGGCGCAGCAACCCTGCTTGATCCGGCTGCAGACGAGAACCCACCAGATAGTCGCTGTCGAGCGTCGTGGCCAGCGTCCGCGGCACGTCGCGCTCGGCGCCGCCAAAGAGCCGCAGCAGCGCCCGATGCGCGTCGGGGTTCGCCAGGGACAAGGGAAGGGGATCCAGAACTTCCAGATATCGTGCCCAGGGAGCGTAGAACGCCAGGAGATCGTTGTCGCCCCAGGTGGCGGCGACCCGCGCTCCTGGCGGCAGCAGCGCGGCGACGGCGCGCCGGTCGCGGAAGCGGATCTCGTCCGGCCCCGCCGTGCCCCTGGCCGCGAAGGTGCCAGCCGAAACTGATAAGGGATAGGCCGCCGCCAATGCGCACGCGGCCAGGCCCACGCCGATAGGCATCTTTCTGCCGAAGAGGTCGAAAGAGCGGCCCACCGTCTCGCCGCGCGCTTTCAGGTTCCAGAGCAGCCACAGCGCGGCGAACGGGAAGGCGAAGAAGGAGAACCGAGCGCTCGCCAGATAGAGCGCTCCGAAGATCACGGCCAGGACGCCGAGGGCGTCCCGCAGCCGCGTATCCTCCGGGAACGGCGGTCCATCGGCGCGGCGCGAGCGCCAGAGCACGAGGAAGGCGCCGAGGAGGCCGAGCTGGGTCAGAAAGGCGACCAGGGTCGAATGCGGCCGCAGCTCGTCGCCGGAGCCTTCCAGCGCGGCGCCGCCAAGCCCGACCCGAAACGCCATGGCGAGGGCATCGAGGTTGGCTGGAAACCGTGGATGAACGATGAGGCCGAGGCCGAGGCCCAGCGCGCTGTACAAGGGCAGCTCCCACTCCCACCGGCGCCGGCTCCACCCCCTGAAGAGGAAGACGGCGCACCACACGGCGAGCCAGGCATGCACCGCGCTGTAGCAGAGAGCGAAGAGGGCCGACGCCGCGCCGAACATGCGGTAGCGCCCGCGGCCCACCAGGAACACCGCGATGAGCCAGAGCAGGAACGCCAGCAGCTCGGGACGCAGCCGCACCAGGCGCAGCGCCGCCTCGGGCGAGCCGGCGAACACGGCGAACGGCACCAGCAGACCCCACCAGCCGATCGCTCCCGCGGCCAGTCCGGCGATCGCCGCGAACAGCGCCGCGTCGAGGACGGCGAGCGCCACCAGGCCACCGCGGTCCGGGTTGCTCCCCGCCACGAACGGCGCCAGAAAGAGATGGAAGCCGAGCACCGGATCGCCGAAACGCCGGCCATAGGGGGTCATCCGCGCCCACTCGAGACGGTCGGGGACCCCTTCTCGCGCAATCTTCCGCGCCAGGGCCAGGTGGTAATAGCTGTCGGTGTCCTGGAGCGCGGTGTACTTGCTGTAGACCGCCAGAGCGCCGGCCAAGGCGATAACGAAAGCCGCGGCGGCGACCCAGAGGACGACCGGGCGCCGCGGCGCGGGCCTAGTCGTCTCCGCCATCGAGGTATCTTTCCGCGTACGCCAGCAGCGCCTGCTCGAAGATCTCCAGCGGCGGCCGCACGAGACCGGCGCCCACCTGGCCGATGCCGGCCTGGCGGTGGGCGATGCCGGTGTTGACGCGCGGTGTGATGCCGAGCTCCACCACCTTGCGCAGATCGATCCCCACCGGCGTGCCGCGGAAGCCGAGGGCGGGAATGGTGAACTGGCCGTGCTCGGCGGCGGTGATCTCGTACATCTCCAGCGTGGCGTTGAGGGCATCCTGCGGCGAGCCGCCGATGAAGGTGACGATGGCCGGGGCCGCCGCCATGGCGAAGGCGCCGATGCCCGCCGTCTCCGTGATGGTGCTGTCGCCGATGTCCGGATTGGCGTCGGCGCTCGAGAAACCGGGGAAGTAAAGGCCGTCCGGCACCTGGGCGGGAGCGGTGAACCAGCGGCCGCCGAGGCCGCTGACGCGAATGCCGAAGTCCGTGCCGTTTCGCGCCATGGTGGAGACGATGGTGCTCCCCTCGATGCCGTGCGCCGCGTCGGCCATCACCTTGCACGCCGCCATCACCGGGTTGAGCACGGAGAGGGGATTGTCGCCGAGGAACTTCAGGACCTCGGCGTGAATGGCGGTGGCCGGCGAGACCCTGGCGATGGCCGGCGAGAGGAGCTTGAGGAAGAGGAGCGAGCCGGCCTTGTTGCGGTTGTGCCCCTCGTCTCCCATGTGCAAGGCCTCGGCAAGCAGCGTCCGCAGATCGATGCCCTCCAGCAGCTCGATCGCTTTGGCGAGGACCGGCGCCAGGAAGTCGTTCATCCAGCGCAGCTTCGTCAGGACCTCGCCGCTGAAGGCGCCGTAGCGCAGCACCTTGCCGTAGCCTTCGTTCAGGTTCGAGAAGGTGCGGTGGCCGTGGGTGGCGTCCTCGACGACGTAGACCTTCATCGACGGCGAGATGACGCCCGCCATGGGCCCCACGGCGCCGTGATGGTGGCAGGGCTCGAAGGCGACTTCGCCGCGCTCGACGAGCGCCACCGCGCCGGCCTCGTCGCGGGCGCGGCCCTCGAAGATCAAGGCGCCGATCACCGCACCACGCAGGGGGCCCGACATGCGGTCCCACTCGATGGGCGGACCGGCGTGCAGCAGGAGGTCGTCGCGCATGCCGGGAATCGCGTCCCGCGCCACGGCGAGACCCTTGAGGATGGGCCGCGCGGCGGTCATGCGTTCGACGGCGGTGCGGTTGGCGCTTTCGATATCGAGGGTCATGAGGACGATTCAGCGGCTCTTCAGTCGCGCCAGGATATTGGCCAGCTTCTCGTTGCCCCCGGCGGGCGGCTTCCACTCCACCTGGACGGCCTTGGTACCCTGGGCGGCAAGGCTATCGTAGAAGGACTCCAATCCGACGTTGACGGCCGCGAGCGGCGCCTGAACCGCTTCGAGCGGAACCGGCACGGCGTCACCGCTTTTCTCTGTCGCCGGTGCCAATTGTTCGGCTGCGTGCTCCACCAGCTCGCCGACCGTGCGGCAGACGTGGGCCCCGGATTGCTTGAGCGTTGCGATCTGCGTCGCCAGATCCTGCGGGTCTTCGTCGGTGCCGATGACGAGGACCGCGATTTCCAGCGTCCGGCCAGCCGACCGTGCCTCTGCCAAAGCGCGCTCGATTTCCGGCGCCAGCTCACCGGCCGGATCGGCGTGCGCTCCCTCGCCGAGCACCACGTCGAGCAGGATCAGACCGACTTCCGGGTCGGCCGCCTCCTGGCGAAGACGGCGCAGACGGAAGTCCTGGTCGATCATCGGATGCAGCCGGCCGACGGTGAGCTCATCCGCTCCCAGATCGAGGATGGTGTGGCCCTGGCTGTGGAGGGGATCAGCCAGGCGCTGCGATGCCAAAAGAGGAGCGTTCGAGTACACCGGAGCCAGGAAAGCCGAGATCCCCAGGAGCGCCTCGTAGGCCAGCGTGCCGCCGGAGAAGAGGCCGCGGAGATAGCTCCCACCGGGCGCAGCATGCGGCACCTCTGCGACAGCGGCGACCTCCAGCAATCGCACCGCCAGCTCGGCCGCTTCGGAGAGACTCGCCGCGAAACGAAGGCTCCCCAGCCGGCGTCCCGGCAGCGGTGCGCCGAGGAACTGCACGACGACCGGCTTGCCCGCCGCCCGCGCGAGCGCCAGCAGCCGGACCGCCACCTCCGGCGCCGGCGGCTTGGAGACGAGGACGATCACCCGCGTCTCCGGATCGCGCCGCAGCAGATCGAGCGCCTGGGCGGCCGTGATCCCGCCGACGCCGCCGGAGAGGTCGCGGCCGCCGGTGCCGATCGCCTGCGAGATTCCCCAGCCCAGGGTGTGGATGTGGCTCATGATCGCCTGCAGGCCGGTGCCCGAGGCGCCGATCAATCCGATGGGACCGCGGCGCACCCGGTTGGCGAAGCCGAGCCCGATGCCGCCCACGACCGCCGTGCCGCAGTCGGGCCCCAGGACGAGAAGGCCGCGGGCGAGCGCCTTCCGCTTCAGAGCGAGCTCGTCCGCCACCGGCACGTTGTCGCTGTACAGGAAGACGTTGCAGCCATGATCGAGCGCCTCCCCCGCAACGCCGGCGGCGTAGCGGCCCGGCACCGAAATCAGCACCCAGTGCGCCTCCGGCAGCAGCTTGAGAGCCGAGGCGAGGCTGCGCGGCCGGAAATCCTGCTCGCCGCCGCCGCGGCGGACCTGCAGCAGCGCGTCCACGCGTGAGAGGGCCTCGCCGGCCGCGGCGTCGCTCTCCGCCTTGACGGCGATCAGCAGGTCGTGCGGGCCCGCCACGGTCTCCGCGTCAGGCAGCAGACCGCTCGCCGCCAGCACGTCGCGGTTGGCGGGCGTCGCCATGACCACGCCGGCGTCGAGCACTCCCGGCAGTCCGGTGAGCGAGCGCTGGAGCTGCATCAGGACGACCGAGTCGTGGTAGGCGCCGGGACGCACAGCGCAGCGGGTGACCGGCTCGCCGCTCACGATCGCAGCACGCTCTCCAGCTCCCCCGCCCACGCCAGCAGCTCCTCGTCGCCCCACCAGCGGCCGGAGACCTGGAGACCCATCGGCAGGCCGGCCGCGTTGCGTCCAGCCGGCAGGCAGACGGCGGGCATCCCGGCGTGGGTCCAGGGGATGTTCATCACCGGATCTCCCGTGCTGTCCAGACCGCGCGGGGCGGGCCCCAGGGCCGGCGGCGAAAGCCAGAGGTCGATCCGGTGCGCATCCATCAAGGTGGTCAGCCTCTGCCGGAGCTCCTCGCGGCTCTCCAGGTCCCGCGCGAGCTGCTCGTCCGTCACCGGCTGGCCGCGCTCGATCAGCTCGACCGTCTTGGGGTGATAGAGCTGGCCGAAACGGGCGTACCAATCGCGGTGGACGCGGGCCGCCTCCGCGGCGGTGATGCGGAAATGGCGCTCCGCCAGCTCGCTGAAGTCTTCCAAGGCGGCGACCGGCTCGACGGGGTAGCCGGCGGCAGCCAACCGCCGGCAGACCTCGCGGAAATGGACCAGCCCCTCGCCGGCGGCGCGCTCCAGATAGGGGCCTTCCGGCACGCCCAGGCGCGGCTTGCGCGGCGGCGTCGTAGGCCGCCACACCCGGCAGAGCACGGCGGCGGCCCTCGCCGCGCCGGCCGCGTCGGGGGTGAAGAAACCGATGTGATCGAAGGAGGGAGCGAGGGGGATGACGCCGTCGCGCGAGATCCGCTCGTAGCTGGGCTTGAAGCCGACGACGCCGCAAAAGGCGGCCGGACGGAGGAGCGAGCCGATCGTCTGCGTGCCGAGCGCCAGGGGACTCAAGCCCGCGGCCACGGCGGCGGCCGAGCCGCTGCTCGATCCGCCAGGGGTGTGCTCCAGGTTCCAGGGATTGCGGGTCGGTCCGGGGGCGAAGAAGGCGAACTCGGTGGAGACAGCCTTGCCCAGGATCAAGGCGCCCGCCGCCTTGAGCGCCGTCACGCTCGCGGCTTCCGGACCCTGCAGGACCTCCGGCGGCAAACGGCTGCCGCCCCGCGTCTCGAACCCGTCCACGTGGAAGATGTCTTTGACGCCGACCGGCACGCCGAACAACAACGGACGCGCCGCGGCATCGGGCCACCGTTCGGCGAGCGCCGCGGCTTCCCGGCGGAGACGCTCGAACCGCCGCTCCTCGGGGAGGAACGCCCGCACCTCGGGCTCGCGCACGGCGAAGAGCGCTTCCAGACGATCGAGATCGTTCACCCCATGGATTGCCGCCGCCTTTCCGCGGCGAGCTTCACCGCGTCGACGATGTGCTGGTAGCCGGTGCAGCGGCAGAGATTCCCGGAGATGGCCTGGCGGATCTCCGCTTCGCTGGGATCGGGATTCTCCTCCAGGAACGGCACCAGGGTCATGAGGAAACCCGGAGTGCAGAAGCCGCACTGCAGGCCGTGGCACTCCCAGAAGGCCTGCTGCAGAGGATGGAGTTGGTCAGGTCCTGAGGCGAGCGCCTCGACGGTGGTGATCTCATGGCCGTCAGCCTGCACGGCAAGCAGGATGCACGAGCGCACCGGCTGGCCGTCGAAAAGCACCGTGCAGGCGCCGCACACCCCGTGCTCGCAGCCGACGTGCGTGCCGGTCAGCCCCAGCTCGTGGCGGAGGAAGTCGGAGAGCAGCAGGCGCGGCTCGATCTCGCGCTGGTGCGTGCGGCCGTTGACGGTGACGGAGATCGGGTAGAGGCCGTTCACGCCGCGGCCCTCCCGTCGCGCGCCCGCTCGACCGCCCGGCGCAGCGCGCGGCCGGTGAGCACGCGGGCCAGGTGACGCTTGAACGCCGCCGTCGCGTGGATGTCCCCGTTCGGACGCATCTCGTCCTGTGACGCCTTCTCCGCCGCCGCCGCGATCACCTGAGGCGAGATCTCCTCTCCGTTCAACAGACGCGCCGCCTCCCGCGCCTCGACCGGCGCGTCGCCGACGCTCAGATAGACCAGCCGCGCTTCCCTGCAGCGGCCGCCTTCGTCGAGCGTCACCAGGGTCGCGATCCCCACCTGGGCGTAATCGCCGTGACGCCGTGCCACCTCCATGAAGGCCCAGCCCGTGCGGGGCGGCGGCGGCGGGATCGCCACCTCGACCAGGAGCTCGTCGGGCTCGAGGGCGGTGGTGAACAGGCCGGCGAAGAAGTCTTTGGCGTCCACCCACCGCTCGCCTCCCGCACGCTGCAGGCGAAGGCGGGCGCGCAGCGCCACCGCCAGGGCCGGCAGCTCGGCGGCCGGATCGGCGTGAGCCAGGCTGCCGCCGAGCGTGCCGCGGTTGCGGATCTGCGGATGCGCGATGAACGGCACCGCTTCATGAAGCAGCGGCGCCGCCTCGGCCACCAGAGGATCCCGCTCCAGCCGGCGCTGCCGCGTGAGACCGCCGATCCGCAAGCCTCCGTCCTCGCCGCGGCGGACGAAGTCGAGCTCCGTCAGCTTGTTGATATCGACGAGCAGGGCCGGCTCCGCCAGGCGGAAGTTCATGACCGGGATCAGGCTCTGGCCGCCGGCCAGCACCTTGGCCTCGCCGCCGCGTCGGGCGAGGAGGTCGAGCGCGGCTTCCAGCGAAGCGGGCGCCTGATAATCAAATGGAGCGGGCTTCATCCGCGGATTCCCCTCTCTTCCAGGGTTGCCCGCGGATTCTAACCTACGGCGTCAGCCCGTAGGGCGCCAGGGTTGCTCTCAGAAGTAAGTGGCCGGAAGTGGCGACGCATCTATCTGGCACGCCCGGTACTCGAAGGTATCGAGGGCCGCGCCTGAGCGCTGGGCTACGGTCAGGTCCTCCGCTCGCCGGAACGTCTCGAGCGCCAGCGAGATGACCTCCTCCCTCGCCATCTTGATGGCCGCGAGGTGCCCCGCTTCGGGCACGACGTGGTGGCGGCCGCCGGCGAGCCGGGCGAGCGTGCGCGTGTCCTCCGGCCGCACGCCGCGGTCGCGTTCGCCGCTGACGTAGGTGACCGCGCCCAGGGACATCGATGCGGCGTGGCGGCGGATGTCCAGGTATCGGTACGCACCGCGGCAAACGGCCCGGAAGAGGAGATAACCCGGCCGGTACAGGGGGATCTCGCGCCACGACCATTCCCAGAGGTGAGGCGAGACGTCCTCGAACATGGCGCCCGCCACCACGTCCGTGCGGCTGAGATAGAGGTGAGCCCAGTGGCCGCCGGCGCTGACTCCCCAGAGGTGCAGGGGCAGGTCGCCGATGCGCTGCAGCAGAAGCTCGACGCCGGCTTCAACGTCGCGGTCGAAGTAGCCGGCGGTCGGACCGCTGGCGCCGAAGCCGGAGAGATCGAGAGCGAGGGCGTGATAGCCGGCGGCCCGGAGAGCTTCGATCCTGCCGCGGAGATGAAAGTAGCCCTTGCCCCACACCATCCAGGGATGGAGGAGAAGGACGCCGCCGCGCGGCCGGCCGGCTGCCGGATACCACGTCGCCGAGAGCCCGCCGCGGCCATCCCTGCGCGGCACGGTGACGTTTTCGAACGGCGCCAGCCTCTCCGGCGGCTCCGGCGTTTGCATCGCGGTCAACCGCGGCGACAGCGCCAGGAAGAAGCGCATCGTCATACGTTCGACCCAGGCCGACGGCCGCGTTGGAATCGCTCTCTGCGCCATCGATACCCTCCTCGCCAAAACGCCCTCTCACGGGACATTAGTCGTCGCGGAGGGCTGTGGCGTTACAACGGGAGCGGAGACGGATTTGTTAAATGAAGAGAATGGATCTGCCGGCGTAGAGTCTTCCGCCGACCGTGACAACCCGACGTGACCCGCTGCAACCCTGCGCAAATCGCGAAAGCGGGGGCTTGTGACGGGCGTCACAATCTCAGCAGGCCAGGCGAGGGCCGCGCCTCACCCGGAAAGAAACAATCCCTCGATCGTGCCCTGAATGTGCAGCGCGGCCTCGTAGGGGTCCGGGGCGTCGCGGATGGGCCGGCCGACGACGATGTAGTCGGCGCCGTGGCGGAGGGCTTCTTCGACGGTCACCACGCGCTTCTGGTCGTCCGTCGAACGGTTGCCGGACGGACGGATGCCGGGCGTGACGATCAGCATCTCGTCGCCGATCTGGTCGCGCAGGCTTCTCGCTTCGAGGCCCGAGGCGATGACGCCGTCGCAGCCGATCTCCTGTGCACGGCGGGCCCGGGAGAGGACGAGATCCGAAACTTCACCCGCGAAGCCGAGCTCGCGGAGGCCTTCGCGGTTGAGGCTGGTCAGGGCGGTGACGGCGAGGATCTTCAGGCTTCCCTTCTCGCGGCAGGCGGCTTCCAGGATGGCGCCGTCGCCATGCACTGTGAGGAAGGTGACGGGCCGCTCGCGAAGGCGGCGGACCGCGCGGGCGACGGTCTCCGGAATGTCGTAGAGCTTGAGGTCGAGAAAGATCTTCTTCTCCTGCCCGACCAGCCAGTCGATCAGCTCGAAGGCGCCGCCGGCCAGGAACAGCTCGAGCCCCACTTTATAGAACTGCACGGCGTCGCCCAGGGTGTCCACCATGCGCCGGGCTTCCGCGGCGCCGGGCACGTCGAGGGCGAAGATCAGCCGTTCTTCGGGGGGAATGGTCTTCGCCGACAGGTAGATTGGATCGCCCGCCTCCGGCTCCTTGGGATCGTCGAACGCGCTCATGTCGCATAAGATATCCCCCCACATGCTCGAACGCATCTTCCACGTGCGCGCGGCCGGCTCGACGCCGGGGCGGGAGGTCCTCGGCGGCGTTACGACCTTCCTGACCCTGGCCTACATCCTGGCCGTCAATCCGATGTTCCTGACGGCGGCCAAGATGCCGCTGGAGGGCGCCATCCTCGCCACCGCGCTCTCCGCCGCCTTCGCCACGTTCCTCATGGCGTTCGTGGCCAACTACCCCATCGCGCTGGCGCCGGGCATGGGGATGAACGCCTTCTTCGCGTACGGCATCTGCGTGGGCGCGGGCGTGCCCTGGCAGGCGGCGCTGGGGATGGTGTTCTGGGCCGGGCTGGTGTTCGTGGTGCTGACGGTGACCGGGGCGCGGCGGGTGCTGGTGCGCGCGGTGCCGGACGTCATCAAGCTGGCGGGCGCGGTGGGAATCGGGCTGTTCATCGCCTTCATCGGCCTGCAGCACGGCGGTATCGTGCGGGCCGATCCGGCGACGCAGGTGGCCGTAGGCGACCTCTCCTCGCCCGCCGCGGTGCTGACTCTCATCGGCCTCGCGGTGTCGCTGGCGCTGATGGCGATCGGCGTGCGCACGGCCATCTTCTGGGGACTCGCGGCGACGCTCGTCCTCGGCCTGTTGATGGGTGAGGTGCAGGCGCCGGCGGCGCTGGTCTCGGTGCCGAGCTTTCAGCTTCCGGGGTTGCAGATCGATTTCCTCGGCGCCCTGCGCCTCGAATATCTGCCGCTGATCCTGGTGCTCCTCTTCTTCGCGCTCTTCGACACCCTGGGGACGCTGATGGGCCTGGCGCACGAGGCCGGCTTGATGAAGGACGGCGAGCTGCCGCGCATCGAACGGGCGCTCATGGCCGACGCCCTGGGGATGGTGGGAGGCGCGCTGATCGGCACGTCGCCGGTGACCTCTTACATCGAGAGCGGCTCCGGCATCGGCGTGGGAGCGCGGACGGGGCTCGCCAACGTGGTGACCGGCGCGCTGCTGCTGGTCTCGCTCTTCCTGACGCCGCTGGTGGGCATGATCAGCCGGCCCGACGCCGGCGGCTTCACGCCCGTGACGGCGCCGGCGCTGATCCTGGTGGGCATCCTCATGGTGCGCGCCGTACGCGAGATCGACTGGTCGGACATGACGGAGGCGGCGCCGGCGTTCTTCACCGCTCTGCTGATGCCGCTGACCTTCAACATCTCGCACGGCCTGGCGGCGGGGATCGTGGTTTATGTGCTGGTCAAGATGGCGGCCCGGCGCTGGAGCGAGGTGCACTGGCTGATGTACGTGCTGGCGGTGCTCTTCGTGCTGCGCTACGCCTTCCTGCCGGCGTAGGCTCAGTGCGTGGTATCGGCGGGCCGCGCGCGGAGCAGTGCGCGGAGGCGGACGGGATCGACCGGCTTGGTCAGGTGCAGGTCGAAGCCGGCTTCCTTGGAGCGGCGGCGGTCCTCCTCGCGACCGTAGCCGGTGACGGCGATCAGCCTTGCCGACCGGGTTGCCGGATCGCGCCGCAGCTCGGTGGCCACCTCGAAGCCGCTCATCCCCGGCAGACCGAGGTCGCAGAGCACCACCTCGGGCTGGAACTGCCGGGCGGCCGCGACTCCGTCTGTGCCGGAGACGGCGATCTCGACCTGGTGTCCCGAGAGCTCCAGGAAGTCGCGCATCATGGCGGCGGCGTCCGGGTTGTCCTCGACGACCAGAATTTTTTTCGCCTCTGCATGTGCGCCTGCCTGGCTCTCGGCGGCTTGCTCGGCGATCGGCGCCAAAGGGAGGCGGAAGGAGAACTCGGAGCCCTTGCCGGGTCCTGCGCTGCGCGCCGCCACTTCGCCGCCGTGCATCTCGATCAGGCCCTTGACCACCGCGAGACCGATCCCCAGGCCGCCGCGTGCGCGGTCGAGGCTGTGATCGCCCTGGGTGAAGACCTCGAAGACGTAAGGCAGCTCTTCCGGCTGGATCCCGGCGCCGTTGTCGCGAACGCTGACCTCCGCCCGCCGGCCTCCGGCGGTCCGCGCCGCGCGCACCGTGATGTACCCGCCGGCCGGCGTGAACTTGGCGGCGTTATCCAGCAGGTTGGAGAGGCTCTGGGAGAGCCGCAGCCGGTCGCCGCGGATCCGTAGCGGCTCCTCCGCCAGCTCGAGGCCGATCGTCAGGCCGGACCGGCTCAGGGCCTTCCGGTGTCCCTCGACAGTCTCCCGCACGAGCTCCGCGAGGTCGAGATCCTCGCACTGCAGCTCGATCTGACCCCGGGTGACGCGCGAGGCCTCCAGCAGGTCGTCGATGAGCATCGCCTGATGGAGGACCTGCCGTTCGGCGGCTTCGATGGCGCGCCAGCGGGTGGCATCGCCATCACCTGTCATGCGTAGCACCTGCAAAGCGTTGCTGATGGCTCCCAGCGGGTTGCGCAGCTCGTGAGCGAGCATCCCGAGCAGCTCCTCCTTCGCCCGGTCGGCGCGGGCCAGCGCCGCCCGCTTCTGAGAAAGCCGCAAGGTCAGCTCCTCCAGCTTCTGTTCGCTCACCCGGTTTCGCCAGAGCTGGGCGATCATCCAGTCGATTCGCTCCTCCGGCGAGCGGTCGCCGAGCAGCATCTCGGGCGGCTCATAGTAGGCGTTGGCGCAGATCTGGTGCTGCAGAACCGCCAGCGGATGGGTGCTCAGGGCATCCTCGATGAGAGAGGCTGGCGAGGCCTCGCGAGAGTAACGGCAGAGCACGCAGGTGCGGCTGCCGGTGAGAAAGCGGTTGAGGTACGCCTCGTACTCGACCAGCCGGTCGGCTCCGGCGGTCCCCTCGAGGAGCCATCCCATGTTCCAGGTGGCGCGCAGGCCGAAGAACCCGTCGTCCAGAGCCTGTTGCTCCGTCTGCCGCAGGAGGTCCATCATCGATCCGGGATCGAACCGCCCCTGGGGCAGCCAGTCCGCCCGCCGCGTCAGCATCAGGAGGCCGCCGCGCTCGCACTCGGCGCCGACGTCGACCTCGGCTTGTTCCAAGGCATGATGAAGCCGCCGTCCGCTCGTGCCGTGTCCGACGAAGAGGCAGCGCTCACCCGCGGCGAGGCCAGACTTGAAAAAGGGAACCAGCGCCGCCATCTGCTCGGCGGCGCTGTGATAGATCAGACAGAGGTGATCGCCCTGCCGCAGCCGGGCGAATCGACGCTCGAGATTGCCATCCACGAAAACATCTCCCGGCGAAGCGTGGGAGGCCGGCCGTACGGATCACGGTCAAGGTGGAACCGATTCCCGGTGGACGCCCCTGCCCTCATCGCTCGCCTCCGTTATCTGCTACTGGCCGCCGCCGCGGGAAGCTTCCCGCGGGCATCCAGGCATCCTGGGGTAGTGCAAGATCCGTGCGCGAGCAGGGGAGGTAGGATCGAGGCCGTCAGGCCCTCTTCAGCGGGGCTCGTCGTTTCGCTTAACCTGACCAATGACCGGCTGCGGGGTCAGGCTGTGCAGGTAGCGGACCATCTTGTGAAACCCCTGGAGCATCTCGGTCAGGGCCTGCTCTTCCAGGACCGGTAGCTGCCGGTGGAGACCCAGAACGCGATAGAGGTTGAGCCCGGCGGCTTCGTTATCCAAATCCTGTTCCAGGGAATCGCCGCGGAACGCCTGCCAGTCTTCCCGCGGAGCACCGGGCCGTCGGATCGCTTCCGGCCGCTCGTTGACGATCTGCAGCGCGTTGTGCAAATCGTTGAGATCGCACTCCAAGGCGGCGAGAATCTTCTCCAGGGTTTCGAGCGACGGCTTCTGTTTGCCGGTCTCGTAGGCGGAGAGCATGGCCTTGGTGATACCCGCCGTGTCGGCGATCTGGTATTGCCTCTTGTTTTGGCGGTCGCGGAGCCAGCGAAGAGCTCTACCGAGTCCGTTGAAGGTTGGCATGCAGGCACTGTATCTCTTTCGGAACAGCTTGGCAAGTACAAACTTATGTGGATCAATGACTTAGCCGAAAGATCGGCCTTCTTTTCAGCCGTGACTTTTCTCTGAATTGCATGTGCTGGGCGCGAGAAAGTTGTCTCATTCGACAATAAGTGCTCTATAATCGTTCCGAAAAATCGCCCCACTTGTTCCGGACTTCGGTGCTCCGTGGAGCGGAATCTGATTTGAAGTGACGGAGATAGGGCTCACGATGATCCGGGAAACCACGACGGACGACCACCCTGATGCGCAGCTCCTCGAGCGCTTCATGCGCGATGAGGTCGACGAGGAGGAGCGCCGCAGGGTCGTTCGCCACCTTCTCTCCGGCTGCGCGCCATGCGTGGGTGTAACGCGACGTCTCTGGGGCTTGGGAGAGCCCCGTCGGGATGGCTCGCCCGGCCTCGCCGGCGCGGACCTTCATCCAGCGAGCTATGGCGGGGTGTTCAAACGCCTGGCGGGGCTCGGTCCGCGAAGCGAGAGAAAGGCTCTCGCGGACCGCCGGGAGGCGCCGGAGCGGCTGGCGGAGCTCTTGGCCCTCAGCCGGTCCGCGCGCCTGGCGCGGATCGAACGCGAAGAGCGCTTCCGGACACCTGCACTCTGCGAGTTGCTGATCGAGGAGAGCCGTCGGGCCGTAGAGCCGCGACTCGCAGCCGAGAGGGCCGAAGAGGCGCTCGCCGTGGCCGAGCGTCTGGACTCCCGGCGATGCGGAGTCACGTTCATCCGAAGCCTGCTAGGCCGGGCCTGGGTCTGCCTCGGCAACGCGCGTCGGCGCGGCGGGGACCTGCAGGGAGCGGAGGCTACCGTCTCTTGCTCCGAGCCGGCACTGCGGGAGGGAATGGAGGCACCAGAACAGGCCGAGTTTCTAGAGCTCAAGTCCCGCCTGCTCGCCGAGCGGGGACGACTGGACGAGGCCGAGTGCCTGCTTGACCGCGCCCTGGTTCTGGTTCGCGGGCTCGGGGAGCGGCATCTCCAAGGCCGCCTTCTGGTGCAGAAGGGGACGATCCGCGGCTGGCGCGAGAGTTGGGATGCCAAGCGCCAGGGGATCCGGCTGCTACGGCAAGCGCTGGTGCTCCTCGATTCGCAACGAGAGCCACCGCTCGCCGCCTTCGCCCTGCATCAATTGGCACTGCTCCTCGCCGACGCCGGAAGCGGCGGAGCGGCTCTGGGAGCTTTGCGGCAGGCGAGACCCCTGTACGAACGTCATGGCGACGGACCCAATCTTGTGCGCCTGCGACATCTGGAAGGAAGAATCGCCGAGGCGTCGGGCTCCGGGCAGGCGGCGGAGGCAGCGTTCCTCGAGGCGGGGGAAGGCTTCCTTGCCGAAGGGCTGGGGGCCGAGGCGGCGGCCGTCCTGCTCGACCGCGCCATCCTCTACTGGCGTGAGGGCCGCGCGGTTGAGATGCGCCGGCTGGCCGAGGACCTGCTCCCCATCCTCCGGACGCGCGACGTCCGCCAGGGAGTGGTGGCGGCGCTTCTCTTCTTCCGTGATCTGGTCGAGACCGGACGCATCACGCCGGAAGGGCTCCTCGCCGTGTCGCACTACCTCAACGGTCCGCCGCGCGCACGGCGGCCGGCGCTGCGGTAGAGGAGCTGGCGCGCTGGTACACTCAGCCTGGTGAGCGAGGCGTTCTCCCCCCCAACTCCCATCCTTTCCCAGGCGACAGCGCAGGCGTTGGAGCTACCCAGCCTGCTGGCCGTGGTCTCGCGCTTCGCGGCGAGCGATCTGGGCCGCGAACGCGTGCTCGCGCTGCGGCCCAGCGAGGACGAAGGCGAGCTCCGGGTACGGAGGGTCTTTTTCGAAGAGGCTTCCCGTCTCGTGGGCGAGGGCGGGTTGGTACCGGACTTCGAGGTCGGCTTGGGAGCTCTGCTGGACCGGCTGACGACCGGCCGGCCGGCGCTGGAGGGAATCGATCTGGTGCGGCTGACCGATCTGGGGAAGGCCACACGGGGCGCGGCGAGACGCATCCTGGAAGCGGTCCCTCCTTGCCCGGCTCTGGCAGCGCGGGCGCGAGAGCTCCCCGACCTCGAGCCGCTCCTCAAGCGGATCGAACGGACTCTCGATCGCCGCGGCGAGGTGCGCGAGGACGCGAGCCCCCGGCTCTCCGCGCTCCGCCGGCAGATCCGCACCGTGCGCGACCAGATCTACCGCGAGCTGGGCGACTTCGTCGCCGGCCATCAGGAGGATCTCGCGGAGGAGACCATCCCGCTACGCGGCGGCCGCCTAGTCGTGATGCTCCAGGCCGGAGCGCGGGGCCGCAGCGGCGGTCTCGTCCACGGCCGCTCGGCGACCGGCAGGAGCCTCTACTTCGAGCCGCTGCACATGGTGGAGTCCAACAACACGCTGCAGCAGTCGGTCGACGAGGAGGAGGCGGAGCGGCGGCGGATACTCGTCGAGCTGGTGGATGCCGCCCGGGAGTTGCTGCCGGGATGGCTGGAGCACGCGCGCTTCCTGGGCCGCCTCGATCTCCTGCAGGCGGCCGTGCGTTTCGGCGACCGCTGCGGCGCCAGCCTGCCGGAGATCGGCGCCCGCCACGACCTGCGGCTGCGGGCGGCGCGCCACCCTCTTCTCGATCCGTGCCTCGCCGAGGTGCGCGAGGCGGCGCTGGGCCAAGCGGGCCACTCGGGTGAAATCGTACCGCTGGACGTGGAGCTGAGCCCGGACCGCCGCATCCTGGTGGTCACCGGTCCGAACGCCGGCGGCAAGACGGTGGCCCTCAAGACGGCGGGCATCCTGGCGCTGCTCGCTCAATGCGGCCTGCCGATCCCCGCCGCGGCGGGGAGCCGCGTGCCGTTCCTTTCGCGCCTGGTGGCGACCGTCGGCGACGAGCAGGACCTGCTGGCCGACCGCTCCACCTTCAGCGGCCGGCTGCTCCGGCTCAAGGAGGCGTGGGAGGGGGCCGGGCCGGACAGCCTCATTCTTCTCGACGAGCTGGGCTCGGGCACCGATCCCGGGGAAGGTGTGGCGCTCGCCGTGGCGCTCCTCGAAGGCCTTCTGGAGAAGGGCGGCCTGGGAGTGATCACGACGCATCTAGCTCAGCTCGCCGCGGCGGCCCTGGAGCTCGACGGCGCCTCCTGCGCCGCCATGGAGTTCGATCCCGCGACCGGCAGGCCGACCTTCCGGATGGTCCTCGGTCCCCCCGGCGCCAGCGAGGCCCTGGCGCTGGCCCGCCGGCTGGGACTGCCCTCCGAGTGGCTGGACCGGGCCGAGGCGAGGCTGGGATCCGAGCACCGCGACCTGCGCCGGCTGATCGCCGAGGTGGAGAAGGTGCGCCAGGAGCTGGCGGAGACCCGCGACCGGCTGGAGACCGAGCACGCCGATGCCGCGAAGCTCCGCCGCCGGCTGGCCGACGAGCGGACGGCCCTGGAGGAAGAGCGCCGCAGCGTCGCCAAAAGAATGAAGGGAGAGCTCGACACCTTCCGCCGGGACACGGCGGAGCGGCTGCGGCGCGAGGTGGACCGCTTGCAAGAGCGTTTCGAGCAGGGCCGACGGCGAGGTCTGGCCGCCGAGGCGGTCGAGAGCCTCTTCGCGGAGGCACCCACCTTCGGAGTGGCTGCAACGGAGCCGGCGGGGCCACTCGTGGTGGGCGAAATGGTCCGCCACCTGGGGCTCGGCTGGCAGGGCGTGCTCGAGAAGCTGGAGGACGGTAGGGCGGAGGTGCTGGTGCGTGGCAAGCGGGTGCGCAGCCGTCCGGAGGAGCTGGCTCCCGCCGCGCCGGCCGAGTCACCTTCAGGAAAAGAGCCCGCAGCTCGCGAGAGACGGCCGCAACCGCGGCGCGACGACCTCGACGAAGCCGCCGCCGTACCGTCCGAGCTCAACCTCATCGGCCAGCGAGTGGAGCCGGCGCTCGAGCAGTTGGACTCTTACCTCGACCGCGCGCTCCTGGCTTCGCGGCGGCAGGTGCGGATCATTCACGGCCACGGCTCGGGCCGGCTGCGCCAGGCCGTGCGCGAGCACCTGCGGGGCCACCGGGGAATCGCCGAGGTCCGCTCGGGTGCTCCCAACGAAGGGGGCGACGGGGCAACGGTGGTGACTTTCAGAGGCGCGTGAGCCATGGCCCTCGGCAACGTCAACCTCACCCCCCAGCTCGTGCAGGCGGTGCGCGACGCGGTGGATATCGTGTCCATCGCGGCGGACCACACCCGCCTGCGCAAAGCCGGCCGCCGCTACCAGGGGCTGTGCCCCATCCACAAGGAGAAGACGCCCTCCTTCAGCGTCGATCCCGTCCAAGGGCTCTTTTACTGCTTCGGCTGCGGCGCCGGCGGCGACGCCATCAAGCTGCACATGCTGACCAGCGGCGACGACTTCCCGGCGGCCATCGAAGCCCTGGCCATGCGTTACGGCATCCCGCTGCCGAGCCGGGCCGAGGCGCGCTTCACCGGCGGCCGCCCCGAGCGCGACATCGAGGGAGCGCTGCAGGCGGCGGCGGAGTTCTTCGCGGATCAGCTCCGGAAATCCTCCTTCGCCCGCCAGTACCTGGAGAAGCGACGGATTCCCCCGGAGCTGATCGAGCGCTTCGGGCTGGGCTATGCGCCCGACGGCTTCAGGAATCTGCTCCCGGCCCTCCATCCCCGCGTTCCGCAGGCGGACCTGGAGGCTTCGGGGCTCGTCGCACGCTCCGAACGGGGAGACCTCTACGACCGCTTCCGTCACCGCCTGATGTTCCCGATCCACAACCCGGCCGGCCGGCTGGTCGGCTTCGGCGGGCGCACCCTGGGAGACGACAAGGCCAAGTACGTCAATACCAACGAGACCGACCGGTTTCACAAGGGTCTCCTCCTGTATGGGCTGCACCTGGCCAAGCGCGAGATCCGGGAGACCGGGAGAGCAGTCCTCTGCGAAGGCTACTTCGACGTGATCGGCACGGTCGCCAGCGGCCTCGAGGGCGCTGTGGCGGGCATGGGCACGGCCCTCACGCCCGAGCAGACCAAGCTCCTCTCGCGCTACGCGGAGGAGGTGGTGGTGGCGTACGACGGCGACGACGCGGGCGAGAACGCCTTTCGGCGGGCCTTGCCGCTGCTGCTCGGCGAAGGTCTGGCGGCGCGCCGGGTGCGCTTTCCGGGTTCCCACGACCCGGACTCTCTCCGTCTGGAAGAAGGGGAGGAAGCCGTCCGCGCGGCGTTGGAGCGGGCCGAGGACGCCGTGGTGGCCGAGCTCGATCGCGCCATTCCTGCCAAGGCGGCCCGCGATCCCCAGGCGCAAGCCAAGGCCGCGGCCGCGGTCTCCGAGCTGCTGCGGCCCATCCCGGACTCGGTCCTCCGCTTCGGTTACGCCCGAATCGCTGCGGACCGGCTGGGAATCCCGGTGGAGATGCTCTCGCGCCGGGTGGGCGGCGCCAGCCGGGAATCTCCGGCTCCGCCGCCGCGTTCCACTCCCGCGGCGGACGGCGGGCCCCGCGTCGTGCGGAGCCTGGAAGAGCAGGTCCTGGAGCAGCTCCTTCAGGAGGAGGAAGCGGCTCAGATTCCTCCCTTGGAGGCTCTGCCCTCTCCGGACGTCTTTTTCGACCCTGGATGCAGGAATATTTATCAGGCTTTCTGCGCTCTATATGCAGAAGCCGGCGCCCCCCCGGACTTTCGGATAGTGAAGTCCAGGTTGGGCGAGGACGAGAGGACGGTTGCCCGACTAGCGAAAATCGTGCTAGAAAGGGAGGTTGCTCCCGGGAGAATCGGGCTCTTGGAGTCCCTCGACAAGCTGGCGGACCGCTGGCGGCGGCAGCGGATCAAGGAATTGCAGGGCGAGATCAACGAGGCGCAGCGCAAGGGGGATCTTGCGCTCCGCGGCCGCCTCGTGGAAGAGAAGACACGTTTGAGCCACAGCCTTCATCGGGGGTCCCGGCATGGTGCGAACCATGGGCTCGGGTGAGGTCCGTTCGCGCGCGCTCCCGATGATAGCTGAAGAGGAGGCCACTTGACGATTACCAGCCTCACGCCCGTCGAAGAGAAGTACAGCTCGGTCAAGCAGCTCATCGAGCTGGGCAAGGAGAAGGGCTACCTTCTTTACGACGAGATCTACGAGATGCTGCCCGAGGAGGTGGTGAGCCTCCCGGATGAGCTGGACGAGATCTATCTCCGGTTCGCGGACCTGGGCGTCGACGTCATCGACCGGCCCGAGCGCTACCAGAACCGGGACGACTTCGAGTCCGGCGCGAGCGAGTTCGACAAGAAAGAGGACGAGACGACGGAATTCGGTCTCGCCACTCACGAGAAGACCAACGACCCCGTGCGCATGTACCTGCGCGAGATGGGGACGGTTCCCCTCCTCGACCGCGAGGGCGAGGTGGAGATCGCCCAGCGCATCGAGCAGGGCGAGTGGCTGATCTACGAGGCCCTCTGCGAGAACCCGGTGGTCCTGCGCGAGCTGCTGCGTCTCAACGAGATGGCGGCCAAGGACAAGCGGATCCTGCGCGAGCTGATCGACGCCGATCCGGACGAGCCCCTCGATCCCAAGGCGGCCGACCGCATCAAGGGCAACCTCAAGATCTTCGAGCAGATCGCGCTGAACGACCGCGAGATCGGAGAGCTGCGCAAGCGCCAGAAGCGCTGCAAGCCGGAGGGCGAGAAGTACATGGAGTTCGAGCGCGAGGTCGACCGTCTGGTGGCCAAGATCGCCAAGGACATCCGCACGATCGACTTCAGCGTCCAGACCCGCAACCGGCTGGTGGACTTTCTGAAGGACATCGACAAGCAGTTCTCCCGCTTCGAGCAGGACATCAAGCGGGCGCAGACGGCGCTCAAGCGCGAGGCGAACGACGAGCTCAAGGCTCTGCACCGGCGGCGCATCGAGAAGTACCGCAGCCACCTGCGCGAGCTGGAGGAGCGTTACGGCACGACCCACGCCGAGATCGCGGCAACCATCAACAAGATCCGGCAGGGCGAGGCGATCTGCGAGCGGGCCAAGGAGGAGCTGATCGTCGCCAACTTGCGGCTGGTGGTGTCGATCGCCAAGAAGTACACCAACCGCGGCCTGCAGTTCCTGGACCTGATCCAGGAGGGCAACATCGGCCTGATGAAGGCGGTGGAAAAGTTCGAGTACCGCCGCGGCTACAAGTTCTCGACCTATGCCACGTGGTGGATCCGGCAGGCGATCACCCGCGCCATCGCCGACCAGGCGCGGACGATCCGCATCCCGGTGCACATGATCGAGACCATCAACAAGCTCACCCGCACCAGCCGCTCGCTGGTGCAGGAGCTGGGGCGCGAGCCCACC
>DASYTJ010000125.1:0-5985 GCA_036002325.1 Thermoanaerobaculia bacterium | reverse complement strand
TCTCGGCACCAAGGGATCCTGATATGGAACGACCTGTCAACCACTACCGAACTGTTCTTTAGGGGTTGCCTCTCCTTTGGGTGAAGCAGACCAGGCAGCGGTCGAGGCGCCGTTGTCGACGGTTGATCACTCTGATATTCGCGGATCGAGCCTCGCGGCCCGCCGTCATGGTCGTGATCCGTCGGGAGCTGCCTCGGACTAGGAACGCGGGTCTGGCCCAAAGGCCTGTCGCATAGGATCCCTGGAGGATTCTCCTTTCCGTGTGCCCCATCGACCGCCGCCCGCTCTGCTTCACCGTGTTGCTCTCCTGTTCGTATGGTCTACGCCGCCTACTGGCTGGCTGTGAATCCTCGCTCTACCTCTACGCCGATGGCCCATATGAAGCCCAGGAGTTCTCGTGCGACAGCCGTTACCACCTGCTGCTTGTTCTTTCCTTTGGCCAGGAGCTTGCGGTAGCGGTTGTGCAGCCGGTGCTGCGCCTTCCAGGCAATCTCCTTCACCTCCGGGCTGGCTCTTTTCTGCCGCATCGCGAGTGTCGTGCCGACCGACGGGCGATGCCGGTAGGCCCAGGCGGCCTCGACCACGATACGCCTGAGATGCGCGTTGCCAGTCTTGGTGATGCTGCCGCGGCGGGTACGCTCTCCGCTCGAGTGCTCGCTCGAAACCGCGCCGCTGTACCCCATGAGCTGTCTCGGTTTCTTGAAACGCGAGATCTCTCCGAGCTCGGCCACGACCGTCACGGCGGAGATTTTGGCAATTCCGCGCAACGCCTGCAGGGCCTCGACGACCGCGCGCATCCGCGCGGGTATCGTCTCGACGGCAGCGTCAATACCACGCTCCAGGCGCAGGATGCGCTCGTGCGCATGCTCGACCTCGTGGACGTAGTCCGCAAGCGTGACCTCCTGTGCGGGTTGTTCGAAGTGGACTTCTTTCTTGGCCCAGGTGATGTAGTTCATCGTCCAGGCCTTCACTCCTGTCGGCGGTCGTCGTCCGTGCCGCAGGAGGAACTTCGACAGCCGGTGTCGGGCACGCAGCTGGTCCTTTTTGGCCGCGAGCCGCGCCCGTACGAGATCCCGCAGCGCCTCGTGTGCGGCATCCGGGATCCACACCGGTGTCAGGTCGCCGGCACGGTAGTTGCGCGCGAGCTTCGCCGCGTCCCGGCGATCGGTTTTCACACGGTCGCCAGCTTTCACCGGTACCAGCGTCGGCGCTACCACCTCGCATTTCACCCCGAGTTCCGTAAGCTGCCAGTACAGTGCGTACCCCGTCGGCCCCGCTTCGTAGCAGGTCCGCAGCTGATCGGCCGGCCCGAGCTTCTTCAGCAGCTTTCGCACCGACTCCAACCGGTTGGGGATTACGCCCAAGGACCTTACCTCACCGTCTCGCCCCGGCTCCGCGACCGCGACAGCGATCGTTTCCGCGTGGACATCCAAACCGATAAACCGTACATTTTCCATGACCGGCTCCTTTCGCATGTGGCTCTGCGCCACGGTTTAAACTCCGAATCACAGCGTAACCCACGATCTGCGAATTCGGAGCCGGTCGTTCCATTGTGACTAGTTGCGCGGGGCCGGAGGGGGCTCCGTCTTCTTGGCAGGTGCCGCCTCCTTCTTTTCCTGCTTCTTCTCCCGCTTTTGCTCCTCGGGTTTCTCGGCCGCGGGCTTACGCCCTTCGCGCTCCTTGCCATTCTTGCTCCTGTTTTCCTCGATCTTCTCCTCGGACCGGGAGCGCGCCTTGCGAGCGTCCTCCATCGTTTCGAGATGCTCCTTTTCCTTCGACTCGACGAAGGGGCGCATGTTCCGCAGCGAGTCCCTCAGTTCCTGGGTCATCTCCTGGAAGCGCTCCGGGGTCTTGACCACGTGCGGCGTGATCAGGATCAGCAGCTCCGTCCGCGTCACGGTTCGCTTGACCTTGCCGAAGAGGCCGCCGAGCAGCGGAATATCGGCCAGGAACGGGACGCCGGCCTTGGCCTGGTTGTTGTTGTCCCGGATCAGGCCGGCGATGGCGACGGTTTCCCCGTCTCTGACGGCCAGGGTCGTCGTGACGCTCGTCTTGTTGAAACTCGGGTCGCCCTTCGAATTGACGGACCCAAGACTCGACACCTCCTGGGCGATCGCAAGCGTGACGGTCCCGGAAGCCGAGATGCGCGGGACAACCAGGAGCTGGACGCCGGTCTCGCGGTACTGCACGCTCGTCGTGTTCCCGGAAGTGGTAACGAAGCTCCCGGCCGTGTACGGTACCTCGCCGCCTACGACTATCTTGGCTTCAGTCCCGTCCAGGGCCAGAACCGACGGCGCTTCGAGGATGCGCACGTTGGTCTTTTCGCGCAGGAGATCGAGCGACATAAGGATCTCGCGCCCGTTGCCGATGAAGGCGAAGGTGTCGGCCGTGATCCCGCCGGCCGTGGAGAGCTTCCCGGTGGTGAGGTGCGCGTCGTTGGTGCGCCCCTGCAGCATCGCCGAGACGCCGAAGCTGAACGTGTCGGTCAGGTCGATCTCGAAGATGCGCGCGTCGATCAGCGCCTGGCGGGGAAGGACGTCGAGCTTCTTGATCACCTCGACGATGTAGGCGTAGTCGGCGGCGCTCGCCTGGAGGATGAGCGAGTTGTTGATCTCGTCGACCACCACCCGGACGCTCTCCTGGAGCCCCGTGAGGCCGCCGCCGCGCAGGACCTGGCTCGAGGTCCCGACGCCCGCGTTCAAGCGCGGGCCGAGCTGCGTTCCGCCGAAGACCGCGCCTCCTCCGCCCCCGGCGGCTCCAAGGCCGCCTATGCCGCCGCCGGTCTGGCCCATCGTGCCCGTCGAGCCGAAGCTGCCGAAGGGCGTGCTCACTCCGGTCGTCGCGGCGCCGCCCTGCAGGCCGCCGCCTCCCCCGGTCCCGAAGCCGCCGAACGTGCCGGTCTGGCCGCCGGTCCGCGGCGCCCCGGTCGTCCCACCAAAGCCGTAACCCCCCGTCGTTCCCGTCGTCCCCGTCCCGGTCCCCGTCGTCCCGGTCGTGCCCCCTTCGCCGCCGTAGAGCGCCGAGAGGATCAGCGCGATGTTCGCGGCGGTCGAGTTTTCGACCGTGTAGACAAAGGTCTGCAGGGTCCGTCCCGTGGTCGCGTCCAGGCGTCCGATCCAGCGCTTCACCTCTTCCAGGGCGCGCTTGGAGTTCGCCATGACCATGATGGCGTTCATTCGATCGAGCGACACGAAGGAGATCCCGGTGGGGCTTTCCTTGGTGCCGCTGCCGAAGATCTTCCGGAGATCGTCGACCACGTCGACCGATGCGTTGTACTTGATCCGGATCAACTCCACGAGGTCGGGGTCGAGGTAGCTGTCATCCAGCATCCGGACGACCTGCATGATGCGCGCGACGCTGTCGGAGTAGTCGGTGAGGATCAGCATGTTCAGCCGATCGTACGGCATGATGACGCCGCCGTCGGTCATCAGGAGCTTGATCGGCTCGATCAGGTCCTTCACGGGAATGAACTCCACGCGCAGCACGTGCGTGGCCAGCCGCGGCGCGCGCGAGTCGGCCGCCGCAACCGCCTGCGGCGGCGGCGGGGAGGAAGGCGCCTGCTGCGCGGCCGGGGACTGGGAAGTCGCGGGGGCCTGCCCCGGCGGGGCGGCTCCGCCCCCCTGGGTCTGGGACGTCGCCGCGACGGGTGTCGCGGCGGCGCCGGTCGCAGGCGAGGTCGCGAGCGCCGCGTCCGGTGGAGGCGGAGTCTGCGGCGGAGGAGTTCCCGGTTTCGGAGCCGGCGCCGCGGCTCCCGGTTTCGTCGCGGCCGGAGCCGCCGTATCGGCGGGAGATTCGGGCGAGGGTTTCGCCGCCGGAGGCGGGAGATGGACGATGATCTCCAGCCCCTTCTTCAGGGCGGAAGAGATCGGGACGATCTGGTAGATGTTTCCCTGCTTCACCAGGGCGGCGTTGTTGTTCTTGAGGATCAGGTTGAACAACGGGAAGACGTCGTCCATCGGCATCGGGCCGGAGCTGTGGATCGTGACGCTCCCTTTCACGTCCGGATCGATGACGATCGGGGTGATCACGAGCGCATCCGTGACCTGGTTTATGAAGTCGTACAGGTCGGCGTTATCGTAGCTGAGCTGAAGCTGGTCCGAAGCGAGCCCGCCCCGCTGCACGATGCCCGGGGCCGCCGGGGCCGGGGCGGGGGCGGGGGGCGTGCCCGGTTGGCCCGCCGCAGCCTTCTTGTCGCCCTCCTGCCGCACCTTCTCGAACTGCTCGAGGATCTTCTCCTGGAGCTTCCGCCTCTGTTCGTCCGTGAGCGTCGGAGCCTGAGGCGACGCAGAAGTCGCGCCTGCGCTGACGCTCGCCGCGAGTGCGACGAACAGGACGAGGGCTCGATTCCAACCGTTAGCGATGTGCATTGCGTGGTAACTCCCTGTTTGGGTGTACTCCAGTCTTTCGCGCCGCTCAGTTGTTGGGCTTGTCGCGAACGATGTCGCCGAACGGCGTGCGGATGATCCGCCGTCCCTGTTCGTCGATCCTTTCGTTGGGGGCGAGCTGCGGCTGGGGCGCGTTCCCGGGAACCTGCCTCGCCTGCTGCTGCGCCTGCGCCGGCGTTACGACCGTGCGCACGCTCGGCTGCGGATTCACGCTCGCCGGCTGGCCCACGGCCGTCGCCGCGCCCGGTGGCGGCTGCGCCCCGGCCGCCTGCGGGCGGTTGGTCGCGACCGAAGCCTGACCGCCTGCGGCCGACGCCGCGGCCCCGAACGCAACGACGCGGGCGGCCTGGGTCGGCGTCCTCCCCCCTTTGGCGGCCTGCTTGGTGCTGTCAAACAGCGGTATGATCTCCGTGCGGCTGCCATTTGCGAGCACCATCTGGTTTTCCGCGATGTCGACGATCGTATATCCCTGGTAGACGTCTCCCAACCTGCGAGTCTGGGTGCGCCGCGCGGCCCCCTGGCCCGGCGTCGACGGGTCGATGATCGACGCGAGGCGCTGCGTGGGCGAAATCGTGACGCCGACGAGAATCGGCTTGACTGCGAGCGCCGGGGCCTCGGTCGCCGCGGGCTTCGGCTCTTCCTCGGGTTTGCCGCGCAGATCGGAGAAGAGGTTCTGCGCCGGAACGACTCCGAAGTCCCCGGCGTTGTAGCGGGACGGCGCCTGGAGAGGAGGAGGAGGTGCGGCGTCGCTCGCGGTCCGCGGCCTGGGCGCGGGCGGGGGGAGCTTGCCCAGGTCGTTGGCCGCCTTGAAGCGGTTGACGGCAACCTCCAACTGCCAGGCGAGCAGGCCGGCCAGGCCGAGCAGCGCGACGTTCACCAAAACCCATTTCTTGCTCATTTCTCTCCCCTTCCACTTCCCTTCCACGCGGGCGCGCGAGGCACGCCCTCTGCGCGGTCAATTGGTGGCGGTTTTTTCGGGCGGCTTGGCTTCCGGCACCAGGATGAAGGCCGCGATCGTGAGGCTCGGGCGGATGTCGAACCTCTTCTGGATCCGGAAAGCCGTGATGTTCAGCGTATCGACAGTGAGGAACCTCTCGTAGTTTTCCACGGCGGACAGAAGCTGGATCAGTTGGTCCAGACCGCAACTGGTCTCGATCCTGACCGAGATCTTGACCAGGTTGTCCTGGAGCTTCGTCTCGCGCTGGATCTCCTTGCGCTGGACGTCGACGCCGCTCTGCGCGGCGAGATCGCCCAGGAGCTTCTGCAGCTCCGCGCCCGCGATCGTAGGGTTGTCGCCCGGGAAGAGGCGGGCGTGGTCGGCCGCGAGCCGCTGCCGATCAGCCTCGAGCCGGGCCGTGTAGTTCCCCTCCAGCGCGATCATCTCGCGCTGCTGCGCGAGCGTCCGCTTCTTGGCCTCGAGGTCCGCCGCCTGCGCGGAGCGGCCCGGAAGGAGCCGGTCGCCGAAGTAGACTGCGCCGGACACGACGAGGACCACGGCGCCGGCGATCAGGATCTTTCGTTCCCGAACCGAGATCTTCATTTTATCGCTCCACCTTGGCCTCGAAGCTGAACCGGTCCTTTCCGCTCTGGGCGTCCCTGA
>DASYTJ010000124.1:0-12650 GCA_036002325.1 Thermoanaerobaculia bacterium | reverse complement strand
TGGGTTTCAAACCCAGGACCCAAGACCCAGAACCCAAGACTCGCTATCATTGACCCCCTATGGCCGACGACACGAAGAATCAGGACATCCTCGAGCTCGCGCCCGAGACTCGCCTTCCCGAGGAGGAGGAGGGGAGCTTCTGGAAAAAGCTGCAGCGCGGGCTCTTCATGACCCATACGGAGATCATCGAGAAGGTCTCCGACGCGATGAGCGGCAAGGTGGTTCTCGACGACCGCACCGTCGAGTACCTGGAGGAGATCCTGATCGGCGCCGACCTGGGGGTGGAGACCTCCCTGGAGCTCGTTGAACGCGTCAAGAGGAACGCGCTCAAGGAGCAGACGACCAGCGCCTCGAAGCTGCGCAAGCTCCTATCGGACGAGGTGGCGGATCTGCTCTTCGAGATGCCGCGCCCGCGGAGCTTCGGCCGCGGCCCCATGCTGACCCTGGTGGTGGGCGTCAACGGCGTCGGCAAGACGACTTCCATCGCCAAGCTCGCCCGGCGGCACCAGCAGCAGCGAGAGCGGGTGATGCTCGCCGCCGCCGATACTTTCCGCGCCGCCGCCATCGAACAGCTCGCGCTCTGGGGTGAGCGTCTGGGCGTCGAAGTGATCCGCCAGGGGCAGGGCGCCGATCCCGGCGCCGTGATCTATGACGCGATCCACGCCGCCAGGGCGCGCAAGGTGGACCAGCTCATCGTCGATACCGCCGGCCGCCTCCATACCAAAGACCATTTGATGGCCGAGTTAGGGAAGGTCCGCCGGGTCATCGACCGCGAGGCCGCCGACTGGCAGAAGCGGACGATCCTGGTGCTCGACGCCACCACGGGTCAGAACGCTCTCTCCCAGGCCCGCACTTTTAGTCAGGTGATCCCCATCGACGGTGTCCTGCTCGCCAAGATCGACGGTACCGCCAAGGGCGGGATGGTGGTGGCCATCGCTCGCGAGCTGAGGCTTCCCGTGCTCTACCTGGGCGTCGGGGAGAAGGCCGACGACCTGGTGGATTTCCGGCCCCGGGAGTTCGCCGCTGCCCTCGTCGGCTGATTACCTGCGGCGGGCTCTCCGGCTCGCCGCCCGCGGCCGCTACCGCACCTCGCCCAACCCGATGGTCGGCGCGCTCGTGGTCCGTGACGGCGAGGTGGTGGGGAGCGGCTGGCATCGCCAAGTGGGAGGCCCGCACGCCGAGGTCGAAGCGCTCGCCGAGGCCGGCTCCCTTGCCCGCGGCGCCGACCTTTACGTCACTCTCGAGCCCTGCTCCCATTTCGGCCGCACGCCACCTTGCGTCGATGCCGTGCTGGCGGCCGGCATCGCCCGGGTTGTGGCGTGCCATCGCGATCCCAATCCGCGCATCGCGGGCCGCGGTTTCGACAAGCTCCGTAAGGCCGGCGTAGAGCTCGAGGTCGGGACCTTCGCCGCGGAAGCCGTCCGCCTCAACCTGCGCTTCCTGACGGCTACGATCCTCGGCCGACCCGAGGTGACGCTCAAATGGGCGATGAGCCTCGACGGCCGCATCGCCACCGCCGCCGGCCAGAGCCGGTGGATCTCGTCTCCCCAGGGCCGCCGCTGGGCTCTCGCTCTGCGTGAGGAGCACGACGCGATCCTCGTCGGCAGCGGCACGGTGCTGGCCGACGATCCCCGCCTCGACCGCCGGCTCGGCCTGGCCGCCGGTCCCAATATCCGGGTGGTGCTGGATCGCCGCCTGCGGACTCCTCCGGACGCCAAGCTCTTTCTGGCGGCAGGACCGGTGCTGATCTATACGGAGGCGGCCCGCAGCGAGCGATTCGACGACTTGGCGGCCCGAGGCGCTGAGATCATCGCGCTCCCCTCCGTCGAGCCGGTCAGCGTGCTCGCAGATCTTTTTGCGCGGGGTATCCAGAGCGTGCTGGTCGAAGGGGGCTCCGAGATATTGGCGAGCTTCGTCAGCAGCGGCTGCTACGACCAAGTGATGATCGATTGCGCGCCGCTGCTGATCGGCGGCCGGGGTGCTCCGGGACCGCTGGGCGGGGCCGGTTTTCCGGCGCTGGATTCAGCGGCGAGGCTGGAGGCCCTCGAGACCCGGCGGCGCGGGAGTGACCTTCTGGTATTCGGATACCGACAGGGGTGCGTGCCTAGTCTGCTTGAAGGGGTGCTTGACCTGTAGCAATGACTCACCGAACCTGAAAGCCATTCGGCAGCGGCATCAAGGTAAGATCCGCCCGTGTTTACCGGCATCATCATCGAACGTGGCCGCCTGATCGCCGACCCCGCACCCTCCGGGCAGGGCGGGGTTCGCTTGGAGATCGGCCTCAGTCCCGCGCTGGCCGGTCAGTTATCGATCGGCGACAGCTTGGCCGTCGCCGGTGTCTGTTTGACGATCACCGAAAAGAGTTCCGGCGCTCTCTCGGTGGAGCTCTCGCCTGAGACGCTCTCCCGGGCCACGCTGGGCGACCTCCGCCGCGGCAGCGAGGTCAACCTCGAGCCGCCGCTGCGCATGGGCGATCCCCTGGGCGGCCACTGGGTGCAAGGCCATGTCGACGGCACCGCGCGCGTGGTGGACCGCCGCGACCTGACCGATCACCGGGAGCTCGCGTTCTCGATCCCTCCGGAGCTGGAGCCGCTGCTGGTGGAGAAGGGCTCGGTGACTATCGACGGCGTGAGCCTCACGATTTCGGCGCTCGGTCCCGACCGCTTCGAGGTGGCTCTGATTCCTCACACGCTGGAGGTCACCACTCTCTCGGCCCTCACGGTCGGCGACCGCGTCAATCTCGAAGTGGACGTGCTCGGCAAGTACGTGCATCGCATCCTCGCCGCGCGCGGCCTGGTGGCTCCTCTCCCCGAAACGGACGGCAGGCCGTGAGCCGCGCCGCCGGGGAAGCCGGCGAAGCGAAGCCGGCCGCTCAGCTTCCCGACCCGGGGCGCTTCTGGATCCGCTACGTCCCGCGCTCGTGGGAACCGCCGGAGCGTCCCTGGTTGAATCTGGCCGCAGGCCGTCTTGGCGAGTGGCAGAAGGGAAGCCGAACCCGCACAGGGGAGATCCCCGACTTCGCGGACGCCGTGCTCGACGATGTCCTCTATCTTCCGCCCGTGCCTCAGAGCCGGGCCGCCGCTCGCGATGAGCTCGCCCGCGTCTTGCTGGTGGCAGGGACTCCCATCCTCATCCAGCTTCTTCCAGGCGACGAGACGACGCTGGCACCCGCCGCCGGGGCGGCGTTCGTCTTCGACTTGCTGCACGTCCTGCTCGAGCGCGATCTGAGCAGCTTGCGGCGGCTGCCCTCCGGCGCGGCGGCCGTCTGGCCGTTGCTGCCGGGGTTGACCGACGAGCCTGAGCTGTGGGATCTGGGCTGTCGCGAGCTCGCCGCAGCCGGGGTGCGCTGCGTCCAGGGGCTCGCTCCCGCGCTGGAACCGGCCGACCGCCGCTGGCTGGCCGAGCGGTGGGGCAGAGAAGGGACGTTCGATGCATTGTTCCATCGCCAGCCGCCCGCCGAACGCGATTTCGCCCGTGCGGCTCACCGCCACGGTCTGGAGCCGTTCCTCTCTCGCCCGCTGGCTCCTCAGCCACGAACGGGTTCCGGCAACCGGTGGATCGGCGGCGTGGTGGCATTGACCGGAGAGCTATGGCTGCGCCTGGGCCGCTCCGTGGAACAGGGACAGGCTTTCTACCGTGCCGCGCGCTGGATCGACCGCTCCTCCTATGATTTGGAGGCTCTGGCGCGGGAGAAGAACCTGGCCGTGCTGCCGCTCGATCCGGCCAGCCGCGAGATCGTGGCCGAGTGCGCCGCGACGGGGGAGTCCGAGCAGCTCGCACGGCTGCTGGCAGAGTATGTTGCGCCGGCCGAGACCGGCGCGGATGAATCCAGGAGGACCGCCGATGCGCAGACGGTTGAGACTTGAGCTTCTTGTTCTCCTCGCCTTGTTTGCCGCCGTGCCCTCGCAGGCCTGGGAGGTGAGCGGCGAGGCGACGGCGGCGGACTTCGAAGCCTTTCACCATCGCTTCAGCTCCGACGCCTACTTCTATCCTCGGCACAGCGCCTCGCCTCTCGGCCTCACCGGCTTCGAGATCTACGCCGACGCCACCTATGACAGCGATTTCGACGACGAGCCGTTCGTCGCCACCGCCGTTGACGGCGACTTCACCGGCGGCTTCCTCTCCGTGGCGCGGGTGGGAGCGAGGAAGGGGCTGCCCGGCGGCATCGACCTCGGCCTCTCCTATGGGCGAACCCTGGGTGGCGACGTCAAGCTCATCTCCGGGGAGATCCAGTACGCGCTCATCAAGGGCAGTGTCCTCTCGCCGGCCCTCTCCGTGCGCGTGACCGGCAGCCGCACGACCGGTTCCGGTGCCTACGACCTCGATCAGTACGGGGCCGAGCTGCTGCTCTCCAAAGGCTTCACGGTCCTCACCCCCTATATCGGCGCCGGCATCGTCCGCAGCAAGGGAACGTTGGAGTCGAGCCTCGGCACGACCTTCGAGGACACCGAGAACCGCGGCGTGGTCTACGGCGGCCTGACCCTCAACCTGCTGCTCCCCAAGATCACCATCGAGGTGGAGAAGGCCGAGGCGGTCCAGGCGGCCGTGCGGGTGGGATTCGGTTTCTGAGCGGGGGAGCGATGGAGCTCATCGACCTGCGGTCCGACACCGTCACCAAGCCGGACGCCGAGATGCGCCGGGCCATGGCTGAAGCCGAGGTGGGGGACGACCTCTTCGGCGAAGACCCGACCGTCCGCCGGCTGGAGGAGGAAGGCGCGGCGGCCGTGGGCATGGAAGCGGCCCTCTTCGTGCCGTCGGGCACCATGGGCAACGAGATCGCCCTGCACCTGCTGGGCCGGCCCGGCGGCGAGGTGATCTGCGACGCGGAGAGCCACATCGTATGGTTCGAGGTCAGCGCCATGGCCGCCCTCTCGGGATTGCTGCCGCGCGCGATCCCGTCGCCGCGCGGGCTGCTCGATCCCGTCGCGGTCGAGGCGGCTCTCGCTCCGGATCTCGTCTGGCGTTCCCGCACCGTACTCATCGAGGTGGAGAACACCCACAACATGGCGGGAGGAACCCTCTACGACCGAGCGCGCCTCGAGGCCATCCTGGCGGTGGCCCGCCGCCACGGCCTGCCGGCCTACCTCGACGGTGCCCGCATCTTCAACGCCGCCGTGGCCCTGGGCGTCTCCGCCGCCTCCCTCGCCGCCGGCTTCGACGCGCTGATGTTCTCCCTCTCCAAGGGCTTGGGAGCGCCCATCGGCTCGCTCCTCTGCGGCAGCCGTGATTTCATCCGCGAGTCCCGCCGGGTACGCAAGATGTTCGGCGGCGGCATGCGCCAGGTCGGAGTCGTGGCCGCTGCCGGTCTGATCGCCTTGCGCAAGGGGCCGGCCCGCCTGAGCGAGGACCATGAGAACGCCGCGCGGCTTGCCCGCGCCCTGGCCGAGCTGCCGGGAATCGAGATCGACCCGGCTTCGGTCGAGACCAATATCGTCTTCTGCCGCGTGACTGAAGGGAAGGCCCAGTCGCTCGTCGGACGGCTCAAGGAAGCGGGGATTCTCTCCGTGGCCATCGGCGCGGACAAGGTGCGCTTCGTCACCCACCGCGACGTGAGCCGGACGCAGATCGATCAGGCGATCGCGACGTTCCAAACCCTCGCCTAGGCCTACGGCACCCGCACCACGAAGTCGATCTCTACCTGGGCGCCTTTGGGCAGGGCGGCGACCTGGATGGTGGTGCGTGCGGGACGGTGGTCTCCCATGGCCTCGGCGTAGAGGGCGTTGACTCGAGGAAAGTTCGCGAAGTCCGTCAGGTAGATGCCGGTCCGGACGACGTCCGCGAAGGTGCAGCCGGCAGCGGCCAGCACCGCTTCAAGGTTCATCAGCACCTGGCGCGTCTCGGCTTCGAAGCCCCCGGCGACGAGCTCGCCGGTCGCGGGATCCAGCCCGACCTGGCCCGAGAGATAGAGCCAGCCGTCCACCTCGACGGCTTGCGAGTAGGGTCCGAGCGCCCGCGGGGCCTTCTCGGTGTGGTGGTATCTCATCGCTGTCACTCGGCTCCTCAAGAGGGCGACGGTACGTCGGCCGGCCCGTCGTCCAGAACGGCGATGTACGGCAGGTTGCGGTAACGCTCGTCGAAGTCGAGGCCGTAGCCGACGACGAAGAGCTTCTCGATGGCGAAGCCGCAGTAGTCGATCCGCACCTCGACTTCGCGGGCCGCCGACTTGTCGAGCAGGGCGCAGAGCTTGACGCTGCGGGCCCCCCGGAAACGCAGCAGGTCGAGGATGGTGCGCAGCGTCCAGCCGGTGTCGACGATGTCCTCGATGAGCAGCACGTCCTTGCCGCGGATGGAGAGGTCGATGTCCTTCTTGATGCGCACTTCCCCCGGGCTGGTGTTGGCGCCGTAGCTGGCGGTCTGGAAGAAGTCGATGGCGAGCGGCACCGACAGCCGCTTGAGCAGGTCGACCATGAAGAAAACCGAGCCCTTGAGGACGCCGACGCAGACCAGCCGGTCGGAGCCGGCATAGTCGCGGTCGATCTCCCGGGCCAGCTCCGCCACTCTCCGTTCCAGGTCCTCCTGGGAGATCAGGACGCGCACGCTAGGTTTTCCTTTCCCGCCGCTTGGCGTAATATCGTCACGTTTCTATCCGGTATCTCGCATGGCGACTGTTCAGGAGCTGAGCGTCCTTCACCGCCGTTACGCCGACACCTCCCATCGGTTCCGGGCGGGTTGGACGTTCCACCAATTCCTCCAGAGTCTGGGTAAGACTCTCCTGCAACACGTGGAGGATCCGCACTCCACCGAGTTCCAGAACCTCTACACCGGGCTGAAGGAGATCTCGCAGAACCTGAACGCGTCCGAGACCGAGCGCATCCGGCCCCGTCTCGAAGCGATCGACCGCCGGCTCTCCGAGCTGATCGTAGCGCTCGACGAAGAGGATACCAAAGTCACGCCCGACTTGCTGCGGCAGTTCTTCCGGCGGGTCAAGAACTATGACGAGAAGATCCTCAGCCAACTGGTGAAGTTCTACCTCTACGCCCACGGCGACGGCTCCTGGCCGGCGGACCGGCTGGACAAGGTCGACTTCCTCCTGGCCCGTCTCTCCGAGGAGGTGGACGACCGCACGGGCGAGCTGGTGCTGCGCAGCCACACCCGGCTGAACGAGATCTTCCAGGGCCTCTGGGCGCAGATCGGGAGCGAACCTCCCGGAGACCAGGTCGTCGAGGAGCGCCGGACCGCCATCGACGCCTTGCGCCACGAGATGAGCGAGGTGGAAAGCCTCGACCGGTTGAACGAGAGTGGGCTCATCCGCCGCTACCGCGACCTCAAGCATGGGATGGGGCGCCTGTACTTCCATCCCGAGCTGCTGCTGGCGGTCCAGGAGACCAACCTGGTCTTCAAGAGCCGCATCCAGAAGCTCTATCGCCAGGAGGAACGGCGGATCGTCGCCGAGTACCAGCGCGTCTTCGAGCTCGAGCGCGAAGTGCCGCTCGACACCGCTCTCGACCGCGAGCTCTCGGAGTTCCGCGAGGAGATCGAGCGCTTCGAAAAGCAGCTCCAGCGCGAGGAGTTCCGCCTCGGAGACATCGCCCTCATCCGTCAGAAGGTCAAGGAGCTGCTGCCCCGTCTGACCGCCGGACGGACTCCCACCGGCGAGCGGCCGGCCCTGTCCCGCGTCAGCATGGATAGCGGTGAGATGGTGCTCGACAAGGCGGCCGCCGCGGCCTCCGCCCCTCTGCAGGCGCAGGAGGAGTTGCTGGGCGAGCACTACCGCCGGCTGGTCGATACCCTGCGGGAGGTCAATCCGCCCGATCTCCCGCCGGAGCGAGTGGTGCTGCGCCCCGAGGTCTTCGCCCTGCGCATCGAGCCGCGCGAGGTCGAAGCCTACCGCCGGGTCTTCGGCCGTCAGGACTGCGACCGCGAGCTGGAGCAGTTCCTGCTCGACTCGGCCGCCCTGCGGATGCGCATCAACGAGGAGGCCCAGGAGATCGCCAGCCTGCTCGACGAGACCTCGGTCACCGGGGACTCCGTCGTCTTCGCGCGCGCCCGCCTCACCTGCCGCACCGCCGACGCCTTCCTCTGGCGCTTCAACCATGTGTTGCAGGAGCTGATGATGAGCAGCGGCAACGCCGAAAGCCGGCAGGTGCAGCTCCTGCGCATGCGCCTGATGCGCGACTACTCCGGCCTCTGGCTCCTGGCCTTCAAGCCGCTCTATAAACGGCTGCCGGTCGGAACCCTCGCTTGATCGCCGTTTATGACGCCGCCGGGGAGCCCCGGCTGCTCGAGGGCTTCCTCGATCTCACGCATCGCATCTACCAAGGGGATGCCCACTACGTGCCGGCGCCCCGCCAGGAGACACGCGCGGCACTGCTGCGGCCCGAATTCGCCGGCGTGCAGAAAGTCCTGGTGGCCCTCTCCGAGGACTTCGTGGTGGCCCGCCTCGTGGCCCGGATCTCTCCCGCTCTGCGCGACGACCAGGGCAAGCCCTATGGCCTGATCGGTTTCTTCGAAGCCTTGGGCTGGTACGACGAGGCCGTCGGGCAGCTTTTCCGGGAAGGCATCGCCTGGCTGCGGCGGGCCGGGGCGGGAGCCATCGTCGGCCCCATGGACGGCGATACCTGGCACCGCTACCGGTTGAACGTCGGACCGTTCGACGATCCCCCGTTCCTGCTGGAGCCCTACAACCCGCCCTATTACGAGTCCCTGTGGACGGCCAGCGGCTTCGTTCCTCTGGAGCGCTATTACTCGAAGCGGATCGATCCGGCAGCGGTGGTGGCCCATCTGGACGGCAAGCGGCGGGCCGCGGAGGACGCCGGCTACCGCTTGCGCCCGCTCGACCCAAAGCGCTTCCGGGATGAGCTGCGAACCCTTTACGAGCTGTCGCGGCGCATCTTCGACCGCAATTTCCTCTACACCGAGATCGCCGAAGCGGAGTTCTACCGCCTGTACGCCGACGCGCGCGGTTTGATCGATCCGGACCTCGTTCTCTTCGCGCAGTCTCCCGCCGGCGAGGATGTGGGGTTCCTGTTCGGCTACCCGGACCGCGTCCGCGCCGTCGCTGCCATGCGCGGCAAGCGAAACCTGCTCGCCAAGCTCCGCTTTCTCCGCCACCGCAACGAGGCCGACGCGGTGGATTTCAAGACCCTCGGCGTTTTGTCCGAGCACCGGCGGGCCGGGGTGGCGGCGGCGTTGTTCCACGAGGGGCACCGCCGAGCCGTGGAGAAGGGCTACCTCTTCGCCAATCATTGCCTCTTCCGCGAGGGAAATCCCTCCGGAGAGCTGGACGGCGGCGCGGGGAGGGTGATGCGGACGTATGTGCTGTATGAGCTCTCCTGACCACAACGTCCTTTCCGTCCTCCGCCGAGTCGCCGAGCGCTTCCCGGAGCGTCCGGCGCTGGTCATGGCCGGCTGCTCCATCAGCTTCGGCGACCTGTGGCGCCGCATCGGCCGCGCCTCGGCAGGCCTGCGGCGGCTGGGGCTCACCCCGGGAGACCGGGCCGTGGTCATGATCCCGATGTCGATCGATCTCTATGTGGCAATGCTGGCGATCCTCAAGATCGGCGCTGTCGCCGTCTTCGTCGATCCCTGGATCGGCCGGCGGCAGATCGCCTCCTTCGCGGCCTTTGCCGAGCCGCGCGCCTGGATCGGCATCCCGAGGAGCCATCTGCTGCGACTTCTCGATCCTCGTCTAAGGGTGATCCTCTTCAGCGTCACGACCGGCCGGCGCCTGGGTCCCTTGCCGGCGAGCCGCACGCTGGCTGAGCTGGAGGAGTCGCCGGAAGAGAGAGACGTCCAGCCCGTCGCCGCGGACGATGGGGCGCTCATCACCTTCACCAGCGGCTCCTCCGGCGAGCCCAAGGGAGCGAACCGCACCCACCGTTTCCTGCTCGCCCAGCATGCGGCGCTGGCCGCCGAATTCCCGGCCAGGGAGGGCGACGTGGACATGCCGATGTTCCCCGTCTTCGCCCTCAACAACCTGGCGAGCGGCGTGCCCTCCGTGGTTCCCGAGATGGACTTCCGCCGCGTCGATCAGGTGGATGGCGCCCGCGTTCTGGATCAGATGTACCGCCATGGCGTGACGACCTGCACGGCCTCGCCCCCGTTCTTCGACCGCCTCGCCGCCGTGGTGGAGCGCCAGCCGACGAGGCGGCCTGCCTTGCGCCGCATCCTCACCGGCGGAGCGCCGGTCTCGGACGTCCAGCTCCGATCCTGGCGCCGGACCTTTCCGGAGACCGAGATCCTCGTCGTCTACGGCTCCACCGAGGCGGAGCCGGTGGCCCACCTGACGGCCGAGGAGCGCCTGTCAGCCGTGAACCCCGACCGCCCCCGGACACCGGGGTTCTGCGCCGGCGTTCCCAGCGGGCGGGTCCAGAGCAAGATCGTCCGCATCCATGCCGGTCCCATAGAGCTCGGTCCTGGGGGATGGGAGGAATGGGAGCTGCCGGCCGGAGACATCGGCGAGCTGGTGGTCTCGGGGGACCACGTCTGCCGCGACTACTACCGCAATCCCGCGGCCGTCGGGGAGAACAAGATCGTCGACGGCGAGCGGGTCTGGCACCGCATGGGGGACACCGGCTCCTTCGACCGCGGGGGCCGGTTCTGGATCGCCGGCCGCGTTCACTCGACGATCCGCCGGGGCGGCGAGCTGGTCCATCCGCAGCTCGTCGAGCAGGCCGCCAAAGGCGAGGATCCCCACATTCGCCGCGTCGCAGCTGTCGGTCTCCCGGACTCGGAGCTCGGAGAACGCGTCGTCGTCGTGATCGAGGGGTCGGAGGAGGGGAGGTCACGGGACGACGTCGCCGCGCGACTGGCCGCCGCCGGCTTGACCGCGGACGAGATCTTGATGGCCGACAAGCCGCTGCCGGTCGATCCGCGCCACAACAGCAAGATCGACTACGGGCTCTTGCGGAGCCGGCTGCGGCAGAGGCAGTAAGGGTTCACCGTTCTGTGTAAGGCTTTCAACGCCTTGTTGTGCCCGTACAGCGAGACGCTGCATGGGTGCTACAGGGCGTCGCACCGATCCGGAGCCTCGGCGCACGTCTACAGAGTCCCGTTGCCTCGTTTCAACGGCCCATTGTACTCGTGCAACACGACGCTGCACGCGTAGAACGGCTCGTTGCATGCTTACAGGATGCCGTCGTACGTGAAGGCGATGCCGTTGTAAAGGTCCAACGCCTCGCTGCACGGGTGCAACGGCTTGTTGCAGGCCTCCAACGGCTCGCTGCACCTCTGCAAGGCCTCGTCGTACGCCTGCAACGGCTCGTTGCACCCTTGCAACAGCCCCTTGCACGCCTGCAGCAGGACATCGTATCCCTGCAATGACCTGTTGTACCCGTGCAACAAGGCATTGCATGTGTGCAATTGCGAGTTGTACCCCTGCAACGGCTCATTGCACCCTTGCAACGACCTGTTGAACGCCTGCAACGGTTCGTTGCACGCGTACAACGGCACCGCAGACGCGTACAACGACCTCGCGGCCGGTCGCCGTGGCTCGGGAAAGCCTGCGGGACTGTGGGAGAATCGTCCAATATGGCCCCAGCGCTGACCCGTGAAGCGCCGTTCGCGCGCCGCTTCTCCGCCTATCTCGCGGAACGCTTCCCCCCGCTGGGCTACGGCGTGTTGATCGCCGCCTACTACTCCTCGAACCAGTTCCTCGCCCGCACGCTCACCGAGCCAGGCCGGCCGATGCACTACGACTTGACTACCGCCCTCGGCGCCCTGACCCTGCTCTGCTTCTTCTTCCACCTGCGCGTCTTCGACGAGCACAAGGACTACGCCGAGGATCTCGTCTACTACCCGCAGCGGGTGCTGCAGAGCGGCCTCGTCACGCTGCGGCATCTCAAGATTCTGGGCGGGCTCGCCATCGCGGCGGAGATCATTCTCTCCCTGCTACGCGGTCCGGCCGCTTTCGTGGCCTGGCTCGCGGCGTTCCTCTTCTCCCTGCTCATGCTGAAAGAGTTCTTCGCCCGCGACTGGCTGAAGCGCCACTTTCTGGTCTACGCCACGAGCCACCTGCTGGTGATGCCGCTGCTGGCGCTGATGGTCTTCAGCTTCGCCACCGGCCGCTTGCCCTGGACGGCGCCTCCCTGGTTCGGGGTCTACGCCTGGGTGGGCTTCTTCGTCACCTTCAACTGGGAGGTGTCGCGCAAGATCCGCGCTCCCGAGGATGAGGTTGAGGGCGTGGAGACCTACACGCGCAGGTTCGGCACCTACGGAGCGGCCTATATCGTGCTGCTCATCCGGGTGATCGACACCGCCCTGGTGGCGCTGGTGGGCTGGCATCTGGGACTGTCGCCCTGGTTCTATGCCGCCTTGATCCTCCTGTTCCTCGTCTGTCTGGTCGGCTTCTTTCAGTACCGCTTTCACACCAACCGCAAGACGGCGAAGCGGATGGAGACCTACGCCGGTATGTACGTCATCGCCTTCGACCTGATCCTGGCGGTCGAGCTCGTGCGGAAGTGGGGGATGCAGCTATGAGCGACGCGCTCCCCCGCCCGAGCCCTCACCCCCCGGCCCCCTCTCCCGCCCCCTCCCTTCCCACCTCACCGGGAGAGGGGGAGAAAGGCATGCTGGTTTGGTTTTCCGGGTCAGGATCGACGACAAAAGGATCAGGCGCAAGCTCCTTTGCTTTGTTCCCCTCTCCCGGTGAGGTGGGAAGGGAGGGGGCGGGAGAGGGGCCAGGGGTGAGGGCCCGGGCGGGGGAGCGCCTC
>DASYTJ010000123.1:0-1758 GCA_036002325.1 Thermoanaerobaculia bacterium | reverse complement strand
CGCTGTGCGCGACCGCGGCGAAGTTGGGAGTGAGCTTCTACTGCTATGTCCATGATCGAGTGAGCGGCGCCTGCCAACTGCCGTCGCTGGCGGCGAGGATTAAGGAGCAAGCTCGGCTTCTCAACTTGGGTGCGTCCTGGGCCCCTTCGACAGCCTCACCCTGACTTATCGACACGATACCGCGGGGGAGCCATCTCTCGCGGCCCGGAATGTGGTCATCGGGCGGCACAGTGAGAGCCTTCTCTCGGTTTTACGGAGCAAGAAGGCGTGAGTTGCTCCAACCTTGGGCCGACTGCCCTCGAACCGAGACTTGGTGCGCTCTTAGCCGGTGCTCCGAACGGTCGGGAGTGCCTTTGCGCACGGATCTATTCGCCGAGTGAAGGGGGAAATCCTTTCACTTTGCGCACAAATGTACGGCATGCGGCTCCTCCGCAGCCGCTAAAGTGGTGCGGTTTCCGCCGCATAGATTATCGCTGATAATATCCCTTCCCTGTCGGGAGCATGGCGTGCGCGCGTCGTCAGCGGCCAACCCGCTGAGGCGGCACATCGGCCGCAGGAGTTTACCGCTCGCCGGGAAGGGATGCTATCGGCGGATGGGTGGAAAGGGGCGTCGATCTAAGGTTGACGTGTCTACACCGGATGCCCGGTGTAGACACGCTCGCCGCGGACGAGGATCTTTTCGGGGTCGTCTTTGATGACGTCGTGGGAGTCGTGGGCGCGGTAGGCCAGCGTCATGCTGCGCCGCGAGCCATCGGTGGTGTTGACGTCTGAGCCGTGGAAGCAGCAGTCGTTGAAGAGGAGCACGCCGCCCCGCGGCATCGGCACCGGCAGCGAGCGGTAATAGTAGGCGCTCTCCCGGAACTCCTCTCGCGGCCGCCGCGGGCTGCGGAAGGGCCGGTTGTGGCTGCCGGGCACGAGGCGCACGCAGCCGTTCTCGACGGTGGATTCTTCCAGGTAGACGAGCGCCGTGACCAGCGTGTGGTCATACGGCTCCTCGCCGCTGTGCCATGGCACCGGGAAGGAGCCGCCGGGCCGGACCATGATGTGGTTATGCTTGTTCGTCAGCAGGTCAATGTTGGGGCCAAGGATGCCTTCGAGCGCCTCCAGGATGATCGGGTGCGTCGCCGCCTCCAGGTAGGCGGGATCACGGGCGAGGATCTTGGAGAGTCGCCGGATGTCGCCCGGCCGGCGCGTGTCCGTCTGCTCCCAGACCAGCGGCTCCCTCATCGCGTCGATCTGGCCATTCGTCACGGCATTGAGCCGATCCACCAACTCCGCCGGCAGGCACTCCCGCACGTGGTAGAAGCCATTCAGCTTGAAGTACCAGAGATCCTCGTCCGACAGCGCCATCTCGTACCACCTCCTCGGCCGTCGCCGCTCCTCCCGCCCTCCTCAATCGTCTTGCGGTTCGACCTCATATTCCACGACGGCTGCTATTGCCGTCACAATCTCGTCCATCACACCCGGTGAGACTTGGCCGAGCCTGGCGATGAAACGCTGCAGATCCATCCCGCGTAGCTGGAGCGTGTCCACCGCCGACGGCCGCGTCAGCCCATTCTCCGGGCTCGGCGAAATGCGAACGTGCCATACATTGGGGGCAAATGCATCGTTCCAGGAGGTGACCGGAGCGATGAGCTTCAGAGGCAGCTTTCCCAACGAATCGGAACTGACCACAATCGCAGGTCGCGTCTTTCGTATCTCGGCCCCAATGGTGGGATCGAAGTTGACGCGCCAGATTTCACCTCGCCTCGGCAAGGC
>DASYTJ010000122.1:0-54312 GCA_036002325.1 Thermoanaerobaculia bacterium | reverse complement strand
CACTAAACCGGGGAGCGGCCTTGACGTGGGAAGGCTAAATAGGTTCACCAAAACTGATTCAACTCGACCTTCCGAGAAGGCTACCTCCACATGCCGTGCTAACCGCACGAGTGCTCTTATGGCAGTTCCTATGCCGAGAAGTGAGTATCGACGGACGAGGCAACGACGCTCGAGAATCGGCAGAGTTCCGGAATGCAGCTGCGAGGTGACATACGAAAGTGCAGAGTTGATCTGGACGATGCGGTCTGTCCTTTGATGGATTAGCTTGATGCGAGTCACTGAATCGCCGACCAGAGTATCGTGGTCATGGTCCGAGAGGCCCGGTGGCGTAGCTTCGTAGAGAGATGGATTATTAAGATAAAGCAGCTCCTCGACCATCTCAAAGACCTCCTCCGCAAGTCGATGATAGACAGAAATATCCGAAGACAGGCTCCTTTCGATCGGTGACAATAGTATTTGAAGGCTCGTCATGAATTCGTCTACGACACCCCGCAAATCCAGTGGCAAAGTACTGTAGTCTGGGGCTTGTGGCCTATGGTGACGCCCAGACGTGACGTGAGAAGCTTGAACCTCCACCTCTGCAAGCCGGCCATCCATTATGGTCCAGCGCTCCTGTGGCGGCGAGGGCTCTCTGAGAAGAGATCGAACTTCTTGAGCGAAATTCGGATCTTGGGTTATGGAAATGAGTGCAGCTGCTCCGAGACTGAACCAAAGCTTTGCCTGCAAGCTCTGCTCCAGTTGGGCGACCAGCCTCCCGATCTCTCTAAAAGGGTCCTGTGGACAAAAGAAGTCAAGATACCAGGTACCATCATAGGGTAACGGCTGCGGCGCCACTGCTGTCTGGATGGGGAACACCGGGCTCGCTCGGAAGCTTGAAGGAAGGTCGGTGCCTCCCAAGTGTGTGCGATAGTCGAGGATAACTCGGCTGCCCTTGTAGCTTGCGGGCCACTCCGCCTTCCACGCGTCAAGGTCGAGTATTAGGAACCAGGGCATGCTATGCCGGCGAGTGCATTCGAAGGCCGGTACCTTTGTGCTAGGCGTTTAAGCACATCGAGTTGAAGTAGCCGTTTCTAGAGTCGCAAGCGGCGCCTGGATGGAGGCCAACAAGAACCCACGGCCTCAAAGGGAGCCGCTGGGGATGTCGGTGCCCACGGATCGCCTCGTAACGGGCCTTGCCTGCCAATCACGGTACCTCCAGGCGTGCGCTCAGAATGGTCGAGTTGCAGAATCCTTTATACCACTGTCTCTCTTTGCAAACAAGGACCTCGTCATCCTGGTGAGCAGGTTTGTGTCGAGCAGGATCATTCGCCTTGCCCGCGCGTATAGACCGCTTCGCTGGTGTCGTCCAGGTCCTCAACGCTCACCATGTACGGGCGCATCTCGGCGAAAATGTCCTCCCTGTCGGGCATCCGCGCCTCCGTCGGTGTCGGCTCGTCTACGAACATGATGGCCTCGCGCACCTCACCGGGCATCTGGGCGAGGTTCTCGGCGATCTGCTGCTTTGTTTCTCTGAGGACATGCGCTTGCATCATTCAACTCCGTAGGATTGCATATTGGGGTCCTGCGGCGCTTCCGCCCGCTAAGCAGCCGGCCTCGCCGTTCTTCCATTGCTGGACCGCCTCCATTATACGACCGACGACCTTGTCGATTGGACTAGCCTTCGTTCGTCGTACTGCTAGGAGCGGGTTCTGAGCGCTGGAGAATCTGGCGGACCCGCGGCCACGCAAACGACAACGAGGAGACACATCCCCATGCGATTCCTCTCGATCATCCGGATCGACGAGAAGACCGCCAAGGCACCAACCGAGCGACTGATGGCCGATATGGGCAGGCTGATGGAGGAGATGACCCAGGCTGGCGTGCTGATCGACACTGCCGGGCTGCGGCCGACGTCCGAAGGCGTGCGCGTGCGCCTGCGCGGCGGCAAGCTGTCGACGATCGATGGACCGTTCACCGAGGCCAAGGAGGTCATCGGCGGCTACGCAATCCTCGAGGCGAAGTCGAAGGAGGAAGCGGTCGAGCACACCCGGCGCTTCCTCATGGTCCACGGCGATGAGTGGGATATCGAGTGCGAGGTGCGCCAGCTGGACGGACCGGACTCCGGCGGCGAAGCGTAGGGGCTCGCCGCAATTGCGCTCGCCGGCAGCCGAAGATGACCTGGGACTCCCTGGGCCGTGACCCGGGAGCCATGATCCTCCTCGATACGAACGTCCTGATCTACGCCTCCACCGAACAGTCGCCCGTCCTCGAGTGAGCCCGGCGCACGATCGTCCGTCAACTCCGCTGACGCACGTAGTGAAGCCCCACCACACCGGTCGGATACGGTGTCGCGGATTTGAGGGTGAACGTCGCGTGCACCCCGTCCGGCAGCACTCGCTTGCCCTTCCCCAACGTCAGCGGATACAGGAGCAGATGCAGCTCGTCGACCAGGTCGTGCGCGAGGAGGGCGTGGACGAGCTGGCTGCTGCCGTCGGTCAGGATGTTCTTCCCCGCCTGTGCCTTCAGTGCACGCACCGACTCGATCACGTTCTCGCGAATGATCGTGGTGTTGCGCCACATCGGTTCCTTCAGCGTCCGTGACACCACGTACTTCTTTGGTGCGTTCATCATGTCCCCAAACAGATCGCCCGCCGGCATCGGCTCGAAGGCCTCGGCGTGTGTCACATACGTGCGGCGACCGAGCAGGAGTGCGTCGGTATCTTGCATCAGCGCGCCGAAGCTCTGCCCGATGTCGTCGTGCCAGTAGGGCAATGTCCAGCCGCCGTGCTCGAATCCTCCATCTCGATCCTCGTCCTTGCCTCCCGGCGCCTGCATCACGCCGTCGAGGGTCACGAACTCGGAGACAATGAGCTTTCTCATATGAACCGCTCCTTTGCTAGACCTGAATCGTTGCGCCCTGTCCCGCGTCGCGGAGGCTTGCATCCGGGACGACTGGTGGGCCTTCACCTAGACGTCGAACGAGCATGGCCTCGATCGACATGGGTGGTCAAGGCTGCGGGGCGGGGAGGGGGAGTCCGGAAGGTGCCAGGCTTTCCCCGCGCAACCGCGGACGAGCTGCCAGGCGAATCCGTTATTTCGGGTAGACTGTTTAGGGGACGGCCCATGGCGTTACCCCTTCAGTGCTGAGCGCGGCTCGTCATCGAGGAGCTCGATCATGAACCGGAACCGGCAGGCGTTTCTCCTTTTCCTCTTCATCGCCGCAGGGCTCGGTCCCCGGCAGCTCGCCGCTCAGCTAACGCCGGCCGGGCCAGAGACCCGGGTTGATACCGCAACGGGAGATCTGGAGCCCCGATGCCCCAAGATCGCCGTCGCGCCCGATCACTCTTTTGAGATCGTCTGGGGTTACGAGCAAAGGCCGCCGCCCGAGGTCAAGGCCCGCCACTACGACGCGAGCGGCTTGCCGACCGACCCTGAGGAGGTCCTGGTTGCCGCCGTCGAGCACTACGCCGCAGCCGTCGACATCCGTCCGGTCGCGACGGGTTTCCAGGTGCTGCTGCGGGTGCTCGACGACTTCAGGGATGGCTTGAAGTTCCTCCGCGACCAGATCGGTCCGGACGGCGTGCCGGCCGGGTCGCCGCGACAGGTCGGCGCGGCGACCACGCAGTGGGTCTCCTCGGGTCCTGGAGACACGGTTTTCGCCGGCACGTACAACCGGCACCGCTTCAGCGTTCAGAAGGTCGACGGCCGCGGCAGGCCGACCGGCAGGTCCTACATCCTGAACAGCCGTCCGATCGAGGACGTCCTGTCCACCCCCGTGCTCGCGCCGCTTCCGGGCGGCCGTTGGGTCGCGGTCTTCACCGGCAACAGTGTTGCGCGGCCGCGCTCTCGCGCGCGGCCGGTGATCCGGGCTCGCCTGTTCAACGCGAGGGGACCGGAGGGCCCCGACTTCGACGTCAACAGCACTCCGCTCGGCACGCCCGAGTCCGCCACCCGCCTCGATTACTACTATGTCGTCGTCGCGTCCTCTCCGTCGGGTTTTGCCATCTCCTGGGATGTCGGCGATGCCACGGGAGCCAAGCTGCGTGTGCGCTTCTACAACGCCACGGGCGTCGCGCAGGGAGACGAGGTCACTGTCGCGACGCACAAGGAATTCATAGCTCCTCTCTCCGGCGCCTTCGACGGCGCGGGCCGCCTGCTCCTACTCTGGGGAGCGGGCACCGGCGGGGATCCCGATTTCCAGGCGCAGCTCTTCGATGCGAGCGGCGCGCCGGCGGGACCATCTTTCAAACCGGACACGGCGGCCAGCGGGGCGTTCACAAAGCCGTTCTGCGGCAGCGTGGCCCCAGCCGGGGACTCCTGGCTGATCACTTGGGCGGCGCACAACGACGTCTTCCGGTCGAGCATCTTCGTGCGCCGGTTCGATTAGCTCGGCCAGGCTCCGAAGCGTCAGCCTGGACTGTGGCGGCGTGCCATAGGGTTTTTCCAATCACGCCCAGCTCATCCACATTATCTTGTGCTAAGCTCGGTGCAATGCCACAAGATAGCCCCTTCCCGCGAAGCAAGTCTTAGCGGCGGCAAGCCCATGGCGGCCCTCCTGACCCACGCTTTGGCGGCTGTCCTGGGGGTGCTGGTGACCTGGCTCCTGCTGCGCCAGCGGACGGGGTCCGAACGGAGCGTGCTGGTGGAGCGGCTGCGGGCGCGCGAGGAGGCCGCGGGGCAGCTTCAATCCCAACTCGGCGCGGCTGCCGCGGAGCGGGACCGTCTGCGCGTGGAGTACGCCTCGCTGCAGGCCGAGACGGCGCGGCTGGAGACCACGATCGAGAAGGAGCGCCAGTCGGCGGCGGAGAAGCTGCGGCTCCTGGGCGAGGCGCAGATCCGGCTCTCGGACGCCTTCAAGGCGCTCTCGGCGGAGGCGCTGCAGAACAACAACGCCAGCTTCCTCCACCTGGCGAAGGCGACGCTGGAGAAGTTCCAGGAGACGGCGCGGGGCGATCTCGATCTGCGCCAGCAGGCGATCGGCGAGCTGGTGAAGCCGCTCAAGGAATCGCTGCTGAAGGTGGACCAGAAGATCCAGGAGATCGAGACGGCCCGCACCGCCGCCTACTCGGGCCTGGCGGAGCATCTGAAAGGCCTCGCCGCCTCGCAGGCGAACCTGGAGCGGGAAACGACGCGATTGGTCGGCGCGCTGCGGGCTCCCGCGGCCCGCGGGCGGTGGGGGGAGATCCAGCTCCAGCGGGTGGTCGAGATGGCCGGCATGGTGGCCTTCTGCGACTTCGATCCCCAGGCGAGCGTCGCGACGGAGGAGGGCCGGCAGCGGCCCGATCTGGTGATTCGCCTGCCCAGCCAGAAGAACATCGTCATCGACGCCAAGGCGCCGCTCGACGCCTATCTCGACTCCCTGGAAGCGAACGACGAGGAGGGCCGGCGGACGAAGCTCAAGGAGCACGCGCGCCAGATCCGGATGCACCTCTCAAGGCTGGCGCTGAAGAGCTACTGGGCGCAGTTCGAGCCGGCGCCGGAGTTCGTCGTCCTCTTCCTGCCGGGCGAGACCTTCTTCAGCGCCGCGCTGGAGCAGGATCCCGGCCTGATCGAGCACGGCGTCGAGCAGCGGGTCATCCTGGCGACTCCGACCACGCTCATCGCCCTGCTGCGGGCGGTGGCGTACGGCTGGCGTCAGGCGCAGGTGGAGGAGAACGCCAAAGCCATCAGCGAGCTGGGCAAGGCGCTCTACGAGCGGCTGCGCACCTTCGCCGGCCATATCTCCGCCATCGGCCGCAATCTCGGCCAGAGCGTGGACGCCTACAACAAGGCGGTCGGCTCGCTGGAGCTTAGGGTGTTCCCCGCCGCGCGCCGCTTCAAGGAGATGGGAGCGGCGGGCGGCGACGAGATCGAGACGCTGGAGATCGTCGACAAGGTGACGCGGGCCATGGAGCCCGTGGAGGCGATCCCGGTCGAGCTGGTCGGGGAGGACGCCTTTTCCGCCCGGGGCTGAAGCTGCCGGGGGCTCAGCTCAGATAAACGTTTCGATCTTGCCCTTCTCCCGCAGCTCGCGGACTCGCGCTTCGACCTGCTTCTGCGCCTGCTGCTGCTTGAGCATTGCCATGATGCGGTCCTTGACCTGCTCGTAGGGAACCGTGCCCGGCTTCTGGCGCTCGAGGAGCTGGATGATGTGGAAGCCGAAGGGGCTCTCCACCACCGGGCTCAGCTCGTTCGGCCTGGTCAACGCGAAGGCGGCCTTCTCGAAGCCCGGCACGGTCTGGCCCCTGACGATCCAGCCGAGATCGCCGCCGGCGGGCTTCGAGCCGGTGTCGTCCGAGCTTTCCTGGGCCAGCCTGGCGAAGTCCTCGCCGGCCTGCAGACGCTTGAGGAGGCCGTCGGCCTTCTCGCGCGCCTTCGCCTTGTCGGCGGGGGAGGCCTTGGGGTCGACCGTCACCAGGATGTGCCGCAGATGCAGCCGCTCCGGCGGGTGGATCTGTGCTTTGTTTTTCTCGTAGAACTCCCGCGCCGCCTGGTCTGAGACGTTCACGTTCGGCGCCAGCTTGGTCTGCACGTACTTCTGGACGGCGATCTGGTCGCGGGCTTGCTGGCGGAGCATCTCCACGGTGACACCCGACTGGGCGAGGGCTTTCTGGAAGGCGTCTTCGCTGGGAAAAGCTTTCTTGCGCGCCTGGATCTGCTGTTCGACCTCCTGCTCGGAGGGGGCCATGCCCTGGGCCTTGGCGTCCTGCTGCAGGAGAGTGATGGCGATCAGCTCGTTCAGCACCCCGCGGTAGAAGGCGGCCGAGGGAGTGGGGCGGCGTCCCATCTGGGCCATCCGGATCTGCACCACTTGCGCGCCCTGCAGGAGGATCTCTTTCTTGATCTCCTCTCCGTTCACTCTGGCGACGACCTTCGGAAGATCCTTCGGCGTGAGAACGGCACTGGCAGGGGGCATGACGGGCTTGGCCGGGTCGGTGCCCGTCTGCCCGGCGCCGGTCGGGCTGCTCGCGGCCGCGGGCGGCTGGGCGGGAGCGGTCACTTCGGTCTCGTCGGTCTTCGCGGCGGTCTCCTCCTGCTCGGGAGAACCCTTGCAGGCGCTCCAGGCGGCGAGCAGGAGGACGAGCCCCAGGGAAAGGAGCAACCGGTAAGGAGAGGGAGTCTTGAGCATGTCGGGTTTCCTCGCAGGCGCGATCCGCGAGGGACCGCCGGGATTTGAGCAGCGCAGTCTAGCAGAGATGGAAAACAAGAGGCGCCCCCGAGGAAGAAGGCGCCTTTCGCGCGAGCCTGAGAGGAGGATCGGCAGTCAGGTTGCCGCGAAGGGTCTAGATCGCGCAAGGCCCGGTCGTGCAGCGGTACTCGGTGCAGTAGTGACCGACCCCGTCGGTGCACGTGCGCTGTTGGCGGCCATGATAGCCGCCGCCCGAAACGCAGCAGCCGTCCGCCCATCCCCAGGTGGTGCAGTAAATGTAACCGTTGCACGCCTGGGCGCGGACGGGTAGGAAGGCCAGCATCGTCAGTGCGGCCGCGAGGCCGAGGAGAGCGAGGCGGAGGCGGGAGAAGGACGGAAAGCGGATCGGTTGGCGCATGTTGGATCTCCTATGGGGGTAAGCGGAACGATGATGTTCAGGCTCGCTCGCGGACACGCTGCGTGACGGTCTCATCTTCTTGTCTTCTCTACTTAAAAGGTGAGGCAGGCCGGGTGGCCGGGACAGGACTGCCGGTCGGATATACTTGTCAGGGGAAGACCACGAAAGGAGCCGCATGGCCGTCAAGGATCAGGAACCCACCCTTTTGACCGAAGCGAAGCCCGCCGGCGAGGGCGCGGTCTACAAGGAGGAAGCTCTCGCAGCCATGGCCGAGGCGCGGCGGCGCTGGGAGGGAGCCCAATCCAAGTCGATGGCCCAGGTCCCCTTCTGGAAGAAGGACTTCACGACGGTCTCCGGCATGGAGGTGCCGCCCCTGGTCACGCCCGACCAGGTAGCGCACGTGGATCCGGTGCAGGACATCGGCGTCCCCGGCGAGTACCCCTATACGCGGGGCATCCATCCGACCGGCTACCGGGGCAAGCTCTGGACGATGCGCCAGTTCGCCGGCTTCGGCACGGCGGCGGACACCAACCAGCGCTTCAAATATCTGTTGTCGCAGGGGCAGACCGGCCTCTCGGTGGCCTTCCACCTGCCGACCCTCTACGGCTATGACTCGGATCACCCGATGGCCAAGGGCGAGGTGGGGAAGTGCGGCGTGACGGTGGATACGCTGGCGGACATGGAGATCCTCTTCGACGGTATCCCGTTGGGAGAGGTCACCACCTCGATGACCATCAACTCGACGGCGCCCATCCTGTTCGCCATGTACCTGGCCGTCGCCGAGAAGCAGGGGGTGGACATCCGGCGGCACGTCTCGGGGACGTTGCAGAACGACATCCTCAAGGAGTACATCGCGCAGAAGGAGTACATCTTCCCGCCGCGCCCGTCGATGCGGCTGATCACCGACCAGTTCGCCTTCGCGGCGGCGCACGTGCCGCGCTGGAACTCGATCTCCATCTCCGGCTACCACATCCGCGAGGCGGGCTCGACGGCCCTGCAGGAGCTGGCCTTCACATTGCGCGACGGCATGGAGTACGTGCAGTACGGCATCGATGCCGGGCTCGACGTGGACGACTTCGCGCCGCGGCTCTCCTTCTTTTTCAACAGCCACAACGACTTTTTCGAGGAGATCGCCAAGTTCCGGGCGGCGCGGCAGATCTGGGCCAAGGTCATGCGCGAGCGTTACGGCGCCCGCAATCCCCGCTCCTGGATGCTGCGCTTCCACACCCAGACGGCCGGCTGCTCGCTGACCGCCCAGCAGCCGATCAACAACGTCGTGCGCACCACCATCCAGGCCCTCGCCGCCGTCCTCGGCGGCACGCAGTCGCTCCACACCAACGCCCTCGACGAGACGCTGGCCCTGCCGACGGAGGCGAACGCCCGCACGGCTCTCCGCACGCAGCAGATCCTGGCGCACGAGTCGGGAGTCACCAACACCGTCGACCCCCTGGGCGGCGCCTGGTTCGTGGAGGAGATGACCCGGCGGATGGAGGACGGCGCCTTCGACTACATCCGGCGCATCGACGACTTCGGCGGCATGGTGGAGGCGATCGAGGCCGGCTTCCCCCAGCGCGAGATCATGGACGCCTCCTTCGCCTACCAGCGGGCCTTCGAGGACAAGGAGAAGATCATCGTCGGGCTCAACGCCTTCCAGGTCACCGATGAGGAGCCGATCGAGATCCTCTACATCCCGGACGACCTCGCCGAGCGGCAGGTCGCGTTCATCGACGAGGTCAAGGCGCGGCGGGACTCCGGAGCCGTCGGACGCACCCTCGACAGCTTGAAGCAAGGGGCGGCCGGCAGCGCCAACACCATGCCGCTGATCCTGGAATGCGTGAAGGCCTACTGCACCGTCGGCGAGATCAGCGACGCCCTGCGTGACGTTTTCGGCACTTACGAAGAGCCGGCAGTCTTCTGATATGTCGGCCTCCGCTTCGATCGTTCGCGAGCTGCTGCTTTACATGCTCTGGACCGACCGCCTCATGCTCAAGGCGGTGCGCGAGGTGCGGCCGGAGGACCTGACGCGGGACGCCGGCATCAGCTTCCATTCGATGCTCGGCACCATGGTCCACATGTTGGGCTCGCAGCGGCTCTGGCTCTCCCGCTTTTCGGGCCGGCCGCTCGATCACATCCCGAATCTGACCGATTATCCGGACCTGATGTCCTGGATCCACGGCTGGGAGGAGACCGCCTCCGAGATCGAGGCGTTTCTCGCCGCCCTGACCGACGAGCAGCTCGCGGCGCCCCTGACCTGGACCTCCACCACCGGCGAGATGCACACCCTGCCGCTCTGGCAGCCGGTCGTCCACATGGTGAACCACACCACCTATCACCGCGGCCAGGTGGTGTCGCTGCTGCGGCAGATGGGGTACCAGACTCCCTCGACCGACCTCGTGTACTACTTCATCGAGCGGGCGGGCGGCTGACGCCGCGAGCCCTCACCCCCTGGCCCCCTCTCCCGCCCCCTCCCCGACCGAATTCGCGAGATCCACCCGCTCAGGTGATCCACTTCAGGACGCCGCCCCGGTGGTTGCCGCCGGGGTTGCGCCCGTAGGCGATCACCGGCTTGCCCCCCAGCTCCCCGACCGCCGCGCAGGTCGCGTCGCGATCGTCGCCCCAGGTGTTGCCGGCTGCCCCCCTCTGGACGAGCTTGCCGTCCTCGTACCCGTAGAGGATCACCCGCGCGTTGTGGCTCCCGGTGCGAGAGACGGCGAGGTAGGGGATACCGTTGATCACTCCGAACGCGATACCGGTCGCGCGGTGCTCCTTGCCCCAGTCCTTTCCCCCGTCGTCGACCAGAGGAGTCAGGCCGCTGTCGGTCCAGTGATAGACGTAGAATCGGGGTCCGTCGCCGGCGTCGCGAGTGACGCCGACCACTTGCTCGTCAGCGAGGAGACCGAAGGCGATCCCGTTCGCCTTGCAGTCGGAGCTCCAGCTCTCGCCGCCGCTGCCGAAGCGGATGAGCTGGCCGTCGACCCAAGTGTAGATCTCGAAGCGCGCGCCGCCGCCCCTGTTGCGGCCTACACCGACGACCCAGCGGTCGTCGAGGAGGCCGAAGGCGATGGCCGTGGTGCCCCGGTTGCCGTCCCAGGTGTTGCCGCCTCTGGCGAGGATCTCAAGCTTGTGGTGCAACCACCTGTAGATAAAGAAGCGCTCGTGGTTGCCCTCGTTGCGCCCGACGCCGACGACCGCCAAGTCGTCCAGAACCCCGAAGGCGATACATGTGGCGTACCGGCCGCTACCCCATCCGTCCCCTCCGTTCTCGAGCTCCGCAAGCTTCCCGGCATGCCAGTGAAAGAGCAGGAACCGGCTCTTCTCGTCACCGCCGCGGCTGACGCCCAGGGTCTGCTTGCCGGCGAAGATACCCAGAGCGATGCCCGTGACGCCGCGGTCGTGCGCCCACGAGTCGCCCCCCTCGGCAACCTGCGTGAGCTGGTTGGCGGCGCACCGGAAGATGTAGTAGCGGTTGTTGTCGCCCATGTTGCGACCGACCGCGAGCACCTGGTGGTGGCCGAGGAGACCGAGCGCGACGGCCGTCGTGCCGCGTTTCTCACTCCAGGCGCTGCCGAAGGAGGCGAGGGGCTCAAGGTCGATGTAGAACCCGTTCTGGCCGTCGTCGTTCCACATCCCTTGCTGCGGGGGCGTGCGGGGCGAGCCGACGCCGGAGTTTCCCCACCTGCCGGTGAACGCGGCCCAGCCGGGAGGGGGGATCCGGTCGTCGCCGGCCTGGTAGACGTCGTCGTCGATCTGCAGGATCTCATAGGCTGCGTCCGGACCCCACCGGTGGCCGCCGGAGCAGTAATCGTTGACAAAGAAGTAGTGGCCCACCGACCGCTTGTGGAGACCCTTCGATTCGTAGCTCGCGTGCGAGTGCCAGGCTGAGAAGACGAAGGGGTGCGTGCCGTTCTCGAGCGCGAAACGGTCCGGTTTCGGTGACGACGACCGCAGGACGAGCCACCTCCCCTCGAAGCGTCGGTGGGCCGCGAAGAAGACGGCCTCTACGACGCTCGTGCCGGAGCTTCGCCAGTCGGACACCCGCACGGTCACGTGCTCCCAGTCGCCCTGGTGTGCGCCTCCCAGAGACAAGGGGTACGGTCCGCCGATCGGTCCGCTGAAGGGATAGAAGAACCAGTACTGGATGTCGATCCAGTCAAGATCGGCGGGGGTGGGAGGGGTCGCCTTGCGGATGTGTGCGTACATGGCGGCCGTCTTGGGGTCACCCAGATAGACGCTGTCGTCGTCGGCCTTGAGGTATCGGGTCTCCTGCGGGTTCGCCGCCAAGTCCGCTCGCGTCGGAGCGACGATTCGAACGCTTGAGTCTTCGTGGTCCAGCAGGGTGGACCGTTCGAGGAACCAGTCAATCGAGGACGGCATGTAGTCGTCCTTGTTGGGGCTGGTCCGTGAAAGCTCGACCAGCGGCAGGTGCCTCTCGACGAGCCTCTCCCAGGCGCTCTTGTCCATGAGCCGTCCTCCTGTCCGGCGCGCGCCGGGTTCGATGCGGGAGCGCCTCGCCACGGTCCAGACGGCACGGCCCCACCCACGCTAGGTCACGAATGCATGAGCATCGTAACGCTTTCCGAGAGCATGCGATAGAGTCCGGCCGGGCGCGGGTGAGAGTGCGTCAGCCGCCCCCTCTGCTAGAATCCCCTCTCATGGCGGAGAAGAGGCTGCGTATCCTGATCGCCAAGCCGGGTCTGGACGGGCACGACCGTGGCGCGAAGGTGGTGGCTCGGGCCCTGCGCGACGCCGGCCACGAGGTGATCTATACCGGTCTGCGGCAGACGCCCGAGCAGATCGCGGCCGCCGCCGTTCAGGAGGACGTGGACGCGGTGGGGCTCTCGATCCTCTCCGGCGCCCATAACGCCCTGCTTCCCGAGGTGACGCGGCTGCTGCGGGACCAGGGAGCGCCGGACATTCTGGTGTTCGCCGGCGGCATCATCCCGGAGCAGGACATCCAGGGCCTGAAGCAAGCGGGCATCGACGAGATCTTTCTGCCGGGGACCTCCACGCGGGCCATCGTGGAGTACCTGGACACGCGGTTTGCCGCCGCCTGAACCCTAAACCCCTCCGGAAGAGAGGTTTGACGGCCTGTCGCCGGGGTGCTACGGTAGGGCGGGTCAAGAGGGAAGAGGAATGAAGAGAAGGATTCTGCTGGCGGACGACAGCGTCACCATCCAGAAGGTCATCGAGCTGACGTTCATGGACGAGGACTATGAGGTCCGCGCCGTCAGCAATGGGGATGAAGCGCTCGCCTTGATGTCCGAGATGAACCCGGATTTCGTCATCGCCGACGTGCACATGCCCGGCGCCAACGGCTACGAGGTCTGCCGCCGCTCGAAGCAACTGCGGCCGGAAGCTCCCGTGCTGCTGCTCGTCGGCACCTTCGAGCCCTTCGACGAGGGCCAGGCCCGCTCGGTCGGGGCCGATTCTTATCTGAAGAAGCCGTTCGATTCGCAGGAGCTCCTGCAGCGGGTGCAGGAGCTCTTGGCTCCCCAGGCAACCCCCTCGGCCGTCCCGGATCTGCCGCTGCCGCTGACCGCGGAGCCGCCGCCACTGGTGGGACCGGAAGGGATCCCGGAGTTCTCCGCCGAGCCGGCCTGGGGCAACTTCGAGCTGCAGGCGGAGCCGGAGCCGCCGTTCGCCGCGCCGCCGGCTTCCCCCACGCCCTTCGACCGCGAGCCCTCCTTCACCCTCGAATCCGACTTGTCGTACGAGGTGGAGTCCGAGCCCGTTTTCGAGCTGGACGAGAATGAGCCGCCCTTCACTGTACAGGATGAGGTCTTCGCCGCTCCTGGCGAGCTGTCGCTCGACGAGACGCGGCAGGACCGCTACATCCCGGAGGAGCCGGTGCCAGCAGCAGCGCCGAGCTCCGGCTTCGAGTTCCCGGCCGCCGCGCCGCTTGCGCCGCCGGCTGCCGCCAATGGCGGTGCCCGCCTCAGCGACGAAGACGTCGACCGCGTCGCCCGCCGCGTCGTCGAGCTGCTGGGTGACAAGACGGTACGCGACGTCGCCTGGGAGGTGATCCCGGATCTGGCGGAGGTGATCATCCGCGACCGGCTGCGCGAGCTCGAAGCACAAGTCGAGTAGCGCCTGCCTTCGGTTTGTCCGAAGGCGAACGGGGAGCGGTGCAAATCACCGCTCCTTTCTGTTTAGATGGAAATTGAATAGACGGAAGGAAATGGATGCGGAGCGAGATGGAGCCAGGCACCAGCGCCGGGACGATGACCGGTATCGAGATGGACAAGCGCTTTGATCCTGCGGCCTACGAGCAGGTGTGGCAGCGGCGCTGGGCGGAGCGGGGGTACTTCCGGGCGGAGGTGCCCTCGGAGAAGCCCTCGTACTGCATCATGATCCCGCCTCCCAACGTCACCGGCAAGCTCCACGTCGGCCACGCGCTGCAGTCGGCGCTCCAGGATCTGTTGACCCGCTGGCGGCGCATGCAGGGTTACAACGCCCTGTGGCTGCCGGGCACCGACCACGCGGGCATCGCCACGCAACTGATGGTGGAACGCCACCTCGCCTCGGAAGGGACGAGCCGCTGCCAGTTGGGCCGGGAGAAGTTCGTCGAGCGCATGTGGCAGTGGAAGGAGCAGTACCACGGCAACATCCGCCATCAGCTCGATCTGTTGGGTGCCTCCTGCGACTGGACGCGGGAGCGGTTCACCCTGGACCCGGGGCTCTCCCGCGCCGTCCGCGAAGCGTTCGTCCGTCTCTATCGCGAGGGCCTCATCAGCCGCGGCGAGTACATGGTCAACTGGTCGCCGGCGCTGGGCACGGCGGTGTCGGACCTCGAGGTCGAGACGAAGACGGTGCACGGCAAGCTCTATCACGTCGCCTACCCCGTCGAGGGAAGCGATGAGCGGATCGTGGTGGCCACCACCCGGCCGGAGACCATGCTGGGCGACACCGCCGTGGCGCTCCACCCGGAGGATGAGCGCTATCGCCACCTCCACGGCCGGGCGGCCCTCCTGCCGCTCGTCGGCCGCCGCCTGCCGTTCGTGGCCGATCCGGCGGTGGACCGGGAGTTCGGCACGGGTCTGGTCAAAATCACCCCGTTCCACGATCCGAACGACTTCGAGATGGCGAAGCGGCACCGCCTGCCGGGGTTGTCGGTCATCGGCACGGACGGCCGGATGACCGAGGAGGCCGGGCCGGATTTCGCCGGGCTCGATCGCTTCGAGGCGCGCCGCAAGATCGTCGAGCGCCTGCGCGACGAGGGCTACCTCGTGAAGATCGAGGATCATGTCCACAACGTCGGTCACAGCCAGCGCAGCGGCGAGCCCATCGAGCCCGTGGTCTCGACGCAGTGGTTCTGCGATATGTCCGGGATGGCCCAGCAGGCGCTCGCCGCGGTGCGCGACGGGCGCACGCGCCTGATCCCGGATTCGTGGGACAGGACCTGGGAGCACTGGCTCTCCAACATCAAGCCGTGGTGCATCTCCCGCCAGCTCTGGTGGGGCCATCAGATTCCCGCCTGGTACACCGAGGACGGCCGCTGCTTCGTGGCCCACAGCTTCGAGGAGGCGGCGGCCGAGGCCGGCACGGATCGGCTCACCCAGGACCCCGACGTGCTGGACACCTGGTTCTCCTCCGCCCTCTGGCCTTTCTCCACCCTGGGCTGGCCGGACGACACGCCGGACCTGCGGGTGTTCTATCCCACGGACGTGCTCGTCACCGGCTTCGACATCCTCTTCTTCTGGGTGGCCCGCATGGTGATGACCGCGCTGCACTTCACCGGCGAGGTCCCCTTCCGCGCGGTGCATCTGACCGGCTTGGTGCGTGACGCGGAAGGCGTCAAGATGTCGAAGACCAAGGGGAACGCGCTGGACCCGACCGAGCTGGTCGCCGAGTTCGGGGCCGACGCCCTGCGCTTCACCCTGACGGCGCTCGACAGCCCGGGGCGCGACATTCCGCTCAACCCCGACCAGATCGCCGGCTATCGCGCCTTCGGCAACAAGATCTGGAACGCCGCCCGCTTCGCGCTGTCGCGAGTGGGGGAGGCGCGGGTGCAGGAAACGATCGATCCCGCGGGCCTCGCCGCGCCCGAGCGCTGGATCCTCTCGCGGCTTTCGCGGGTCGCGGCGGAGGTGGACGCGCGCTTCGAGACCTTCCGCTTCGACGAGGCCTGCAACCGTCTCTATCACTTCTTCTGGGGCGATTTCTGCGACTGGTATATCGAGCTGTCGAAGCCGGCCCTGATGACCGCCGGGGGCGAGGCTCCACGGCCGCGGGTGGGCGAGGTCCTGCTGACGGTGCTCGACCGCGCCCTGCGGCTGCTCCATCCGGTCATGCCGTTCCTGACCGAGGAGCTGTGGCAGCGCCTGCCGGGTCATGAGGCGATCCATCCGGAAACGATCTGCCTGGCGGCCTACCCCCGCCGCGAAGAGCTCTGGGAAGACGCCGGAGTCGAAGCCGGTATGGAGGCGCTGATCGAGGTGGTGACGCGATTGCGGGCGCTGAGAGCCGAGATGGGGTTGTCCCCCAAAGTGAAGATCGATCTTCATCTTGCCGCGTCGGATCCCGGAACCGGCCGGCTGCTGGAGGAGCAGGCTCCGCTCCTGCGCTCGCTGGCGCGGGTCGGCACGGTCACCCTGGGTACGGCGCCGGAGCACGCGCGGCGCGACCTCGTCGCCGGCGTCGAGATCGGCGTCTCCGTGGAGAAGCAGGAGATGACGGCGGAGGAGCGGTCCCGGCTGGACAAGGAGCTGGAGAAGCTCACGAGCGAGATCGCGCGCGCCGAGGAGCGCCTCGGCAATCCGGAGTTCCTGGCCAAGGCTCCCGCTCACGTGGTGGAAGGCGGCCGGGCGCGCCTGGCGGAGATGCGGGAGCGACAGGCAACCCTGTGCTCCAGCCTGGAGCTCTCCTGAGAGGAGGGACACGGTGGATTTCGACCACTACGTCGAAGGGCTGGAACGGCGGCGCGACCGCCGCGGCCCCGAGAACCTCGTGGTCCTGCCCCGGTTGCCCTCCACCAACGCTCTGGCCCGCGCCATCATCGCCGAGTACCAGAACGAGGCGCAGACGCTCCAGCCGTTGCTCCTGCTGACGCTGGAGCAGTCCGGGGGGCGCGGGCGCCGGGGCCGGAGCTGGTCGAGCCCGCGCGGCAAGGGGGTCTATGCCACGCGCGTGGCCACTGTCGCCGATCCCGCCTTCCTGCAGACGCTGCCGCTGCTCGTCGGTGTCGGGCTCTGCCGGTCCCTCTCGCCGCACCTGCCTTCACCCTGCCGCCTCAAATGGCCGAACGATCTCCTGGTGGAGGTCGCAGGAGAGCGGAAGAAGATCGGTGGCGTGCTCATCGAGGCGGCGGTGCGTCCGGGCGAGGAGGCCCTGGCCATCGTGGGCTTCGGCGTGAACTACCTGCACGGCGCCGCCGATCTGCCGGAGACCGCGACCTCGCTCGTCCTGCTCGGAGGCGGGGTCGTGAGCCTGGTGGACCTCACCTGGGATCTGGTGGAAGGCGTTGAAGCGGAGCTGACTCACCTCGGAGACGCCGCCTATGCCGTGCGGAGCTACCGTGCGCTGTCGATTCATCGGCCCGGGGAGAGGATCGCCTGCCGCGTGGGCGAAAGCGTTCTGGAAGGCACGTTCCAGGGATTCGACGAATCCGGACGGCTGCTGATGGAGAGCGGCGGTCAGGCGATCTCCGTGGCCGCGGGCGAGGTGATCGAGGGATGAGAAAAGGAAATCCGTCGAAGGGTGGTCTGCTCATCCTGGTGGACGTCGGCAACACGAACACGATCTTCGGCGTCTATCAGGGCGAAGAGTTGATCGAGAGCTTCCGCTTGTCGACGGACACGGAACGCACGGCGGACGAGTACGGCGCGTTGCTGCTGCCGCTGTTCGCGATGCGCGGCAGCGATCCCGCCAGCGCCGAGGCTGTGGTGATTTCCTCGGTCGTGCCGCCGCTTCGCCTCACCCTCGAGCGGTTGTCCGCCCGTTACTTCGGGCGCAAACCGCTGTTCATCGAGCCCGGAGTGCGCACCGGCATGCCCCTCCGCTACGACAACCCGGCCGAGGTGGGAGCGGACCGCATCGTCAACGCCGTCGCCGCCCGGGAGCGTTACGGCTCGCCGGTGGTGGTCGTCGACTTCGGCACGGCGACCACGTTCGACGTGGTCAACGCTGCGGGGGAGTACGCGGGTGGCATCATCGCGCCGGGTATCACCATCTCGGCTGAGGCTCTGTTTGCTCATGCCTCGCGGCTCTATCGCGTCGACGTACGCAAACCCTCGGAGCTGGTGGGCAAGAACACCGTCTCTGCCATGCAGGCCGGCATCTACTACGGTTACATCGGCCTCGTGGACGGCATCCTCGAGCGGCTGACGGTGGAGCTTCCCGACATCAAGGGCATCGTGGCGACAGGAGGCCAGGCGCCGCTCATCGCCTCCGGCTCCAAGTACATCCGCGAGGTGGATCCCGACCTGACGCTCACCGGCCTGAAGCTCATCTATGAGCGCAATCGCTAGGAAGCCTGCGGGCGCAGGCGGAGGAGGGCCTAGGCGGTCCTCGCCGCTCCCGGCTGCACGTCCTCCAGCGGCTCGAGGCGCCCTGTTCCTTTGAGGGTGGCAAGATCGATCGTGCCGTGGAAGCGAACCCGGGTGTAGTCCAGCACCAGCTCGCCGACGATCTTGATATGGCCGGTCCCCTTGTCGAAGTCAGCGCCGCTCAGGTCGCTTCGCGTACGATCGAGAGGAAAGCCGAGCTCGGTTCCGCCACGAGTGTTGGGAAACTTCGCATGGACATAGCCGCGATCGATGGCCTCCTTCAGGCCGCTGACGGTCGGCTTTGGCCGGACGGTTGCCTCAATTTCCTGCTCCTGGGTAAGGCGTTGGACAAGCTCGTTCACGAAGGGTCTCCTTTGAGCAGAAGGGTGGAGAGCCCTTACTTTAGCAGAGCGCTGGACGGGCACGCCATTGGAGGATCGACGATCGCGTCGCGTCATGAGTGAATCCGCCGAGGACTCGGATCACGCCTACTTCCAGGCCGTCGAGGAGATCTTCGTGGAGCTGCGCGGCGCGCCCCTGCTCCTCTCGCCGGCAGACTGGCAGGTGGCCCGGCGCTGGCATCAGGAGGGCGTGCCTCTCGATCTGTTGAGGCGGGTGCTGGGCGAGGTCTTCGCGCGCCGGCAGGAGCGGGGCGCCAAAGGGAAGATCTCCAGCCTGCGCTACTGCGCTCCCGCCGTCGAGGCGGCGTGGTCCGAAGTCCGCGAGCTCACGGCGCCTGGACGCCGCGCCGACGCACCCGCTCTGGAGGTTCCGCCACGCCTCGCCGCGCTCGCCGCCTCCCTGCCCGTGGATTTCCCATACCGTGAGATCTTCGCCGGACGGATCCTGGCGCTCGGCGGCGATCCGCAAGAGGTGGAGGAGCGGTTATCGGTCCTGGACAGGGAGATGCTCGACGCCGCTGCGGACGGCCTCGACGGCGATAGTCGCGCCGCAATCGAAGCGGCGGTGGAGAAGACCCTGGCCGCGCTCGGCGCGCGTCTCAGCGCGGAGGAGTTGGAGCACTCCCGGGGCCGGCTGGCCCGGCAAGCCCTGCGCCGCCGTCTGGGCCTGCCGGTGCTGTCGTTGTTCTCCCCTGAGGCGGAGCCGACAGAAAAAAGTTGAGCGATAGGAGGCGGTTTTTCCGTCTTCAGAGAGCATGGACCTCCGCCATGCTCCTATGCTCCTTCCCGCTGCGGCCTTCGCGGCGGGTACCCTTCTGTCCTTCCAAGTCTCTTACCTGCCGGTTCCCCCTCTGGCTGTCCTGGCCTTTTTGGGTCTGGCCTTGGGTCGACGGACCGGAACCGGTCTGGCGTTTCTGAGCCTCGGGCTTCTCACTGCGGTGGTGAGGCTCGATCTGCCTCGGAGCCCGGCCGGATGGCTCGATCGCGAGAACCCGGTGGAAGCCGTTGTCCAAACGACCGGCCACTGGATCGCGGACGACGAGGGGTGGTCGGCTCCCGCCAGGGTCGTGCGCTTGCGCCAGGGCGACCGGGTGGAATTGCCACCGCTGGAAGTGATCCTTCACTTGCCAGCTCCGGACGAGCTCCCGCCCGGTTTCGGCTCGATGCTGCGGGTGAAGGGATACCTGACCCGCTCGCCGGGGTTCGCCAATCGCGTGCCGGTGCCGCCAGGACCCTGGCGGCTGCGCGTCAAGAGCCGCCGGCTGCTGGAGAACGAAAGCCCGCCCGGGGTGGTGGCGCGGCTCTCCGGCGCCCTCCGGCGGCGGGTGGAGGAGGCGTATCGAAGGGCCGGGCCGGAGAGCGCTGGAGAGAGCCAGGGCAAGGCGCTGACGCGGGCTCTGGTGCTCGGTGACGCCGCCGGATTGCCGCTGACGTGGAAACGAGGGCTCCGCGTGACGGGCGTCTATCACTTGATATCCATCTCCGGCGTACATGTGGCCCTGGTGGCGGGAGCGGTGTGGTTTCTCGGCAATCGTCTCCCCCGGCGCCTCCGCCTGGTTCTGATGCTGGCCTCGATCTTTCTCTATCTCCTGCTGGTGGGACCGCTGCCGGCGCTGGTGCGCTCCGCGGTGATGGGCTCGCTCGCCGTCGCGGCGCTGCTGGCCGAACGTCCGCCCGCCGCCGCCAACGCTCTTGGCTGGGCGGTGATCCTGCTCCTGCTGAACCGGCCCGATGAGGCGCTCTCGCCGGCCTTTCAACTCACCGTGGCCGCCACCGCCGGCCTCCTGCTGCTCGCGCCGCTCCTGGCTCGGCGCTGGCAAAGCCGTCTCGTGCCCTCCTGGCTCGTAAAACCGCTCGCCGCCGGAGTCGGCGCGCAGTTGGCGACGCTTCCCTGGGCGTTGCCCCGGTTTTACCTGCTGTCGCCGCTGGCGCCGTGGCTCAACCTGGCCGCGGTGCCATGGACCGGTCTGGTCCTGGCCGCAGCGCTGGCTTGGACGATCCTGGCGCTGGTTTCGCCGTCGTTGGCTGGCGATCTGCTCCCCGTCCTCGACGCGCTGGCGGCGCCATTCTCGTGGCCGTCGCGGACTCCTCCCGAGGTCTGGAGCCCCTTGCCGGCGCTCCTCTCGCCGGCCTGGGCCTGGCTGCTGGCCACGGCAGTCACAATGCTGCTCCTCCTTCCGTCGTCGCGGCGGGCCGTCGCGGTTTTCGTCGCCCTGGCGGCCTGCCTGGGCGTGTGCGCCGTCGTGGGGTGGCCCAGAGCGGCCCGCATCGATCCCGAGCTGGTGATGATCGACGTGGGGCAGGGAGACTCCATCCTGCTGCGCGACGGCGACCGCGCCATCCTGATCGACGGCGGCGGATGGGCCCACGGCGACCTCGGCGGCCGGGTCCTCCTGCCGGCTCTGCTGGGCGAAGGCGTCCGCCGGCTGGATGCCCTGGTCATGACCCACCCTGACCGCGACCACTGCGGCGGGCTGGTGGACATCGCCGCTTATCTTGCCGTCGACGAGGTTTGGACGGCGCCGGGCTGGGATCCCTCCACCTGCGCCGGACGCTTGCTGACCTTGCCTGGTGTCCGCCCACGCTTCCTCTGGAAAGGGCACAGGAACGACCTTGGGCGTTGGCGGCTGAAGGTTCTCCATCCGCGGCCGGACGACCATCACGAGGTCAACGAGCGCTCGCTGGTGCTGCTTGCCGAAACCCGCGGCAGGCGCGTCCTGCTCACCGGCGATATCGAACGCTGGGCCGAGCACGAGCTCGTCGACTGCTGCGCCCGGGAGCTGCGGACAGACGTTCTCAAAGTCGCCCATCATGGCAGCCGGACCTCGACCACCGCTACCTTCCTGGAGGCTGCCTCGCCGCGCCTCGCCCTGATCTCCGCCGGCGTCGACAACCTCTACCACCATCCGTCGCCCGAGGTCGTCGAGCGACTGGAGGGTTCCGGCGCCCGCATCCTGCGGACGGACCGCACCGGCGAGATTGTGGTGCGCTTCGGAGAGGATGGCCGGATGCGGATCGAGACGCCGGGAGCGCCGAAGTGAGAGACTCGACGCTCGCCATGGAACCCGTCCTCGCCATCGTCGGTGCCACCGCTACCGGCAAGAGCGCGCTGGCCATGGCGCTCGCCGAGCAGCTCCGCGGGGAGATCGTCAACGCCGACGCCCTGCAGGTCTACCGGGGATTCGACATCGGGACCGCCAAGCCAAGCCTGGTGGACCGCGAGCGCGTGCCGCATCACCTGATCGACATCAAGGAGCCGCACGAGGCCTATTCGGCAGGGGAGTTCGCGCGCCGGGCCCGTGAGGCGATCGCCGGCATCCATGCGAGAGGCAGGACGGCGATCGTAGTGGGGGGCAGCGGGCTCTATCTGCGGGCGCTCTTCGCGGGGATCAGCCCGATTCCTCCCGGCGATCCCAGGGTGCGGCAGGAGCTGCGCCTCCGACTGAAGTCCGAAGGGCCCGACCCGTTGCGCCAAGAGCTGGCGCGGCTGGATCCGCAGACGGCGGCCCGGCTGGCGGCCGGCGATACTCAGCGGGTGCTGCGAGCGTTGGAGGTCGCGCTCGTCTCCGGCCGTCCGCTCTCCTCGTGGATCGCGGAGCAACCCTTTGGCACTGAGAGCATTGCGGCCGTGCGCGTCGGATTGACGCTTCCGCGCAGCATCTTATACGATCAAATCGCAGGCCGCGTGGCCCGGATGTTGGCGGCAGGTTGGAAGGAAGAAGTCGCCGGATTGCTTCGGCAGGGTCTTTCTCCCGATCTACCCGCATTCCAGGCTATCGGGTATCGTCAGCTCGTCCGTCACCTGGAAGGGGATGGGTCTCTCGACCAGGCGATCGCCGAAATCGTCAGGGAAACTCGGCGCTTCGCCAAACGCCAAGAGACCTGGTTTCGGAAAGAGCCGGATGTGACCTGGTTCTCGGCCCAGGAACTAACACGGCAGATTCCGGGGGTACTTGATTATGCCAAGCACAGGGGTTTCGGGAGGGCGAATGGTTAAACACAACATCAATATTCAGGATGGATATCTCTTCCAGAGCCTCAAAGAAGGCCAGACGATGTATCTCGAGCTGGTGACCGGCCGACACCTCCTGGGGCGCCTCAAGCGTTTCGATCGCTTCGCCGTGGTGCTCGAGAGCGAAGGCAAGGAAATCCTCATCTACAAGCATGCCATCGCCACTATCGCCGCGGCGCCCCCCGCACCCTGAGGTCCGGGGTCATGGACGCCCGATCGTCGCGGCTCCAATCCTGGTCGTCCTGCTGGCGGCGAGCCTCGCTTGCACCTCGGCGCCGCCGCCTTCATCGCCCACCCAGCCCGTCGGCAGGCCTCACCAGCCGCTCGAGCTGGAGCCGGCGGACCGTCCGTATCTGATCGACCCCCTGGAGGGTTACTCCGGCGCGGTGGACCCGCAGCTCCGGGACCGCCTGCTCAACGTCTGGCGCGGCCTCATGGAGGAGGGGGACGTCGAAGGCGCTTCGCGGGCGGCGGCCGAGATGCTGGAGCGCGATCCCCAGTTCCTTCCCGCGCAGGTGCTGACCGCCCAAATCGACTTCGCCGCCAGGAGCGATCGGCGGGTGGTCGAGCGCCTGCTGCCGGCCGGGGATGCCCTGCCTACCTACACGGCCAGCCAGTTGCTGCTCGGCCGCGCCGCGGAGCGCCTCGGAGACCTTCCCCTGGCCTACGCGGCATACCGCGCCGTCGCCGCGCGCAGCCCTCTTGCTCTCAAACGTGCCGGCGAGCTTCATCCCCGCGCCCTGGAGATCGTCTCCAACCGGTTGGACGAAGCACTCCGGAACCAGCGTCCCGAGGAGGCGGCCAGGCAGCTCGAGCTCCTCCGGAGCTGGGCGCCTGCCGAAATCCTGACGCTGGAGGCGGCGCGCAAGGTGGCGCTCGCGGCCGGCGACCGCGGTGCCGAGCTGGTCGCGGTCAAAGAGCTTTCCTCCCGCCGGCCTGGGGACCGCGGCCTCCTGGAGCGCCGAGCCGAGCTCGAGCTCGAAGTCGGCGACCCGAGCGCCGGTTTGAAGATCGTGCAGGACCTCGCCGCCCGTCATCCCCAGGATGCCGGCCTGGCGGAGAAGCTGGAGTCTGCGAAGTTTCGATGGCGCCTCTCCCAGCTTCCGCAGAACGTCCAGGAGGTCGCCGCCAAGCCGGAGCTGACCAAGGGCGACCTCGCGCTGCTGCTCTACTGGTTGGTGCCGGAGGTGCGTAACAGCCGGCCGACCGCCGGTCGCATCGCCACGGACGTGCTCGACAGCCCGAATCAGGAAGAGATCGTCCGCGTGGTGAACCTAGGCCTGATGGACGTCGACCCGACGCTCCACCGCTTCTCGCCCGCGGCGCCGGTACGCCGCGGCCCCGCCCTGCGAGTCGTGCTCCGCACCCTGGCCCGCTTCGGCAAGGCCGACTGCGCGGGTGGCACCGCCGCGGGACCGATCTGTGAAGCGTCCATGGCCTGTGGGCTCCTGCCGTCCGGGGAGGACTGTCAGGCGACGGCGCAGCTCTCCGGCGCGGAAGGCGTCGAGATCATCCGCCGCAGTCTGAAGCTCCTGGGCGGCTCATGATCTTCACCATCCCCAATCTCCTCTCCCTTCTGCGCATGGGGCTGGTGCCCCTGTTCATCATCACCGTGGTGAACGGGGACTGGCGCAAATCCCTCCTCGTCTTTCTGGTGGCCGGCGTCACCGATGCGCTCGACGGGTTCATCGCCCGCTACTGGGACCAGAAGTCGCTCCTCGGCGCCTACCTCGATCCGATCGCGGACAAGCTCCTGCTCACCTCGGCTTATGTGGTGCTGTCGATCCCCAGCCTCAATCGGGGCGCGGAGATCCCGCTCTGGGTTGCCATCCTGGTGATCGCGCGCGACGTGCTGATCGTCGTCGTGGCCCTGGTGCTCTATCTGGCGGCCGGCATCCGCGCGTTCCCGCCCTCGGTGCTCAGCAAGATCAACACCACGGTGCAGGTCGCCGCGGTGTTGCTGGTGCTGGTCTCCGGCACGCTGCCCGACCTGCGCTTCATCGAGCTGGCGGCGGATACGGCTCTCTACCTGGTCGGCGGGCTCACCGTCGCCTCCGGGCTCGACTACATCTACCGCTACAGCCGGATGGAGAAGGAGAAGGTTTAAACCTGCTCGCTCTTCTGTTCAGATCCCAGGCCCAGGCGCTCCATCTTGATCGCCAGGCCGTTGCGTGAGATGCCCAGCAGCGCGGCCGCGCGGGTGCGGTTGCCGCGGGTCCGCTCCAGCGCCTCGGTGATCAGACGGCGCTCCAGGCTCGCGAGGTGGTCCTCGAGCCGTAAAGAACCTCCGACTGTCGAAGCCGTGGCACTCGCCGCGGCGGAATGGCGGATGGTAGGAGAAAGGAGCCCTGCGTCGATCGGCTGGCCGTCAGGACAGACGTAGACCAGCCGCCGTATCTCGTGCTCCAGCTCGCGAACGTTGCCGGGCCAGGGATAGCTCACCAGCAGCTCCAGCGCCCGCAGGGTGATCCCGCGCACCCGTTTCCTGGCTTCCCGCGGCATGCTGCGAAGAAAGCACTCGACGAGCCGGGAAATGTCGGCCGGACGCTCACGCAGGGGTGGAACCTCCAGCACCGCGCCGGCAAGGCGGTAATAGAGATCCGCGCGGAAGCGGCCCTCTTCCACCCGTTGCCGAAGAACACCGTTGGTAGCCGAGACGACCCGGACGTCGAGTCCGATGGGTTTGCCGCCCAAGGGGCAGACCTCCTCGTCCTCCAACGCCCGCAGCAGCTTCGCTTGCAGGGACAACGGCATGTCCCCGATTTCGTCGAGAAAGAGGGTGCCCCCATGGGCCAGCTCGAACCTTCCCGCCCGCTCTTGGACTCCCGTCGCCACGCCCTTGGCGATGCCGAACATCTCGGCCTCCAGCAGATCGGCGGGGATGGCCGCGCAGTTGATCGCGATGAAGGGAGCGGCGCGCCGGCTGGACCACGCATGAAGAATGCGGGCCAGATGCTCCTTACCGGCGCCGGTCTCGCCGAGCAGCAGGACCGGGATGTCGCTCCCCGCCACGGCCTGCAGCTCCCGATACAGAGCCAACATGCTCGGCGACTCGCCGGGCACGTAACCCTCCGGAAACGGCAGCTCCGGCCCGCCGTGACCGCTTTCGCCGTGACCGGAATCGAGATCCGTCTCGTGCTGGCCGGCCTCTCGTGGGATCTGGGTATCGTCGATCGCGATCGCCAGCTCTGCACCGGGTCCGGTCTCGATCAGCCGCAGATCGTTCGAACCGATCCGGACCTCGTCTCCCGGCGCCAGTCTGGCCTCCTTGATCCGAACGCCGTTATGAAAGGTGCCGTTCTTGCTTCCCAGATCGCGGAGGGTCAAGGATCCGGAGCGGATCTCGAGCACCGCGTGGTGCCGCGAGACTCCGCGGACCGGCAGCACCACCTCGTTCGATCCGGCCAGGCTCCCGATGCGATTGGCTCCCGGCAGGAGCAGGTAGCGATCGCCGTGTTCGCCGCATAGCTCGTAATGACACTCCTGTCCGGCGGCGGCTTCCGATGACCCGACCCGCAGGAGACCTGAGATCGTTGCGTTCATATCCGGCCGATCCGGGCCACGCTGCAGGTCTGCCCCGCTGCCGCGGCCTGCATTGCCAACAGGCCGAAGTGATGAGCCCTGGCCTCCGCTTCGAGAGCAACGAAGGAGTCACAACGGTCGAGAGGCGTTTGCGGCTTGGCACTGATGAGGGCCTTAAGAAGTCTTGCCTCGATCCGCAAGGAGTCCGAACCCATCGCCGCCGCCTGGGCTTCAGCCGACGCGAGCACTTCGGCGGCTTCCGTAAATCTTCCCATCTTGTGCAACAAGCGGGCTTGGATGAGCAGGCTCTGCACTCCGTAATCGATTCTGAAACTGATGGGCAAAAGTGCCCGGGCACGCTCCAGCGCCCCGTCCGCCTGGTGCCTCCTCCCTTGGGCTTCCAACGAGGCTGCCAGCAGCGTCCACGCGAATCCCGCACGTAAACGGGGCTCGTGTGAGCTGAAATAGCGGGTAACCTGCGCGGCTAGACTTGCGGCGGCTTCAGGTCGACCCTGGTCCAGGTAGACCTTCGCCAGGCGCAACTGAATCAGCACCGCCGGCTCAGTGGCCTTCAGGGTCGTCGAGCGCCGCCAAGTCTTCACAAGAGTCTCTTCAGCGGCGGCCAGATCGCCGGCTTCACCTTGGGCAGCGCCGAGTCCCGTACCGACCCGCACAGAGCAGGCAGGGGCCTCAATGTGCTCACAAACCGCCAGCGCCTCTTTGAAAAGCTGAAGACTCTCCGCTAGATTCCAATGCCTGCTGCAATCAGCCAACAGCATGAGCACCTCGGCCTCGGCGGAGCGATCGGCGAACCCGCGGACCAGAACCAGACTCTGCTGGAGCTGTCGAGCCGACTCGGCGAGATGACCCCGGTACCGGAGCAGGTCCGCGAGATTCCTGTGCGTGCGCTCTTCTCCTCTTGGATCGCCGATCTCCCGGTAGACGGCGAGAGCGCCGTCCAGCCATCGCTGGGTATCCCGCCATCGGTCGAGCTTGAACGCGAGCAATCCGAGCTCATGAAGCACTCCGGCCTCGCCGGCGCGATCGCCGATGCTGCGGAAGATGGACAGGGCCTTACCGAGCATCTCTTCGGCCTTGACGACGTCCTGAGTGCGAAGGTAGGTGGCTCCAAGCTCATAAGTGGCGCGCGCAACGCCGGCCTGGTCTCCGGCCTGGAGAAATGCTGCGGACGCAGCCTCCAGCGCCTTATGGGCGCGCTCGAACTCTCTTCGCCCGCGGAGCGCCCTTCCCTGGAGGATCCGTGCCTGGCCCAGAATCCGCCAGTTCCCGAAGGCCGCCGCGCGAGAGGCGCCGCGCGTGGCGGCGGCCAGTTGGCGCTGGAGGTCCGCCTGGGCCTCCGCCGCCTCTGCCTCGGCAAGATCGACCCTGGCAGCGGTGGCAGTGGAGCCTGGGTGTTGCACCGCTTCGAGGGTGGCGAGGCTTTCCCGGCTGTGGCCGGCGGCGTTCTGGGCCGACGCCAGGCTCAAGGCGAACTCCACGTTGTCAGGAAAGAATGTCGAGAGCGCCTCGTATCGCTGAATCGCAGCCTCCCACTTGCCGTGGATCTGATAGTACCGAGCTTCGACCCAGAGCCGGTCCTTTCTGGGCAGATTGCCGATGAGCTCGACGGCGCGCCGCGACTGCCTTTGCGCCCTCGAGTAATAGCCGAGCTGCAGCCAGGCGTCGGCCAGCGCTGAATGAGCGAGGCAAAAATCAGGATCGATCGCGACTGCACTCTCCAAGGAGCGGACGGCCGGCAGCGCTTCGGACGCTCGGAGCGCCTCCAGTCCACGGTCATAGAAGCGCCTGGCCTGGCTGTTCGCCGTTGCCTGGAAAGCCAGCGGAGCATTACGGGATCTTTCAGCAGCCTGCATCGGTAGGAACAACCCGGCGGTGGCGAGGAGGAGTAGGGGCAGGCAGAGCAGCGCCACCCGGTTCCATGCAAAGCGTGGCTCAGGCGGACCTGCCGCCATCCGCTGGCTGAGCGCCGCGGCGAATTCGGTGGCGCTTCTGAACCGACACGAGGGCTCCCGCTCCAGGCAGCGCAGGATCGCCTGCTCCCAGGCCGGCTCGAGCTGCGGCGCGTGGGCGCTCGGTGGCGTCGGAGGCTCGGTCAGGCGCTTCTCGGCAGTAGCCCTCGGCGTCTCGCCGCGGAAGGGCAGACGGCCGGTCACCATCTCGTAGACCACCACACCCAATGCGTAGAGGTCGGCGGCCGTCGTCACCTCTCCGCCAGCGACCTGCTCGGGAGCCACGTACGCCGGCGTACCGCGGAGCGAGCGTGCCGGACCTGTCGCGGATTCATCCGGCAGATCCGTCCGCCGCGCCAGTCCGAAGTCGGTGAGGACTGCACGGATCCCGTCACGCTCCGGAACCAGCATGACGTTGCCGCTTTTGAGGTCGAGGTGGGCCACGCCCGCCGCATGGGCGGCTGCGAGGCCCTCCGTCATCTGCCGCACCAGCGGGAGAGCCTCGCCGGGAGTCAGGGGTCCGCGGCGCAGCCGGGCCGCCAGCGTCTCGCCGCGGAGCAGCTCCATCGCCACGACCCATGCGCCGGCGGAAGCGCCGTTCCCATTGGTCGGAGGGTGCTGGAAGACGTCGAAGATCCGGCAGACGTTCGGGTGGGTGACCCGCCTGGCGAGGAGGACTTCGGTCTTGATCAGCTTCGCGGCGCGGGAATCCTTCGCTACATCGGGGCGGAGAACCTTGATCGCGACGCTCTGGCCCAGCTCCAGATCCTCGGCCTCGTAGACCTGGGCCATCCCACCCTGTCCCAGGAAGCGGCGGACCTGGAAGCGACCGGCCACCAGGTCGCCGCCGCGGAACTGTGCTGGCAGCCCGTTCCTCCGGCGGCCATGCACCTGAAAGGACAGCGTCGAGGTCTCGATTTCTTCGAGATCATTGGAGAGACTTCCAGGCTCTTCGAACACCATGTCGCTCTCTTCATTCGGCGGCTTCGATAGGGGAAACAAGGCCGCCTGTCGAGATCTTCCTTGCGGTTTCAATCATGGCATGGGATGCCCAGCGATTGCGCGATGCGCACAGTCGCTGCGCGGCGGCGCTTTCCCTTCCACGACCGCCGGTTGCCCCGAGTCATCCTCCAAATCGCTGAGAAGGAAGGGTTTGACACGCTAGCGCCGCGTAAGCCCGGACTGGCACGAAGCTTGAGAAGCGCCGTATCCCGAAGCAGAAGCAGAAGACGCACATAACAGACTCCCCTGTCACGTGCCAGCTTTGCCAAGGCGACCTCAGGACTGGCACGGCGGGTACTACCTACAAGGAGGAAGGACCGATGAGGAGACATCCACAGGCTTTCGCTGTCTTGGTCGTGGCGGCCGTTTGGGTTCAGGCGGGGTTGCTCGCCTTGCCTGGCCTGGCAGCCAATGCGGCCGACGTGAAGAAGAAGGGCGTCTACGATATCGAGCCGATAGAGACCGAGATCATCACGCCGATGTCTGACGAATCTGGAGACTTCGACTGGGTCTCCACGCTACCGGTTTTTGAGAAACCGCCGGAGGTCGTCAATCCCCGAGGTCGGGAAAAGCCTTTGGGGAAGCCGGAGATCCCGGACCAGTTCGTCGCCCTTGAGGTTCAGGCGAAGGCCGCCGCAGTCCGCTCCTTCGCGGGCCTGGACTTTGCCGCCTCCGTGGGTTCTGACGGGCTGTTCCGGCCGCCGGACACCATCCTGGGAAAAAGCAGCACCTACGTGCTGGAAGGGACCAACAGCGCGATCCGGCTGATGACCCTGACGGGCGTCAATGTGGCGACCAAGAGCCTGAACAGCTTTTTCAACGCGGACCCCATAACCGACCAGGTGCTTTTCGATCCGCGGATCATCTACGACCGCCTTGGGCCGAACCAGCGGTTCCTCGTCGTCGCCTTGCAGAGGAGCGAAGCCGCGCAGACCTCCAGCATCCTGCTGGCCGTCTCGAAGTCTCCGAATCCCTCCAACCTGGAGACCACGAACTGGTGCCGCTACAGGATCAACTCGTTGCGGCCCGATACCCCGGTCACCTGGGCCGATTACCCGATGGTGGGGGTCGGAGCGGATGCGTTCCTGATCAGCGACGACCAGTGGACGTTCCCTGACCCTGGCCCCCGACAGTACAAGTACGGTGTCCTCCGGGTCTTCAACAAATCCTCACTCACGAACAACACGACGAGTTGCCCCGCCCTAAGCATGTCGACCTTCGTGCTGCCCGGCACTGAAGGTTCGACGCAGGTCCTCGGTCACGTCCAGCCGGCCATCCACTACACGGCCCCCACGTCGTTTCCCGGCCGGATGAACCCGACCTACATGGTGAGCACCGTCGTGCCGTCTGCCAATGCAACCTACCGCGTGTGGCGGGTGGCGAACGCGACGACGGGCCCCACTCTCGACGTCATCAATCTCACGGTGGGGACAGGCTACGCCACTCCTCCGCGCCCGAAGCAGCCAGGTGGAGTGGACCTGGAGCTGAAAGACAATCGGATCATGCAGGTGGCTGCGAGGGGAGACACCCTCTGGGCCGCATACTCGACGAAATGCGCGACCAGCTTCGCTACGACCAAGGCGTGCATTCGCGCCGTGCGGTTCTTTGTCTACGAGAGCGGCGGGACCATGACCGCTATCCTGCAGGAGGACCTGACCTTCGCGAGCCCCGACACGGATGCGGACAAGGAGCTGTCCTACTTCATGCCCGGAATCACGTACAACGCGAACAGCTCGGTGGGCATTGTTTTCCTCGCCAGCGGTCCGAACCAGTTCGTGAGCTCGGCATGGACGACGAAAGGCTTCCTCGAACCCTTCTTCTATGGGGCAACCGTCTTCAATGCCGGGAGTTGTGCCAAGGGTTCGAGCCGCGTCGGCGACTACGTTGGCGCACAGACCAACCCAGACGACTCCGTGAGCTTCTGGTTCGCTGGGGAAAGCGCCCTCTACACACCAGCCACAGGCCAATGCACCTGGAACACGAAAATCGTCGAGGTAGTCCCTTGAAGAGGGGTTGAGCTTTCGAGCAGGAGGGGCCCCGGAGCAGGGCTCCTCTCAGGCTCCCTGGCACACCGCGTTGAGCCCGTTCCTCCGGCGGCCGTGCGCCTGGAAGACAGCGGGTCTCGATCTCTTCGAGGCAATGGGAAAGACCGCTGGGCTCCACGAAGACATCATCGACTGTAGAGCTTGTTTAGGAGCCCATCATGGCCTGGGTGCCCAGCAACTTCGCGATGCGCCCAGTCGCTGCGCGCCGACGCTGCCCAGAAAATTGGTGCCTCAACTCCTGTGGATACTCTAAGCCTTTTCTTTTCAGATGCTTAATCAAACAGCTCCGGCGGCAGTCCGGAATGGCGCGAGGTTTGAAGAGCACGGCCCATTAGCTTTGAGGGAGAACGGGCGCAACCGATCGCGCCCGCGCCATGATCGAGTCCAGGGGGGCCGAACGCAGCGAAAGACGCTGCAGGAAAGGAGTATGCGATGAGGAAGTTGACGCTGTTCACGGGAGCGATGCTGGTGGTGGCGTTGGCGCTGATCAGCGGACTCTCGGCCGCAAAGCCGGCCTGGGCACTCTGTTGGTGTCCGACCAACAACGACTACGCCACGTCTATGCACTGGGGTATGGGATCGTCCTGCACAGCGGCCCACAGCGACCTCCTGGCTCAGGCCAACCAGGAGGCCAATGCGGACTGCGGAGGGCCGACCAAGACCTGCCTCGGAACCCTGGTGGTCACCACGTCCTGCCATTACGAGAACGGCATGTATGTGGAGGATGGTTACCGGGAGTACTCCTGCAAGGTCTGTGAAATTCCGCAGGGATAAGCTCTCGGCGCGAGTCACCTGGACCCGGCCTGCAGGCGGAGGGCAGGCCGGGTCGGCGAAAGCGGTGAGGACCTGAAGCGGCCCCGGTTCTGATAACATCCTGGTAGCTCGAAGACACCGCCGCGATGTCCGATTTCGTCCATCTCCATCTCCACAGCCAGTTCAGCCTGCTCGACGGCGCCAACCGTCTCGACGACGTGATCCGCGCCGCGGCCGAGGCCGGCATGCCGGCCATGGCGCTGACCGACCATGGCAACATGTTCGGGGCCATCGAGTTCTACAACAAGGCGCGGGCGGCGGGGGTCAAACCCGTCGTCGGCATGGAGGCCTACGTCGCACAGGGGAACCGGCTGGACCGCACGCCGGGGCGGGGCAGCAGCAACCATCTCGTCCTGCTGGCCCGCGACGAGACCGGCTACCGCAACCTCCTCAAGCTGACCTCCAGCTCCTTCCTAGAGGGGTTCTACTACAAGCCCCGTATCGACAAGGAGCTCCTGCGCCGGCACAGCGAAGGAATCATTGGGCTCTCCGCCTGTCTCAAGGGGGAGATCAACGAGCTGATCGTCGCCACCCGCGAGCGCGAGGCCGAGGCGGCGGCACGGGAGTTCCTGGAGATCTTCGGCGAAGGCAACTTCTATCTGGAGATGCAAGACCACGGCATCGCGGAGCAACGTCTCGCCAACGACGTGGTGAGGCGCATCGCCCAGCGCACCGGGATCCCGCTGGTGATCACCAACGACTGTCACTACCTGCGGAAGGACGACGCCTTCGCCCACGACGTGCTGCTCTGCATCGGCACCCAGAAGACCTTCTCGGACGCCGACCGCCTGCGCTACGCCTCGGAGAACTTCTACCTGAAGTCGGCGGAGGAGATGCACCAGCTCTTTCCGCACGACCACCAGGCGATCGAGAACACGCTCGCCATCGCCGAGCGGTGCAACCTGGTGATCCCCAGCGGCAGCTTCCACCTCCCGGAGTTCCCGGTGCCGGCGGGCTACACCCTCGACAGCTACTTCGAGAAAGTGGCTCGGGAGGGTCTCGAAGAGCGATTCGCCGAGCTGCGCCGGCGGCGCGGGCAGGGGCTCGTCCGCCATCCCGATGAGGACTACCGCCAGCGCCTCGACTACGAGATCCAGGTCATCAAGAAGATGGGTTTCCCCGGCTACTTCCTGGTGGTCTGGGATTTCATCCGCCACGCCCGCGAAAACGGCATTCCGGTGGGGCCGGGCCGCGGCTCGGCGGCCGGCTCCGTCGTCGCCTATGCCCTGCGCATCACCAACATCGATCCGCTGCAGTATGACCTGTTGTTCGAGCGCTTCCTGAACCCCGACCGCATCAGCATGCCCGATATCGATATCGATTTCTGCATGCGCCGGCGAGGCGAGGTCATCCATTACGTCGGCGAGAAGTATGGACGCGACCGGGTGGCGCAGATCATCACCTTCGGAACCCTCGCAGCCAAGGCGGTGATCCGCGACGTCGGCCGCGTGATGGGCATTCCCTACGCCAAGGTGGACCGCATCGCCAAGCTGATTCCGGACATGACCAAATCGCTGGCCGCGGTGGCCAAGGAAGAGCCACTGGCCGGCGAGATCGCCAAGGATCCGGAGGTGCGGCAGATCGTCGAGGTCGGCAGCCGCCTCGAAGGGCTCACCCGCCACGCGTCGGTGCACGCCGCCGGCGTCGTCATCACGCCGCGGCCGCTCGACGATCTCGTTCCCCTTTACAAGGTCACCAAAGGGGACGAAGAACAGATCATGACGCAGTGGGACATGAACGTCATCGAGAGCCTCGGGCTCTTGAAGATGGACTTCCTCGGCCTGCGCACGCTTACCGTGCTCGACGACGCGGTCAAGATCCTCCGCCATCAGGGGATCGAGCTCGATCTCGACGAGCTGCCGCTCGACGATCCCGAGACCTTCCGCGTCTTCTGCGAAGGCCGCACGGGCGGCATCTTCCAGTTTGAATCACGCGGCATGACCGATCTGCTGCGGCGGTTCCAACCCTCGCGCTTCGACGAGCTCGCCGCCTTGAACGCCCTCTACCGGCCGGGCGCCATGACGCTGATCGACGAGTACATCCAGCGCAAGCAGGGGAAGCGGAAGGTCACGTACCTCGCTCCCGAGATGGAGCCGATCCTGAAGGAGACCTACGGCATCATCGTCTACCAGGAGCAGGTGATGCTCACCGCCGTGGAAGTCGCCGGCTTCAGCATGGCCGAGGCGGATACGCTGCGCAAGGCCATGGGCAAGAAGAAGGCCGACGTCATGGCCAAGATGAAGGAGAAGTTCGTCGACGGCGCCGCCGGGCGCGGCATGCCGCGGCAGAAGGCCGCCGAGCTCTGGGACAAGATCGAGCCCTTCGCCGGCTACGGCTTCAACAAGAGCCACAGCGTCGCCTACGCCAACCTGGCTTACAAGACCGCCTATCTGAAAGCACACCACCCGGTGGCCTTCATGGCGGCGATGCTCAACTGCGAGCTCTCCTCCTCTGACGGCATCGCCAAGTACACGGCCGAGAGCCGCAACATGGGGATCGAGCTGCTGCCCCCAGACATCAACGAGAGCGGCTACATGTTCACGGTCGTCGGCGATCGCATCCGCTACGGCCTCGGCGCCGTGAAGGGAGTGGGGGAGAGCGCCATCGAGTCCGTGCTGGCTGCGCGTCGGCGGGCAGGCCGGTTCCGCAGCCTTGCCCATTTCGTCAGCGAAGTCGACCTCCGGACCGCCAATCGCAAAGTTCTCGAGAGCTTGATCAAGGCAGGCGCCTTCGACAGCCTGGGAGCGCATCGCGCCGCCGTGATGGCGGGACTGGACGAAGCCTTGGAATTCGCCCAGGAGCTGCGGCGGACTCGCGAAGGCGCACAGGCCAACATGTTTGGAGGGATCGGCGTGAAGCCTGCCGTCGAGCCTCCTCTGAACATCGCCATCTCAACCTGGCCGGAGAGAGAGCGGTTGCGATACGAGAAGGAGGCGCTGGGGCTCTTCCTCACCGGCAATCCCCTTTCCGAGCACCAGGAGGCTTTGGAGCGGCTCGTCACCCATACGACCGCCGCCCTGCGCGAAGGCGGGATCGAAGAGACGGTCACGGTAGGCGGCATGGTGAGCGGCGTCTCCCGGGTGAAAATCAAGAGCGGCGCCAACGCCGGCCGCTACATGGGCCGCTTCGTGCTGGAGGACCTCGAAGGCAGCCTGGCGGTGACGCTGTTCGCCAATCAGCTCCAGCAGTTCGGCCATCTGCTTGCCGACGAGGCGGTGGTGCTGATCAAAGGTCAGGTCCGCGAGCGGGGGACCGACGTCGAGCTGACCGTCGAAGAGATCACCCCGCTCGACAAGCTGGCCGTCCGGCCGCTGGCGGGAGTCGACCTGATGCTGGACCCGTCGGTTTCACAGAGCCAGATGTTGAAGCTCCGCGAGCTGCTCACCGAGCATCCTGGACAGGTGCCGGTTACCCTCGCGATGCAGTTCCCCGACCGCACCGTCCGCATCGACACCAAAGAGAGCTACAAAATCGACGTCGGCCCCGACCTCGTCTCCTCGATCGAAGGCATCCTCGGTGAGGGGAGCGTGCGCGAGCGGTACCAGGCCGCGATGGCCTAGGTTCTTGCTCACGCCTACGATACAGACCCCTCTGGCCTCAGCCTGGAGGGGTACGAACACGAGTGCCGTCAGGCCCCATCAACGCGAGGGGTACGACTGTGCGTGAAGTCGGGCGCATGGGGATCTCCTAGGGCTTCGGCTTCGACGCGGCCGGCGCCACGGCAAGGATCTTCTCGATCTTCTTCGCATCGTCCGGCAGCAGCCCGGAGGCGGGAAGGCGAGGAACCAGGCGCACCCAGCGCTCCTCGCGGGCGAAGACGTCCTTGAAGATCGCCAGCGCCTTCTCCTCCTGGCCGACCGTGAAGAGGGTCACCGCTTGCCAGAAGGGGAGCTCGGCGATGTCCGGCGCGAGCTCGCTCGCCCGCGTGTAGTGGCGCACCGCCGCCGGCACGTCGTTCGTCGCCACGGCGTCGTCTCCCTGGTTCATCTCCTCGTAGGCGCGGTGGAGGTTGAGCAGCCGCCGCAGCTCGGCCAGCGGCTGGGGATGATCGTCCACCCGCAGGTTGACCAGCGAATCCCGCCAAGGCTCGGCGCTCGCCTTGCCGCGGACCACGATCAGCGCCGCGCTCTGCCGGCCCCGGATGTCCCCACCCTCGGCCTGCGCGGCGTCGAGCGCCGCTAGCAGGCGGTCCGCGAGATCTCCCCTGGCTGTCTCGAAGGCGCGAGCCATGGCCGGCCAGACGGTCGCCTTATCCATCAGGTTGGCCTGCACGGAGAAGCCAGCGCCCTTCTGATGACCGGCGGCGGCGATGCACTTCGGACCCGTCCACGCCGCCACGCGCCCTTCGCGGTCCACCATGGCGACCTGGCGCACGTCCTTCTGCGGGTCTTCGGCGAGCAGGAGATCCAGGGCTTGCTGCGCCGACTTTCCTTCCTTCATGACCTGCAGACCCCGCGGGCCGTAGTCCACCTTGACGAACGACTGCGTCGCCACCGCGCCGACCCCGGCCTCGGCCCACGGCACCGTCGGGCCCACCTGGAACCAGTGGCTCTGCACGGCCACACCGAAGTCGCCCGTCGCGGGATCGCGGGCCACGATGGAGAAGGTGTGGGCCAGGGGATCGCCCGCCGAGACCGGCAAGGGCAGGAGGATGGCGGCGAGAACGAGGACGGTGGCACGCATGATGGGGCCTCCTGAAGCAGGAAGGGAGCAGCGCGCTGAGCCTCGCAGAAAAGGCGGCGGGAGGCAATTGGGAGGCCCGGAGGCGTGTTGCCTTTCGGAAAGATCTGCCCTTCGAAACCTCACCCCCTGGCCCCCTCTCCACTTCGTGGAGAGGGGGGACGCCTACAGACTCCCCGGTTCTGAATCGTCCCCCCTCTCCAGCTTCGCTGGAGAGGGGGCCGGGGGGTGAGGTTTCGAAGGGCAAACCGCCTCAACCAGCCAAGCCCCCTCTGATCTGAGTTAAAGTTGCCCATCTTTCTTCGCCAAAACCCAGACTCGAGGAGGATGGGATGGAACCCGACCTGAAGTCTCTACCTGACCAGGCGCTCCGGCCGATCGTGCACGAAAAGGCGGAAGCCGAAGCGGTGAGCCTGCCCGAGAACGCTTACCGTCCGCTCGCCGCCGGCGAGACCTACCGTCCGATCGTCCCGGCGGCGATGGCCCGCGAGGAGACCACCGTGCGCTCCGTGGGCTGGGGGCTCTTCCTCTGCGTCGTCTTCACCATCGCCTCCGCCTACTCGGGCCTCAAGGTGGGTCAGGTTCTGGAGGCCTCGATCCCCATCTCCATCCTCGCCATCGGCCTCGCCCGCGCCTTCCGGCGCCGCTCGACGCTGCTGGAGAACGTGATCCTCACCAACATCGGCGGCACCTCCGGCGGCATTGTGGCGGGCGCCATCTTCACCCTGCCGGCGCTCTACATCCTGGGCTTGAGCCCGCACCCGCTGCAGACGATCCTGATCCTGGTCGCCGGCGGCTGCCTGGGAGTGCTCTTCCTGATCCCGCTGCGCCGCTACTTCGTGCGCGAGACGCACGGCCAGTTCCCCTTCCCGGAGGCGACCGCCATCACCGAGGTGCTGGTGACCGGCGAGAGGGGAGGCTCGCAGGCGAAGCTCCTCCTCCAGGCCACGGCGATCTCCGGTGTCTATGACTTCTTCGTCACCACGTTCCACGTCTGGCGCGAGGTCCTCGACTTCCAGTTCCTGGCCCCCATGCGGGCCCTCGCCGACCGGTTTCGAATCGTGGTCCGCTTCGACGCCGTCTCGTTCATCCTCGGCCTCGGCTACGTCATGGGGCTGCGCGCGTCGATGATTCTCTGCGCCGGCGGCTTCCTCGCCAACTTCGTGCTCGTGCCGCTGATCTGGATGATGGGCCGCGACTTCCCGGGCCTGACGGTCTATCCGGCAACCGTGCCCCTCGCCGAAATGGACGCCACCGCGATCTTCCGCAACTACGTGCGGTTCATCGGCGTCGGCGCCATCGCCACCGCCGGCATCTTCGGCATTCTCAAGTCGCTGCGCATCATCGCCGGCTCGTTCTCCGTCGCCGCCAAGGCGTTCCGCCACGGCGAGGACTCCGGACTGGAGCGCACGGACCGCGACATGCCCATCATGACCATTCTCATCGGCGTGGTGCTGAGCACGGTCGCGGTCGGAATTTTCTTCAACACCCTGCCCGGTGCGAGCTTCCTGGTCGCCATGGTCGGCCTGGTTTTGGTCCTGGTCTTCTCGTTCTTCTTGGCGTCGGTGGCGGCCAACGCCATCGCCACCATCGCGCGCAATCCGGTCTCCGGCATGACCATGCTGACCATCATCGTCTCCTCGGCCGTATTGCTCCGCTTCGGCCTGTCGGGGACGACAGGCATGTTCTTTGTGATGGCGATCGCCGGCATGGTCTGCACGGCGCTCTCGGTGTCGGGCCAGACCATCACCGATTTGAAGGCCGGCTACTGGCTGGGCTCGACGCCGGCCGCTCAGGAGAAGGTGAAGTTCCTAGGTGTGATTTTTTCCGCAGTGGCGGCGGCGCTGGCCGTCGTGCTGCTCGCCAAGGCCTTCCAGTTCGGCGAGGCGGCGCCGGGCGACGCGCGGGTGGTCCTCGCCGCTCCCCAGGCTTCCATCATGAAGGCTCTGGTGGAGGGCTTCATGAGCCGCCAGCCGGTGCCCTACATCCTCTTCGTGGCCGGCGGCGTGGTGGCGCTGGTCCTTGAGATGCTCGGCGCGCCCGCCCTGATCTTCGCTTTGGGCATGTATCTGCCCCTGGAGCTCAACACGCCGGCGCTGGTGGGCGGATTCCTCGCGCACTGGGTGGAGCGGCGCTCGGCGTCGGTGGGCGGCGAGAGCGGGCGGACCATGCGCGAGCGCGGCGTCATCATCGCTTCCGGCCTGATGGCCGGCGGCGCCCTGGGCGGCGTCTTCGGCGCCGGCCTGCGTCTCTTCCCCTGGTACAAAGAGGAGCTGATCGAAACGCCCTTCTTCACCCATGAGCCGGTCTCGCAGACGATCTCGGCCTTGCTCTTCCTGGCGCTCTGCGCGTATCTGTGGTGGGGATCGGTGGGGAGGAGGAAGACGTAGATCGTTCTGCCCGCGAAACCCACCCCCTGGCCCCCTCTCCAGAATTGGAGAGGGGGAGATCCTTAAGGCGGAGCAGAGGGCGCGATGGGCCGGCCACCGTCCCGGCCATACCGTAGCAGCAGCGCAGTCGACGGTGGCGGCAGAGAGCGGCTTGACCTTGCCGTGGGCAGGCGCAAGCGAAAAGCAGTGCCGCTCTTCCTACCTTCCGCGCGCGCCCCAGCCAGAGATCCGCCGCAGGCCTCGATCCTCTTCCGACCCACGGCGAGTCTCCACCCGAACCGGCCGAACTGCCCCACGAGGCTCTTGTCCCGGCGCAGGTGTGCACCGGCTGTCAAGCTTGTCAGCTCGAAAGTCACGAAGCTCTGCCCGTCCTCGTTCTCAGGGAAGACGCCGACCGCCGCAGGGCCCCCGGCAGGGGTGAACGCGGCCATGGTCTCCAGAATCGTGGCGAGCAAGCCCTCCAGAACCTCGGTGGAACAGCGAAGCAGGGTGCTCGGCGCGTCGAGCTTGAGGGAGAGCGCAAGCCGCCCTGGATTTGACGTGGCGAATCCCTCAACGGTCCGCTCGAGGGCCTTTCGCCACTGAGCCTTCTCCAGTCGGTTTGGGAGGTGCCGGCGGAGGAAGAGCAGTTCCCGAATCTCCGTCCAGCAGTCCCTCAGGTAGGCGACATCCGAGCCCTTCGGCATGGCGAGATTCATCCTCGTCAGCCTCTCAGAGGCTCAGACGGAAGCAGGCACAGCCGCTTTGTCTGAGGTTCCAGCCCGTCACCAAGAGCCGGAGGATCGCCACATTGCGCCAGATCCTCCGCTGTTGCTCGGCTTTCAGGTCGCGCGTCAGCGCCCAGACGCCCCCGTAAGCAGCCAGGTTGACGACCAGAATCCTTTCGATCGACGGTCGCTCTCCGTAGAGGGGGTTTCCCTCTCGCAGACCGTCTTTCTGGAGAGCAGCCCCGGTGCTGCCGAGGTCCAAAACGGCGGAGCCGAGAGCGAGGGTCTGCCACTTGGAGGGCGCGGTGGCGCAGGCAGACAGCAGGAAGAGGGTAGGGAGGATGGCCAGGAGATCGTTGCGTGTTAGCATGTTGGCACCTCACTTAGTCATGAAATACCAACATAACCCCTGGACTGGACTCCAGGGTTGCTAGGGACTTTTCCTCAGCCTTCCATGGGGGGTTCCCTCACGGCCCGGGGAACCCGAAGAGGGTCTCTGGAGGCGGCGCTCCGTACTGGCCTACGCCCGCTCCTCCCAGATCCGGCACAGCTCGACGATCACCTCCACCGCCTTCTCCATATCCTGCGCGGAGACCCATTCGAGACGGGAGTGGAAGTTCTGCTCGCCGGCGAAGAGGTTGGGCGTCGGCAGGCCCATGAAGCTCAGCTTGGAGCCGTCGGTGCCGCCGCGGATGGCCTTCTCGACCGGTTCGATACCGGCGCGGCGAAGAGCCTCGCGGGCGCTCTCCACCACCTGCGGATGATGGTCGAGCACCTCGCGCATGTTGCGGTAGCTCTCCTCGACCTTGGCTTCGAAGGAGGAGCCCGGCCAGGCGGCCACGGTCTCGCGGGCCAGCCCATCCAGGAAATCCTCCTTCTCCTTGAGCCCCGGGGTCTTGAAATCGCGGATCAGCAGCTTGACCGAGGTCTTCTCGACACTGGCGTTGATCACGTACGGATGAACGTACCCATCGTAGTGCTCGGTCGTCTCCGGAGAGAGCATCTCGCGGGGGAGACGGCTGATGAAGTCGGCGGCGATCTTGATGGAGTTGACCATCTTCCCCTTGGCGAAGCCGGGATGGGTGTTGAACCCCTGGAAGGTGATCGTCATGGCGTCGGCGGAGAAGCTCTCGTACTCCAGCTCGCCGCGGGCGCCGCCGTCCATGGTGTAGGCGCACAGGGCGCCGAACTTCTTCACGTCGAAATACTTGGTGCCGGTGCCCACCTCCTCGTCGGGGGTGAAGCCGATGCGCACCGTGCCGTGGGGGATCTCCGGGTGGGCGAGCAGGTACTCGGCGGCGGCCATGATCTCGGCCACGCCGGCCTTGTTGTCGGCGCCGAGGAGGGTCGTGCCTGAGGCGGTGATGATGTCGTCGCCGGTCCGTTCCGCCAGGTAAGGGATGTCCGCCGGCCGCAGCACGGCCGCGGGATCGTCCGGCAGCACGATGTCGCCTCCCTGATACTTGCGATGGACGATCGGCTTGACCCCGGCGCCGCTCATCTCCGGCGAGGTGTCCACGTGGGCGAGAAAGCCGATGACGGGCACGCCGGCCTTCCTGGTGGTGGCCGGCAGCGTCGCCATCACGTAACCGTGCTCGTCCATCTCGGCGTCGGCGAGCCCCAGGGCGCGCAGCTCCTCGACCAGATGGCGCAGGAGGTCGAGCTGCTTGGCGGTGCTGGGGTAGGTGTCCGACGTCTCGGTGGACTGGGTGTCGAACTTCACGTAGCGCAGGAAGCGCTCGACGCAGGAGAAGCGTTCGGTCACCGCTGGATCTCCCCTTGGCGCGACCTGGCGCCGTCAGCGATACGCCGCAAAGGCTAGCACGTGAAACGAAAGAGGATCCGGAACCGTAGGGCCTCCAGGAGGGGATCCCTATGATACTCGAGCGAACGGCCTGGCGTTGGCGCTTCACCGCCGGAGGATTTCTATGCCTGCTCCTGCCGGTGGCCTGCGCCCTGCCTCCCGCCCGGCGCCTGCGGCCGAAGCGCCTGTCAGGACAATCGCCTTTCGCGGCGCTCACGTGGTGCCGATGACGGGGACCGGGGAATTGCTCCGGGACCAGACCGTCCTCGTGCGTGGGGATCGGATCGTCGCCATCGGTCCGCGTGGCGAGATCCCGATCCCGACTGGCGCGCTGATCCTGGAGGCCAAGGACCGATACCTCGTTCCCGGCCTCACGGATATGCACGTGCACCTGGAGTACTTTGACGATCCTGGAGTCCTCAAGCTCTTCCTGGCCCACGGGGTTACTAGCGTGCGCAACATGGACGGACGACCCTACATCCTGGAGTGGCGGCGCCGTACTGCCGCGGGCGAGCTCCTAGGACCGTCGATCCATACCGCCGGGCCCCTCCTCGACGGCGATCCGCCGATCCGTCCCGACAACACCGTCGTGCGCAATGCGGACGAAGCCCGCGCTGCGGTCCTCACCCAGGCGGACGCCGGATACGACTTCATCAAGGTCTACATCAATCTCTCCCTCGAAGCCTATCGTGCGATCCTCGCCGCCGCCCGCGAGCGCGGCCTGCCTGTGGCGGGCCACGTGCCGCGACGGGTAGACCTGCAGGAAGCCCTCGCCGCGGGGCAGACGATCGAGCATCTCACCGACTACGGCGATTGGATCGAGGCGGACGATTCCCCCTTCCGCGACCGCTGGCACTGGTCCAAGCTCTATCTGGCCATGCCGGTGGACCCGCGGAAGATGGCTTCGGCGGTCGATCGGATCGCGCGATCCAAGGTTTGGACCGTGCCCACCATGGTCCAGGCCGAGCGGGCGCTCGCCCCGCCGGAGACGCTGAGCGCCTGGCTGGCCGCGCCCGAAATGGCCTACATCCCGCCCGACGGGCGCGAGCTATGGGAGGGACGCGTGCGGCGCATTACCGAGCGCATGGACGCCGAAGATTGGGCGCGGGTGAAGGAAGGCGCCGAGAACCGCCGGCGCCTGGCCGCCACGTTGCGTGCCGCGGGAGCACGTCTGCTGGTGGGCACCGACACGCCGAATCCCTTCGTGGTTCCCGGCTTCTCCGTGCACGAAGAGCTGGTGAATTTCGTCGAGGCGGGCTTCACACCGGAGGAGGCTCTCTCCGCAGCCACACGCGAGGCGGCCCTCTTCTTCGGCGAGCTGGACGAGTGGGGCACGGTGGAAGCTGGCAAGCGGGCGGACCTCATGCTCCTGGAGGCGAATCCTCTGGAGAACATCGGAAACGCTCGGCGGCTGGCGGGCGTCATGGTCCGCGGGCGCTGGTTGCCGAAGGACATGCTGCAGGCGATGCTCGCGGATCCGATCGTGCGGTGACATCTCGGATCCGATACGGGTACCTCCTGTCCTTCTCCCGTCGATCCAGAGCGATCAGACGGCTTCGTCGACGCTCCGGGAGCGGACGCGGCCCAGCCGCCGCCTGGGCGCCCGCGGTGCCTACGTCTTTGCGGTCGATCCCGAAACCCGCCGGCTCGCCGGTTCCGGGACCTGGTTCGACGCCGATTGAACCACGCAAAAAAGAACCCCCTCTCCGCGAAGGCGAATGGTCACACTCCTTCGCTCCGCTCCGTCATAGGGCTGGAGACCTTGAAAGGAGGACACCGATGCAAGCAAGAATGAACAACCCCGCGATGATCTTTCCCAAGGCGATGCAGGCCCTGTACGCCCTGGGGACGGCCGCGGAGAAGGGCGGCGTACCGTCGACCACGATCAACCTCGCCTATCTGCGCGCCAGCCAGATCAACGGCTGCAGCGTCTGCGTCGATATGCACGCTCGCGACCTGCGCAAGGCGGGCGAGACGGACGAGCGCCTCTTCGCCGTGGCGGCGTGGCGGGATGCACCCTTTTTCACCGAGGCCGAACGCGCCGCCCTGGCGCTCACCGAGGCCGTCACCCGGCTCAGCGACCGGCCGGACCCGGTACCGGACGAGATCTGGGAGGAAGCCGCCCGGCACTACGACGAGCCGGCGCTCGCGGCCTTGATCCTCACGATCGGTTTGATCAACGTCTGGAACCGGCTCAACGTCACTACCCGGCAGGTAGCGGGGGAGTGGGCGAAGTCGGCAGAGGCACGGACCTGGGTGGAAAGCCGTTCGGCCGCCGGCTGAGCGGTGAGCCCAAACCTCAGCCGTCGAGATCCGTCAGGTCGAGCTGGCGCAGGCGCGCGGGGTCGGCGAGGATATCGATGGCGACGATTTTTCCGCGCGCGACGGTGAACCCCATGACCGAAAGCGGCCGTCCATCCGGAAGCCACGAAACGATTCCCGGGGCTCCGTTCACGAGCACCCCTCGTGCGGATTGGGCAAGCCGCGCGAAGGTGAGCGCCTGCTCGGCTACGGCCCGCGCACCGCGGATTTCCCTCAATGCGCCCGGAGGCGCGGCTCCGCGGTCGGCCCGGAGCACGACGTCGGGGTCGAGCACCGCGAGAAGCGCGTCGAAGTCGCCGCCGCGCGCGGCGGCGAGGAAGGCGCCGACGACTTCTCGCTGGCGGGTGAGATCGGCGTCGGGAACCGGGGCCGCTCCCCGCACCCGGCGGCGGGCGCGGCTCGCGAGCTGCCGCGCCGCGGCCGGGGAGCGCTCGACGACGGGAGCGATCTCATCGAAGGGCACGCCGAACATGTCGTGCAGCACGAACGCGAGCCGCTCGGCGGGAGCCAGCGTTTCGAGGACCACGAGCAGCGCGAGACCGACCGAGTCGGCCAGCAGCGCTTCGTGCTCGGGGTCGATCCCGTCTTCCCGGCTCACGATCGGCTCGGGCACGCGGACGTCCAGAGGTGCCTCGCGCCGCAACTTGCGCGAGCGCAGCATGTCCAGGCACACCCGCCCGACGACCGTCGTCAGCCAGCCGCCCAGGTTCTCGATGCCGCCGGCGTCGGAGCGGCTGAGCCGCAGCCAGGACTCCTGGACGGCGTCGTCGGCCTCGCTCAGCGAGCCGAGCATCCGGTAGGCCACCGCCCGCAGGCGGGCCCGGTTCTCCTCGAAGCATTCCGCCAGCCAGTCGTTCTCCTCCACGGTCACATCTCCACATCGCGTTCCTTCATCGCGATGACGAACGAAACCCATCCGCTGTGACAAGGAGCTGCGTTCGCCGGCTCGCCGCGACTTCGCGCCCTAGCCTGGTACGCATTAACCTGACGTCGAGCATCATCGCCGAGGAGGGGGTCAGAAAAACATACTTAAAACAGTCTCCCTCCTCTCCCGGAGAGGAGTAGAGGGCTTTTCCATAGTAAATCCATACCGTCTCATCTTGCCTCATTTTTTGGTCTAACGCCTGCATTTACAAGGAGTTACCTGTTTCATTTCTTCTCGTATCATCTCACGGCGCGGAAGGCTTGACTTCCGGTTCTAGTACCTATACGATACCTTCATGGGGTGGCTCCCCGAGGAAATCGTCCCGATTTCCCCCGCTTGATAGGCGGGTTTCCCATGAGGTCCGAACCATGAAGCGACGACTCACCGAAGCGGTGATTCCTTCCCTCCGAACCAGTCTCCCACAGGAGGACATCTTCCATCTACCGACCCCCGGCGCCGGACTCCGGCTGACCCGCGAGGGACGCAAGACCTGGTTTCTCCTCTACTACGCCCCAGGCACCACCAGGAAGCGGCGGCACTACTTCGGCGAGCACCCGAGCGGCAAGCGCGGCGAGCGGCGCTATCTCTCCCTGAAAGAGTTCGAGCGGGAGTACGACATGGCGCGAGGCGATCTTGCCCGGGGGATCGATCCTCAGGAGAAGACGGCCCAGGTGGACCCCTCCACGGCCAAGCACGTACGCTCCGAAGCCCTGCCGGAGGAGCTGCGGCGTGTCTTCCCGGAGGGATTCATCGAGGGGACGGTCGCGGCCCTGCTGGCGGACTTCCTGCAGAACTACGCGGCCAACGAGCTGACCGACCGCGGATATCTCAACTACCGGAACAACACCCGCGCCTATCTCGCGCCCGTCTTCAAGATCCCGATTCTTCAGTTTGGCGAGGAGGACGTGAACCACCTCCTGGCCGCTCTGACCAAGCGGGCGCCGCAGTGCGTAAGGGCGGCGAAGAACGTCCTTTCCTGCGCTTTCGACTGGGGCAAGCAGCATTACCAAGGGGTGAAGGCGAACCCCTGCAAGTCGTATAAGGTGATGGTGAAGAAGGGCCAGCGCAAGCGCTTCTTGAATGACTCCGAGATTTCCTCCGTCTTCGCCGCTCTACCCAAGCTGAAGGATCAGAAGGCCGCCGACGTCTACGCCCTGATTCTCGCCTCCATGTGCCGACCGGGTGAAGCCGCGGGGATCTGTGCCGAGGATGTCATCCAGTTGAACGGCGAGCGGGTCTGGAAGCTGACCCAAACGAAGAACGACCAGGACTTCCTTATCCCGCTCTTTGGACCCATCGCCGAGGTGATCGACCGCCGTCTCGCCGAGGTCGGAGGCAAAGGCCCGTTGTTCTGGAAAACGCGAGGTGCCGACTACCCGCAGCCGCTGAAGAACGCCAACGAGCAGCTCCGCGAGTTGACCGGGCTCGACGACATCCGGCCTCACGACTTCCGCCGTACAGGACGCACCCACATCTCCGGCTTAGGTGTACGAGATGAAGTCGCCGAAGCGCTGTTGAACCATGCCAAGGAGCAGGTGAACGGGACTTACAACCTCTACACCTACTGGCAGGAGAGGAAAGACGCCTTGAAGCTCTGGCACGCCAAGCTGGAGAGACTGACGGCGCAAGACGTACCAGAAGCGGCCTAGCAGAAGAGGCGGCGCGGGCGGTCGATCCGGACCGCCCGCGAGGAGCCGCCGCCGCGGCCCGCGGTCGCTTCGCTCCCTCGCCAAGCCCTAAAGCCCGCTGGCGGCGGGAGTTAGTCGGTTCCGCGCTTCGCGCTTGGCTTCGCCCTAGCGCCTGCGCCGCTCCTGAGAAGCTAGACAGAGCCCAGGCTAAAGTTCTAGAATAGTTGTCGGCCCACAAAGAGAATGCTTGAACCACTGAGCGCCCTGTTGGGCGCTCAGTTAAGAACTAGTCTGCCAATTGGGAGCACAACCATGAAGCATCGCAAGAAGTTATCTGCCTTCGCTCTGCCTCTCGTCCTCTTCATACTCGGTAGCTGCGCCACCGCACCTTCCCCTGCGATCCAGGCCAAGAGGGCGCAGTTCGAAAGCACTATCCCGATCTGCGAAGGGGAGGCCGACTGCAAGGCCAAATGGGAGGCTGCGCAACTTTGGGTTGTCCACAATGCCGGCTTCAAAATTCAAACGGCAACCGACGTACTCATTGAGACCTATAATCCAGGGCCCTCAGACGCCACGGTTGCGGCACGGGTGACGAAGGAACCCCTGGGCGGGGGTAAGTACAAGCTCGTCGTTTACGTCTGGTGCAACAACATCTTCGGCTGCGTACCCAACGCCTGGGACGCCGCCATCAACTTCAATACTGCTGTCGGCGCTGCGGCACCCTAAAACCTCAGATCGAAGTCCGCCGCAGGGAGGGCTAAGCTGCTGCATCGATTGTCCGCGAGGGAGGAGCCGGATATGCAAAACGGAAAGGACCTTCGCCGAACATGGCGACCAGTGCCGGCCATCGTGCTGGCTCTGGTCGCCGTGGCAATCCTGGCATGGAACTTCGCGCTCGACAGGAATACCAAGGCTAGCGACGCAGCTCAGCAAGCCGAGATCGAGCAGATGGTCAAGCAGACCAACGACTTCCACGACCAGCTCCAGAAGACCGAAGATCAAACCCGAGCGCTCTTGGATCCCTTAGTTATGCTGCTGGAGTTGGATCGACGGCTTGAAACCAACGGCCTGCCTCCGCAATCAGCAAAGGAATTCTCTGATCGGCTAGCTGAGGAAAACCGCAAGCTCCTAGCCTCCGGCTCGACAAAATACATAGATACTTGCAAACAGGTGGCCGAGGTTGAAAAGCACCTTCTCTATCAAGGACTCCATGGGCCGGTCCAAGCCCTCCCGGGATGGTCGGAGAACTGGAAGACCACATGCACGTCAATCCTCCCCCCGCGCTGATCCTTCGACGCTGAGGCGTGCGACTGCGGCCCCCCCTCCGGCCGCCCCCCGAAGACGGCAGCTCGTCGGTCCTCGGCGCCGTCGCTCCGTTCAGCGTCGTCGCCGACGCCGACGGGTGCACGTGCTACGCCGCTCGTCGGCGCGAACCGCCGCGCTTCGCGCGGCGGGTGCCTGCGATGACTTTCAACGTTGAGCGTAAAGCTTCCGAAGTACGAACCCGGCAGCGCTTTCAGCGGGCGTCATTTTGGCGCGCCCGTCGGCGACGGCGCTGAGCGGAGCGTTCGCGCCGAGGACCGACGAACTGGCGTTGTCGGGCGGCGCCAGGCGAAAGCATCGGCGGCGAGCCAGCGCGTAGGGCCAGGACGTGAGCCCAGCGCGTCTAGACATCGAGGACCGACGAGCCGTCGTCGTCGCATCCTGCGGCGTTGCTCAGCGTCGGCAGCGTCGACGCCCGATATCGAGGCGACGACATCTAGACGCACGCACTCGCCGACGCTCCAAACCGCTGGCAAGCTCGAGCGACTGACGGGGTGCAGGACGTGTCCGAGGCGGCCTAGCCGAAGACGGACGGCGCGGGCGGTCGATCGACCCGGGGCGCTGGCATCGTGACCTGTGCTTCCGCACACCGGACCATTACATAGGCTGCGAGCAGAGGAATCTGCACCACCACCTTGGACCGTGCGCGCATGACCACGAACCCACCGCGCAGGCGTGCGCGCTTGCCGCCAGGACCGGCGAGCCGAAGGCGCTGGCGAAATCGAGCGAGCGCATTGGTGGGCGCACACTAGCGCAGGGTGCGCGCACCGCACAAGATCGTGCGCGCCGAGGTGCGCAGGGCTGCGCGCACGGAGCGCTTGCCGGTCGCAGGGTTGCGCGTACTGCACTCAAGGCCTGCGCGCACAAAGCGCAGGCGGTCGCAAGGCTGCGCGCACGACCTCGACGGTTGCGCGCACGCGCTGAGCTGCTACCTGGGAGACTGAGCTGCTAGCAGGGGGGAGCTGAGCTGCTAGCAGGGGGAGCTGAGCTGCTAGCAGGCCGTGTCGAGGCGGAGCGCCGGGACGGCGAGAGGCGAGCGCATTAGAGCCGCCGCAGCGGCCCGCGGTCGCTTCGCTCCCTCGCCAAACCCTAGCCCGCTGACGGCGAAAGTTAGTTCGGTTCCGCGCTTCGCACGGCGCAGCGTGCGCAGGCCCCACACACCCGCACTCCACATTGTGGGTGCTTGACATACTGCCGCCATCCTCCCAACATACTGCCGTGATCCCCTCAACATACCGCGGATGACGCTCCCGGACGATATGGCAAAGCTCTCGAAAACCTCTGTCCAGCTCTCGCCGGAAATCCTCGAATGGTTGGACGGCTGGCCAGCAATGACCCGAAGCGAGGCGATCCGACTGGCCCTGGAACGCACCCAGTATTTGCACTCTCAAATGAGCGACATTGAAGAGCTGGCCGAAACCTACAAGCCCATTCTGGCACCCGCCCTGGAAGAATTCTGGTGCGAGAACTTTCGGACAGTGATTCGAGCACTGCCGCAGATCGTTGGGAGCTATATCCGAGAGAATTACAGCTCCGGATGGAAAGACGAACGGACGGGACGCGAACTGGACTATAGCGGCCTCCACAAAAAGCTAGAGGCGATGCATCCAGCCGAACGTATGTACCTGCTCGACTGCGTCGTGGCACGGCGAATGCGCCAAGGGCGGCCCCTCTAGCCGCCCTTCTGCCGGGAGGTACCCCGTTCCTTGATTCAAACGCCAGCGGCCCTCGGTTCCCCTCGCTCCCTCCGCTTCTCCTCAGGCCGCCGGCGGCGATAAGTCTGTCAGAAATTGGTATCACGCGTAAGGTTATCCTCGAAACACATCCCCCTCTCTGAGAGGCGCGTCAGCTCGCCGCTTAACGGCGGCTGCCTCCGGCTGCAAGCTTCGCCTCGCACCACTCGTCGATCGCGCGCCGCTCCCAACCAATCCGCCCCTCGGAGATCACCACCCTTGGCGGGAAAGTCCCCCTCTCCATCTTCCGGTAGATCGTCGAGCGTGACAGGCTGGTGATCGCTTCCACCTCACCCATCGAGTAGAACCGGCGCATGCTCTTGTTCCTTCTCTCAACCTCACGCGACATCGTTTCCTTCCCTGCCTTTCCATCCCCGAGTTATTGTTAACCTCCTGCTAGGGTCCGCGAGCGTAGCCCGAAAGTCGGGGGGCTGTTCAGGCAGGCACCGCGGCCCATGTGTTACGCACAACGACTTGATATTAAACCGGCTGCAACGGCTTTACAATTCCCGGGACGCAATGAACATTTTTGTGAAAAGAAAACACGCCTAGCTATGCCGCAAGATCGTCTGCAACATAAAGAGTCTCAATAGAATCGACTCCCTTCCAGGTACAAAGCGACCCCACTTCGGAGCCCCTGATATACCGGGAGTCTGCCCGGCATCGATCGACATCTCAAGGTGGAGATAGCGGGGTACAGGAGCTTACAGCGGGGTACAAAGAGAGACGCGTAGGGATCGAAGGACTCGCCCAAAAAACAGCCCGAAGCGCTCGCCGCCGCTCCGGGCGAGTTAGTCGTTTCCGAGCGCTGCGCGCTCGCCGAGATCGACGAGAAGGACCACACGCCAGCGGCCCGCGGTCGCTGCGCTCCCTCGCCTCACCCTCAGCCCGCTGGCGTCTGAAAGGTCGGTCTCGGTGCCGCAGGCTCCGGCGGACTTCCAGCCCTCCTGCACTCACGGCACCGAGACCCATCCGCACCCTCCCCACCTCTTCATTTCCCCCACCCACGAGCCCGGACCGGGCCAGAGCAGCACCGAGACTCTCACGGCCCCCGGGGATCTCTGTGCCGCCGTCCGCCGCTCTCTCCTGGCCCCGTCCGGCCTCTCCCCTCAGATAGGGAAGGCAGATTGGAGCTGAACGGCGCTCCAAACTGCCGGTCTCTTCATCTCCGCCACCCTTCCCCTCCTGCAGAACTCCGAGCAGCTCGCGCCGCCGATCATCGACCTATCGTTTGCCCTGCCTTGGCTCCTCACCGGAATCGCTGAGCAGGTCCATGCGCCTTTGACGACCGCCGGCGCCAGACCCACCGACGCCCCGAAGGAACACCCCCGAAGATGCCCGTCCGCGCGCGGAGGGGTGGCGGGGAACCCGCAGGGTGCCCCGCGGGCGGCGGCGTCCCGGATGCCCCGAAAGTAAGCTGGTGCGGCCTGCGGCCGTGGGGGCAAAACGGGAGCCAGCCAGTGCTATGTGCTACGCGCCTGGGGCGCTCCGCACATAGCAGTCTGGACCGCATTCGCAGCTTCGCCGCTCAAGCGGGCTGGCGCTCTCTGCGGTCGCACCTGCAAAATCCTCGGGGCTCGCTTCGCTCGCCCCGGCGAAATTCCCCTCCCTGCAGCCCAGCGAGTCTTAATATCCGGTCGGTTCAGCGAGTTCCAATATCTTTCTATTGCTCCCGCCGATTCACAATGTTTTCCAGAAACCCTCTTTAACAATCATTCGGGCGCTGACGCGGAATGATCGTTGACAGCGGATTGATCGGTTTTTACACTTGTCCCGGTCTTATGGATTCGGGCAATTCTTCAGGTACCCGCCGGCCGCCTCACGCTCCCCAAAGCGCTGAGGAGCGCTCGCCTTCAACCACCCGGCCAGATGCCGAGCAGCAGGCGAGCACAGACCAACAGCAGCCCGACAACGAAGAGTTCCGTACGGTCATTCGCTCTTCGCGCTACACCCCCAAAGAATGGGAGATCGCCCAGCAGCGCGCAGCCGCTGCCGGACTCTCCCCCTCCCGATTCATGCGCCACGCTACGCTCGGCGTTTCCCTCGGCCGACGCGCCAACCACGGTGCCGTCGTCGCCCTCAACCGCATCGGCGTGAATCTCAACAACATGGTTCGGATCGCCCTCCGCAGCGGACAGCCTTTCATCGCCGCGGAAGCCGACGAGGTATTCAAGCTGATCCGCGAAACCCTCCAATCCCTCCTATGATCGGCAAGAGTCGCGCCGGGACCGGCTTCGGCGGATTGACCCGCTATCTCCTGCACGGCGAGAAGGACAAGCTCAACCCCGACCGCGTGTTGTGGACCTCCACCCGCGAGCTGGCCCTCGATGAGCCCGAGCAGGCCTCCCTCCTCATGCGGATGACCGCCGCCCAGGGGCGCACCAAGAAACCCGTCCACCATCTCTCTATCTCCCTTGCGCCCGGAGAGCACCTCTCCCGCGAGCAGTGGGAGAATCTCGTCGATACCACCCTCCGCGATCTTCAGCTCGAAGGACATCAGGTCCTCATCGTCGCCCACCAGGACACCCGCCACGAGCACATCCACCTGATGGTCAACCGCGTCCACCCGGAGACAGGTCGCGCCTGGAACCGCTGGCAGGACCGACCCCGCCTCATGGCCTCTCTCCGCGTTCAGGAACGCGTCCTCGGTTTGCGCGAGACTCCCCACGTCAAGAACCCTGACCGCATCCCCGATGCGCTGGTAGCGCTCTACGAGCGCACCGGCGAGCTGCCCTTTCTCGATTACGCCAGAACCGCCGGCCGCCAGATCTTCCAGGAGGCGCGTTCCTGGAACGAGCTGCACGAGCGGCTGACGGAAAAGGGCCTCTACCTGGAACGCAAAGGACAGGGCCTCGTCGTCACCGACGACCACCGCCACGTCAAGGCGTCTTCGGTGGATCGGGCCGCCTCCCTGCGCGCCCTGGAAGCGCGGCTCGGGACTTACCAGGAACGCGGGCCGGTCCTTCGCGAGGTGGACAGCGACTTGCGCGGCGACAGAAGGAGCGAGCTGACCGTCCAGGTGGCTCCCGTCCATGAGGCGCGGCATCAGGTCGCCGTCGCCATAGCAGAGCGCCAGGACGCAGCCCGCCGCCTGGTCAACGCTCGCGACGGCATCCGCTCGGCCATCGCCAGCGCCTACCGCGAGGCTCCCCAGGTCGAGACCCGCTATTTCCGATTCCTGAATGAGGAGAAGGCTCCTCCTCCGGTTCTTCCCGCCCAGCTCGGCGAGCTGAGGGGCACCGTGCTCCACGCCGGCCGCACCTATCTACCCGTCGGGGCCGAGGGAAAGCGGGCCTTCGAGATCGCGGACCGCGACCTCCCCCGGTATGCGTCCGCGTATCTGCGCGCCCAGGACGACCTCGCCCGCGCGGACGGTCGCCTCGCCGAGGCACGCCAGAAGGACGAGCAGCTCTCGCAACACCTTCAGCCGCAGCTCGAGGAGTTGGAGCGGATCCACACGCGGGCCGAGACCCTCCACGAGCGCGTGCTGACTTTGCGGCCGCGGGATCAGATCGAGCTCGCCCGAGCCCATGGCAAGGACGTGTTGGAGCGCGCCGCCTCTCGCAGCCCCGAGCCTGCCACCCGCACGGCGGAGCTACGGGAGAAGTGGATGCGAAGCCCCTCCCGGCAGATCGACCGCGCCCTGGATCGCCGGCTGAACCGCGCCCGCGTCCCGGCTCCTGCCCGCGGTCAATCGCCCCGCGAATGGGCGGCGCTCGCCTTTCGGGCCGGCATGCATCCCCTCCATACCATCCAGGCCCTCACCCGCGGCGGCCTGCCCTTGGCCGACGCCGCCAATGCCGTCTCTCTCGCTCGCTCCATGGTTCGCAATCCGGCCAGGACATCGCTCCTGCTGACCGCCCGGGCCATCGGGCTTCCTTCAGTGACGGTACGGCTCGCCACTATCGGCTGGTCCATCGCCCGCGGCATCGTTCACGTCCTCACTCGGTAGGTGCGGACCGTGGGGCTGGTCCTACTCGCCGCGACCACGGAACGCCGCCAACAGTTGGGTCACCTTGCCGCGCTGAGCGTGGAGCAGCGCTCGCGGAATTATAGGCCCGTCTAATTTGTTCTTAAAATAATCCCTCGATCGATCGGAGGGAACGATGTTGACCACCGCGAAGGGCTCCGATAGGCGCAGCGATCCGCAAGCCGCGAGCGGAATTACGGCGTGGGCGAAGGCGTGGGAGGAGCACAACACCCGGTTATTTGATCTGCTCAAGGGTGTCGATCGTGATGCCGTAGAGCCGATCGCGAAGCTGCTAGAGCGAATCCGAGAATGTCGGGTCGCGTTGGGAAATCCGCCAGAGGGTCAATTGGCCCACCTCTGGCGCGAGGTCTTGGCCGAGCTGTGGGAGGCTGCCAACGCCGCCCTCTATGGCGACCTCGGACCGGCGCGAGCCCACGCTCGTGCAGCCCGCCGCCTTGAGGGGGAACTGCGGCAACTCCTGAAAACTCTCTGCAAATGATCCAGCTTGGCGAAGGTTCTCTGGACCGACCCCGCACCCTGTACCGTCGGCCGCAGGCGTAGCAAGTTTCCGGAAACAAAACAACGACCCCTGCGAGCATTCGGGGAAAAAGCCCAGCGCCAGGGTGAGGAGGCACCTTTCTCCTTTCGGTTTGGATGCGCCCCGGCGCCTTTGGAGAATCGCACTATCGTGATCGCTTGCCCCGATCAGTGCGGGGAACGCTTTCATCGATTCGGTTCCCGGCCTGGAGTCGCGGGTGTGCCAGGGCACGATTGAAGTCCAGAAGCGTTTGCTCGACTCCGCGCGTTTCGGCCACCGAGACCAGAATCTCGGCCATCGAGGAATTGCCAAACTCGGCTTGCAGCGCTGCCACGATGCGGAGCCCGATCTTCCGATGAGAGCATGTGCCATCGAGATCTCACTCAGGCCTCGAAGTGCAGCTCGGGGTTGTGCTGCGCGCGGTAGAAGTAGTCGCCGAGTCTTCGGGCCAGCTCCACGGTGGCTGTCTCCTTCCTCGCGGCTTGGCAGAACAGCGTCAGCGCTGCCAGTGCGTGGCGGTGGACCTGCTGCGCCTTGA
>DASYTJ010000121.1:0-6907 GCA_036002325.1 Thermoanaerobaculia bacterium | reverse complement strand
CGGTGCACGGAAGGACCAGCCGTGGATCAGGAGCCGGGTTTGCACCTTTCCCCGCTTGTAGCTCAACTCGAGCCGCGGCTCGTCGTCTCCACCGACTGTCCACTGCGCGCCGTCGGGATCACCCGGGATGGGCTCCGGCTTTCCCTTCTTCGCCGCAGACTGGGGAGAGCTGATGCTGCCGGTCGGGTCCCAGATCTGACGTACCGCGATTGTGGTGGAGCCTCCCACCACCTGATAGAGGCAGCCGACATCGCGGCCGGCCGGGAACTCCATGTCCGCGGCTTCGCCGGGATTGACTTGAATGCCGAGCGCCTCCTCGATCTCCTCCGGCGTATACGGGCACGGGACCAGCGAGGCCGGCGTTATAGGCTCATCGGCCATGGCGGGCTGCAGAAAAAGCCAGGCCATTAACATTAGGACGAATGCGAACCGCAGTAGGTGTTTCACCGAGGCCTCCGTGAGCTACGGTTGAATATTGATCGTGAAAGTGGATGAGGTGGATGTGACGGATGCGATTCCGTCGCTAAGGGTGTAGCTGAACGTGTCGGTGCCGATGACGTTGGGGAGCGGCGTGTAGGTGCACCAATAGCCCTTGGCATCGCAGCTAAGGGTTCCCTTGGCGGTGGTCGCCGGGTAGACGAGCGCGGCGAGCGGATCGTCGTCCTCATCGTAGTCGTTGCGGAGCAGCTCGAAGCTGGAGAAACGAAGCACCGTGTTCTTGGGCGTCGAGAAGCTGTCGTTCGCCGGCATCGGCGTCGTGTTCGTGCCTCCCACCCGGATCTTCACGATTGCAGTGTCGCTGCCGCCGCTGCCGTTGGTGGCGGTGTACTTGAACCGGGTCGTCCCTTGGAAGCTCAGGCCGGGCTTGAAGGTGCAGCCGCCGGGGTCGCAGGTCAGGGTGCCCATCAGCCCCGCCGGGTCGACCGAGGCTACCGTGATTGCGCTCCCCGCCGGATCGAAATCGTTCGCAGTCAACGCAGCGTAGGAGATGTACATCTGCTGGTTGAGAGCCGTCACCTTCATGTCCTCGCGGGCGTCGAAGGCGGGCGTGGCCGGCGGCAAAGTGAGCACGTTGACGAAGGCGGAGACGGGCGCATTCATCCCGTCGGTGGCGGTGTACTGGAAGCGGTCCGTGCCGACGAAGCCGGTATTCGGCGTGTAGGTGCACTTGTACATCGGCGTCGAGCAGGCGAGAGAGCCGAAGTCCTTGGCGCCGCCGATGAGCCCGATGCTCAGGGTATCCCCGTCCGCGTCGGAGTCGTTCTGGACCAGCTCTTGGATGGTGAACGTCTTCGCCGTGTTCCGCGTCGTGGTGAAGTAATCGGAGGCCGCAGCCGGACCCGTGCCGCGGAAACTGACGTAGATCCGCACCGTCGCAGTGTCGCAATGGCCGGCCGGATCGCAAGCCTTGTACTTGAACAGCGTGAGCCCGGCCCCGTTGATCGGCGGGCGATAGGTGCAGGCCGTCGTCTCCGTCGTGCAATCGAGCGTGCCCATCAGGATGGCCGTATCGTAAGAGACGATAGTCAGCGGGCCGTTGTCCGAGTAGTCGTTGGAAAGCAGGGTCGACAGCGGAATGCGCAGCGAGGTGTTCTGCGGCGTGTAGAACTGCTCGCCCAAGGCATCGACGATGACGGTCCACTGCTTGACAGTCACCGCAACGCCGGTGCTCGCGCTGGCTCCGCCCCAGCGGTCCGCGGCGACGTAACTGAAGTTGGCGGTGCCGACGAAGGAATCCGGCGGCGTGAAACGGACTGCCCAGCTTGTGCCGTTCGGAACGATCTGATAACCCGCGCCGGGCTGCGTCAAGGTGACCGAGTTGATGGTGAGCGCGTCGCCGTCCGCATCCGTATCGTTGGCGAGAACGGGGATGGTGACCGGAACGTCCCGGTCGGTCGTCGCCGAGTCGGCCACGGCGACCGGACGTGTGTTGGGAACTATGTCGAGCTGCAACGAATTGGATTGTCCGAACTCGTCGATGACGGTGTGGGTGATCGTAAAGCGACCGGAGGTCGCGTACGTGTGGCTCTGCGGCGCCCAGCCGTAGGGCGTCGTCACCTCGAAGGTCGGCGTGCCGTCTCCCCAGTTCCAGAAATACCGGAGCGGCCCGCAGGAGTCGTTCTTAGACGTGGTGTCCACCCGGCACAGGCGCGGCGGATCGGGAGGCACGCCGCATCTCGCCGTGAACAGCGCGTGCGGCCCGCCGGCCACCGTGATGGTGACGACGCCGCGCTCGTAGGGAGGGTTGCCATCCCAAGAGATGAGGTACTCGAACGTGGCGTCGCCGACGAAGCAAGGTTCAGGAGTGAAGCGGTATCCCATACCCGTTTCGAGGAGCTGGAGGCTGCCATGGAGCGGATTCTCGGCCCGCACGAATACGGCAACGCCCTTCGGAGTGTCATTCGCCAGCAACTGGGCGACCGGTATATCGAGGAACTTGACGTCCTTGAGGTCCATCGAGAAGTAATCCGGAGCCGCCACCAAGGGTTGGGTGATGCCAATGAAGACTGTCGCCGAGCCGGTCCGGCCTCCCATATCCCGCACAGTGTAGATGAAGGAGTCCGTGCGCTCTCTTTCACTGGCGAGTAGCGTGGGAGGCTGATAGCTGCAGCTCAAGCCGTCTGCCGATACCGAGCATGTTCTACCGCCGGGCCCTGGGCTCGTACTAACAAAAGTTACGCCGGGCGCGTCGTTGCTGAGGAGCTCCGCCGTGCTGATGGTGAGAGGCACCCCCATCTCGGCCGTAAAGGTGTCGTCAAAGGCCAGCGGGCTGGAATCTCCAATGCCTATGGTATCCGTGGCAATCACGATCTGGCCATCCGCCAGAGTGACAGTGAGCATGACCGTATAGCGGCCAGGGCGAGGATAGGTATGGCTCCCGACGGTGCTGATCGGGCTGCCGTCGCCGAAGTCCCACTCCGCCATGCTGACGCCGCTCAGCGGAGAGGTGATGGTAAACGTCCAGGTATAGGGACAGGTGGTGCAACTCGCGTCGAACGAAGCGGACGGAGGAGCGGATTTGGTCTGGCAGTCCTGTGCGTACAAGGATACGCAGACTCCTCCAAGCCAAACCAACAGCACGGCTATGACAGACCCCGGCATTCTCATGCGGTAAGACTCCTCTCCCTACAGACTGGATGGTCCGTTTTGAGCGGCGGTGAGCTTAGATTCATGTTGCAACCCATGTCAACGTAGTTGAAGGATTCCTATTTTTGTATCGAGATGCCTATGTTTTCTCCGCTTTGCGGTTGGGGCTGATCCCCTCGACCGGCGTGGCATCCTCATCGGTTCCATCGACTTCGAGGGCTGAAGCCTTCTCTTGCTTGGACTCCTCTGGAATGCCGTTCAGCTCGTCTGCCAGCAACACTCTGGCCGCGCGGGCGAGGTGACCGATAGCCACGACCAACCGATATCGGGACTGAAGCGTGGCGGTGTGCACCATCTCCTGCAGTAGCACTAGGGCATCTTGGCGATGGGTCGCAACGCGCTCGCGGATGTCGCTCATCCTTATTTCTTCTCCTTGGGCCGGAAGGCCGCCGCCGCGGCGAGGTCTCTAATCGCTGGCCGGAGGTAATCCGCCGAGACACACTCGATGACGGAGCGCATCTCGGTCGAGAAGTCCGGCTCCTTCTCGCCTTCGTGCATCGCGGCTTCATCAGCAGGCACGGGTAGCCGTGCATGGATGGTCTCCAAGCGAGTTTGAATCGCGTCCAGTTCCTGGACGATTTGCTGCACTTCCTTCCGAGCGGTGATTTCGACCTCGGTCATGGCTTGACTCCGCACCTCCAGAGGGCTCTTGATCCTTGGTGTTCTCTCTTGGGCTGTCCTGTGGTTCCGTCCTGCGTCTCCTCCACGATTCGGGACCTCCGGTCGCCGTAGCTCCAAAACCGTCGGGTCACCTCGACGCACGTGGAGCAGCCCGTCAATAAATGGCGAACGATGGCTACCGCGCGAAGTCGCGGGAGGTCGCCGCGCATTAGGCTCTCCAGTTCCTTCCAGGGCGGGTGCGGCACCGCCTCTTTCATCTCTTCCATAGGTCCTCCGTTCCACGACCTTAGAAGAGGCTTTATGGCTGCGCCACCCTGCGTGTGTTTCTCCGGAATCGGCGGGCTATCCCAAATTGCCGGTTGAGGGAATTTCACCCCTCTGTCACAAATTGGCCCTCAGCGGTAACCTAGTTATTGAGAAGGAGTGCAAACAGAGGAGGGAGATCTGCGTGCCGAAGCTGCTGCCGACGCTGGGAGTTGCGCTTACGAACCTCCGTAGGGACCTCGGGTGGAGCCTGGGCGAGTTGGCCGACGCTCTCGGCATTTCGCCGAACCAGCTCTCGGATCTCGAGAGGGGAAGCCGAACTCTGACTCCTGAGAAGCTGGAGGAGTATGCGGCGCCGATGAGAGTGCCGCAGGAAATCATCCGAGAAGTCGTCGCCCAGGTAGAGAGGGTGCGATCCAGGGCGGGTGTGCCGCTCTATCCTTCGAAGCTGGGAGAGGTCGATGCTGAGCGTGGCCGGATCGAGAGCGTGGTCCGAGCCATGGCTGACGCGACAGCTCAGATTGGGCGTCCGCTCCTCGCCAATCTGTCCATGCAGATTCGAGCCATAGCTGACCGCCAATGGGCGCAGGGGGCCTGGGAGCGCCTGAGGCGCCGGCCGCCGGCCGACCGGCGGAGCTTGGTGCGGAAATCGCGGGAGTGCCGGGGATGGGCGGTCTGCGAGTTGGCGTGCGAGGATAGCCTGAAAGCTGCGCCTGACAGCGCGGCACGGGCGCTGGAGTACGCCGAGTTGGCGGTAGAGATCGCTCGTCTTCCGGCGGGCGAGAACGATCTCTTTCGTCGGCGCCTCCAAGGCTACGCCGAAGCGCACCTCGGCAACGCCCGGCGCGTGCACGGCGATCTACGGGGAGCCGACGAGGCTTTCGTCCGCGCCCGGTCCTTGTGGAAGGAGGGCGCTCCGGGCGAACCGGGCCTGCTCAACGAGGCGCGTGTGCTCGGCCTGGAGTCCTCGCTGCGTATCGAGCAAGGGCGCCCCACTGACGCCCTGAAACTCATCGCTCAGGCCCTGGAAGCGGACCGCAACGGAGAGAGGAGATATCTGTTGATCAACCAGGGGCGCGCCCTGGAGCACCTGGGCGACTACGACGGCGCGATTGCTGCCCATCAGCGGGCCGCCCCGCTCATCGATGGCAGGAAGGAGCCCCGCCAACTCGCGGTCTTGCAGTCCAATTTGATTCAGAACCTCTGTCACCTCCGACGCTTTGCCGAGGCGGAGGCGCTGCTGCCGGAGTTGCGGGGGCTGGTGGAAGGGCTCGGCCAGGAGCTGGACCTGCTGCGCACCCTGTGGGTGGAGGGCTGGGTAGCAGCCGGGTTGGGGCGCAGGAAGGAGGCCATCGCTGCCTTGGAGCACGTTAGCCGGGAGTTCGCCCAGCGGCAGATCCCCTTTTATGCGGCACTGGCCGGGCTGGAGCTGGCGGTCCTATACCTGGAGGAGGGTCGCACCGTCGAGGTGCGGAAGCTAGCGAACGAGCTGCTCGCGATTTTCAAGGCACAGAAGGTCCGCCGCGAAGCGTCAGCGGCGCTGACGCTGTTCTGCAAGGCCGCAGCGAAGGAAACCGCGACCGCTGATCTGGCGCGGCGCCTCGGTGATTTCCTCTACCGAGCACAGCACAACCCCGAGCTGCGGTTCGATACGCTGTGAACGGACACCGGGAGAACTTGCGCCGGACCGGCAGATATGGCGGTGGCCGGTCAGGTCGGCTCACGCAAGCTCAATACGGCCTGTGTCTTGAGAGACGCTATCCATTGGGATCAAGACAGCACCCATTCTCTCCCTCTGGCTGGCTAAGCTGGCCGCCTGAAGGTTTGCCGTAGGGGTCCAAGGCACCCCCTTCCTTCGTGCCGCCGTACGGGTCCGGGCTAGAACCGCTCTGAGTCCACATGCTGACCAGGAGGCTCCAAAACGTGTCCCAAAAATCAGCGCGGACCCCCTTCGTAAGGGCGGCGGAATTCGGTAAGACCGAGGCACGCGGTATGGCGTATAAAGCTCCGGGATCCGCCAGCAGTGCGCAGAGCGCCAGCACTGCGATGTGGCGAAGAGAGGGACGAATCATGGAGGTCTCCTTTTCTGGAGCGGCTCCGGCGCGGTCGTTATGGCCGTGCGGGCGCCCCTCTCCTAGGAGTATGGTGCGCGATGAGCGGAAAATCACACCCAACGGAGCATTCTAAGTTGACTCGGCGGCGTAAAAACACACCAGCCCCCGTCGAGCCGGCGTTGACCGTGCGGCTCCTGCGCTGGATCGCCGGCGGCTGGACACAGAAGAAGCTGGCAGCGGAATCCAGCGTTGCCAAAGGCTCAATCTGCCGCTACGAGCGCGGGCAGCGGACTCCCGCACCGCGCACGATGGAACGCCTCTGCCAGGGCGCTAAGGTGTCGTATGTCGTTGTCGAGGGGGTCCTGCGGCCGGCGCTCCGGGAGGTTCTAGCCGCACGAACGGGAGCGGCAGAGCCTGAAGCCTCCTCCCGTAGCTCCGAGGAGTGGACGGACGAGCTTCTCCGCGCCTTGACGGCGATTCTGCGTCCGCTCCTTGCCTCCGTCGTCGAGGATGTCCTGACCAACGCATGCGGCCCATGGAGAAACGATCGGGCGCCCTCGGCCGCCGACCGGTGGACTGCCTCTGAGCTCTGGACCGTGCTCCGCGAGAGCACCGAGAAGGACCGACAGTTGCTCCTGGAAGAGACGCGGGAGTACCGGGGATGGGCGGTCTGCGAGTTGGTGTGCGAGGATAGCCTGAAAGCTGCGCCTGACAGCGCGGCACGGGCGCTGGAGTACGCCGAGTTGGCGGTAGAGATCGCTCGTCTTCCGGCGGGCGAGAACGATCTCTTTCGTCGGCGCCTCCAAGGCTACGCCGAAGCG
>DASYTJ010000120.1:0-2211 GCA_036002325.1 Thermoanaerobaculia bacterium | reverse complement strand
TCAAGGCGCAGCAGGTCCACCGCCACGCACTGGCAGCGCTGACGCTGTTCTGCCAAGCCGCGAGGAAGGAGACAGCCACCGTGGAGCTGGCCCGAAGACTCGGCGACTACTTCTACCGCGCGCAGCACAACCCCGAGCTGCGATTCGAGGAAGCTTGAATTGGCCTCGGCCAGGCGCGGCTCACGGAATCTCCGCCGGAAAGGCGAATGCGGCGGCACCGATCCGGCGGACTCCCTCAAGCTCAATATGGGTCAGTGCCCTGGAAGGCACGGTCCGTCCGGATCGCCCGAACACCCATTGTCCGCTTCCGGCAGGACGATGCTCTGGCCGCTAGAAGATCCGCCGTTCGGGTCTGAGGCGCTACCGTTCTTCGTATTTACGCCGTCCGGGTCCGAGGCACTGCTGTTCTTCGTCCATACGCTGAACAGGAAGCTCCAAACCGTTTCCCAAAAGCCGTCGGGGACTCCTTCTGACACAGTGGTGGAATCGGGTGAGGCTGCGGCTCGTGGCTTCGCGGACAGAGGACCGGAAGCCGCCAGCACGGCGCAGAGCGCCAGCACGGCCATACAGCGAAGAGAGGGACGAATCATGGAGGTCTCCTGTTCTGGAGGCGGCTCCGGCGCGGCCGTCATGGCCGTGCGGGCGCCCCTCTCCTAGGAGTATGGTGCGCCATGGGCGAAAAATCACACCCAGCGAGGCAATACAAGTTGACTCGGAGGCGTAAAAACACACCGGCGCTTCCTGAACCGGCTCTCACGGTGCGGCTCCTGCGCTGGATCGCTGGCGGCTGGACGCAGGCGAAGCTGGCGGGGGAATCCGGCGTGGCCAAGGGCTCGATCTGCCGCTACGAGCGCGGGCAGCGGACCCCTTCGCCGCGCACGATGGAACGCCTTTGCGAGGGCACCAAGGTGCCGTACGCCGTCGTCGAGGGCGTCTTGCGCCCGGCGCTCCGTCAGGTCCTGGCCGCGCAAGCGGGAGCCGCAGGGGCAGGAGGCTCCTCCCGCAATGCCGCGGAGTGGACGGACGAGCTTCTCCGCGCACTGGCTGCGATCGTCCGTCCGCTCCTTGCCTTGGTCGTCGAGGATGTCCTGGCGAACGCCTGCGGACCGTGGAGGAGCGATCAGGCGCCCTTGGCCGCCGACCGGCGGAATGCGCCTGAGCTCTGGGACGTGCTCCGCGACAGCACAGAGAAAGATCGTCAGTTGCTCCTGGAAGACACGCGGGAGTACCGGGGATGGGCAGTGTGCGAGCTGGCGTGTGAGGAAAGCCGGAAAGCGGCACCCGACAGCGCGGCGCGGGCGCTGGAGTACGCCGAGCTGGCGGTGGAGATCGCCCGTCTTCCCGCGGGTGAGAACGACCTCTTCCGTCAGCGCCTCCAGGGCTATGCCGCCGCTCACCTCGGCAATGCCCGGCGCGTGCACGGCGACCTGCGGGGAGCCGCTGAGGCCTTCGGCTGTGCCCGTGCTCTGTGGAAGGCCGGCGCGCCGGGTGATCCGGGCCTGCTCAACGAGGCGCGCGTGCTGAGCCTGGAGGTTTCCCTACGCATCGAGCAGGGGCAGTGCGCCGTCGCCCTGGACCTGCTCGACCAGGCAGAAGCCGTGGACCGCAACGGAGAGAGACGATACCTCCTGATCAACCGCGGGCGAGCCCTGGAGCACCTCGGCGACTACGACGGCGCGATCGCTGCCCTCCAGCGAGCCGCCCCGCTCATCGATGGCAAGACTGAGCCGCGCCAGCTCGGGGTCTTGCAGTCCAATTTAATTCAGAATCTATGTCACCTCCGGCGTTTCGCGGAGGCTGAGGCGTTGCTGCCTGAGTTGCGCAGGCTGCGGGAGCGGCTCGGCCAAGATCTGGAACTTCTACGCACTCGGTGGTTGGAAGGGTGGGTGGCCGCCGGGTTGGAGCGCAGGGAGGAGGCCATCTCCGCCCTGGAGCATGTGAGCCGGGAGTTCGCCCGGCGGCAGATCCCCTTCGACGCCGCCTTGGCCGGGCTGGAATTGGCAGTCCTGTATCTGGAGGAGGGGCGCACTGCCGAGGTGCGGCGGCTGGCGGAGGAGCTGCTCGCGATCTTCAAGGCGCAGCAGGTCCACCGCCACGCACTGGCAGCGCTGACGCTGTTCTGCCAAGCCGCGAGGAAGGAGACAGCCACCGTGGAGCTGGCCCGAAGACTCGGCGACTACTTCTACCGCGCGCAGCACAACCCCGAGCTGC
>DASYTJ010000119.1:0-6667 GCA_036002325.1 Thermoanaerobaculia bacterium | reverse complement strand
CCAGGCAGCCTCCATCGCCGCCCAGTCGTCCCAGAAGAGCTCGACGACGGCGTCCCAGCCCGGATGCGGCCGGTTCGGGTCGGGGACGACATGGTTCTGAATATATTTTCGCAGGCCCGGCAGTTGTTCCGCCAGCGGCCCATGCTCGTTCCGCAGATTCTCGTGGAACTCCTGCGGCGAGAGGTTCGGCCTGCGATACAGAACCACAACGAATTTCAGCATCGTCCCTCCACGCGGGGCGGACCAGGCGCAGCCCGAACGCCAGGTCAGCAATCCCAGAACCGCCACGGCCGCCAGAAGCGGCGAGCCGCCTCCGTGCCGGCGGATCCGGCCGCGAAACGGCTGCAGACCGAGCTCCGTGAGCTTCTCGGATCCGTTGCCGTAAACTCCCGCGGTGAGACGCGTTCAGCTCCATGATTCCGTCATCGGCCCGGCGCCGCCGGCTCGTAGGTGAGGAAGACGTTGCCGTTGCCGAAGGTCCGCGACTTCGTCAGCTCGAGGGGCAGCTTTTCCTGGAGGGTCTCGAATAGCGTCCTGCCCTTTCCCAGCACGAGCGGGTTCACCACGAGCTGATACTCGTCGATCAGGCCCTCCTGCGCCAACTGCGAGACGATGGTGCCGCTGCCGAAGATCATCAGGCCTTCTTCGCGTTCTTCCTTCAGCTTGCGGACCTCCGCGGCCATGTTCTCTTTCACCAGCCGGGTATTGTTCCACGACGCCGTGTCCAGCGTGCGGGAGAACACGACCTTGGGCGCGCTGTTCATCCGTTCGGCGACGACGGGATTGCTCTCGATCGCCATGGGTGTGGGCCAGTAGCTTTCCATCATCTGATAGGTGACCCTGCCGAAGAGGAACACCCCGCCGCCGCTGGAGCTGGCGTTTTCCGCCACGAAGGCGTTCCACTCGGGGTCCATTCGGTGGGCCCAGCTCATGTCGCCGTTCCTGTCGGTGAAGTAACCGTCCAGCGTCACGTGATTGAAAACGACCAGTTTCCCCATGCTGCGCCTCCTTTTCCGATACGTCCAAGACTCCTTGCGGTCATTCCGGTTTCGCCGCCTGCTCGGGCTGCTGGGCGGGGATCTCGAAATGGACGATGCGATTGTTGGCCATGCTCAAGCTCTCCTTGATTGAGGACGGTTTCATTTCCAGGTCGCGCATGACCGCCATCCTAGCCCTGACCTGTTCTACTGCCAAGAGATGATTTATGGAAGAAGGGGAGGGGCAGACCGTCGCGGCCTGCCCCCGGTTGGGTCCGCGTTTCAGCGGTTGACCGCGACGGGAGCGGTGGCGTCGGTCGAGGTGGAGCTGCAGATGAGGGCGTCTTCGATGGCGGAATCACCGCCGGCCGAAGAGTCGAGGGCGAAGAGATCGGCGGCAGCGAAGCCGGCGCAGACTGCTCCCCACTCTCCACAGGTGGTGAGCTCCGTCATCGTGCCACCGCCGCTGAGGCACTGAGTGCTGCAGGGGGTCGTCGGCGTGCACGCGATGGAACAGCGCGTGATCGCCTGCGCTCCCGACGGGAGCAGGCTGAGGAGCAATGCGAAACAGCCGCCGATCACCAGGAACTTTTTCATGACGTTTTCTCCTTTCCGGGCGCGAAGCCCGCGTGTCATGCTCCTAGCGTAGGGCGGCGAACATCGTCGGTCTTGAAGCCGTTTGATCGGTTTTGCCCGCAACGGACATGATTTTGAAAGGAAAGTCGGATATTAACGCGGAGAGGCCCGCCGGACCGCTCCGGGTGTCGTGCCGAACTGCCGGCGAAACGCCCGCGAGAAGTGGCTCTGATCGGCGAACCCCGCCTCCAGCGCGATCTCCGTCAGCGAGCGCTCGCCGACCCGCAGCTCCTGCATCGACCACTGGAGCCGCAGCGTCCGCAGATACTCGCTGGGCGTGACGCCGTACGCCTGGCGGAAGGCGCGCGTCAGCGACGCCGGGTGAACCCGCGCCTCCCGCGCGAGAGCCCGCAGCTCGAGCTCCTGGTCGCGAAACCGGTCGTGCAACATGTCGCGCACGCGGAGCAGCCAGCGCGGCTGCACGAGATTGGTGCCAAACGCCTCGCCGCTCCGGCAGAGACTGGCCAGCAGCTCCAGCCCGAGCCCTTGGAGGCCGAGAGAGGAGGCGGCGTCGCTGAAGTCCATCTCCCGCACTATGCGATGCGCCAGGGCCGCCAGCTCCGCCTCGCGGAGGCACACGACGGGCTGAGGGTGGGGCCGAGCGGCCTCGAAGCTCTCCCATCCCGCCGCGGTCACGCCGATGATCACGCTGTCGCAGCCGTCCTTGCCGAAACGGTCGGAATGGACCTCGCCCGGCGCGCGATACAGCACGGCGAAGCGATCACAAGTCTCGGTCGATCGCGGCCGGACGAAGCGTTCCTCGAAGGAGCCGGCGAGCAGCACGCTGATGGTGGCAACGTCGTGGTAATGCTCGCCGATGGCCGATTTGTGAAGGCAGCGAAAAAAATGGAATCCGGGAACGGTGGCCGCGCGCAAGATACGCGAAGGGTGTGCCGGCGAGGGCTGGCAAATCGGAATCATTCTGCAGTCCCCTTTGCATAGAAAGTACCCTCCGTGTCCTGCTACGTTTCACATCCTTGAAGGTTTCAAATCACGTCGATCCAAAAACATCGCCGGCGCCAGCGTATTGAACGTGTTTAGCCTGTCTTGTCCGAAACGAACCTGATTCGGGTCCCGGCGGCCCGCAACCATTCCGCCGCCCGTCCGTATCACGCAGAGGCAAACTGCTGGACCGCTCGACCCAAGGAAGGTGAACACCGCGATGAAAAGGCTGCTGCTCTTGCCCCTCCTCTTTCTGTCCATGGTTGCGGCGGCCGCCGAGCCCGCACCCGAGGACGAGTTGTACCGCACGATCGCGTCGCTCGATGCCGCGGTCTTCGACGCCTACAACCGCTGCGATCTGGAGAGGTTCGGTGCGTTCTTCACCGACGACCTAGAGTTCTACCATGACCAGACGGGCCTGATGCGGTCACGACAGAGCGTGGTCGAAGCCGTCAAGAACAACATCTGCGGCAAGGTGACCCGCGAGCTCGTTCCGGGAACGCTGGAGGTCTATCCCTTGAAGGGTTACGGTGCTGTGGAGATCGGCATCCACCGCTTCCACCATCCAGGGCGGGAGGACACGGAGCCCGTCGGCGAGGCGAAGTTCATCCACCTCTGGCAGCAAAAGGACGGCACCTGGAAGATCACGCGCGTGATCAGCTTCGACCACCACACGATGAAGAAGTGATCGGGCAATGGCCTATCAGCTCTCCGGCTTCATGGACGGCAGATCTTCCCGCAGCCGGGTCAGCCCTACAGCGCGGATGCGAGAGGCCAGCGGGTAGGACTCGGCGCCGGCATGGATGATCACGAGCTCGTCCAGATCCAGATCTTGTAGAGCCGAGCGCGCGTGTCGAAGTCGAGAATTCGGCTTGGGCAAAGTCACCCTTTAGATAGGCTCTCTGCGAGCTGCTCCCGGACCGCCGCCGGTAGCGCTGAAACGAAAGAGAATCCGTCCTCCACGAGCATCGGCTTCGTCGACCAGCCGAGGTCGAGGGCGCGCTGGATCAGCGCCGCCACGGTCTTCGGCCGGTGGAGGTTGAGGGTGATCGAGCTGGCGCGGATTTCGACCACGCCGTGCCGCTGAATGTATTCGGGGCCGCCCGCCGGACCGGCGGGAAACAGGATGCGGAGCGGAGCTCTCGACGTGCCTTGCCGAAAGGCCATGAGCTGATCGACGCAGGCTTTGTGGGGCGCGGCCGGCCGAGGGCGATGGGTGACACGCCAGCCATAAACGACTCCGTCGACCGTGAGCTTGCGTAGGTTTTCCGTCAGCGTGTCCGTCACGAGTTTCACCTTTTTTCCGCGAGCGCGGCTGCGATCCCCATCTCCTGCAACGGCCGCACGCTCAACCCGTCCTTCCGCAGCGCCGCGATCCCCTCTGCGCAGGCCATGGCACCGGAAAGGGTGGTGATGCAGGGGATGTCGTACTTCAGGGCGGTGCGGCGGATGACGCCGTCGTCCTCGTGCGACTCGCGGCCCAGCGGCGTATTGATCACCAGCGCGATCTCGCCGTTGATGAGGTGGTCGACGACATGCGGGCGGGCTTCGTGGACCTTGAGCACGGTGCGCACCTCGAGGTCATGGCCCCGCAGGTAGCCGGCCGTGCCTTCCGTCGCCACCAGCGAGAAGCCCAGCTCGGCGAGACGCCTGGCCACCGGCAGCAGGCCCGGCTTGTCGCGGTCGTGGACGGAGAGGAACGCCGTACCTTCAAGCGGCAGCTCGTGTCCGGCGCCCAGCCAGGCCTTGGCGAAGGAGCTGCCGAACGAGAGGCTCTCGCCCATCACCTCGCCCGTGGACTTCATCTCGGGCCCGAGGACCGGATCGACGCCGGGGAAGCGGCGGAAGGGGAAGACCGGCGCCTTGACGAAGACACCCGGCACGGCGGGCTCCTCGGTGAAGCCCGCCTCTGCCAGACTCTTTCCCATCATGACGGCGGTGGCGATCTTGACCAGCGGCACGCCCACCGCCTTGGCGATGAACGGCACCGTGCGCGAGGCGCGCGGGTTCACTTCGAGGACGTAGATCCTGCCGTCCTTCAAGGCGAACTGGACGTTCATCAGGCCGACGACGCCGAGCCGCAGGGCCAGCCGTCTGGCGATATCGCGCATGCGGTCCTGATCTTCCAGCGACACCTTGTAGGGCGGCAGCACGGCCACCGAGTCGCCGGAGTGGATGCCCGCCTCCTCGATGTGCTGCAGGATGCCGGCGACGACCGCGCGCCTGCCGTCCGCCAGGAGGTCGAGATCCACCTCGAAGGCGTCCTCCAGGAAGCGGTCGATCAAAACGGGATGGCCGGGGGAGACGTCGGCGGCCTCGTGCATGTAGCGGTCGAGCGTCGTCTCATCGTAGACGATGGCCATGGCCCGGCCGCCGAGGACGTAGCTCGGCCGCACGACGACGGGGAAGCCGACCCGCCGCGCCACCTCCAGGGCCTCCGGCAAGGAGACGGCGGAGCCGTTCTCCGGCTGCAGGATGCCCTCCTGAACGAGGAGGTCGCCGAAGCGGCGGCGATCCTCGGCGAGGTCGATGGCGTCCGGCGGCGTGCCGAGGATCGGCACGCCGGCGGCGGCGAGGCCGCGGGCCAGCTTGAGGGGCGTCTGGCCGCCGAGCTGCACGATCACCCCCAAGGGCCGCTCGCGCTCCAGGATCTCCAGCACGTGCTCGAGGGTGAGCGGCTCGAAGTAGAGGCGGTCGGAGGTGTCGTAATCGGTGGAGACGGTCTCGGGGTTGCAGTTGACCATCACCGTCTCGTAGCCCATCTCGCGCAGGGAGAAGGCGGCGTGGACGCAGCAGTAGTCGAACTCGATGCCCTGGCCGATGCGGTTGGGGCCGGAGCCGAGGATGACCACCTTCGGACGGTCGTCCGGCTCGCTCTCGTCCTCGTCGCCGAAGGTCGAGTAGAGGTAGGGCGTCGTGGCCGGGAACTCGGCGGCGCACGTGTCCACCCGCTTGTAGACCCGCCGCACGCCTTCGCGGGCCCGCCAGGCCGCCAGGTCCTTTTCCGGGCAGTTGAGGAGGCCGGCGATGCGGGCGTCGGCGAGGCCGAACGACTTGGCCCTGCGCAACAGCGGCTTGGGCGCCGAGGCGAGGTCCCAGCAGGCGAGCTCGGCCTCCAGCTCGACGATCTCGGCGATCTCGCGCAGGAACCACGGATCGATGTGCGAGGCCTCGGAGACCTCCTCCGCCGTCCAGCCCTGGCGCAGGGCGGCGAAGACGGCGAACAGGCGCTCCCAGTTCGGCGTCGCCAGCCGCCGGCGCAGGCGCACAGGGTCCGACATGCGGCGCTCGCGGGCGGCGTGACTGCCGTCGAGCTCCAGCGCCGCGAGCCCCTTCATCAGCGCCTCCTTGAAGGTGGAGCCCATGGCCATCACCTCGCCCACCGACTTCATCGAGGTACCGAGCGTCGTCGGCGTGTCCGGGAACTTCTCGAAGGCCCAGCGCGGGATCTTCACCACCGTGTAGTCGAGCGTCGGCTCGAAGGCGGCGTAGGTCTTGCCGGTGATGTCGTTGGGGATCTCGTCGAGCGTGTAGCCGACGGCGAGCAGGGCGGCGATCTTGGCGATAGGAAAGCCCGTCGCCTTGGAGGCGAGGGCCGAGCTGCGGGAGACGCGCGGATTCATCTCGATGACCACCCGCTCGCCGGTCCGCGGATCGACGGCGAACTGGATGTTGGAGCCGCCGGTCGCCACGCCGACGCGGCGGATCACCTTGAAGGCGTCGTCGCGCATCGCCTGGTACTCGCGGTCGGAGAGGGTCTGCTGCGGCGCCACGGTGATCGAGTCGCCGGTGTGCACGCCCATGGCGTCGAAGTTCTCGACCGAGCAGACGACGATCGCGTTGTCGGCGGTGTCGCGCATCACCTCGAGCTCGAACTCCTTCCAGCCCAGGACCGACTGCTCGACGAGCACGGTGTGCGCCGGGCTGGCCTGCAGCGCCAGCGCCGCCACCTCCTCCAGCTCCTCCTTGTTGTAGGCCACCCCGCCCCCCTCGCCGCCCAGGGTGAAGCTCGGCCGCAGGATCACCGGGAAGCCGATCTCGCCGGCGATGTCGACCGCGGCCTGCACCGAGGTGGCGGCCGCGCTCCGGGGCACCTTCACGCCGATCTCGGT
>DASYTJ010000118.1:0-55000 GCA_036002325.1 Thermoanaerobaculia bacterium | reverse complement strand
CTCCTGCTCGAGGATCCGCGCCGCCAAGCTCTCCGGGGTATCCCCATCCAGCACCGGCACGGTCCGCTGCACGACGATGGGGCCGCTGTCGAGCCCCTCGTCCACGAGATGGACGGTGCACCCCGAGACCTTCGCTCCATGGGCGATCGCCTGCGCCTGCGCGTCGAGGCCCGGAAAGGCGGGAAGCAGGCTGGGATGAATGTTGATGATCCGCTGCCGGAAGGCGGCCACGAACTCCGGCGACAGCCGACGCATGTAGCCGGCGAGGCAGATCCATTCGGCTCCCGCCTCGCGCAGCGCCGCTTCGACCTTCTCCTCATGAGCCCGGCGGCTCGGCTCGCCCTGGCTGAGGATGGCCACCGCCGGCAGACCCAACTCGCGCGCCTTCACGAGGCCCGCGGCGCTCGCGACGTTGCTGACCACCAGGGCGATCCGCGCCGGAACCTCGCCGCGCTCGATGGCGGCGTGGATCGCCAGGAAGTTGCTGCCCCGGCCGGAGAGCAGGACAGCAATCGGAATGGTGAATGGCGAATGGCGAATGGCAAGTTCCCGTCAGTCGGAGGAGGGTTCGGGGGATTCCGGCCCCAGCTCGTACGCCACGCCCGAGCCGCCCGGCTGCAGGGTTCCGATTACGAAGCTCCTCTGCCCCACGGAGCGGAGAAGGCCCAGGACCTCGGCGAGACCAGCGGGAGCGACAGCCAAGATCATGCCGATCCCCATGTTGAAGACGCGGAGCATCTCCTCGGTCTCCACCTCGCCTTTCTCCTGCAGGAAATGGAAGAGCTCCGGCACCGGCCAGCTCCCCATCCGAATCAGGGCGTGCGTGCCGTCCGGCAGGACGCGCGGCAGGTTGTCCGTGATGCCTCCACCGGTGACGTGGGCCATGGCGTGCAGCGCGGCGTGACCGAGAACGGGGCGGAGGGATTTCAGGTAGGAAAGGTGTGGCTCGAGAAGCTCTTGCCCGACCGTCCTCTTCTTGCGCCACGGCGCCTTGTCGGCGATCCCGAGCCCTCGCTTCTCGAAGACGATCCGCCGCGCCAGGGAGTAGCCGTTGGTGTGGAGCCCCGAGGAAGGGAGCCCCACCAGCACGTCGCCGGTCCGTACCCGCGAGCCGTCGAGAAGCTTGGGGCGATCGACGAGGCCGACGATGAAGCCCACGAGCTCGTAGTCCCCCGGCTGGTAGAAACCGGGCATCTCGGCCGTTTCGCCGCCCAGCAGGGCGCAGCCGTTCTCCCGGCAGCCGTCGGCCACTCCGGAGACGAGCTCCACCATCCTCTCTGGCTCGAGCACGCCGGCCCCGACATAGTCCAGGAAGAAGAGCGGTTCGGCTCCCTGCACTAGGACGTCGTTGACGCAGTGGTTGACCAGGTCGCGTCCGACCGAAGAGTAGTCCTCCGCCATCCGCGCCACCGCCAGCTTGGTCCCCACGCCGTCGGCGGAGGCCACGAGGACCGGCTCGGCCATTCCCGCCAGGTCCGGCCGGAACAGACCGCCGAAGCTGCCGATCTCGGAGAGTACGCCGGGAGTGAAGGTCGACTTCGCCAGCTTCTTGATGCGGGCGAGCCCTTTCTCCTGGGCGTCGATGTCGACGCCCGCGGCGGCGTAAGCGGAGGACCGCGGAGCGTTCATCGGCGGCGACTATAGCAGCGGCCGGCGAAGCCCAGCGGCCCCCTCACCGCCTCACTGCACCCTCTCCACTCCCAACTGCCAGAGCAAGAACGCGTAGTCGAGCGCCGTCTCGTGCAGGCGGTCGTAGCGGCCGCTCTTGCCACCGTGGCCCGCCGGCTCCATGTTGATGTGGAAGACGAGCGGATTGGCGTCCTTCTTCAGGCTCCGCAGCTTGGCCACGTATTTCGCCGGCTCCCAGTACATGACCTGCGAATCGTTGTAGCTGCTCTTGACGAGGATCGTCGGGTAGGCCTTGGCCTCGACGTTGTCGTAGGGGCTGTAGGTCTTGATGTAGCGGTACTCCGCCTCGATCTTGGGATTGCCCCACTCCTCGAACTCGGGAACGGTCAAGGGCAGCGACGGATCCAGCATGGTGTTGATCACATCGACGAACGGTACTTGGGCGACGACCACCTTGAAGAGGTCCGGCCGCAGGTTGGTGACCGCGCCCATCAGCAAACCGCCGGCGCTGCCGCCCATGATGGCCAGCCGCTCCTTGCTCGTGTACTTGGCGGCGATCAACTGCTCGGCGGCGGCGATGAAGTCGGTGAAGGTATTCCGCTTGTGCATCATCCGCCCGTCGTCGTGCCACTTCTTGCCCAGCTCGCCGCCGCCGCGGATGTAGGCCATGGCATAGACCACGCCGCGATCGACGAGGCTGAAGATGTTGCCGTTGAAGAAGGCCGACATCGGCGCACCGTAGGAGCCGTAGCCGTAGAGCAGGGCCGGATTCGTCCCGTCGCGCTTGACGTCCTTGCGGGAGAGGATCCACATCGGCACCTTCACGCCGTCCGGCGCCGTCGCCTCGGTGACTTCGACGCGATAGCGCGAAGGATCGAAGCCGCCCAGCACCGGAACCTGCTTGAGAAGCTTGCGCTCGCGGGTCGCCGGGTCGTAGTCGTAGATCGAAGGGGAGGCGACCGGCGACTGATAGGCGAAGCGGTAGAGCTTGGCGTCGAACTCGAGATTGGTGGTCGGCGAAGCCACGTAGGCCGGCTCCGGGAACTCGATGCGGTGCGCTTTGCCGCTCGGCAGCTCCGTGACCTTCAAGTGCAGAAGGCCGGCTTCACGCTCGAACAGCACGTTGAAGTCGCGGAACAGATCGACGCCCGCCAGCATGACGTTTTCGCGGTGCGGCACCACCTCGCGCCAGTTGGCGCGCGAGGGGTCCTTCTCATCCGCCACGACCAACCGGAAGTTGCGGCCTTTGTCGTTGGTGCGGATCCAGAACTCGCCGGGCCGGTGATCCACATCGTATTCGTGATCCTGCTCGCGGGCGGCGATAAGCTTCGGCTCCGCCGTCGGTTGATCGGCCGGCAGGTAGCGCACCTCCGAGGTCGTATGGCTGCCGGCGATAATGAAGATCATCTGCCGGTCCCGCGACTTGTCGACGTACGCATTGAAGCGCTCGTCCTTCTCCTCGTACACCAGATCGTCCTTCGCTCCGCCCACGACGTGGCGGAAGATCTGGTAGGAGCGCTTCGTCTGCGGATGCTCGACGCCATAGAAAAGCGTCTTGCCGTCCTCGGCCCACACGACGCTCGTCACCCGCGGGATCGCCTCCGGCCCGAGCTGGCCCGTGCGCAGATCTTTGATGTGCAGCGTGAACTGGCGGAAGCCCGTCTCGTCGGTGCTGAAGGCGAGGAGGTTGCCGTCCGGGCTCACCTCCACCCCCCGCGAGCCCAGAGACATGAACGGCTTGCCCGCGGCGAGCTGATTGACGTCGAGAATCACCTCCTCCGGCGCGTCGAGCGATCCCTTCTTGCGGCAGATGATCGGGTACTGTTTTCCCTCCTCCGTCCGCCTGTAGTAGTAGAAGCCGCGTTCCAAGAAAGGCACGTCGACGTCCGTCTGCTGGATGCGCGAGAGCATCTCGTCATAGAGCTTCTGCTGCAGCGCCTCCGTCGGCTTCATGAAGGCGTCGGAGTACGCCAGCTCGGCGTTCAGATACGACTCCACCTCCGGCGTACCCTTGTTGCGCAGCCAGTAGTAGTCGTCGACCAGCGTGTCGCCGTGGATCTTCGTGACATGCGGGTCCTTCTTGGCGACCGGCGGCTGCAGCGCAGCGGCCGGGACGGTCGCCGTCGTCGGCGCGGCAGCCGGCAGCGGCGCGGCGAAAACAAGGCTGGACAGGCCGAACGCGGCCAGGAGAGCGAGCAGAATGGCGTGGCGGTTGCGGGACATGGATCCTCCTGGAAGTTGCGAAAAGAAGCTTAGCAGATGGGAGAAGCGAAAATCCCCGCTCCCCCTGCTTTCTGGAACCGAATCCTCGGCCGCGCCGTCGTGCCCCTCACCTCCCCGGCCCTCCTCTCCGCCTCACGCCCACCCTTCCGGGAGAGGGAGGGAGACTGCTTCAAGTTAGTTTTTGAAAACCCCCTCCTCCCGGCGGCCGGGCGTGCGGCGGGAGAGAGGGGGAAGGGGAAGTGAGGGGCCTTATCCCATCGCCGCCACCGCACCCTGCGCGTCCGCAATCAAGTCCTGACCCTGCTCTGCGGTGAGAACGCCGTCGTTCACCAAGTCCATCACCTGGTTGATGAACGCCTGGACCTGATTCGCCGCCGGACCCGTCTGGCCCTGCTGAAGCTTCTGGATCGCCGCGCTGAGCTTGGCGTTCAAGGCGTTCCCCTGACCGCCGTTCAGCACGCCTTCGGCCACGAGCTGATCGACGCTGCCGGCGAGAAGCGTGAGCTGTTCGATCGCCGGACGCACCGCCCAGAAGACGGCGGCGGTGCGCGCCGGCACGTCGAAGGTGCAAGTGCCGGCCGTGAACGACGCGGTCCGCACCACCGGATCGGCCGAGGAGACCTGGATCGGATGCAGCTTGAACGCCGGGCAGGGTCCGGACAGCGCGACGCTGACCGCCACGTTCCGCGCATTGAGAAGCACCGCGACCTGGCTGTGCTGATGATCGAGATTGCCCGCCGCGTCGGAGATCGTCATGCCGATCAAGCCGGGGATCTGGCCGGGACCGGTGTTGAAGAAGCGCAGCCGGTCCGCGATCTCCTGCGCCGTGCGCAGCCGCAGCAGCCGCGTGCTCTTGCGGATGGCGAGCACCTCGCGGAAGTGGGCGTTTGTCTGGGCGATATCGGCCGGACCGGGCTTCAGCGCCGGATCGGCCAGCAGCGGCTGCATGATCGGCCAGTTCGACTGGTTGTCCTGCGCCGGCGGCAGGCCGACGCCCCAGTTGTTGTCCTGGTAGGTGAAATCCAGCTTGTTGAACCAGTCGCCCGAGTTGTAGCTGTTGCGGTCCATCGACTTCGAGCGCAGCAGCTCGACGCCGGCGTGGAAGAACGGCACGCCCTGGCCGAAGCCGAGGATGCTCATGCCGAGGTTCTGGATGCGCACGCGGTCGGCCATCGAGGTCCCCACCGGTGCCTTGACGGCGATGGCGTCGAACAGCGTGTCGTTGTCGTGCGCTTCGATATAGGAGATGACTTCCTGCGGATCGGCGGTGTAGCCGGCCGGCTGGCCGTTGTAGTCGATCTGGCTGGCGCTGACCGTGTTGCCGAAGCGGTCCTCCAGCGTGTAGCCGGCCAGCGCGCCCGCCAGACCCGTGCGGATCCAGTCGGACTCGAGCAGGAGCCGCGCGAGCTGATCGGACGACGAGCCCTGATTGGTGGCGTTCGGGTCATACCAGAGGCCGGTCAGGAAACCCTGCTCCTGGATGCCGCTGAACGGACCGCCGCCGCGCACGCCGTCGCGCAGCCGGTCGCTGAACGTACCGATGCCGGTGCCCGCCATGTTGGCCTGCGTCGCCTGCACGCCGCGGGCGTTGTTGGCCACCTCGCCGAAATTCCAGCCCTCGCCATAGAGATAGATCTTCTTGCCGTCCACTCCATCGGCGGCGAGCGTCAGGCCGTCGAGCGCCTGGCGGAGCTTCACCAGATTCCGCTTCATGTGGTGGCCCATCAAGTCGAAGCGGAAGCCGTCCACCTTGTACTCCTTCGCCCAGGTGAGCACCGAGTCGATCAGCAGCTTCTCCATCATGTTGAACTCGGACGCCGTGTTCTGGCAGCAGGAGCTGGTCTCGATGTTGCCGTCGGCGTTCAGGCGGTGGTAGTAGCCGGGAACGATCTTGTCGAGCACCGAATGATCGTTCTGCCCCGCGGCGTTGGTGTGGTTGTAAACCACATCCATGACGACGCGCAGACCGGCCTGGCTGAGCCCTTGCACCATCTCGCGGAACTCACGCACGCGCGCCGGACCGTCCGGATCCGTCGAGTAGCTCCCCTCGGGCACCGTGTAGTGCCACGGATCGTAGCCCCAGTTGAAGCCGTCGGCGCCCGCGACCGCCGAGACCGCCGCCTGCTGCTGATCGGAGTCCGGCGGGAAACCCGAGAGATCCCCGGGATCCTGCCAGTGCGACTTGTCCTCGTCGATCGTCGCGATGTCGAAGGACGGCAGCAGATGAACGTGCGTGAGCCCTGCCTGCGCCAACGACCGCAGGTGCTTCATGCCGTTCGAATTCGCCAGCGTAAACGCCTTGAACGTCCCCTGGAGATTCGCCGGCACGCTCGCGTCGTTGGCGCTGAAATCGCGGACGTGCAGCTCGTAAAGGGCGATGTCCTCGGGAGCGTCCAGCCGCGGCTTGATCAATCCGCCCCAGCCCGCCGGCCGCAGGCTGGCGTCCGTCGCGAGGTCGACGATCTGGCTCCGCTGGCTGTTGCGCGACAGGCTGACCGAGTAGGGGTCGGTCATCAGATTCGTCTCGACGTGCCCGGTCGAGCGGACGAACACCCCCACCTCATAGACGTAATACTTGCCGTACCAGGAGGCATCGCCGGCGATCGTCCAGACGCCGGTCGCCGGATCGGCCGTCATATCCATCACCGTCGCGGGCGTGGCCGGATTCGAGTCGGCAAAGAGATGCAGCTTCGCCCACTGCGCGGTGGGAGCCCAGACGCGCAGAGTGGGAGCCGGTCCGGCGAAGGCCGCGCCCAGACTCCCTTGATAGGTATAGAGATCGTCGAGCACGCCCTGGATCTGCAGCGATGTGGCGTCGATCAGCGTGCCATCGGCCGCCTTGGCCTGCACGGCGAGCTGGCCCTTGATCGCCGCCGGCACTTCGGCCAGGCGGTTCGCGGGGATCTTGAAAGCGGAGTACCCCGCGAGGTGCGGGAACTTCTCCAGGATCGCCGGCGAGAGGCCGGCCGCGTCGTAGACGAGCGGAATCTCCGTGCCGCCGTGAACGCCATCCGTCTGCAGCGAAAGCCCGCCGTTAGGATCGTAGAACAGGGAGAAGGTCCAGCCCGGCTGGATCGCGCCCGGCTTCCACGCGAGGGTGTCCGCGCTCACCCAGTAGCCCTGAGCGCGCACGATGTTGCCGCGGGGCGCGCCGCTGGCGCTGACGGTCAGCACGTGGGACGCGGAATCGTAGCTGAAGAAGATCTCCACGCACGCCTGCGGCACCGAGAAGGAGATGTTCGGCCCGTTCTGCACGCCACCGGCGCCGTAGTTGAGGTCCCAGCTCTCGTTGATCGCCACCTTCACCTCGTAGCTCCCCGCCGGCAGGCTACGCGTCGAAAACGTATAGATGCCGTCGCCGTCCGGGTCCTGCAGCCACGAGCGCAGGCAGTCCGGCTGCCAATCGCCGGGGCAGCCCAGCTCGGACTGGAAATTGCCCGGCGCCACGGCGATGACTTTGTTCTGGTCATCCGCCACCCAGTGGGTCTGGTTCGAGTAGTAGAACTTGACCGCCTTGGGATCGGAAAGGTTGAGATTGATGTTGGAGCCGTTGCGGGTGGCATTGGCGCCGTAGTTCTCGTCCCAATTGTCGTTGAGGGCCGCCTTGTACTCCCAATTCCCGGCCGGGATGTTGAAGGTCCCTTGCCACACCGTGTCGCTCGCGTCGAACGTCAGATGGGTGGCGGCGCAATCCGGCTGCCAGTCGTCCGAACAGCCAACCTCGGACTGGAAGCTCCCGGGGATCGTCACGCTCGCCGGTTGCGGCGCCGCGCCTCCCGCGCTCACGGTCAGGATGTGACTCGCGGAGTCGTACGTGAATACCGTCTCCGCGCAGTCGGCGCTCACCGTGAACGGGATGTTCGGCCCGTTCTGAACGCCGCCCGCGCCGTAGTTCACGTCCCAGCTCTCGTTGAGGGCGACCTTGACCTCATAGCTGCCGGCCGGCAGAGCGCTGGTGCGGAACGTGAAGATGCCGTCGCCGTCCGGATCCTGCAGCCATGACCGCAGACAATCCGGCTGCCAGTCTCCGGGGCAGCCCAGCTCGGACTGGAAGTTGCCCGGCGCCACGGCGATGACCGAATTCTGGTTGTCGGTGATCCAGTGCGTCTCGTGGGAGTAGTAGAACTTGACCGCCTCCGCTTCCGAGAGATTGAGCGGGATGTTCGGACCGTTGCGCTGCGCGTGCAGCCCGTAGTTCTCATCCCAACTGTCGTTGAGCGGCGCCTTGTACTCCCAGGACCCGGCGGGCACGGTGAAAACGCCCTGCCAGACCTGATCGTCGGCGTCGAAGGACAGGCGGGTCGCCGCGCAAGCTGGCTGCCAGTCGTCCGAGCAGCCGAGCTCGGACTGCAGGCTGCCGGCGACCGTCACATTCGACGGGTCCGGGGTATCGGAAGCGAGAACCGGCACGGCCCAGATCAGCAGGGCCAGCAGAAGCAAGCAGAGGCGGTGGGTTGGTCGCATGGGGGGCCCTCCATGAAGAACCGGTACAGCGTAACAGCTAAAGGGAGCCGAGAGACCACCCGAAGGGGCGGTCATGTGTAGACTGGTTTAAGGAGGAGCTGAGATGCCTACGACTCTCGCTCTCGATGAGGCTCTGAGGCTGTAAGAGTCGGGACTCACCGGACCAAGAAGGAAGCGGTGATCGCCGCGCTTCGCGAGTACGTTCACGCCCGCCCGCCCCGAAGGGGCATAGGCGTAAAGCCGGGTGCTTTAGCGCCCGGTCCGCGTGCCCCAAATCTGACAAGCCCCGACGGGGCGGAGGCAGTCAGTGGAACAGGCTGCGTCCCTCCAGGACTCGTAAACTTGTTGGGCCGCTTTCCTGGCGCTGAAGCGCCAGGCTTTACGCCCGTGCCCCTTCGGGGCGGCCTGTGGCGTGTTCAGGGACCCTTCAACCCCCGGTTCACCATGCCGGTGCCGCTCGTGACCTCATTTCGGCGGTTCAGCTCAGCGCTTCGACGATCCAGAGCTTCCGCGCGCCGTCGCTCTTCGTCCTTCGGTAGGCAGCACTTCTTGTACTTCAAACCGCTACCGCACGGGCAGGGGGCGTTGCGGCCGGCATGCTGTTCGGCACGATGCGTCTCAACATCCTTGCCGCGCGAAGTTCCCAGGCCGCCTGACGATCTTCGCCAAGGTACGGCAGCTATCACGATTGCGGCGATGCCGAAGGCGAGAGCGACGGGCGCAGAGACCGGCTGCGCGTAAAAGTTGAGGTAATCGGGCTCGCCCTTCTTCAGGTGCGCTACCGCTTGTAGACTGATGGTGGTGCCAAGGAGAGCGAGTACCACCCTGGTCATCAGCCATCGCCGACGCTCTGCCTTCGCCATGTCTTCAGTATAGAGCTTTTCGCAGTACGCTTCTGCTGAACGCCACTTATAGAAAGTTGGCGCAGGAGCTCCTCGATTATAAAGTTGAATGGGAGCATCTGGTCCAAACCTACAACTCGGCTTCAGAATCGGCAGTGAACTCCACCTACTCCTGTCGCCTGGAGCCCAGGATCTCCTTGACACGTCCGACCTCGCCCGTCTGCAGCCGGACTTTGATGCCGTGCGGGTGACGCGGGGAGCTGGTGAGGATGTCGCGCACGATCCCTCGCGTCCTGCGACCGGTGCGCTGATCGGCTTTCTGGACAATCTCCACTTCGAGACCGGGGTGGATCTCCTGCCGCGATTCTCCCGCCATATCTCACCAGGTTCCTTGCCGTTCCCTTCCGACCCTACTCTACTCTACCGTTCTTCGAGAGCGGCCTGCCCAAAGGCTCGATCGACGGTGAGGTGAGCACTCCTATACTTGAGGGACAGCCTCCCTATGCGAGGATCTAACATGAGAAAACCGACCGTCTTCACTTTGCTCTGCTTTGCGCTGGTCGCGGCTGCCTTGGCCGCCCCGCCAGCTCCTCCAACTTCACCGCTCCCCCAGCCGGCCATCGCGGCCGGCGTCGCATCCGGCTGCCCGTCGGCGGATCTGCCTGCCTGGCTGGCGCAGCCTATGACGTCCGCTCCGCAGATGCCCGTTGCCGGAGGTCTGCCCGAATTCTTGCCGAAGCCCGAGCCCCGTACCGCAACCTGTGATCCGGTGCGCTGCCAGAAGCTCCATGGCGTCTGCGAGTGTGATCAGCTCGGCAACTGTTTCTGTGTGCCGGTCTAGCTGAGGCCGGCCGCTCCTTCAACCCAGAGGCTGTCCCGCCCCCTCAGGGCTCAGATCCCTTCTTCGCCTCCCCTTCGAAGAGCTGGAAGGTCGCCAGGTACTCGTCGGTCCGGGCCTGGTTGAAGCCCTTGGCCGGAGCCGAGTGGATGACGCCAATGGTGGAATCCCCCAGGTAGATGAGCTTCATCACCATCCACGTGCGCGGGAAGCCCTTCGGGTTGGCCTCCGCCATAAAGGTGACGCAGGGATGCCCGAAGGCGGTACAGGGCTCCGAACGGATGAGCCGGCTGGGGCCATACTCGCCGAAACTCTCGACGGCGGCGTCACGAAAGGCCTCGGCAATCACCTCCCAGGGAAGCGCCTTGAACATGTCAGGCAGCGTCTGCCTCTTGACGTAGTAGGTGACGGTATCGCCAAACCGAACCAGATAGGTGGCGTCCGAGGGCGGCCCAGAGACCTCCGGCTTGCCGGGCAGGCGGACGGAGAAGGAGCCGTCCGGAGCGGAATACAGCGGCCAGTCCTTGACGGGTTTGTCGTCAGGAGTGGCGCCGAGAAAAAGCAGCGAGGCCAGCAGGAAGGGCACAACCCGGATTTTGGTCATAGCGATAGTATATAGAACAGTCCGCAGTAAACCTGCGCCAGCTCATCCCGCCGCGTCGCAGAGGCCCCACGCGAAATCGCGGATCACCTTGGCCGGAGGCCGCGCGCTTTCGAATTTGAAGGCGTCGCCGTTCCATACGTACTCTTCGTCCCAGTGACCCGCGATGCTGTCCTTTCCGCCCGTGCCCTCCTGCTCAGGGGGGTTGGTCACAAAATCGTAGGCCAAGGACAGAAAAGAAGGCCCTATCGGAGTGGTGGACAGGCGACCCGAGATATCCAGATCGTATCCATTTCCGGGATGCGCGTAGCAGGAGCTGGTCGCCGTGAACGCGGTTTTGAGCTCGTGTCCGTCCCAACCAATCAGCTCCCATTTCATTCTTCGGTAACCCGAGCCTGTTCCCTCTTCGTTCTCCACCAGGATGAACTGCTCTCCGGTGCCACGTTCCGGCGACGATTCTGAAAAAACCTGCCGCAAGGAGGCGGACGCCTGGTTGTATTTGGTATAGCGAGTGAAGGCGTGCTGGCGCACGAACTCGCCGGAGCTCACCTGATCGTAAACAACCACAAGAATTACATCGGTCGGCTCATAATAGGCAAACCGGCTGAGGATGCAGCTCTTCGTCGAAGCTTTCAGCGACGCCGGCTGATATTCTAGCTCGCGAGCTTCCTTTTCGTTGGCGATCTTCCGCGGCAGATTCAACTGCTGATCTTCGAACAGATGCTCCAGTTGCTCGACATCCAGGCCATTGTGATCCTGCGCGGAGGCAAGGCTGGAGAAAAGCAACAGGCTGGACGCCACGATCGATCGGATGAGCATGGAGTCGGCGATCAAGGCTGAAACCACGTGGCGAAGACGTGCTGGGTGTCGAGATATTCGCGGACGGCGCTGATCTTGCCGTCGCGGATCGTCATCCTCAGGTGGTATTCCTGATTGTAGACGCGGCCGTTGCGCAGCTCGCCGTAGGACTCGACCTCGACGGCCACTTTGTCATCCTCGGCGATCGCGCTCTTCACCGTCAGCTTCAGCCCGTCCTTGAGCCGGCCATCCATGTTGTGGAAGAGGCGGGCGATCCGCTCCTTGCTGTACTCGCCCGCCGCCGGTAGCTGCTCCGGCTTGCCAGCGATCCACCAGGTGGCGTCTTCGGTCATGGTCGCCAGGGCGCCGGCGATGTCGTTGGCGCTGAAGCGGGCGAAGAATTCGGCGGCCAGCTTCTTGTTGTCTTCGGTGCTCACGGAAGTCCCTGCCTCATAGGCGGCTCGCTAGGGCTCGTCCTCTTCTTCCTCTTCTTCCTCGAAATCGTACTCCTCCTCCTCTTCGAGCTCGAAGTCCTCCTCTTCTTCGTCGAAATCATCCTCTTCGTCATCATCCTCTTCCGCTAGGGCAAGCCACCGCTTGGGATCTACCGGGCGGGAAGGGTCATACTTCTTCATCACAGGGCTATTCTAGATCGACGGATAGAGGATCAGCACCCGCCATGGCCTTTGGGGAAGCAGAGATTGATGATGCCGGGCTTGTCGTGCTTCGCCAACGCATCCAGGCAGGCGCCGATCAGCGGGGACACGCCGCCCCCCCACCAATCGCGCCCGGAGGCTTCACGCGGGCGCATCGCGTCCCCGCGGGGATCGGTCCGTCCCCGCGGGGGGCCCTTGCTTCCCCCACGGAACTTGGTCCGCGCCCCGAGCGGACTCCTTGCATCCCCGAGAATCTCGGACCGATCCCCGCTGGGAATCCTTGCGTCCCGGCGAACTTTGTCCGATCCCCGCGAGGGCGCCCGCCGGCCCCCGCTGGTTTTCGTTGCATCCCGCCGGGAAATGTTCCGAAATACTCGGGGATTGGAACGGCCCCGGCGGGGCTTGGAACCTTCCCCATGGGACTCCCAACGTTTCCCGAGGGGATCATAACCTTCCCCATGAAATTCCCAACGTTTTTCGAGGAAATTGGTCCAGATCCGTGCCGAATGGGTCCGAAATTCACCGGGATGGGTCCAAGTTCCACGGGGATGGGCCCGAGTCCCGCGGGGAACGAATCAGGCCCCTCGAGCGGCTTTTAATTCCCCCTCGAGCGCCGCAGCGAGCTCCCTGATGCCCCGCCGGATCTCGCGGACGTCCACGGCGCCAAACCCCAACTGCAACCCCTCCGGCAGCGATTGCGTGCGGCAATGGCGGCTCAGCGGAACGACTTCGACGTTCCGCGCCGCCGCGGCCTTGGCGGCCGTCTCCCCGTCGATCCCGCCGCGCAGCCAGCCGACCGTCTGCATCCCGGCGGCCACGTCGGAGATTTCGAGCAAACCCTCAAGCCGCTGCCGCGCGCTCTCCATGAGCACCGACAACCGCTCCGCGTAGATCTCGCGCATGCGCCGTATATGGCGCCCGAAATGCCCTTCGGTGATGAAGTCGCAGAGCACCGCCTGCTCCAAGAGCGGCGCGTGCCGGTTGGTCACCGATTTTACGGTCGCGAAATAGGACACCAGGTCCGGCGGAATCACCAGGTAACCGAGCCGGAGCGACGGGAAGAGGACCTTGCTGAAGGTGCCGGCGAAGAGCACCTGACCGCCGCGGTCGAGCCCCTGCAAAGCTGGAATGGGACGCCCGGAGTAGCGGTACTCGCTGTCGTAGTCGTCTTCGAAGATCAGCGCGCCGGACTGGCGCGTCCACTCCAGCAACTGCAGACGCCGCGGCAGGCTCATGGCGATCCCCAACGGGAACTGATGGGCCGGCGTCACATAGACGAGCCGCGCTCCGCGGAGGGCCGGGCCGCGAAGGACGATGCCCTCATCGTCCACGCGCAACGCGGAGACCTTCGCTCCAACGCCTTCGAAGACATTGGCCGCGCCCTCGTATCCGGGATCTTCCATACATACCCGGTCCCCAGGATCGAGAAAGAGCCGCGCCACGAGATCGAGCGCTTCCTGGGTTCCGGAGACGATCGCCACCTGCTCGGGAGCGCACTTCACTCCGCGGGACGCGCTCAGGTAATCGGCAATCGCCTCGCGCAGCGGCTCATATCCCAGTGGCTCGCAACCGATCAGCAGCTTCGCCGACACGCGCCGCAACCGGCGAGCCGTGATCTGCGCCCATAACGTCGTGGGAAACAGGTCCAGGGCCGGCAGATTGACGCGGAAGGCGCGGCTGGGGCGGCTCTCCAGCATGGAAAACGCCTTCACCCGCCGGCCATACTCCGAGATGCCGCGCCGGGGCGGCCGCGGTCGCTGCGGCCGCGCATCCGCCTCGCGGGAGACCTGGAGCAATTCGTCGGGCAGGACCTTGCTGACGTAGGTGCCCGAGCCCACGCTGCCATCGACGTAGCCCTCGGCCCGAAGTTGGTCGAAGGCGTTGACGATCGTCCCCCGCGCCAAGCCATATTGCCCGGCGAGATCCCGCGTGCCGGGGAGCCGCGCTCCGGGACGCAAGCGGCCCTCCAGGATCTCGGCGCGCAAGGCCGCATACAGCCAGCGGTACGCGGGCGTTCCCGCGTCCCGCGGAGGCAGCATCAAGCCGAGTGAAGCCGTCCGTTTCGCCATCGAAAGTGGTCCAGGCCAAACAATGTAAATGGACCTTCCCGGCCGGTCAACTCTCGCCTACTCTGAGGCCTGACCGATGGGAAACAAAACCGTTTCTCAACCAGGAGGGCTCATGAAAGCACGCATCAACTACGCCAAGGCCGCCCCCGGCGTGTACGACGCCATGGACAGCCTCGATCAATATCTTCAGCAGTGCGGACTGGAGAAGTCGCTGCTCTTTATGGTCCAGCTCCGGGTCTCGCAGATCAACGGCTGCGCCTACTGCCTGGATATGCACTGGAAGGACCTGCGCGCGACCGGCGAGGCAGAGCAGCGGCTCTACTCGCTGGACGCCTGGCGCGAATGCCCGTACTACACGGACCGCGAACGGGCCGCCCTGGCCTGGGCGGAGGCGGTAACGCTGATCATCGGCGGACACGTTCCGGACGCGGTCTATGAGGAGGTACGGCCGCACTTCAGCGAGAAGGAGCTCTCGGATATCACCCTCGCGGTGGCCGCCATCAACGCCTGGAACCGCCTGTCGATCTCCGCCCGGCTCGTTCCCGGGGGTTATCAGCCGGCCAGGGCCGCGAGCTGATTGGGAGCTATGATTCCAGCATGTACCGGGCATGGTTTTCCGCGGTCCCTCTGGCTCTTCTCCTGGCGATTCCCGCGGCGGCCCAGCCGGACGCGACGGGAACGTGGACCGGAACTCTGCCGTTGGACGGCGCGGACCGGCCCGTCGTAGTTCAGCTCCATCAGCGGGCGGACGGCTCGTTGCTCGGTTATGTCCTGGGCGGCGGAGCGCTCGTCGTGGCCGAAGGCTCGGCCGCAGGCGGCCGGGTTCGCTTGCGCATGGAGCGCGAAGACCCGGCCGGTACTCTCGTTCTTCAGATCGACGCGCTCCAGCGCGGCGCCCGGCTGCGGGGGAGCGCGGACGACGGCTCGGGAGCCCGCGCGATCTCCTGGCGGCGCACTCCCGGCGACGTCTGCGAGCGGCGCCTGGCGGTGGCTCCCGCCGCCACGGAAGCGCTGCACGAGCTGGCCGTGGCGACCGATTGCCGGGGCCACTTCCTGGCCGGCGGGTTCACCGCCCGCGACGCCTGCGGCCCTCTGGGGTGCGCCGGTGCCGTGACCTCGTTCGAGGAGAGCGGCGGCAGGCTCGCCATCAACCTGGCCACCGGCGGCGCCTGCCCGACGACGCCCAAGCTGCGCGTCACCTTCGATTCCACGGCGCGGGCCTATCGCGGCACCTATACGGTTCGCGACTGCCGCGGTGCCATGACCTCCGGGAGCGTCCTCGCCGCCCGCTGGACGCAGACCCGGAACTTCGACGTGAAAGGGATCTTCGCAGCTCTCGGCCGGCTGGCGGACGATCTGGAGCGGGGCGCGGCGATTCCGGCGTCGTATCTCCCCGTCTCCCCGTCCTATCTCCATTTCGGCAGGACGGCCGCCGATCTGCTGGCCGATCTGCGCGCCGAGATCGCCCGCTACACCGCCATCGACGTCGCCTTCGGCGGGTTCCAGGGATTCCGGACGGTCGCGGATCCCGACACCTTCCCGGAGCTTGCCGGTCTGCCGGGAGTCGACTTCCACGACCGCAGGAGGGGCACTCCCCGCGCCGGCGGCGCCGCCGTGATCTATCGTGACACCGAGACGGACCTCATTCATTCGGAGCTGAAATACGTCCGCGCCGAAGCGGGTGTCTGGAAGATCGTCGGCAATCAATCAGCGCCCTTCGATCTGCCGTTCCGCTGGGAGGAAGGGGCCGAATCCCTGGAAGTGGCCACGCCGGCCGGGCCGGTCTACGTCAGCGTCGGTCCTTTCGGCTCCCACTTCAGCCCGCTGACGGGGCACGCGTACGGGGATGCCAAAGCCAATTTCGCCGGCTTCTTCTCGAAGACCGCGAACGATCTGGCGGAGGTTCCCGGCGATGGCGCCGGTGACGACGACGGGACTTGCGAGCCGGGTGAGGATTGCGGCTACCCCACCGCCGCCGCGGCGATCCGCGACCGGACTCCCGTTTACATCGCGCCGCTGCCCGGCGAGATCACGGAGGTGGAGTACCGCGGGCCGGACCCGGGAGGGTATTTCGACGCGGTCCAGCGCTGGTCGGTGCGCCTGCGGGTCGACGCGGGGTTCGAGATCCGCTTCGACCACCTGGCGAGGATCGCGCCGGCCCTGCGCGATCTCGTCCGCGCGGCGACCGGCGTCGACACCGACACGTACGCGGGAGCGACCGGCGACGTCCTGGGCGGCGCCCGCCTGCGGGTGAGCGCCGGCACCGAGCTGGCGAGGCCGCAAGTGTTCGCCACCGAGGTGCGTCCGGGGCTTTTCCGGGGCGGCGGCAGCTTCGGAGACCGGCCCTGGGCACAGATGGAGTTCTTCATCTCCGAGGCGGGAGAGCGCTGCGCCTTCGCATTGCTACCCGCCGATCGGGCGGCGACGATCCAAGGCGTGTTGGACCGGGAAATGGCGGATCCCGCCGCGCAGCGATACAGCGCCTACCAGCCGTTGCGCTGGACCTGGTCGGCCGAGGGGCTCCTCTGCCTCGACTCGCCGCCGCTGGGGCGGCTGTTCGACGGGCGGGGCGGCTGGTTCGAGCGTCCCGGCCCGGGGAGCGTGGCGGCGGACGAGCTCTTCTCCATCGTTCCCATCGCGCGCGAATCCCACTCCTGGAATCCCGCCCTCTACTCTTCGCCCAAAGTGGACGCCCTGGTGCTCCGGCGCAAGCTCGCGTCGGCCGGCGCCTTCTCCTGGCTGCTGCCAGACGGAACCACTGCCAGGCCGTTCTATCCCAACGGCGAAGTCCTGGAGAGGACGGATTCCGGACTGCTGATCCGCTGGCGCGACGTGGGGCCGGCGGAGATCTTCCAGCGCGCGGCCTACCGCTTCGCCGGCGGCGTGCTCAAGGTCCGCTGGGGCGCCTTCGCGACGTCGGCGGCCTCGGCGGCGGCTCCCGCGCTCACCGACTCCACTCCTTGCGATGGCGTCGACGTGGTCTGCTACGACCAGGTGGGAAGGCCGGGGTTCTAGTAGTCCGCGGAGCCGGCTTCCCGGGCCCGCGGATCGCGGCGGCGCCAGCGGCCGGGTGACGTCGCATCGTACTGCCGCCAGATCCGGCGCAGATGGCGGCTGGAGCCGAAGCCGGCCCGCTCCGCTACGTGATCGAGCGTCAGTTGCGAGTTCGCCAGGAGCTGCCGGGCCAACGCCACGCGCAGGGCGTTGACGTAGGCCAGCGGGCGCGTGCCGGTGTGGATCTGAAACAGCCGATCCAGATGACGGGGGCTCGCGTGGGCGATCGCCGCCAGCTCGTCGAGCGTCCACGGATGGGCGGGATCGGCGGCGATGGCGTCCTGAACGCGATGAACGACCGGGTGCATGTGATTGCGGCTCTCCAGCCACGGCGAGAGCTGCGGATCGGCGCCGGTGCGGCGCAGGTAGACCACCATGTTGCGCGCCACCGCCACGGCGCACAGCGGACCGGCGATCTCGCCGATCAGATGCAGCATGAGATCGATGCCCGCGGTGACGCCGGCGCTGGTGGAGACGTTGCCGTCGCACACGTAGATCCGGTTGTCGAGAACCTTCGCCGTGGGGGCGAGCCGCCGCAGCTCCCCGCAGTCGCTGTGATGCGTGGTGCAGGAGCGGCCGTCCAGGACGCCGGCGCGGGCCGCCAGCAGCGCGCCGGAACAGATGAACACCAGGCGATGCGTGGGACGCGCGACGCGGCGCAGCCACGCCACGATCGTCTGTTGCGAGTTCTCGTCCTCGCTGCCGGGCGGCGCGGACCCGGCGATGACGATCATGGCGTTCCGCGGCAGCGAATCGGGCAGCTCGGCAAGCCCGCTCAGCGCGAGGCCGATCGAGCTCTCGACCCGCTCGCTGGGGCTCGCGTAATGGAGCTCGAAGCGGACGGCGCTCTGATAGCGGTTGGCCATCCACAGCGCCTCCGCCGGCCCGGAGACGTCGAGCAGCAGCGTCCGCGGCGGCAGGATGAAATAGACCGGTTGCCGCATCACACCTTGGCGAGCGCCTCCTCGACCGTGGCGATGCGCGCGAAGCGGTCGGAGAGGACGAGCTCGGTCCGCTCCTTGAGCTCGGCGCTGCTGAAGGTGCGGCCAGAGCGGGAGTGCGTCATGGGGAAGGTCAGCGTGGCGTCCGTCACGTAGTCGACCTCGAAGCCGCTGTCCGAGGCATGGCGCGCGGTCGTCTCGCAGCACTGCTCGGTGCGGATGCCGCAGACGATCACCCGGCGGATGCCGCGCTCGGTCAGCCAGGCGGCGAGCGGCGTGCCGACGAGGGCGCTGTGATAGCGCTTGTGGATCACCACGTCGGGAGCGATCGTTACCGGATCCAGGGTCTTCACCCAGCCGGAGGCGGGGGCGAACGCGCCGTCGTCCTCGGTGTGGAAGATCTGCACGATCGGCACCTCGCGGGCGGCGCAGCCGTCGATCAGCGATTGCAGGTTGCGGACGAATTCGGGCACGTCGGCATCGGACCAGTAGGGGCGGTGCCGAAACGATTCTTGCACATCGGTTACGATCAGGGCGGTGTCTTTCATCAGGGCCTCCTGGCAGTGTCAACGACAACTGCATGGTAGGGCTGTCCGGAGGCCGACTCAAGACGTCGCACGGACAGGAAACGGACCAAAACGGACTTCAGCGCGGGCGTGGAACGTAGCGGTCTGGACCGATCGGGCGGGTCTCGATGACGCTCGGGTCGTACGGCTGGCCGAGATTGAAGAGCCGCGCTGCCAGCCAGGCGAGGGTGAGCGTGGGGATGGGGCCGGTGATCGGGATCAGCGCCTCGACGGCGCCGACGTTGCGCAGCGCCTTGAGGCCGTAGCGGTTGAGGATGAGCCAGATGATCGGCGCCGAGAAGGAGTCGAGCGCCAGGTCGAGCAGATCGAGCCCGACGACCAGCGACAGCGGCACGGCGCGGACGGTGGTGAAGAAGTCGGCGTTCGGAGGCACGCGGACGCGTCGGAGCGACCGGACCGCCCAGACCAGCACCAGCGTGCCCGAAACCAGGGCCACGGCGGCGATCGCGAGCAGGACCTTCAACAGGCTTTCCCAGTCCACCGTAAACCTCCTGGGGAGACGCTTGCAGGGGGCGTGCCCGAGCCCGGCGCTTCCGTGCCGGGCGCGGAGGTGAGGGCTTCGCGGGCTGCCGGCCTCAATCCTGCAATGATTCGCAGAAGGGAGTAACCGATGACGCAACGCACCCCTACACGATTTCCGGCCCGCCGCTCCGGCGCAGGCCGTGCCGCATTGGCGAACCTGGCGCTCGCCGGCCTCCTGCTCGCCGGCTGGACCGCCATACAGCCGACCCGCCGGCCACCGGCGCCTGCCCCGCGCGAAGGTCCCGGGCCGTGGAAGAAGCTCTCCGAGCGCGAAACGCGATACCTCGAGCATGGGCTGGCGCAGATCCGCCGGATGAAGGGGAACTTCGATTGGATCGGCAGCCAGCCGCTGGCGGCTGGGGCGCTGGCCGCCGCGGCTCTGGCGGCCGAGAGCCGGCCGGACTCCGCCGCGCTGCGTGAGGAGGCGTCCCGCTGGGTGGACGCCGTGCTCGGCGACTGCGCCAGGTGGCACACCAACGAGTGCGCGCGTTCGCAGATCCCTCTGCAACGACTCGTCCTGCAATACCCCGATACCTTGCCGCCGGCGCAGCTCGCCCGCCTGCGACAGGCGGCGTCGAGCGCTGCGCCGCCTCCCGGCGAGGGGCAGATCCGCGATCCCTGGTCCTTCGGCGACACCGAGAACCAGCGGATGATCTCGACGGCCCGCAGCCTGGTGGCCCAGGCCGTGGCGGGAACGCCGAACTCGCCGGCCGCGCAGGCCTGGGGTGACTTCGCCACGGCGTTCCTCAAGGCGCACGACCGCGACGGCTGGTACGAGGCGGAGAGCCCCGGCTATCTGGCGCTGTCGGTCACCGGCCTGTTGCAGCTCGCCGATCACGCGCCGCAGCCTGGCGTGCGCGAGCTCGCGCGCCGGCAGCTCGACGTGCTCTTCGCCTCATGGGCGCAGGAGCAGGTAGGCGGCTATCCGGCGGGGCCGAAAAGCCGCACCTCAGCCGTCTGGGCCTTGAGCCGCGGCAGCAGTCCATGGCAGGCATGGGCCTGGCTGGCCGCCGGCATGGGCGATCCCGAGTCGATCAACTTCATGGACCGTCCGGAGCTGCCGGTCAGCCGCTACCGGATTCCCGAAGGCGTCGTCCGGCTGCTCACGGAGCGGCGCAAGCAGCCGCCCTATGAGATCCGCGAACGGCGGCGGATCGTGCCGGCCAAGCGCCGCACCGTCGACGCCGCCCTCTATACTTATGCCACGCCGGACTACATCCTCGGCGTCGCGCAGTCGGTGTCGGACCTCGCCTTGCGGGTCTCGGGCGGGCAGGAGATCGTGGCCACGCTCTACTGCGAGAGCCCCGAGTTCGCGCCGCTCTATCTCTGGAGCCGCAGCAAAAGTCCGGACGGCAAGAAGGCCGAAGAGGTCAACACGCAGGACCAGGCGGTAGCGAGCCGTGACCTCGTGCTCGCCCGCCTGGATACGCCGGGAGCGGGCATCGGCCATGCGTTCCTCGGGCCGCCGTGGTCGAAGCCGGAAGTGACGGGAGAGGTCGCCGTCTCGCACTGCGGCGACGCCTACGTCGCCCTGATCACCGAGGGAGGCTGGGAGGTGGCGCCGGCCATCGAGCGGTTCCCCGACTACTACGGCGCCGGCAACAAGCGGCGCCGGGATCTCGCCGGTTCCTGGGTGGCGGTGCCGCGCCGCCAGCCTGTCAGCCTGGCCCTGCAAGCAGGGCGGCGGGCGGAGGACGGCGACTTCGCGGCCTGGAAGAAGAAGACCGCGAAGGCGCGTCTGCAAGTCGTCGAGGGGGAGATCCGTTTCACGGCGGGCGACGGCACGCGCTCGACGTTTCTGCCCGGCCGCCGCGCCGCCCTGGCCGGCGCGAGCCTGGAAGCCGCCGCCTATCCCCGCTGCGCCTCGCCGTTCCTCAGCAGCCCGTCGCCAGGGCGGTGGTCGTTCGGCTTCGAGAAGTCTTCGTTCCGCTTCGAACCGGCCGGAGGCAACGCCGGCCGATAAGGCTCCCCGGCCGGCGAAAAAGGAATCGGGGGCGCCGGAGCGCCCCCCTACGAGAACACTGCTCCTAGAACCGCACCCGCACGCCGAGCTGCGTCTGGCGGTTCTCGCCCTGGAGTGGGTCACCCGCGAAGGTGGTGGGTTCGCCGTCGATGCCGAAGCCGGCCGCGTTCTTTTCGTCGAAGATGTTGAACATCTCGGCGATCAGCTCGACGCTGGCAGGGCCAAAGGTGAATTCCTTGGCGACCCGCAGGTCGAACTGCGAGAAGGAGTCGCCACGCTTGGAGTTGACGTGGTCGCCCGGGAACAGGTCGAAGATGAAGCCGTCGTGGTTCGGGTCGTCGGTACGGAAGACCGTATACGGCGTGGCCGAACGGTAGCGGAACATGCCGGCCAGGTTGATCCCCCACGGCCCCTGATAGACGCCGCTCAGGGTGATGCGGTGCCGGGCGTCGGTGTTGAGCGGACCGGTGCAGGCGCTGCACAGTGGATCGAGCGGGTTGGCCGACACGTCGCGGGCGACGCGCCAACTGGGCTCATAGCCGGCGTCGGTGAGGCGGAACTCGTCGGCGCCCGCGAGGACGTTCCCCTCGACCTCGGAGTAGGTGTAGAAGCCCTGGAACTCCAGCTTCTGGGTGGCTCGCGCCCGGAAGCTCACGTTGAAGCCGTCATAGTCGGCGAAGCCGTTGCCATACCACAGGCGGAAGTTGCCGAAGTCCGGGAACCGCCGCACGCCGGTCGCCGGATCCACGGGGTTGGCCCGGAACCGGAAGGGGATGTCGCGATAGTCGATGGTGACGGCTTCGAAGTTGAGGCCGAGCCAGGTGTTGACCTGCCACGAGTAGCCCAGAGAAGCCTGCCGGGAGTACGGTGTGGCCAGCGTCGGCGAGGCGACCTCGTTGGGCGGAAATACGCCTGCCCCCGGGGAGATCTGGTTCGGCGGCAGCGGATCGCCCGGCCGGAAGAACGTGCCGTTGGGGTTGCGAATGCCGTTGGAATTGGTGTGGGAGTAGGCCACGCCGTAGTTGGACTGCACCGCCGCCGACGGGAAGAGGATGGTGGCGTTGGTGTAGGGGAAGTCATAGTAGATGCCGTAGCCGCCGCGCAGCAGCCGCCGGCCGTCCCCCTTGGTGTCCCAGGTGAAGCCGATCCGCGGCGACCAGTTGTTGTCGTCGTTCTGGAGCTTGCCGCCTTTCCCGCCCTGGAAGTCGCGCAGGTAAGCCTCGTTGTATCGGGTCTGCGTCGAGAGCGTCTGCCAGATCGGATTCGAATGCTGGTCGAGGTCGAAGCCGTCCCAGTAGTCGTAGCGCACGCCGATGTTAATGGTCAGACGATCGCTGAACAGGAGATCGTCCTGGAAGTAGGCGCCGTACTGGTCGACCGGCGTATCGTCGCCGAAGAACCCACCGAAGAAGGTGATGTTGGTCACGTTACCGGCTTCGTTGAGCGCGAACTGGCCACTCAGACCGGTGGAGAAATCGCCGCCGAGCGTGGGCTCATGGATGTAGTTGGCGCCGACCTTGAAGTTGTTGGAGCGGCCGGCGATAGTGCGTGTGAAGCTGAAGTCGTCCTTATATTGATACTTCGTCTGGTTGGTGCTCTGGGGCGTGTTGATGTTCTGGCCGATATGGGAGCCCGAAGGGAAATAGATGGTCGGCGCGTTCGAGTCCGCCGAGATGAGGTTCTCGAACTTGGTGTACTGGAACAGCACCTCGTTGAGGCTGTCCGAGCCGATCTGCAGGCTGTGGCCGGCGAGGATCGAGCTGTACTTGTTGCTGACGGTCCCCAATGAGTCGGGAGCCGCGAGCGGGCTCGCGCCGTACTTATCCGAGTTCTTCTGATATCCGTACCGCACCTGGAGGTACTGCTTGGGCGAGATGTTGTAGGTCGCCTTGGCGGTCCCCAGCTCGTCTTTGAGCGTCAGGGCGACGGACTGGCCATCGAATTGCGGCAGCTCCCCGCCCGTATTCACGGTGTAGGACGTGTCACGTTCGAGCTTCTCGTAGGTCGCGAAGAAATGAGCGCGGTCCTTGACGATGGGGCCACCCAGGGAGGCGCCATATTGCTTGCGCTCGTAAGGCTGCTTGTCGATCTCGGCGAGCTTCTCCGATTCGGTTTTGGAGTTCAGGCTGTCGTCGCGGAAGAAACCCCAGGCGGCACCGGACAGCTCGTTGGTGCCGGTCTTCGTCACGACCGTCAGCACGCCGCCGGTCGAGCGGCCGTACTCGGCTTTGTACTGCATGGTCTGGATGTTGAACTCCTCGACGCTCTCCAGGTTGAAGTTCTGCAGGGCGCCGCCGATGGTGTCGTCGGTGTTGTCGCCGCCGTCCACGATGAAGTTGACGTTGCGGCCGATACCGCCGTTGAGCGCCACGGTGAGCTGGGCGGGCTTGGTGGGATCGGAGTTGAAGGCAAGCGCCGTGCCCGGAGCCAGGATCGCCAGGTTGGCGAACTGCCGGCCGTTGAGCGGCAGGTTCTCGAGCTGCTGCTCGCTGACCACAGTGCCGATCGCGGGCTCGGTCTGGACGAGCGGGGCCTCGGCCGTAACAGTAATCGTTTCCTGGACCGTCGAGGGGCTCATCTCGATGTTGATCTCGCGCTGCGTGGCGACGTTGAGCCGGACGTTCTCGACCGTCACGGTGGCGAAGCCGTTGAGCTCGATCACGACGGTGTACGGCCCGATGGGCAGGGACGGCAGCCGGTAGTTACCGTCGCTTTCGCTGACGGTGCTGCGGGTGAGGCCGGTTTCGGTCTGCGTGGCGGTGATGGTGGCGCCCGGCAGGGGAGCGCCGTTCTTGTCCGTGACCCGGCCGATGAGGTTGGCGCCCGCGGTCTGGGCCTGGGCGGCCGGCATCAGCGCGAGCCCCAAGGCCAGCGCGAGCAGAGCCACCAGCGCGAGCGGGCGGATCGCCAAATTTTTCCTACGGTTCATGACGCGTCTCCTTCTCTGGAACGTATGGCATTGGAAATCCGTTCGCCTGTCGAACGGAGTGAATACGAATGTTGCGGTCCAGCAGGCTGAGAGTTGCGATCACCTCCTCTCGGCCGACGCGTTGCTCGCTACCCGGCCGGTGAGCCGGGCGAGGAGCTGTTGCGCCGCGCGGCGCTGCTCGGAGAATCTGGGATTCCCTTCCGTGGCGGCGAGGAAATCCCGGTAAGCGTTCACGGCGCCGGCCGCGTCGCCCGCCAGCTCGCGCGCGATGGCCCGGTTGAGCCGGACCTCGTGATTGGCCGGCGCGAGCGTCAGGGCGCGCTCAAAATAAGCAAGTGCGGCTGTCGGCCGGTCGCGCTCCACTTCCAGCGTGCCGAGACCGTTGAGCGGCTCGGCGTAGCGCGGAGCGAGGTCCGCCGAGCGCTGGTAGGCCCGCTCGGCCTCGTCCGGCCGCTGGAGCGCGCGCAGCACGTTGCCGAGGTTGTTCAGCGCCTGGGCGTTGCGCGGGTCGAGCTCGGCGGCGATCTCGAACTCGCTCCGCGCCTCTTCCAGCTTCCCCTCGCCCATCGCGACGATGCCCAGGGTGTTGTGCGCTTCGGGCCGGCCGGCGTCGAGGTGCAGCGCGCGCTCGATCGCCTGCCGCCCTTCGGCGAGCTGCCCGGCTTCCTGCAGGGCGGCCGCCAGGTTGTACCAGGCTTCTGGATCTTCCGGAGCTGTCTCGGCGGCCTGCCGGTAGAGGGGCACGGCTTTGCCGATCTCGCCCCGGTCCCTCCAGGCCGCCGCCAGCTTGCCGCGGAACACCGGGTTCGCCGGATCGGCGGCCACCAGGCTTTCGAGCTCGCCGAGAGCGGCGTCGGTCTCGCCGTGCTGCAGCTGCGCGTTCGCCTGCTCGAAGCGCTGGAAGAGGGCGACCATGGTCTTGGGATCGGGAGACGGCCGCGGCGGCGCGGCCGGCGCCGCGGCGGGCACGGCGCCGGCGGCGTAGCCGAGGCTGGCCAGCCGGGCGCGGGTCTCCGCGTCTGGCGCAGCCGTTCGAGGGGTTGCCACGGCGCCGGCTTCGATCGCGGCCAGCCGCGCCGCAAAGCCACGCGTCTGTTCGGCCGTCTTGTTGGCGTCCCCCGCCATCAGGTTGGCGGCCTCGCTCGGATCCCGCCGCAGGTCATAGAGCTCAGGCTGCGGCGCCGAGATGTACTTGAGGTCGCGCCGCCGCAGGGCCGCGAGCGGGCTCCAGCCGAAGACCGCCGGATAGCGGGTCTCGGCGTAGAGGTCCACGGCTGCCGGCTCGCCGCCGTTGAGGAGCGCCCCGGAGAGGTCGCGGCCGTCGAGGGAGCCTTTGGCCGGCGGCGGAATCGCCTTGCCCAACAAGCCGGCCAGGGTCGGCGCGAGGTCCACCAGGCTCACCGGTGTTTTCACGATTCGCGGCCGCAGCCTTTCCGGCGCGCGCAGCAGAAGGGGAACGTGCAGGGTCGGCTCATAGAGCAGCAGGCCGTGCGTCAGCTCGCCATGCTCGCCCAAGCCCTCGCCGTGATCGGCGGCCACGGCAACCACCGTCCGCATGCCGAGGCCTCGCCCATCGAGCTCGGAGAGAATGCGGCCCAACTGCTCGTCCACCTCGGAGATCTCGCCGTCATAGGGCCGGCCCGGATGGCGCGCCGCCCAGGCCGGCGGCGGCGCATACGGGGCGTGGGCGTCGTAAAGGTGTACCCAGAGAAAGAAGGGTCGCGCGTCCTCACGCTTCAGCCAGGCCAAGGCGCGGTCCACCACTTCGCGGCCCGGCCGTTCCGCTTCCAGAGTGACGCCGGCCCGCGGATCCCGCGGGATCTCGTCGTCATAGACCTCGAAACCCTGGTTGAGACCGAAACGGCGGTCCAGCACGAAGGCGCCGACGAAGGCGCCAGTGCGGTATCCCTTGCCGGCGAGCAGGGTCGCCAGGGTCGCCGTTCCTTCGCGCAGCGAGCCGGCACCGTTGTTGCGCAGTCCGTGGTGCGGCGGCAGCAGTCCCGAGAGCAGAGAGGTATGGGAGGGAAGGGTGAGCGGCACCGGCGACGAGGCTTGCGTGAAGCGCACTCCCTCGGCGGCCAGCCGGTCGAGCCACGGAGTCACCGCCGCGCGGTCGCCGTAGCAGCCGATATGGTCGGCCCGCACGGTATCCAGGGTCACCAGTACGAGGTTCGGATCGCGGACGTCCGTTCCGCCACAGCCGCCGGCCAGAGACACGACGGCCAGAGAGATCGCCAGCAGGGCCGCTCTCCGCCGAGCTCGAATGGGTTCTTCCGATCCGCGATTGCGCACCAAAACCGCCTCGGGACTGCAGTGGCCGAAGAATAGCCGAGCCAGAGGAAAAAGGGGAGAAGTACAAGATTTTGGATCGTTTAGCCGCCGTGCCTCCGCGATGCGGTAGGATTGGACGGCCACAGCGGGAGGAGGGATGGCATGAGCAACGGCTACGAAGACGCCCGGGCGGGCCGCAATTTCCTCGAGCGGCTGGGCGAAAAGATCCCCGGCTACCGCGGCTTTCAGGACCGCGAGCTGCGGCGCGACGTCGACCGGCTGCTCCGCGAGCATCTGGCCTCCGAGCTGGGCCGGCTGAAATCGGTTCTGCGGGACCGCGCCCGCGCCTTCACCGACGCGGGCAAAATCGGCGCCTTGAACGGTTTCGACCGGCTCGACCGGCAGATCGACGGCTTGTCGCAGGCCATCCGCTTCAGCGACTACGGGGCGACCGGGCTGTTCGATCCGGTCAAGATCGGCGAGGCGGAGCTGCAGCGGCTTTACGAGTTCGACCTCTCGGTGGTCGACGACCTGACGCAGCTCGAGAGCGATATCGCGGCTCTGCCGGCGCCCGGCGCCGAGGACTCTTCGCCGGCCCTCGATCGTCTGCAGCAGGCGGTGCGTGCGCTGGACGGCAAGTGGCGGCAGCGCGAGCAGGTCATCGGCACCGCGGTCCAGGGCCCGGGAACGGGAGCCTGAGCGCGAGCCGGTCGCTACCTCACAGGAGACTTCGACCATGGAAGTGATTCAATATCAGGATCCCACGGGGAGCACGATGGTGGCGCGCTGGCCGGCCAACGGCACCGCGGCCATCCGCCTCGGCAGCCAGCTCATCGTCGAGGAGAGCCAGCAGGCCGTGTTCTTCCGCGACGGCAAGGCTCTGGACACCTTCGGCCCGGGGCGCCACACCCTGGCGACGCAGAACATCCCCGTCCTGGCGAGCCTCTTCGGCATTCCCTTCGGCGGCACCTCGCCCTTCCAGGCGGCGGTGTTCTTCGTCTCCACCAAGACGTTCCTCGACCTGAAGTGGGGCACGAAGGAGCCGGTGGTCTTCCGTGATCAGGATCTCTCCATGGTGCGGTTGCGCGCTTTCGGCAAGTTCGCCGTGCGCATCGCCAACGCCCAGCAGTTCGTCAACTCCGTGGTGGGGAGCCGCGGCCTCTACACGACCGAGGGGGTCGAGAACTACTTCCGCGACGCCATCGTGGCCCGCCTGACCGACGTGCTCGGCGAAAACCTGACCTCCATCTTCGACCTGCCGAAGCTCTACGACGAGCTGGCGATGGGGCTGAAGTCCCGGGTGGCGGACGACTTCGCCAAGTACGGCATCGAGCTGGTGGATCTCTATCTGGGAGCGATCACGCCGCCCGAAGAGGTGCAGAAGCTCATCGACGAGCGCAGCGGCATGGGCGCCATCGGCGACATGAATACCTACATGAAGTTCAAGACCGCGCGGGCCATCGGCGACGCCGCCCAGCAGCCTGGCGGTGCCGCCGGCAGCACGGTGGGCGCCGGCCTCGGTCTTGGCATGGGCGCCGGTATGGGCGCCATGCTCCCCGGCATGATGCGCGACGCCATGCAGGGGGGCGGTTCGGCGGCTCCCACTCCCGCCGCCGCGGCGCCGGCGGCGAGCCCCGTGGCCGAGAAACTCCGCCAGTTGAAAGGCCTCCTCGACGAAGGCCTGATCTCGCAGGAGGAGTTCAACGCCAAGCGGCAGAAGCTGCTGGACGAGATGTAATCTCCTCGCCGCGGGCTTCTTATCGGAGCCGGTATCCCCGCATGCCGCTGAGATCACCACCTCCGGTTACAATACGCACCTAATAGTTCGGAGGTACCGCTTTGCACGCGCGGGAGCCGGGGTCCATCCTCGACGGCAAGTACGAGATCGTTCAGCGCCTCGGCAGCGGCGGCATGGGCGAAGTCTACCTGGTGCGCCACGTCCATTTGCAGGAGTTGCGCGTGGTCAAGATCCTGCGCCAGGATCTGGCGGCCGACCTCTCGGCGCAGAAGCGGTTCATGCGCGAGGCGCGCCTCGCCACCCAGATCAAGCATCCCAACGTCGCCATCCTCTACGACTTCTCCACCCTGCCGGACGGCAGCTTCTACATGGTCTGGGAGCACATTCAGGGTCAGGACGTAGGCGACCGCATCCGCCGCCTGGGGCCGTTTGCCGTGCCCGCGGCCGTGCGCCTCGGAATTCAGGCGTTGCAGGGGCTGGAAGCCATCCACTCGATCGGTGTGATCCACCGCGACCTCTCACCCGACAACCTCATGATCACCGAGGACAAAGCCGGCGGCCTGCGGGTGAAGATCATCGATCTGGGCCTCGCGCGCGCCTTGGAGGTCGACGCCAGCTTCGAGATTACCCAGGTCGGCATGTTCATGGGCAAGCTCCAGTACTGCTCGCCCGAGCAGGCCGGAATGCCGAGCGGCGCCACGCTCGACCACAGGAGCGACCTCTACTCGTTCGGCCTGGTCCTCTACGAGATGATCGTGGGCCTGCCGCCGTTCGAATCCGAGAACCAGCACGGCTTCATCTTCAAGCGGCTCTCCGAGGATCCTCTGCCGCTGCGGGGGCGCAATCCTCACGTCGAGATTCCGATCGAGCTCGACCGCGTGGTCCGCCGCGCCCTCGAACGCGACCGCGATCAGCGGTATCCCGACGCGCGCAGCTTCATCTCCGCTCTCGAAAAGGTGGAGAAGGGCCTGAGCGCCGCCGAGACCAAGGAGATTCCCCTGGACGACCTCGCCGCCGCGAAGTCGGCTCCTCCGCCGGCGCCGGCCACGCCTCCCCGCCAGCGCAGCTCCAGCGAGCTGTCGAAGGCCGAGCGTCTGGATCTGCTGGCACAGATCGACCGGGCGGCCAAGCGCGTGCAGGAGAGCGCGGGAGAGATCGCCCGCGCCGACGCCGCATTGAAGGCGGGCCGGCTTGATGAGGCGCAGAAACTGATTCAGCACGTCGAAGCCACCAATCCGCGCGCCCAGGGCCTCGACCGGCTGAAGGATCGCGTGGCACAGGCGCGCCGGGCCATCGAGACCGAACAGGTGCTCGCCGGCTATCTCCAGCGCAAGCAGCTCCCGCTGGCGCGCCTGGCGCTCGAGACGCTTCTGGAGGTCCAACCGGACCACCCCAAGCGCAGCGAATACGAAGACAAGATCCACGTTCTCACCGACGAAGCCGAGAAGACGAAGCGGACGGAGGCGGCGTTGGCCGCCGGACGGGCCGCGCTCGAGCGCCGGGACTTCAAAGCGGCGAGACGCGAGCTCGAGACGATCGCTCGCGAGGATCCGACCGGCGCCCGCGCCGAGGCCTTCAGCCACGAGCTGGAGGCGGCCGAACGTGATGCTCGGGAGGGTGCCGAGGCCGAGCGGCGGAAACGACGCTTCGAAGAGTTGCTCGCCGCCCATCGGGTAGTCGAAGCGAAGGCGGAGCTGGATGCGCTCGCCAAGCTGGACATGCCCCGCGTAACCCTCGACACCCTGCGCGAGCAACTGGCCGAGATCCGCAACGGCATTCAGCAGGAGGAGCAACTGGCCGTTCTCGAGCGCCGCTACCGCCAGAGCATCGAGGGTCGCGACTGGTTCGCCGCGCGGGACGCCGCGCTGGAGCTGGACAAGGTCGCACCGTCGAGCCCGCGCGCCGCGGCCATGTTCGCCGAGGTCGAGCGCCTGGAATCCATTCACCAGCGCCAGCAAGCCGTCGAACAGGGCGTCCGCCAGGTCGAGTCCTTCATCGCGCAGGGCGACGCCGCCAAGGCCCAATTGGCGCTCAGGATCCTCCTGCAGATGGACCCCGAGAACCGTCACCGCAAGCGGCTGGAGAAGCAGGTGAGCGGGCTGAAGCGGTAGCGGGCGGCGTTGGGGCCGGGGGTGAGGTCGCGCGGCTTGAACCTTCCCTTGATAGAGTTTCTCCCTATGACCGTCCAGTCCCCTGAACCGACCGCCGTCGCCGTTCCGGCCAGCGCCCGGGAGCGGCTTCTCCGATATGCGTTCATGAAGCTCACCCGGGACTTCGATTCCCGGTTCGAGGCCCTGCTGCTCACCGGCCGGGTCTCCAAGTGGTACAGCGAGGTCGGCAACGAGGCGACCACGATTCCGGCCGGCCTGGCCCTCGGCCCGGGCGACGCTCTCTGTACGCTGCACCGCGACCTCGGGGCCATCCTCGCCGTTTATCTCGATCCGGCGCGCGCCTTCCCCGGCTTCGGCTTCGGCGAGCCGGACGGCCGCCGCCCCGAGCCCGACGCGCTGCTGCACCGTCTGGCCTGCCAGCTTCTCGGCAAGGGCGAAGGCTTCTCGCAAGGCGTCGAGCGCTCATTCCATTACGGCTATCTCGCGCCCGAGCACGGCATTCTGCACGTCGGCATGATCAGCCATCTCGGCTCGATGATCCCGGTGGCCGCCGGCTGCGCCTTCGCCTTCCGCCAGGCCGGCAGCGACCGGGTGGCGATCAACTTCATCGGCGAGGGCGGCACCTCGACGGGCGACTTCCACGAGGGGCTCAACATGGCCGCCGTCTGGAAGCTGCCGCTGATCCTGGTGATCGAAAACAATCGCTACGCCTTCTCGACGCCGGCCCGCCTGCAGTACGCCGCCGCGCGGCTCTCCGACCGCGGCGCGGGTTACGGCATCGCCGCCGAGACGGTGGACGGCAACGATCCCGACGCCATGGCGGAGGCCTTCGGCCGCGCCGTCGCCCGCGCCCGCGCCGGCGATGGGCCCACCCTGCTCGAGGCGATGCTCGGCCGCATGCGCGGCCACAGCGAAGGGGACGATTCTCTCAAGGTTGTGCCCTCGGACGAGCTCGCGCTCTACCGCGCCAGCGATCCCGTGCCCGCCTACGGCCGCCGTCTCGAGGAAGAAGGCGTGATGGACGCCGCGCTGCGCGAGCGTCTGGAGAAGCGGATCGCGGAGATGGTAGAGGCGGCCATCGCGCGGGCCATCGACGCGCCGTCACCGGCGGACGAGGTGGCACTGCGTCCGGTCTTTGCCCCCGCTTCTCCCCGGCGCGAGGTGGTGGAAGCCCCGGCCATCGCGCGGCCCTCCGGCGAGATCACCTACGTGGACGCCATCAATCAGGCGCTCCTCGAAGAGATGGAGCGGGACGACTCCGTCATTCTCATGGGCCAGGACATCGGCGTTTTCGAGGGAGCGTTCCGCACCACGCGCGGGCTCCACGCGCGCTGGCCGGAGCGCGTGCTCGACACGCCCATCGCCGAGAGCGGCACGATCGGCATCGCCATCGGTGCCGCTCTCCTCGGCTACCGTCCGGTGGTCGAGATGCAATTCGGCGATTTCATTTCCTGCGGCTTCAACCAGCTCGTCAACATCGCGGCCAAGCTCTACTACCGGTGGCAGGTCCCCTGCCCGATCGTCGTCCGCCTGCCCACCGGCGGCGGCGTGGGAGCCGGACCGTTCCATTCGCAGAACCCCGAGGGGTGGTTCGCCCAGACCGCCGGCATCAAAGTCGTCTGCCCGGCCACGGCGGCGGACGCCATGGGCCTGCTCAAGGCCGCCATCCGCGATCCCAACCCGGTGATGGTCTTCGAGCACAAGTTCCTCTATCGCCGGATCAAGAGCGCGCTCCCGGACGGCGACGCCGTGGCCCGTATCGGCGAGGCGCGGGTAATGCGGCCGGGCAGGCACCTGACGCTCGTCGGCTACGGCGCTTCCACCTGGACCTGCCTGGAAGCCGCCGAGGAGCTGGCGAAATCGGGAGTCGAGGCGGAAGTGATCGATCTGCGGACGCTGGTGCCCTACGACGAGGAGACGGTCCTCGCCTCCGTCAAGCGGACCGGCCGCGCCCTCGTCGTCCACGAAGCGCCGCTGACCCTGGGCTTCGGCGCCGAAGTGGCGGCCCGCCTCGCCGACGCCACCTTCCCCTGGCTCGACGCGCCCATCCGCCGCGTCACCTATCCGGACCGGCCGGTCCCCTACGCGAAAAACCTCGAAAAGGTGCTACTGCCGGACAGGGGGAAGGTGGTCAGGGCGGCGCGTGAATTGATGTCGTTCTGACCGCGGCGCCTCAGATCGGCTTCATCTCGGTGAGCGTCGGATCGGGGCGGCCGGGCTTTGCCCAGAGCCGCCGCGGCGAACGGGCAAAGCCTTCGCCGTGGACGCGGATCTCGTCGATACAGGCGATCGCGAAGAAGAGAGCCAGAAAGCCGGGGATCACCAGCTCCGCCGCGCGGTATGGGAAGTCGGGGTCGTCACTCACCATCAGCGACGCCACGAGCACGAGGAACATCACGAAGTAGCCCGAGAGGCCGGTCTGGAAGCGGTCGAAGGCCAGCGCGCGGGTGCGGAGCTTTTCGAGCAGACTAGCGCGGGGCAGCGTCCAGAGCTGGCGGAGCCGTTCGACCATCGACCAGAGGAAGGGGAGGAACACCCACACGCCTCCGTGCCAGCTCCACTTGGCTAGCATTAACACCGTCGGGCAGAAGACGAGGAGAGCGGCGATGATCAGGAACCCGACCCACAAGGTCGGAGGCTGCCGCCGCCGGCTGGCGACTTCGACCAGCGCGACGACGAAGAAGAACGTGAAGAGCTCGCCCGCCAGGACCGAGGTCACCCAGCTCATCGATCTCTCGTCTACGTCGCCGGTGCGCAGCGCCTGCCAGACGATCACCAGCGAGGCGGCGAAGGCGAGGGCGTCGGGGAGGAGCCGGGGCGCCAGGCGTAGGGCAGGATCTCGGTCGGCAACGATCGCCAGCTCCGAGCTGTCGGGTTTCTTCATCGCGCGTCCTCGCAGGAAGTCCAGGGAGATTGTGGCATGTTTCCACCAGCTGATGCTTGGGTCTCATGGCGAGTCCAGGAGGTTCCGGGGCCGCCGAGCGGACGATGCGGACGCATGAGCGCTGGCAATTGAGGCCGCATGCGCCGCACGGACTCCGGGTGCGGCGTATGCCGATCCGGGATGCGGCGCATGCTCCAGGTTTCTCGTGGCGGGCTCGGTCAGCCTCTAAGAGGCCGGCGTCGAGAACAAGGCTGTCCTACCCCTTCTGCTTGCCGAGCTGTTTTTCCAGCTCATTGAGCCGCTTCTCGAGATCCTTGAGCTTCTTTTCGAGCTCGATCTCGCGCGGCGATGGCGGAATCTTCCCCCAGCGTCCCAACCCTTTCAACATCTCACCGTCGGGCATATGGAACATGAAGGGCTCGCCTCCGCCCTTTTCGGTCTTGAAGAACAAGGGACCCATGTCGAGCTCCGGCCGCTCCTTCTCGACGATCGTCGCCGTCACGTTCTGGGCCTTGCCGTCGCGCCAGATCTCGATCGGCACCTGATCGCCGTCGTCGAAGCGGCGGACTTTGAACATCACGTCCCAGCTCGACTGGACCTCCTGGCCGTCGACTGACGTCACGATGTCGCCCACCCGGATGCCGGCCTTCTCGGCGGGGCTGCCCGACTCGACCTTCGAAACCATGGCGCCCGCGTTGTCCGGCGCGCCGAAGTGGGCACGCAGCTCCGGCGTCAGCTCGGTCAGGCCGACGCCGAGGTAACCGCGCTTCATCAGCAGGCCGTCGCCTTCCCACACCTGCCGCTTGCCGTCCTTGTCGACGACGACCACGCGGCGCTTCTCGATCTTCTTCGGCTCCTTCTCCTCGGCGCGAGCCGCCGTCGTCATGACCGCGAGGCCGAGGGCGAGCCCCCAGGCTGCGGCGCGAACCATGCTTCCGTTACGCATTGCAAGAATCTCCTATCGATTCGTTCCTTCGTTCGATCGGCTGATTTAAAAAGTCTCGCCGTGGTAGGCCGCCGGCGTGGCGCCTTCGGCCGCGCGCACCTTGCCAAGGTCGAGAACGAGATCAACGTCTTCGTTGCCTCCGATGTACACCACGGGAGGTTGGGACATCTCCCGGAGCTCCCGTTCCAGCCGGCCGTGCTCGGCGCGCAGATCCTGCAGAATCTGCTGGGCCCGGGCGGCTTCGCTCGCCTCGCGCTGCCGGTCGATCCTCACGCCGGTCCACACGCCCACGAGCATGGCCACGGCCGTCGCCGCCGCCAACAGGAGCCCGGCGCGGGGGCGCGGAGCGGGCTTCGGCGTGTCCAGGCGCTCCAGCACGCGAGTGGTGAAGTCAGGACGGGCCTGCTCACGGGGCAGCTCGCGCAAGAGATCCCCTAGCCGGTGGTCTTCCATGCCGCACCTCCAATCCAGTAGGGCTCGAGCTTCGCCTTGAGTTGCTGGCGTCCGCGATGGACGCGCGACTTCACGGTGCCTTCCCGGCACCCGATCTCCTCGGCGATATCCAGATAGGACCAGCCCTCGATCTCGTGGAGCACGAGCGGTACCCGGTAGCGCAGCGGTAGCTTCGCCACCGCCGCGGCCACTTGCCGGTGTAGCTCCTGGCGAAGCAGCCCCGAGTGCGCCGCCGGCTCGGCGTGTCCTTCCCGGGGGAGGAACGGCGTCAGCAATCGCAGGCGCCGCTCCCGCCGCTCTTCCGAGCGCACCAGGTTGGTGGCGATGCGGTAGAGATAGGCCCGCAGATATCCCTGCTCGGTGTAGTCACCCGCAGAGCGGAACAGCCGCAGGAAGGTCTCCTGTCCGAGATCGTCGGCGCGGTCCCGGTCGCCTGTCAGACGGGTGAGATAGCTCACCACCGCGTCTTTGTGACGGTCCACCAGGTCCGAGAAGGCTTCCCGGTCTCCTTCCCGCACCCGCGCCATCAACTCCGCGTCCGTCGCTTGTTCGAGAACCATGGGTAAGCTCATGAGCTGGCTCGCGTCTTCAGATCACCATAACGCGGAGCGGGGGAAAAGGTTCCCGGCCTTATGGCAAACTACCCCTCCCCAAGGAGACTCCATGAGCAAGACCGCCGTCCTGGAACCGCGTTTCATCGATCTCATCGCTTCGGAGGTCGGCTGCCGTCCGCACCAGGTCCAAGCCGCCGCCGAGCTGTTCGCCGAGGGCGCCACCGTCCCGTTCGTCGCGCGCTATCGCAAGGAGGCCACGGGCGGATTGGAAGACCTGCAGCTCGAAACGACTTTCAAGCGCCGGGAGTGCTTCCTGGAGCTCGCGGAGCGGCGCGACGCCATCCTGGAGAGCATTCGCGAGCAGGGCAAGCTCACCCCGGAGCTGGAGGCCGCCATTCGCATCGCGGTCACCAAGCAGGAGCTGGAAGATCTCTATCTGCCCTACAAGCCCAAGCGGCGCACCCGCGCCCAGATCGCCCGCGAGCGGGGCCTCGAGCCGCTGGCCGACGCGCTGCTCGCCCACGCCGCCTCGCGCGAGCTGCCGGAAGAGCTGGCCCGTCCGTTCGTCGACGCCGGGAAGGGCGTCGAAGATGCGGACGCCGCCCTCGCCGGCGCGCGCGACATCCTCGCCGAGCGCCTCTCCGAGAACGCCGCCGAGCGGGCCGAGCTGCGTCGCACCCTGGCGTCGGCGGGAGTGCTCCGCTCGCGCGTCCTGCCCGAAAAGGAGAACGCGGCCGAGGCCGCCGTCTACCGCGATTACTTCGCGCGCGACGAGCCGGCGAAGGATGTCCCCTCGCATCGCCTGCTGGCCATTCTGCGCGGCGAGCGCGAGGGCTTTCTGATCTCCGATCTGCGGATCGACGACGAGCGCGAGGTCGAGCGCCTCGGCCGCTCCTGGAGCGTGCCGCTCGACACTCCGTGCGGCCGGCAGATCGCCGAGGCCACGGCGGACGGCTACAAGCGCCTGCTGCGGCCTTCGATCACCAACGAGGTGCGCTCCGAGATGCGCGAGCGGGCGGAGGCGCAGGCGATCGCCGTCTTCCGCGCCAACCTGGAAGCCCTGCTGCTGCAAGCGCCGCTCGGCCAGACGCCGGTGATGGGGCTCGATCCCGGCTACCGCACCGGCTGCAAGCTGGCCGTGGTGGACGGCACCGGCCGCGTCGTCGCCACCGAAATCATCCATCCCATTCCGCCGCAGGCCGACGAGGCCGGTGCGGCGCGGACCGTGGTGTCGCTCATCCGCAAACACGGCGTGCGCGCCGTGGCGGTGGGCAACGGCACGGCGAGCCGCGAGACCGAGGCGTTCGCCCGCAAGGCGGTCCAGGAAATGGGGCTCGAAAGCGTGGTCGTGGCCATCGTGCCGGAGACAGGCGCCTCTGTCTACTCCGCTTCGGCCGTGGCTCGCGAGGAGCTGCCGCAGCTCGATGTCTCGCTGCGCGGCGCCGTATCGATCGCCCGGCGCCTGCAGGACCCGCTCGCCGAGCTGGTGAAGATCGAGCCGCGCTCCCTTGGCGTCGGCCAGTATCAGCACGACGTCGATCAGAAGTCGCTCGAGCGCGAGCTCGACACCGCCGTCGAAGGCGCGGTCAACCGCGTCGGCGTCGAGCTCAATACGGCGTCGGCGCCCCTGCTGCGGCGCGTCTCCGGCCTCTCCGAGCGGCTCGCGAGCTCCATCGTCCATCACCGCGACGCCAACGGCCCTTTCCGTTCGCGCAAGTCGCTGCTCAAGGTGAGCGGCTTCGGCCCCAAGACGTTCGAGCTGGCGGCCGGCTTCCTCCGCGTGCGCGAAGGCGAGAACCCGCTCGACCGCACGGCCGTCCACCCCGAGCGCTATCCAGTGGTCGAAACGATGGCGGAGGCTCTCGCCGTGCCGGTATCAACGCTCGTGGGCAACTCGGACCTCGTCGGCAAGCTCGACTTCAGCCGCTTCGCCGACGCCGAGCGCAACCTCGGCAAGTTCACCCTGGAAGACATCCGCAACGAGCTGCTGCGTCCCGGCCGCGATCCGCGCCCCGAGTTCAAGGTCCCGGAGTGGCGGTCCGACGTGACCAGCGTCAAGGACCTGCAGCCCGGTATGACGCTCGAAGGCCGGGTCTCGAACGTCACCAACTTCGGCGCTTTCGTGGACATCGGCGTCCACCGCGACGGTCTCGTGCACGTCTCCGAGCTGACCCACCGCTGGGTGGCGGACCCACGCGAGGCCGTCAAAGTGGGTGAGATCGTCAAGGTGAAAGTGCTCGAGGTCGATTATCAGCGCGAGCGCATCAGCCTCTCCATCAAGGCGCTCCAGCCGCCGCCGGCCGCGCCCGCTCGTCAGGCGGTGGCAAGTGCAAAGCAGGGCGGCAGGCAGGCGACGAATCCCCCGAAGCAGGGGCCGACCGTCGCGGACCTGATGCGGAAATTCAACCGCGAGGGGCGACGGTAGGAGCGCCTTCGGTGCCGCCGGCAAGCGACGTGGGCTGCCCGCCAGCGGATCCGACTCAAACCGCCACCTGGCTAACGACCTTAAACTGCCGCAGCATTGCGCGAATGTTGTTCACGGCTTCATCACCAAGGGTTTCGACGGCCTTGGTCGACTGAATCTTGGGATCATTGATGACGACTGCAATCTTGTCGCCGCTAGATACCGACAGCGAGAACATCTTCGAGTGCTCCAACTTCTCGCCGCTCTTCAGGACGTAGCTGGACGCCTCGGTCTTGGTCTTCACTGCGACCACATCGCGATAGAAGAACTCATCCGTCTCCTCTCCTGTCGTCACGTTCTTGATCATGGAATAGTTCGCCTGGAACGCCCCAAGGAAGCTTTCGGTGAACTGGAAAACCGACATATGATAAGTGGAGTAGAAGTATCCATCTTCGACGCGGCGCCGCAAGATCAAGGACGAATCGATGCCTTCGATGCCGTCTCTGTAAAGAGGCCCGAAGACCGTTATTGGTTGTCGTGTGGTCTCTACCAAGCCGAGACAGTCAAGCGACTTCTGCTCCACGCCTTGCAGGTCTTCCTTGAGCCAGTTGACCATTTGGCTCAGACTGGGTCTCGCATCGAAGCGAGCTTTTGCGGGGGAGAACCTCAACAGGCTGAAGTACTGCACTTCATTGATCTGCTCGCCTGCCTTGCCCTTGGTACCCAGAGGGAGGCAAACAGCCCACAACCCGCCCGCGGCTAACAAGAGTAAGCCGACGCTCACGCTCTGGTTGACAAGCATGAGAAGACCGACGACCGCAAAACAGGCGCCGATTACGATTGCCCTTACGTCACGAAGAGGTTGTGGAGCATCGAAAAACTCGTGGATTGCCTTACGCTTCTGCTCTTCAGTCATGGCGCGCTCCTTTCGGCTGCTCGTTAAGTGAAGCTATCGCGCTCTGCGCGCGAGTGCTCATGTTGAGAAGGCCCAACAGCTCGCTATTCTGTTGGGTTAAGGAGGCTCGATCCGCGATCGCTATCGCTTCCTCGAGGGAAGGCGGCATCTCGCGAACCGAGTTGCGGCGAAAGTAATCAATCTTCAGGGCAATAAGCGCCGCCGCTGCTAGCGATTGCCCATTCGGCTTCGACAACGAAGCTGAGAAGAGGCGATGCATCTCGACTGCGACCTGATAGGGAAGACTGCTAAGGTGCTTACCACGACTCAGCGCGACTCCCAGCATCACGGCGGGCAGACCATTCTTTGGACTTCCCGCCAGAGACCTCCGCAGATCCGCGATTGCGAGATCGTAGTTGCCCGCCCGGAGATGGTCGATTCCGAGCAGAGATTGGTCGGCGCTTGACAAGGAGAGCGGCGCCGTTTCGGTGTGAAAGAGCGCACCATTGGGTACCCGCAGAAAAAGAGCAGGTATGGCCCATTCGAGCGATAGAGGGTTTCTTGAATGGATTGCCTGTCGACCTTCGCTCACCGCAGTATCCACCGGGTCTCCCGCGCAGAGCCTTCTATAGAAGGCCTCGCTAAACTCGATGGCAGCCCAGTCGGAGATTGGTAGTTGCATTGCCAGCACGGCTGGGATCCCCGTCCTCACCAGCGCGGGAGCTATTCCGGAGAAGGGATTGATACCCGATCCCGATCCAGCGCGCCCTGTGCTGCAGGCATTGAGGACGACCAATCGAATGCTCCGGAAGTCTCTCAATACCGTGGCCAGAGCGCCCGCAGAAACGGGACAGGCGGCTCCACCCGGACCCTCCAGGAAAATCAGCCCCTCCCCCGCCCGCGGATCGAAGTTTCCATGGCCCATGAAGTGGAGAGCCTGAAAGTTCTCCTCAAGCAAAATGCGCCGGAGCCCGCTCAGGTTGGCTGGCTTGAGAAACTCAACTTTCAAACCATTCACTTCGTTCTGAAGCGCCTCGAGATTGGCTCTCTCCCGTTCCAGATCGAGGGGGTGGAGTCCCGTGAGCTCCGGAGCCAAAACCAGAATACGGAATATCCCAGGCAACGGCTGTAGATGGATCGCGCTGGGAACATCCAAGTACCGCACGATCGGGCTGAGGCGGCTGAGGCTTAGAAAGTCGGCAGTATCGGGCCTGCAGAGAAGCTCCCAGGGAAGGCTATGCAAGAATGCTTGGCCTTCGTCACCCAGATCCAGCCTCAACTTGATCCGCAGACCGCGCCGATCCGTCTGCTCGATGCTTCCGAGGCTGCGGTCCAGAAGGCTACGGACCTCGTCCGAGAAGAGCGACTCGAACATGGCTTGCCCGATGTCGAAGGCAGTGAGAGAGCAGGACTTCGCAGTGGCGAGCCGGCGGAGATCGCGGCAAGCATCTTCCTGGCGAATTCCTGCCCGCACGGCCGACGGGAACCAGGAGACGAGATCGTCCGGTCTCACAACCGGCCGGAACTTTCCTGTCGCCTCCCCGCCGGACGAGCGCCAAGCCCTGACTTGGATTCCGGAATCCATTTGCGGGCCCAGTTGTACGGTAAAGTCCTCATATTCCATAGTTGCAAGGCGCCGCCCTTCCACGCTAAACCGGTGAACATAGCCATGCCGGGATGCCGAACAGGTCGCTTTGGCAACCCTGCGGTCGACAGATGCGAGCTATCGGTAGTCCAGACACTGAACGAGAGCCTTTGTTTAGAATCGAGGACGATCTCCCCAAGACAGGCCTTCTTGCTCCCGTGCGCGGGCTCCGGGTCGCTGCTGCGCGGCCTTGAGAAGCCATCTGGTTACCTGGCGGTGGTCGCGCGCACCCTTGTGCCGCCCCTGCGCGACCCTGCGCCTCCTCCGCGTTCCCCCGCGTCGCTCGCGTGCACCCCCGCGCCCGGTCGTGCGCACTCCCTGCGCTGCTCGCGCGCACCTCTGCGCGGCCCGTGCGGAACCCCGAGTTTTCCCGCGCGCGGTCCTTCCTCGCTCCCGCACGCCCCGGATCAGCTCGTGAACTGCACCCTTCTTTATGGGGCCGGCCTCATCGCCGATACGTCGGCAGGAAAGGAGATGTCATGAAACCGATCCTCAGCTCCCTCGCCATTCTCACCCTTCTCCTGCTCACCGCGCCCGCCCTCGCCGTAATCAACACCAGCGCCCCGAGCGTCGCCGCAGCCGGAGACTGCGACGTGGATCTCGCTCAACTTCTCGCCGCCAGCGAGGCATCCCTGTGCAGCAGCAAACCTGGTGACCTGATCGGCTCGGTTCCGGCGCCGCTCGATCTCGCTGCACCCCACTGCTGCGGGACGGGCGCCGCCGACGCTTGCCGTGACTTCTGCAGGCAGCAAGGACCGAGCTGCAAGGGCAGCATCGGCTGCCGAGCCGGCGAGTGTGTTTGTACCTGCAGTTGCTAGGGTCCTGAAGGCTTCGTGCCTCCGCCCTCCACCTCGCGAAGGAGGACGGCGATGCCCTCCGGCTTGGCGGCGGTGCGGGCGCCGTGGCGGAGCCAGCGCAGAGCGCCGGTCCGGTCGCCACGGGCGAGAAGGGCTTTGCCGAGCGAGAGATAGGCGCCGGTATGGGTGGGATCGACCTCCAGAGCGCGGCGCCAATAGCCGAGGGCGTCGTCCGTGCGGCCGAGCGCGGCGCTGGCTTCCCCCAGGTGATACCAGGCCGGCGCGAGATTGGACCGCGCGGTCACGGCCCGGCCGAGGTACTCCATGGCTTCCTGGGGACGGCCGCGGAACGCCAGCAACCGGCCGAGGTTGTACTCGGCATCCGTCCTGTCGGACTCGGATGGAAGCGTCTGACGCAGAATCTCGATCGCCTCGTCCGACCTTCCTTGACCGGCGCGGACCAGAGCGAGCCAGTCTCGGGCGAGGACCAGATCCGGAAAACGCTCGAGCAAGGTCGACAAGGTCCGCTCCGCGTCCGCGAACCGGCTGAGCTTGAGCTGTCCCTGCGCGAGATCGAGCCACGGAGCGGGCTCCGGAGGCTTGGCCGCGGCCAGCATCTTTTCCAGATGATCCACGGCCGACGCGGAGGTGGTCATCCTCGCGACGGCGGCGGCGCGGTAGACCTCGCCCAGAGCGCCCGGCGGCGCCGAGGCGTCGAGCAGCCGGATGCCGGTCAGCACCGGCTCGGTCTCGGCGAGCGGCGCGAGCAGCTCGGGTCCGCCCGGCCGACGCTGGATGAGATGATCGGTCATTACCACGTGAACCACGTCCTGCGTCCGCCGCTTGGGCATGTGGCAGGAGACGCAGTCACCCGGATCTGCGTGAGCCGCCCGCGGCAGCTTTGCCTGCTGGTGGCAGGTCAGACAGGCGGTCCGATAGTGCGCGGCCTTGGCGGACGCCGGCACGCGGCGGTGCGGATCGTGGCAGGTGAGGCAGGAGAGCGCGCCGGCGCTCTTGATCCAACAGCGGCTCTGGTGCAGACGGTAAGGATGATGATTGATCTCGAAGCGCGCTTCCCGGGGCCGCCCCTCTTCTTCGACGTCCACCTGGACGAAGTAGTTCGCGAGCGGCTCGCCGGGCCGGAAGGAGAAGTCACCGCGTCCGAAGCGGCGCAGGCCGGGGAGCGCCACCGACGGCTGAAGGTGGCAGCCCATACAGACCTCGTCGCGCCGCGCCGCGGGAAGCCGGCCGGGATTGAACACGCTGACGCGGATCTCCTCGTTGGAGCCGATGCCGCCGAGGGCGAGCCAGACGTGCTCCGCGGCCGGTCCGTGGCAACGCTGACAGCCGACGCCCTCGGGGAGCCGCGCCGGAAAGACTTGAGGAGCGCCGTACGCGTCGGCTCCCGCGGGCACATCGGGATAGGAGGTATGGCAGAAGACGCACTCGCGCCGCACCCGCCGTAACACTCCGTCGTGGTCCGGATGGTCGAAACCGGGAGCCATGTTCCAGCGCCGCTCCTGGCTGTACCAGGCGAGAGGAAGCTGGAAGAGCTCGCCGCTTTCGGTCCGGTAGAGATAGGTGCGAGCGTGGTCGCCCGAGCCGAGAATCCAGTCCACCGGCGTCTCGAAGACGTTGATCGGCTGGCCTTCGGCATCGGTCTGCCAGCGCCGGAAGACGAGCCGGTCGCCACTGCGCGCCATCTGGAACGTCTGTCCCGACGGTGCGTGGACGAAAGGCCGTGCCGCGAAATCCTCGATATCGTTCGGCGGCCGCGGGCTGCGGAAGGCCCGCGCCATTCCCTTCTCGCGGTACGTCTCCGCGATCGTCCTATGGCAGAGAGCGCAAGCTTCCTCGTCGACGAATCCCGGCGCGGCGCCGAGCGTGACCGGAACGCCGAGAGCGGCGAGATCCTTCGCAACGGTGGAAAGCGGCAGGAAGGAGACCGGCCGCACCTCGGCGGACGGCGCCTGTCCCAGGAGCAGGAAAGAGAGCAGACCGAGCAGGCCCGCCGATCGTGAACGCTGGAGGGAGGCCACGCTTGAGACGGATCATAGCAGGCTGTCGATATTTGGCCAGATCAGCTCCGGCCTGCGCCTCAGTCGCGCGCTCGCAGCTCCGCGATGAGCCGCCGCGAGGTCGCCCGATCCCACGGCCGCCGATCGTAGTCTCCCCAGAGGTGAGCGATACGGAGACCCGCGGCTCGGGCACGCTCCTCCAACTCGTCGGTCGACCACAGACGCGCCGGGAACGAGACACGCTCTACGGGCTTGTCTCGCAAACGGTACTCGAAGCTGGCGGAGCAGACGCGGGTCTCAGCGTCGCAGTGCCAGACCTCCCGCACCTCGAGCGCGCCGCGGCCGGAGCGCTCGAGAGCCAAGCCGTCGGGAAGAGCCGCTGTCCGCCGCTGCTCCGGAGAAAGCCAGGCCGCGTCGATTATGAAGCGTCCTCCCGACGCGAGATGGCGGGCCGCGGTGGCAAGAGCACGATCGCGGTCCTCGTCCTGAGTCAGATGAACGAAAGGATCGTCCACCGCCACTACCAAATCGAAGCGGCTCTTGAAAGCGACCTCGCGCATGTCGGCGGCGAGGAGTGCGACGTTGGCCATGCCGGAGAGCCGCCTACGCGCGACCGCGATCAGCTCTGGAGACAGGTCGAACGCCACGACCCGGCCGGCCGTACGAGCGAGGAAGGCCGTCGCTCTTCCGGTGCCAGCACCCAGCTCCAGGACGCGGCATCCCGACGGCGTGCTGGCCGCCCAGGTCCACAGCTCTGCGTCGCCGCGGTCGGCCAGCTCCTGCTCAAAGAAGGGAAGGACGCGGTGGTAGTACGCCCGAACCGCCTCGTCGGCGTGGGAACCGCGGTCATTGTAAGCTTGAGGCGACATTCCGATCCTCTGGAGGTTCTACCGATGAAGACCTGTCTGCGCCTCATCCTCGCTCTGATCATCCTCGCCGCACCCGCGAGCGTCGTATTTGCAAAGCAGAAGCCCGCTCCGACCGCTCCCGGCAAATACACCGAGTGGGGCGGCGAGATCGATCAATTGGAGATCGTCCAGGCTTTCAAGCTCGCGGATTACGACCGCGTCGTCGTCGAGCCGCTCGACACCTCGGCGACGCCGCTGCCGGAGGCGAACGACAACACTTACGCGCCGGTCAAGAACGTCCTGGCCCGCGTGACGCCGCCCTTCGTGGAGGGGCTCGCGAGCGAGCTTTCGAAGCCGGCCGAGATGGGAGAGAAGGGGAAGCACGCCGCACCCGGATCTCTCGTCGTCCGCGGCAAGGTAGTCACCATGGATCCCGGGTCCAAGGCAGCGCGGTATTGGGCCGGCTTCGGAGCAGGCGCAGCACGGACGGAGATCGAAGGCGAGGTGATGGACGTCCGCACGGGCAAAGTCCTCCTGCGCTTTCACCAGGAGCGCCGCTCCGGCTCGGGATTCAACGCGTTCGGCGGCGACTACGAGAAGCTGATGGAGCGCAGTCTCCGCCAAATCGGCGAGGACGTCGCCGGCGTGCTGCGGCACTTCTGACGAAGACTCTACCGCTGATACGTCCCCATCAGCACCGCGCGGGCTAGAACGTGCTCCTGCAGCGCGGCGTCGATCTGTTTGCGCGTCGGCTTCTCCAGGCTCAGCCGGCTATCCAACGCATAGAGCTGATGGACGTAGCGGTGACGCCCGCGCGGCGGACAGGGGCCGCCGTAGCCGGTCTTGCCGAAGCCGTTCACGCCTTCGCCCGCGCCGGCGGGAAGTGCCTTCGCTCCTTCCGGCAGCGAGCGCGTCGCCGGCGGCAAATTGAAGACGATCCAGTGGGTGAACGTGCCGCCCGGCGCGTCGGGATCGTCGACGATCAGCACGAACGATTTCGCCGCCGCCGGTGCGCCGGACCACGCCAGCGGCGGTGACACGTTGTCGCCGTCGCAGGTGTAGCGCTTCGGGATCGCCTGCCCCGCCGCGAATGCCGTCGAGGTGAGCACCATGGCGCCGCCGGCGTTCTCACCCCGGCATTCCGAGACAGCGGTGAGGATCAAGGCGCACGTCAGAGTCGACCAGAGAGCTTTTCTCATACAGCACCCCCCGAGAGATCTCCTTCCAGCAAGCAAATTCTGCTCCCGGCCTGATTCACCCTCTGTCCCGAGGCGATACCATGTCGCCCGATGCGCCTCGCCGACCTCGTCGCCACCTCGCGCCGCGTCGCGGAGACCCGAGCTCGCTCGGTGAAGACCGGCGCGCTCGCAGACCTGCTGCGCCGGCTCGGCCCCGAGGAGATCGACATCGCGGTGGCCTATCTCTCCGGCCATCTGCGGCAGGGGCGGATCGGCCTCGGCGGCGCCGCCATTCGGAACGCCATGCCGGGCTCTGCCGCCGCCGAGCCGAGCCTCACGCTCGGCGAGGTGGACGCGGCGTTCGAGCGCATGGCCTCCGTCAGCGGCGCCGGCTCGACGGCGGAGCGGTCGCGCCTTCTCGCCGACCTCCTCGGCCGCGCCACGCGCGACGAGCAGGACTTCCTCGTGCGCCTCATCTTCGGCGAGCTGCGGCAGGGCGCTCTCGCCGGACTCATGGCCGAGGCGCTCGCCGCCGCGGCGGAGCTGCCGGCCGACGAGGTGCGCCGCGCGCTGATGCTCGCCGGCGAGTTGCCGGCCGTGGCGCGCGCCGCGCTCACCGAAGGCCGGCCTGGCCTCGACCGCTTCCGCCTGCAGCTCTTCCGTCCCCTGCAGCCGATGCTCGCGCAGCCGGCGGGCGACATCTCCGAGGCGCTCGAACGGCTCGGCGAGGCCGCCCTCGAGCTGAAGCTCGACGGCGCCCGCGTCCAGGTCCACAAGGCGGGCTCCGACGTGCGCGTCTACTCCCGCCGCGGCAACGACGTCACTCACGCCGTGCCCGAGCTCGTCGAGACCGTTCAGGCGTTACCCGCGCGCCAGCTCCTCCTCGACGGCGAAGTGATCGCCCTGCGACCAGACCGCGCGCCGCATCCCTTTCAGCTCACCATGCGCCGCTTCGGCCGCAAGCTCGACGTTTCGCGTCTGCGCGGCGAGCTGCCCCTGACGCCGTTCTTCTTCGACATTCTCCATCTCGACGGCGACGATCTGATCGACCGCCCCGCGGGCGAGCGTTTCGCCGCTCTGGGCGACGCGGTTGCCGGCCTGGCCGTGCCGCGCATCGTCACCGCCGACGCCGAGGCAGCCGACGCCTTCTTCGAAGACGCCCTGGCGCGCGGCCACGAAGGCATCATGGCGAAAGCGATCGACGCACCCTACGAGGCGGGTCGCCGCGGCTTCTCCTGGCTCAAGGTGAAGCCCGCGCACACGCTGGATCTCGTCGTCCTCGCCGCCGAATGGGGGCACGGCCGGCGGCAAGGCTGGCTCTCCAACCTCCACCTCGGCGCCCGCGATCCCGAAAACGGCGGCTTCGTCATGCTCGGCAAGACCTTCAAGGGATTGACCGACGAGATGCTCGCCTGGCAGACGAAGAAGTTCCAGGAGATCGCCCTCGGCACCGACGGATGGACCGTCCACCTGCGCCCCGAAATGGTCGTCGAGATCGCCTTCAGCGACGTGCAGGAGAGCCCGCACTATCCGGGCGGCATGGCGCTCCGCTTCGCCCGCGTCAAGCGCTACCGCGAGGACAAGACTGCGGAGGAGGCAGATACGATCGATACCGTACGGAAGATCTTCGCCGGCGGGCGAGGATAGGAAGGGAGAGTGAATGCGAGTCTGGGCCTACGTCTTCATCACCACCAAGCAGCCGCGCAAGATCGTCCAGGCGTTGCGAAAGATTCCCGGCGTTGCCAAGGCCGATGCGCTCTTCGGATTGCCGGACGCCATCGCGATCGTCGAAGGAGAGGACATCGCGTCGATGGACTCCGTCATCGATCGCATCGTCGAAGTGCCGGGAGTCGACGCCACGGACTCGAAGGTTGCCCGCTGGATCGACTGAGGAAAACAGAGCGCTGCTTGGGGTCTGTGGCCGGCGGAATCCGCGTAAGCGAGCTCGTCAATTCGCCAGGCTCGGCAATCTCGCCAGCGCCCTCCGCGCCTCTTCGACGATCCGCTCCACCACCTCCGCCGCTCCCGGCAGATCGTGAATGAGCCCGAGGCTCTGCCCCGCGAACTGCGGGAAGTGCTCGCCGTCGCCTCGCGCGGCGGCGGCGTTGTAGATGTCCTGCGCCGCATTCGACTGCAGGAGGCCCGGCAGGATCGGCGCTCCGGAGGATTCGTATTCGTCCGCGAAGGTGTTGCGGAGGAGGCGGGCGTGCAGGCCGGTGAAGACATCCGTGATCGCCGTCTCCTCGCTTTTCCTCTCCAGGAGGGAACGCTTCCAGAAGTCGGGCGCCTGCGATTCGCGGGTGACGACGAAGCGGGTGCCGAGCATGACTCCCGCGGCTCCCAGCGCCAGCGCCGCCACGAGGCCGCGGCCGTCCGCGATCCCGCCGGCGGCGATCACCGGCACGGCAACGGCGTCGACCACCTGCGGGACCAGCGCGAAGGTCCCCACGTCCGCCGGTGAGCTTCTCTTGACCCACGTCGAACGGTGGCCGCCGGCTTCTCCACCCTGTGCCACGATGGCGTCGACACCCGAGGTGGCCAGCGCGCGGGCGTCGTCGACCGTGGCCGCCATGGCGATGACTTTTATGCCCCGCTCGCGGCAGCGGCGGACTCTCTCCGGTCCCGGATCGCCGAGGCCGATGCTGAAGACCGGCACCCGCTCGTCGAGGATCACCTCGAAGTTCGCGGCGACGTAGTCCGGTATGCCCGCGGGGCGCTGTGTCGTCGTGGGCAGATGGAGCTCCTCGCGGAACCGGTTGAGCGTGCCTTGGACCTCGCGGACGAGATCCTCCGGCAGAGAGCCGGCGTCCACCGGCTTTTCGATCTCCGGATGCAGCCAGAGGTTGACGCCAAAGGGACGGTCGGTCAGCTCGCGGAGGCGGCGGATCTGGCGGCGCAACTCGTCAGCGGAGAGCCGCAGGGCCGCGAGGATGCCGAGGCCGCCGGCCCGCGAAACCTCGGCCGCCAGCTCCGGCCCGGCCACGCGGCTCATGCCGGATTGAAGGATCGGGACGTCGATGCCAAGGAGCTCGGTAAGAGGAGTACGGAGGCTCATAGGGCCCTATCCTAAACTCGTACGAGACGGAGTGACCATCGGTTCGCCGGAGGCTCCCAGCCGCTCTTTGCGGGCGGCCGTCATCGGGCCTCCAGCGCTGGTTATCACATTAGCTACATGCATTCAAGAATTGCTATGGAAGCGCGTTGCAGCTAGAGTCCTCCTTGCATCCGCCCCGCCCTGTCGGCGGGCCGGCTCCAAGGAGGTACTTCTATGAAGCGGATGAGAAAGTTGGTCCTGGCTTCCGTGCTCTGTACGGGTGCGCTGGCTTTCGCAGCGCCGTCGATGGCGAATCACGGCGGTTGCCACAAAGACCCGCACCCGATCTGTCCTCAGATCTTTGCTCCCGTGCAGTGCGACAACGGCAAGACCTACACGAACCAGTGCTTCGCGGACGCTGACTGCGCCACCGGCTGCGTCCCCATCGGCGTGTAAGCCCACCGCCGGCGGCTCTTGCGGGCCGCCGGCCTTCCTCGGCGGCGGATCAGCCGCGCGGGTCGTCCTCGCCAGGCAGCACCGCGCGCAAAATCGCGTTGAGCACGATGCCCAAGGTGATGGCGATCACGACGCCGTTACTGAGGAAGAGCTTGGCCGAGGGCGGGAGCGCCGCGTACCACTCCTTCTGAGCGGGCGCGAGGAGCGGCAGCGTGAGCGCCGCGATCAAGGTGATGGCGGTCGTCAGGAGAAAGACTTCATCTTGCTTGCCGCAACCGAGCAGGCGCAGGCCGACGGTGGCGATCATGCCGCAGATCACCAGGAAGACGGCGCCGACGATCGGCCGCGGAATCAGCACCAGCAGCGCGCCGAGCTTCGGCGAGAGTCCATAGAGCAGCAGCAGGATCGCGGCGACCTGAACGACGCGGCGGCTGGCGACGCGAGTGGTGGCGATGACGCCGGTGTTCTGGCTGTAGGTGGTCAGCGGCAGACCGCCGAACAAAGGACCGATCGCCGAAGCGATTCCCTCGACGGTGATGCCGCGGCGCATGTGGCGGACCTTGTAGGTGATGCCGGAGACGGCGCAGGTCCCCGCGTAGTCGCCGATGGACTCGGCGATCGAGCCGATGTAGCCGACGATGACGCCAAGCACGGCGCCGGCGGCGAGCTGCCATCCCAGGCCGGGACCGCCGAACGCGAAGAGCCGCGGCAGACCGAACCAGCGGGCGCGCTCCAGAGCGGAGAAATCCGCGACGCCGAGAAGCCCGGCCACCAGCACACCGACGAGCATCAGGCTGAAGAAGATGGCGCCGCGCGCCAGCACGCCGAGACGCAGCCGGTGGCCGATGACCGTGAGGATGATGATCGAGACAACCGCCGCAGCGGCGAGGCCGAGCATCGTCGGATCGGGATTCGTGAACACCCAGCCGCCGGCCACGCGGGCGAGCGAGACGCCGATCGTCAGCACCACGATGCCGCAGACGTAGGGCGGCAGGAACCGGCGCAACGGCGCGAGGATGCCGCTCGCGCCGACGACGATCTCGAAGATGCCGCCGATGAAGCCGGCCATCCACATCGCCGGAGCGCCGTAGATCGCGCCCGCCGTGGCCATGGCACCGGTGTCGGTGGCGGACGGGCCGAGCACCGACGGCAGGCGGTTGCCCCAGGTGGCGTTGGCGAAGGTGGCGAGCCCCATGAGCACGAGGCAGGCGGAGATCATGGCCGCCGCCTGCTCGGTGGTGTAGCCCACCGCTCCAGCTACGATCATCGGCAGAACGTACGGCGAGACGTCGACCAGCGTGTGCTGCCAGGCGTAGAGCAGCGTCTCGAGCGGCGGCGGCACGTCGTCGACGCGGTAATACGGAGCGAGGACTTCGAGATCCTCCTGCCAGACGCGTTCGTCGTCCTTCGCCGCAGGGACGGCGGGGACGGCTTCCTCGGGAACTCGCAGGCTTTCCGCGCTCATCGGGGCCTCCTCAGAAATCCACCCCCGACCGCCGTATCAGCTCGGCCAGAACACGCTCGGACTGGCGATAGATCGCTTCGAGATCGAGATGGGTCAGGCGACCGTCTTCGACGAGCGGATCGCCTCCCACCAGGACGTGCCGAACGGCGGCGCGGGAGGCGCCGAAGGCGACCACGTCGTGCGGATCCGCTTGCGGCGCGGCCCACAGCTCGGGACGGTCCGTGGAGAGCACGACGAGGTCGGCGAGCTTGCCGGGTTCGATCGTCCCCACTTCATCCTGCAGGCCGAGAGCGCGGGCGCCTTCGCTGGTCGCGAGGCGGAGGGCGTCGAGGCCGGAGAAGGCGTTCGGGCCGTGCTTGACCTTCTGCAGCAGCGCCGCGAGGCGGAGCTCCTCGAAGTTGTCGAGATGGTTGCTGCAGGCGGCGCCGTCCGTGCCGACGCCGACCGGCACGCCGGCGCGGCGGAAGGCGAGGAGGTCGGCCACGCCGGAGCCCAGCTTGAGGTTCGAGCTGGGGCAGTGGACGACGCTGAAGCGGCCGTGGCGCACGCGGTCGAGGTGCTCGCGGGTGATCCACACGCCGTGCGCGAGGCGGAGATCGGTGGCGAGCAGGCCCTGATCCGCGAAGTACTCGACCTCGTCCCGCCCGCCCTTCAGCTCCTTGACGGCGAGCGTTTCGTCGAGCTGTTCCAGAGCATGCGTGTGGACCGGCCAGCCGCGGCGCGACGCCAGCTCGCGAATGCCCTTCCAGAGCGGATCGGAGCACGTGAGAATGAAGCGCGGGTTGAGCACGTAGCGCAGGCGTCCGTTCGCCGCGCTCGCGAAAGAATCGCCCAGGGCCTCGGTCCCGGCCAGCACGAGATCGGTATCCTGGCGCATCGCGGCCGGAAGCCCGTCGCCGCTGTCCATCAGGCACTGGCCCGCGAAGGCGCGCAGCCCGGAATCGGCGATCGCCTGGAGCAGTCCTCGCGCTCCCGGCCCGATGCCGATGTCCTGAATCGTCGTGGTGCCGCCCAAGAGGCACTCGGCGGCACCGAGCAGACCGCACCAGTAGGCGCTCTCATCGTCGTGAGCGGCTTCGAGCGGCCAGATGCGCTCGCGCAGCCAGGAGAGCAGCCGTCTCTGCTCGGCGAGCCCGCGGAAGAACGTCTGCCCCAGGTGCAGATGGCCTTGAATCAGGCCCGGCAACACCAGGCAGCCGGAAACGTCCAGAACGCGGGTCCCCGCCGGCCGCTCGGGAACGCCGAGCAAGGCGACGCGGCCCTCCCGGATCAGCAGGTCGGCGCCGCGCAGCACCGTCGCCCCGGCGTCCAGGGTGAGGATCGTGCCGCCCTGGAGGAGCAGGGAAGGCGAGGCGGCGGGCGCGGAGTCTTCCTTTGGGATCATGCGGTCCCCGCCTCTTCTAGGTGCCGCGGGACGGGTTTTTCAGATCCTACAACGTCCAGGAGTTGACAGAGGGTGCAGGAGACGGCGTACTTTCCGCACTGCATGCCCTTTCCTGACCTCGTCCTCCGCAGTCAGCTCGTCGTGTTGCCCGACGGCATACGGCCAGCCACGGTGTACGTTCAACAGGGAAAGATCTGGCGAATCGGTCCGCCGGACGAGGTAGAGACGGGACCGCCTCTGATCGACTGCGGCGACGCCGTGCTGATGCCGGGGATCGTGGACACACACGTTCACGTCAACGAGCCGGGACGGACGGATTGGGAGGGATTCGCGACGGCGACGCGATCTGCCGCCGCCGGAGGCGCCACGACGCTGGTGGACATGCCGCTCAACAGCGTTCCCGCGACGACTACGCGCGCGGCCCTTCGCGCCAAACAGGCTGCCGCGCGAAACCAGTGCAGCGTGGACGTGGGATTCTGGGGCGGCGTGGTGCCCGGCAACGCGGGCGAGCTGGAAGGACTCCTCGACGACGGCGTGCTCGGCTTCAAAGCGTTCCTGGTGCCTTCCGGAGTCGACGAGTTCTCGCACGTGGGCGAGGCCGACCTGCGCGAAGCGATGCCGGTGCTCGCGCGGTACGGCTCCGTCCTCCTCGCTCACGCCGAGCTGCCGGGGCCGATCGATGGCGCGGCGCGAGTTTGGGAGGGTGCGGGTCCGGAGGAGCTCCGCGAGTACGCTCGCTATCTCCGGTCGCGTCCCGACGCGGCGGAGGTCGAAGCCGTCGAGATGCTGGTCCGGCTGTGCCGCGAGCTCGGCTGCCGGGTCCATATCGTCCACGTCTCTTCGGCGGAAGTCCTGCCGCTCCTCAAAAGCGCTCGCGAGGAAGGGCTGCCGATCACCGCCGAGACCTGCCCGCACTACCTCGCCTTCGCGGCGGAGGAGATCGCCGACGGCGCCGTGGCCTTCAAATGCGCGCCGCCGATCCGCTCGCGTGAGAACCGCGAGCGCCTGTGGGAAGCGCTGCGCGAAGGTGTGCTCGACCTCGTGGCCACCGACCACTCGCCGAGTCCGCCGGCGATGAAGAAGGTCGACTCCGGCGATTTCCGCGGCGCCTGGGGGGGCATCGCCTCCCTCCAGCTCGCGCTGCCGGCCGTGTGGACCGAGGCACGGCGGCGCGGCCTCACGGTCGGGCATCTGGCCGATTGGCTGTGCGCCGCGCCGGCCCGTCTCGCGGGGCTTGGAGACCGCAAAGGCCGGATCGCGCCGGGGTTCGACGCCGACCTGGCGGTCTGGGATCCCGAATCGAGCTTCACGGTGGACGCCGAGCGGCTGCATCATCGCCACAAGCTCACGCCGTACGCGGGCCGAACGCTCTTCGGCGTCGTCCGGCGGACCTTGCTGAGGGGCGAAACGGTTTACGAGGATGAGGAGATCGTTGGCTTGCCTGGTGGTAATCTCCTCACCAGATCAGCGAATCACGCCTCCGCCCGGCGATAAATCGCCGGGTTAAGAACGGCGCCCCCTGAAGGGGACTTTGAAGCCGGGTTTACTCGGCGCTGTTCCTAGCCCGGGCATTGATGCCCGGGCGGGAGCGGGGGAGGACGATGACCGACTTCACCGAGCTCGTGGATCTCGCCGCCGAGCGGCTGGGCGGTGCGGTGCTGGCCGCGAACGACGAGTTCTTCGCGCCGAAGGAAAATCTCCTCAAAGCCGGCGATGCGGTGTGGATCGAGGGGAAGTACACCGACGTCGGCAAGTGGATGGACGGCTGGGAGACGCGGCGGCGGCGCGAGCCCGGATACGACTGGTGCCTCGTGCGGCTCGGTTTGCCGGGAGCGCCGCGCAGCGTCGTGGTCGATACCAGCCACTTCCGCGGCAACTATCCTGAATCGTGCTCGCTGGAGGCCTGCGCCGTCGAAGGCAATCCGGCGCCCGAAGAGCTCACGAGCGCCGCCTGGACCGAGATCCTGCCGCGCTCGCCGCTCGAAGGCAACGCGAAGAACCGTTTCACGATCCAACAGGAGATCGGCCGCGTCACCCACCTCCGCTTCAACATCTACCCCGACGGCGGCGTGGCACGGCTGCGCGTCTACGGCGAGGCCGCGCCGGACTGGCCGCGGCTGTTGCGGCGCGGCGGCGAGGTCGATCTTGCCGGAGTCGAGAACGGCGGCGTCGTTCTCTCCTGCAGCGACATGTTCTTCGGCAACCGCCACAACCTCATCCTCCCCGGCCCTTCGCTGGGTATGCATGATGGATGGGAGACCAAGCGGCGGCGGGGGCCTGGCCACGATTGGGCGATCGTCAAGCTGGGCCTGCGCGGCTCTATCCACCGCGCCGAGGTGGACACCTCCCACTTCAAAGGCAACGCGCCGGGGAGCTGCTCGATCGAGGCTTGCGATGCTCCCGGAGCGCTCCCCGAGCACCTCGCTCAGCCGACTTTCAACGGCTGGCGACAAGTGCTGCCGCAGACTCCTCTGCGACCGCATACGCGGCATCTCTTCGACGATCTCGCGGCGGCGGGTCAGGTCACGCACGCGCGGCTCAACATCTATCCCGACGGCGGAGTGGCGCGGCTGCGGCTCTTCGGAACGGTCTCCGCCCTGGAACGGCTGAACGCCGGGTCGCCCGCGGAAGCCGAGGCCATGATCCAACCCTGCTGCGGCTCGCGCGCCTGGGCGCGCCGACTGGTGCAAAACCGTCCGTTCCGGGATCTCAGCGATCTCCTCGAAGCCTCCGACCGCGTCTGGTGGAAGCTCGAGCGGGAGGACTGGCTCGAAGCCTTCGCGGCGCATCCACGCATCGGCGAAAAGCCGCCCGAGAAGGCCGGTGAGCGCGACCGCCAGTGGTCCGAGCAGGAGCAGTCGGGAGCCCGCGGCGGACCGCCGGAGATCCTCGAGAAGCTCGCCGAGACGAACCAGCAGTACCAGCAGAAGTTCGGCCACATCTTCATCGTCTGCGCCACCGGCAAGAGCGCCGCCGAAATGCTGGCCATGCTGCGCGAGCGGATGGCCAACGATCCCGATACCGAGCTGCGCGTCGCCGCCTGGGAGCAGCGAAAGATCACGAATCTCAGGTTAGAGAAACTGGTGCGATCATGAGCGGGATCACGACGCACGTTCTGGACACCGCGCGCGGCCGGCCGGCGATCGGCGTCCCCTTGCTCCTGGAGATCCAAGCCGAAACCGGCTGGCGGGAGATCGGCCGCGCCCTGACGGACGAAGACGGTCGCGCGCGCCATCTCCTGCCTTCGGGCCACGCGCTGACCGCGGGCGTCTACCGGCTCACCTTCGGAATCGAAACCTATTTCCGGGCGGAGGGGATCGAGGGCTTCTATCCCGAAGCCTCGATCGTCTTCCACGTGCGCGACGCGAACCAGCACTATCACGTGCCGCTATTGCTGAGCCCGTTCGGATACTCGACCTATCGAGGGAGCTGACGATGGCCGTTTCGCTGACCGAAAACAACTATGGCAAGCAGGCGGTCCGTCTGGTGACCGTGCGCCGCCGTCCCGAACGTCACGAGCTCCAGGACGTTACGGTGGCGATCCGTTTCGAAGGGGATTTCACCTCCGCCTACGCCGACGGCGACAACAGCGGCGTCCTCCCCACCGACACGATGAAGAACACCGTCTACGCGTTGGCCGCTCAGCATCCGTTCGACGACATCGAAGACTTCGGCCTCGCGTTAACTGATCATTTCGTGACCAACAACCCCCGCGCGTCGAGCGTCCGCGTCGAGCTCACCGAGCACCTCTGGGAACCGATCGAAGTGGGAGGCGCCGCCCACCCGTACGCCCTTCGCAAGGG
>DASYTJ010000117.1:0-132772 GCA_036002325.1 Thermoanaerobaculia bacterium | reverse complement strand
CTCACCCGCGGGAAGACGGGCGATCTCCACCGCCAGCTCGGCGTACTCCAGCGCCCGCGCCGCGCTGTCGGGTGCCGCTTTCCGGCTTTCCTCACACGCCAGCTCGCACACTGCCCATCCCCGGTACTCCCGCGACTTGTGCAACAGGCTCCGCCGCTCGGCCGCCGGCCGGCGCTTCAGGCGCTCCCAGGCTCCCTGCGCCCATTGCCGGTCGGCCAGGGCTCGAATCTGCACGGACAGATTGGCGACGAGCGGGCGCCCGACCTGGGCCGTCGCGTCAGCCATGGCGCGGACCACGCTCTCAATCCGGCCGCGCTCGGCATCGGCTTCTCCCGGCTCCGAAGGATAGAGCGGCGCGCCCGAATGGGACCGCACCCTGTCTACCTGGGCGACGGCTTCTTGGATGATTTCCCGCGGCACTCTCATCGGCGCCGCACATTCCTCCAGCTTCTCGGGTGTCAGCGTCCTGGTTCCCCGCTCGAGATCCGAGAGCTGGTTCGGTGACATGCCGAGCGCGTCGGCCAACTCGCCCAGGCTCCACCCGAGATCCCTGCGGAGGTTCGTGAGCGCGACTCCCAGCTTCGGCAGCAGCTTCGGCACGCCGGTCTCCTCCTTTTCTTGCACTCCTTCTCAATAACTAGGTTGCCGCTCGGAACTAATTCGTGACAAGAGGGTGAAATTCCCTCAACCGGTAACTTTTAGGCGGGGCCGCCGGTCTCGGAGAAACACACGTGGCCTAGCGCTGCTGTGAAGCCTCTTCTAAGGTCACAGAACGGAGGATCTATGGAAGGGGTGAAACGAGGTGGACCGCATCCCGCTCGGCAAGAACTGGAGCGCCTGATCCGCGGCGAGCTGCCGCGGGAGGAGGCGCTCAGCGTTGTTCGGCATTTGCTAACGGGTTGCCGGGAGTGCGCCAAGGAGGCCCGGCGGTACTGGCGGCTCGGAGAGTGGCCGCCCAGCATCAAGGCCGACCTCATGGAACTGGCGGCGCTCGTCCGGCCCCGCCGGGTGCACGACGAACCGGGATTGATCTGAGGGAGAGAGGACGCCGCCGTGAGCGAGCCCGAGCAGAGGGTGCAGGAGCAGATCCGGGACATTGCCCGGGAGCTGGAAGGAATCCGTTACCGCCTTCTCGGAGTCGAGGGGACCCTGCCCCCCGGACCTGGGGAATTAGCCCGTCTCCTGGAAGAAGAGGAAATGGACAGCCGTACCGAAGTCCGCGCCGCCCTCCAACACACGGTGCGGGATCTGATCGAACCTGCCATCCGAAATCTCCGCGACCTGGAGAAGGAATGGGAGGAGCAGGGTTGAGGAGCGGCAGCAGAAGCACCCCTCGACGGGTCCTCGAAGGCTTCGCGGTCGGCCCGGCGAAAGGACCGGCGCCCTCGCGTCTTCTGCCCTTCCCACAGCGCCGACGGAAGGCGGTAGAGCACCTCCGGGATGAGCTGTTGAGTCTCCCCGAGGAGGAGCGGCCGGACCTCCTCCGTGAGGAGCGGTTCCACGATCCCCACCTCTTCGACCTGCTGCTGGAAGCCGGTCACGAGGCTCTGCACTGCGATCCGCAGCGAGCCGGCGAGATCCTGAATCTGGCAACCGGTCTGGCCGCGATGCTGGAGGAGAACGGAAAGCGAGCCGGAGAGATCGGAGCCGAGGGCTACTCCCGCGCTCTGTGCCTGGCCGGCACGGCGCGCCGACTGCTGGGCGACTTCCCGAAAGCCGAGGCCGCCTTCGAGCGGGCCGGAGGCCTTCCTGTCTCCGCGGCGAGCCAGGGCTTGTTTTGCCGCGCACTCGCGATGTTGCGCTGGGATCAGGGGCGGAGCGAGGAAGCCACCGCCCTGCTGTACCACGCCCAGCGGCGGTTCGCCGAAGCTCAGGAGATGCGGGAGGAGGCGGCCTGCCTGGCACTGCTGGGAATGCTCCACGTCGATAACGGCGAGCCCCGGCGTGCGGTTCCCTTGCTACGGGAGGCGTCCCAGGGAATCGACCCGGAACGCCGGCCCTGGCTCGCCGCACAGTGCTGCCTCGGATTGGCTTTCTGTCACGCCTCCTTTGGCGACACGGACAAAGCGCGCTCCGCCCGCGAGATGGCCCACAGCTTCTACGGCAAGTTGAGCGGGGAGGAGGATCTCCTCACGCGCTGGCTGGAGGGCCGGGTTGCGGCTCTCAGCGGAGAGAACGAGGAGGCCGCCGCACTGTTTGAATCGGTCCGGCCGCGGCTGATCGAGCGCCGCCGCCTGCCCGAGGCCACCTTCGCGACGATTGACCTTGCCCTGTTGTGGAGCGAAGCGGGCAGGGCGGCCGAAGTCCGGGGATTGGTGGAGGAGCTGAATGCCGCTTTCGCGGGCGAGCCAACCGTCACGGTCCTAGAGGAGCTCCTGGAGGCGCTGGCCGAGGATACCGCCGCGGAACGCCTCGACCGTGAAGTCTGGAGCTGCGTCACTCTGCCTCTGCGAATGGCCTTGCGCTGGCAAGGGGCCTCCTTGTGGCCCCTGCCGTTCGTATGAGCTGTCACGGCGGACGCAACACCAGAGCAAGCAGTCAGATGACCGCCGAGAAGGAGAAACGGGGAAATAGCGAGTGAAGGAACAAAGTCTCCTTGGAGCCCCTGAAGTCGATAGGGGCGCTCAGCTCTGCGCGGTGCTGGGTGCCCCAACTTCTTCCTCCCGGTCAGGAAGGAGGTACCCCAATGCGAGGGAGGTTCCTGATGCACGAAGACTTTATCGACGGTTGACATCCAGACCATGGCCGCGAGGAGGAGAGGAGGTTTGGAGGTTCAGTTTGAGGGCCGGGGAGAGTCGGCCCTATTGGGGGGCCGTGGGCTCCGCGGTCCTCCCTTTTTCTCATAAAGCCAGTGGAGATCGACCATGACGCTGCAGCACTTTGTCCGCCTCATTCTCGGCATGTTGATTTTGCAGGTCGGGATCTTCTTGGTTCTGGTCAGAAGGTGGTGGCCCCATGTACAGACTTTCATCTCCACGCTCCATCCATTCCAGAAGATGGCTCTGGCCGTTTGTGCCTTCGGTCTTGCCACCGCGTATCTATTGGCTTTCACCGCGGGCGTGACTTTCGGCGCGGGCCACCCCCAAGGGAAGCTCCGCCCGGAGGACGCAAGGGAGGTTCGAGGGCTCGCCAGGGATGTCCGAGGACTCGTCATCGATGTGCGACGGCTCAGGGGGTGGGTGGCCTGTCAAGAAAGGGCAGAGGACGACCCCAAGTATAGATATCGCTTCTATTGGCTGACACAGCAGTGCATCAAGTATCCCGGCAGCAAGACTCCCTGACTTCCTCCGGAATTTAGGTTCATGAGCGATATTCGAGAGCGGCTAGCGACCCATCGAGCATCAAGGATCAAGAGCCCTCTGGAGGTGCGGAATCAAGCTATGACCGAGGTCGAGATCGCCGCTCAGAAGGAAGTGCAGCAGATCGTCCAGGAACTGGACGCGATTCAAACTCGCCTGGAGACCATCCATGCACGGCTACCCGTGCCTGCTGATGAAGCCGCGATGCACGAAGGCGAGAAGGAGCCGGACTTCTCGACCGAGATGCGCTCGGTCATCGAATGCATCCTGGCCGACTATCTGCGGCCCACCATCAGGGACCTCGCCGCGGCGGCAGCGTATCGGCCCACGGAGAGGGCGCAAGGATGAACGGCATTCGGCAACGCCTTGAGGCCCATCGCGATGACGTTTTGGTCCTCCTGGAAGAGACGACCCGGACCGCCAGACTTTACGAGGGTTTCCGGCTGGCCGGCGCCGTCAGCCACCTCGCGCGGGCTCAAGCCCTGCTCGGGGAGGAACTGGAAAATCTCGCCGGCGGGTCTAAGCAGGAAGAGGCTTCTGCAGGGGAACAGCTTGCCGTGGCGAACGAGGATGACACGCCGATCGATGGGATCAGTCCTGCACCGACACCAGGGCCGAGGAGATTGACAGATTGACAAGACTCGAAGGCATTGACGCCGTCGTTGAGCCGCCGCTAGTCTTGGTCCGATTTCGCCCAGACCAGCAGGGCACAGAGGCGCGGGGCGGCCAGAGGGCCGGCTCAGCGAGGCAGGGGTTCTACTCTCAGGGGGACGTGTGAACGCTAAAAGGAATCTGATGGGCTGTCTATTGCTGGGATTCGGGCTGGCTTCTCTAGGTCAGGCGCAGACCTACGTTCTGGCGCCGACGGCCGATACGTCCATATCGGAGACGGCGGCAAACCAGAACAACGGCGCCTCTACAGTGCTGTCCCTGAGCAGCGGTCGGGCTCTGCTGCGCTTCGACCAGACCGCCCTCGCGTCGGCCATCGGCTCCGGCCGTCTGGTCTCGGCCACGCTGGAGCTTTCTGTCCATAACCTCTGGGAACAGGGCGGCCCGCCTGTGGAGGCTCACCTCCTGACCGCGGATTGGACCGAGATGGGCGCCACTTGGAGCTGCGCGATCGATACCAAGACCACGAACAACAAGCCGGATTGCGCCACCCAGTGGAACGGCGGCACCTTCGCGGCAGAGCCTTCGGACACGATCGAGCCGCCACCCCTTGGAGAGAAGCCGCGTTTCGACGTGACCGCCGACGTGGCCGCGTTCCTGGCGGGGACGCCCAATCGCGGCTGGCTGCTGACGACCCCGCCCTATCAAATCGGCACCGGCCAGCCGAGCTTCACCTCGCGAGAGGGAACGGTGGAGGAGCGGCCTAAGCTGACAGTGGTGGTTCAACCGCCTGATTCCGAGCCTCCAACGGTCGCGATTACCTCGCCGGCAAGCGGCTCCTTCGTCAACACTCCCCTACTTCGTGTGACCGGCACGGTAACGGACGACGGCACCGTTGCCGGAGTGACAGTGAACGATTCTCCGGCCACGATCACAGGAGATCTCTTCACCGCGGACGTGCCGCTCAATGAGGGTGCCAACGAGATCTCAGTACGGGCGGTGGACTCGACGGGTAAGGAGTCGGTCGCCTCAGCGACTGTGAGCCTGGACACCGTCTCGCCGGAGGTGACGCTCCAGCTCTCTCCCGATCTGGACACCATCGTCGGCGAGTTTCCTCCGCAGGTCGTCATTACCTACACCGACATTGGCGCAGGCCTGGATCTAGCGACGTTTGGGTTCCAGCTCGACGGAGCTAACGTGAGTTGTAATTCGGGGCCCGACTCAGCAAGCTGCTCACTGCCGGCGCTTCAGAGCGGGAATCATCTTATTGAAGTCCAGATTCGCGACCGCGCGAGCAATTTGGAGCTGAGACGCCGTCCGTTCAACTTCCTTTTGGACCAAGTGGCTCCAAGTGTGGCGATCTCGTCGCCGCGTGTGGGGGAGCTACTCAATACAAGAACGGTCCGGGTCACCGGCATCGCCACAGACGATTCGGGGGTGACTTCCATAACGGTCAACGGTCAGCCGGCTGCTCTTGTCTCGGGGCAGTTCTCATCTCTCGTGAACCTGGAAGAGGGCCGTAATGAGCTCCAGGTCGTGGCCGAAGATGCTGCAGAGCGGCAGAGCAGCGCCGCGGTTACAGTTAGCGTGGACAGCCTGGCTCCGGCACTGACCGTGGAAACCCCTAAACCGGGGCAGAAGATCAATCACGGAAGCGTCTTCGTGACGGGAAGTGCAACCGATGCGAACGGGGTCATTCAGGTCGAGGTTGGCGGAATAGAGACCCCGCTGAGCGACGACAAGTTCGAGCGCGAAGTCGGGCTGCAAGAAGGAGATAGCAGCATCGTTGTGCAAGCCTCCGATCTAGCAGGCAACATGGCCGAGGTCGCAGTGCCAGTGGAACGTTTCACGCTGCCCCAGGTGGAAATCGATTCACCTGCAGATCTCAGCTACATCGCTTCCACGACCGTCGAGGTCCGAGGTTCTGTCAGTGACCCTGCGGCCGCAGTGAAGGTAAATGGCATTGAGGCCCTTGTCTCCGGCAACACGTTTGTGGCTCAGAACGTACCTCTCATCGAAGGAGGCAATATCCTCACCGCTACGGCCATTTCGGACCCCGATCGCATCGGTGCCGATAGCATCACCGTCGTCCGCGATCTAACTCCTCCCCATGTGGCTATCTACCAGCCGCGAGATGGGGCTGAGCTCTTCGAGGCGACGACGACCGTTTCCGGCTTGGTCAATGACATTGTAGCGGGTACGGTCAATGCGTCTGAGGTTACAGTGACCGTCAATGGCAGACCCGCCGCCGTCGCCAACCGCTCCTTTGTCGCCGAGGGAGTGCCCCTGGCGCCGGGAGACAATGTGCTCTCTGTGACGGCCACCGACGAGGGCGGAAACACCGGGCACGTGGAGATCCGTGTGCGGTTGGAGCCGGCGACTGTGCCGCGGGTGGTAGTGTCCTCCGGAAACGACCAGAGTGGAGTGATTGGCACACCGCTCGCCCAGCCTCTCGTTGTGACGCTGCTCGATGCCAGCGGCCAACCAGTCAGTGGCAAGCCGGTGCTTTTCAAAGTCGTTAGCACGGACGGGATGCTGGACGGCGGACAGCGTCAGGTTGCCGTGACGACGGGACCCGACGGACGGGCCGCCGTGCACTTCACCTTGGGTAAACGCGCTGGCGTTGCCAACCAGATGGTCGAAGCCACGATCTCTCGCTTCCGCGGCCCGGCGGTCTTCCGCGCCACGGCCTTGCCCGCCGACCCTTCGTTGATCGTGGTAGACGCTGGTAATCAGCAGCTCGGGCTAGCCGGGCACGCCCTCCCGCAGCCGCTGGTGGCCGCCGTCACTGATGCTGGCTTCAACCGGCTCGCTGGCGTCCAGGTAACTTTCCGAGTCGTCCGAGGGAGGGGCCAGTTCCAAAACCGGCAGCAGCAGATCACGGTAGCGACCGACACCGATGGTCGTGCGATCGTTCCATTCGTGCTGCCGCCGGAGGAAGAGGACGCCAGTCACGTAGTGCAGGCGGTGATCTCGGACCTTGAAGGCAGCCCGGTTGCCACGTTCGTCAGCTACGGACGAACGGCTGGAGAGGCATCGCAGACCTCCATCAGCGGTATCGTAGTCGACAACAGCAACATGGCAGTTCCGGGCGTGACCCTGCGCATCCTCGATACCGCGCTCACGGCACAGACCGATGATAAGGGCCTCTTCAAGATCCAACCCGCTCCGGTCGGTACCGTCAAGTTGGTGGTCGACGGCAGCACGGCGGCCCGCCTGGGCTCTTGGCCCGATCTGGAATTCGTAATGACGACCATCTCGGGTCGGGATAACGATCTTGGGATGCCGATCTATCTCTTGCCACTTGATTTGTCCCACGGCGTCTTGGTGGATGAAACTCGGGGCGGCACCCTGAGCTTACCGGACGTGCCGGGCTTCTCGATGGAAATCTTGCCAGGTTCGGTCACCTTCCCCAACGGCTCAAGAAGCGGTCTCGTGAGCGTCACAGCAGTACACAGCGACAAGGTTCCTATGGTCCCCAACTTCGGCCAGCAACCTCGGCTCATTGTCACGATTCAGCCCGCTGGCGCGCGCTTCGATCCGCCCGCCAGATTGACCCTCCCGAATGTCGAAGGCTTCGCGCCGGGCACGGTGACCGAGTTCTACTCCTTCGACCACGACCTCGGACACTTCGTCAGCATCGGTCCGGCAACCGTTAGTGAAGATGGTAGCGTCATCGTCTCCAACCCAGGGGTCGGTATCCTCAAGGCTGGCTGGCACTGCGGCGGTAATCCCTCGGCAGCGGGTACACCAGCCGACTGTCCCCCCTGCATGTACTGCGATGGCAGTAGCTGTGTTCAAGGTTGCTTGCTTGCCAGCAGTTCGACCGCGGCAGTAGCCATGAAGGACTTGGAATCTGTACTGCTTGCCGGTCAGTGCACCTGTGACGACCATAACGACTGCACGATCAATGATCACTGCGACGGAGCCGGCGGTTGTACGGGCGATCCTGTAGAGGTACGGGCCATCAATGGGGCCTGCGTAGCAGCCATCAACCACGCTCTCGGGTTGACGGCGGACTCTAACGGACCAGCTCGCGTGAAGTGGCGGGCACCGAGCGGCAATCCCTCGTCGGGTCGGGGCGGTTCGTTTTCAGTGACCTATTCGAGCGAGGGCAGCTTTGTCGTCACAGCGATGTGCGCTGCCAGTTCTAAAACAAAAAATGTCTCGACGGGGCCTGATTGTGCGAGTATCACACCTCACTTCAATGAGATCGAACATAGTCAGCCTCCCGATCCGGCCAATTTTGGACAGGTCCGTCGCAATCGACACGCGGCCAGCTATAAGGGCTGTGTTGGCGGCGGGATGTGGTGTTTCCGCTTAGAGGAGTTTGTTGAGGAGCACGGCATTGGCTTTGCTCTTCCCGCTGGGATGATCGATATCAGCAATGCAAACTCCCCTGCGATCGATGCCGCGAATTGCTCGGCAGTCATCACGGATCTTACGCCGGTTGTTGGTGCAGGCCCAGGAGGACTCGTTGCAGCAGCCCCCTATATTTTGTACGTCCCAATGTACATTGTCGAGGCTCACGAGCGCTCGCATGTTGACGACTTCAGGACGCGCGTATCAACACCGACTATGAATCAAACGGATACCTTTGTGCGACAAACCAGCAACTGCACTAATTGCAAGAGCAATCCTCCAGCGGCGACGTTCGATTCTCAGATGGAAACCTATTGGAATCAAAATCGAACGAGCTACGCCACGGGATATAGGCATGAGGTGAGGGCCTACACTATCGAGAACGGGTTACTTGCGACCCTGATTCAGGGGATACGTGCACGGGCGAGCGCCCAGGGATGGCCAGCGGCCTGCCGCTAAGCTGCCACACAGGAGGAGAGCTGTGAAAGCGAAATGGATCATCACGTCCTGGTTGCTAATATTGGGTCTACCTGCTCCAGGAGCTTCAGACCGTCCAATTAGGCCGAGCAACAAGCCGTGGGCGGGCGTTGAACAGGAGCTGCTCGAAAAAGGAATTCCCACCGATACGTCATCAGTGGTAAAGGTGGCTCTCACGAACTCGGACGAAGGTGTCCGCTGGGCAGCGGTCGAACTCCTGGGATTACGCGGCGAGGTGTCCACGAAGAGCTCTCTCCGCAAAATCTTGCTGAATGATAGCAGCCAGCTAGTTCGCGAGACAGCGGCACTGGCATTGGCCCGGCTCAAAGAGCCTAGCGGCTTGAAAACACTGAAGAATTTCATGCTAGACGCCGAGGACCCTGAGCGTCAACTCTTCTTGGCTACCCGCTTGGCCGAGCTAGGTGAGCTGAGTGGCTATCAGCAAATCGTAAAGGCTGCCACGTGCAAGGATGAGCATCTTAGATTCTTGAGCGTTGAGAGCGTTGCCCTGATGCTGACCTCGAACAGGACCCTGCCAAAGCCAGATCCAGCAGATCTGCTCGTTCAGATGATGAGCGACGGCAGCTCCGAAGTGCGCAAAGAGGTTATCTTACAGCTCTCCGCGGCCTTCTTTAACGGCGTTTCGTTGCGGCCGTATCTGCAAAACATCGAGCGAATTGCAAAGGAAGACCCTGACGCCGAGGTTAGGAGGCAGGCTGCGACATTGTTGATCTCTTTGCAGGAGTTTGGCAAGCATCGGAGTGAGAAATGAAATTCACCAAATCCGCCAAGTGGAATGTGTTCCTTTGCCTTCCATTCATGGCAGCGTTGCTGTGGCCGTCCATTTCCCATGGCTTCCGACCGCGGACTCCTGCGACGTTCTCGGAGGTACTCCGCGTCACTGTGAGTGCTCCTCAGAACGAAATCTTATCGGGAGGAAACTTGCAGCTTTTCGTCCAAGCGGAGTTTGCCGACGGAACAAGCCGCGATGTTACAACCGAGGTGAATACCCACTATTCTGCGTCTCCCCCAGGGATCGTTGCATTTCAACCAAATGGACTAGTTCAGGCAGTGGGTCTGGGGATCGTGACCATCACGGTAACCTACGAGCAGCCGAGCGAGATTGCGGCTTCGGACACAATAACGGTTCTCGTCAGAGATCCAGGCGACCGTGACGGTGATGGATTGCCCGACGGATACGAGTTGCAGCACTCCTTGAACCCTGATTTCGCGGGCGACGGCGAGACTGATACCGACCAAGATGGGCTGTCCAACCTTCGCGAGTTTGAAGTTGGCACTGATCCCCTCAAAGCCGATACCGATGGTGATTTCCAACCGGACGGGCTGGAAATCGCGCTAGGAACGGATCCACTCGTACCGGAGGTGGAAGTCCAGGAGGAGCCGTCACAACTCAACGAAGCATGCATTGTAAGTGCTCTCAACCGCTCGGCGCGGGTCCAGTCCAACGGGACCTGGGTCTTACCGAATGTCCCCGCGAACAGCGGTCCTGTGCGCGTGCGTGCTACATGCGTGGAGAATGGAATCACCCGCGCTGGCCAGTCGGATTTTTTCGTCGTGCCACCCGACGGTACAATCGAAGTCGCCGACATCCGCTTCGATGTTTCTGAGCCTGTTCCGACTGCTTTGACGCTCTCGGCGCCGGCTACTCAGCTCACGGCTCCCGGTCAGACAATACAGCTCACCGCCTTTGTCCAATGGCCTGACGGGTCGAGCCGCGACGTTACTTTCGGAATGGCTGGCACGCGTTATGTGTCCAGCAATCCCGCTATCGTATCGATTGCCAACGACGGACTTATCACCGCCCTATCAAGTGGCGTTGCACTTGTTAGCGCCTCCAACGAAGGTACCCTCGGTGTGCTCCGGGTTCAGGTTCTGCTAAGTGGCGATTCGGACGGCGACGGTCTGCCTGATGATTTCGAGATTGCCAACGGGCTCGATCCGAATAATCCGCTAGACGTGCTTGATGACCCGGACAACGACGGACTTTCGACGCGCGACGAATTCGACGCTGGCCTACTCCCGTTTGATCCAGACACCGACGACGACCGGCTGCTGGACGGTCGCGAATTCGAGGTTGGTACCAACCCGCTGCTCTTCGACACGGACGGCGACGGGCTCTCCGACGGCTTGGAGATCGCGACGGGCAGCAATCCCCTCGATCCGAACAGCTACAACCTGGCTCAGGCCCTGCAACGGCTGGAAATCTCACCTGCTTTTGCGGTCATCACCTTCGATACGCTCCTTGGGGAAGCCTCGCAACGCCTGAAGGTAACGGGCGTCCTGATCGATGGCAACCGCCTGGATCTCACCTCCACCTCCCGCGGCACGGGTTACAGCTCGAGCGACCTCACGATCTGCGGCTTCGGGTCCCAAAGCGGCGAGATCTTCGCGGGCCAGCCTGGAAGTTGCATCGTAACGGCTAGCAACTCCGGCTTCTCGGCCCAGGCGCAGATCGAGGTGCGGGCCTTCTCACCGGTTGCCTTGGCTGTCCTTCCTCTTCCGGGACACGCCAATGCCGTCGACGTCCAAGGCGACTTCGCCTACGTGGCCGCCGGTGCGGCCGGCCTCGTCGTGGTGGATGTCTCCGACCGCGCGCACCCTGCGATCGCCGCGCAGCTCGACACGGCGGGCAACGCGAATGACGTCAAGATCGCGGGAGATCTGGCGCTGGTGGCGGATGGAGACGCCGGCCTTCTGGTCGTCGACATCGCGGACCCGAGAAATCCGCTGCTTTTGGCGACCCTGGACGTTCCGGGTGTGGCCTACGACGTCGCGGTGGCGGGCAATGTCGTCCTCGTCACGGACGGCTTGGGGCTGCGGGTGATGGATATCGCCAATCCGGCACAGCCGCGGATCGTGAGCTCGCTCGCCCTGCCCGGCACCGCCCTCGGAGTCGAGATCGACGGGCTGCGGGCGCTCGCGGTCGTGGCCGCCGGCCATGCCGGGCTTCACGTGATCGGGCTCACCGATTTGAGCGCACCGCGGCTGCTCGGCAGCGTGGACACCGGCGAGGCCCGGGACGCCGTCCTCGCCTCGGACTTCGCCTTCGTGGCCGACGCAGAGAAGGGCTTCACCGCGGTCGATCTGAGCGACCTGGCGGCGCCGCGGGTACGAGCTTCCGTGCCGCGCGAAACCGGCGGTCTGCTGGCGGACGTGACCCTGCGGGAGCGGTTCGCCTTCGGCGCGGACTTCTTCTTCTTCAACGGCGTCCCGATCCTCGACGTGAGTGCGCCAGCGGCCCCGGTGCCGCGCCAGATCCTGGATTTCCGCAGCCTGGCGGACGCCAATGGCACCGGCATCGCGGTCGACGGGAACTATGTCTATCTCACCGCCGCCGCAACGCTCACGGACAACGCAGCGACGGGCAACACCGTCCTGTTGATCGGCCAGTACCTCTCGATCACCGACAGCGACGAGGACGGCATGCCGGACGACTTCGAGCAGACCTACGGGCTCAATCCCCAGGATCCCACGGACGGGCCGCTCGACCTCGACGGCGACGGCCTGACCAACGTCCAGGAATTCCTCGCCGGTTCCGATCCCAGGCGCGCGGACACCGACGGCGACGGCCTGACCGACGGCGACGAGGTGGAGCGCGGCACGAATCCGGGCGATCCGGATACGGACGGCGACGGTCTCGATGACCGTGCGGAGCTCGCCCGCGGCACCAACCCCCTCGATCCCGACTCGGATGACGATGCGCTGCCCGACGGCATCGAGGTGAACGTAGGCCTCGATCCCCTCCGGACCGACAGCGACGGCGACGGCCTCTCCGACGCTCAGGAGGACAGCGATGGCGACGGCCTCCGCAATGGTGAGGAGGTCTTGCGGCGAACCGACCCCGGCAATCCCGACACCGACGGCGATGGCGCCCGAGACGGCCTGGAAGTCGGTCTGGGCTGCGATCCTCTGCGGCAGGACATCACCCGCGTGACCGGCCGGGTGCTGCGCGGTCCGGACGATCCGTTCCTGGACGCACGCGTCGAGGTCTTGGGGCGTCCGGGGCTGTCCGACATGAGCGAGTTGGACGGCCGGTTCGATCTCCTGGATGTCCCGGCCTGTCCACGAACGATCCGCGCCGTGGCGACGGCCGAGGAGGGCGGTACCCGGCTCCGCGGCCTCTCGGCTTCGGTCCCGGCGGTGCTCGAAGGGACGACTGACGCGGGGGATATCGTCCTCGCCGCGATTGCGCGGCCCCTTTATCCCACCCCCTACACGCCCGCCGGTTTCACCCCGATCGCTGTCGCCGCCGGAGACTTCGACCGCGACGGCGTCAACGATCTGGCGGTGGCCGACCGGGATGCCAACAGGGTGTCAGTCTTCCTTGGCAATGGGGATGCGACCTTCCAGCCGTTCGTGCAGTACCCAGTCGGCATCCAGCCCGTCGATGTGGCGGTGGCCGATTTCAACCGGGATGGCGCCCCGGATCTGGTGGCCGCCAATTTTGGCGCTTCCGGCAACGACACGGTCTCGGTGCTGCTCGGCAACGGTGACGGCACCTTCCGGCCGGAGGTGCGTTACCCGGTCGGCAATGGTCCTCAGGCGGTGGTGGCGGCCGATATAGGAGGGGACGGCATTCCCGATATCCTGACGGTGGATGTGTTCACCCAGACGCTCTCGATTCTGTCCGGCCGGGGTGACGGGACTTTCTCCTCCGGCGGCTCTCTGATCACCGGATCGGGTCCCTCCGATCTCGCGGTGGGGGATCTGCTGGGTGACGGAGTCGTCGATTTCATCTCAGCCAACGCCGGCGCGGACGATGTATCGGTCTTCTTCCGGGCAAGCGGACCGGCCGTCCGCCGCCGTTTCCCAGTGGGCGATGCGCCGCAGTCGGTGGCGGTGGGCGACTTCGACCGCAACGGCCTTCTCGACATCGTGACGGTGAATTCCGGCACCGGTGACGCTTCGGTGCTCTTGGCGGACGGGAGTGGCGGCTTCCGCCCCCAGCTCCGGCTGCCAGTCGGTCCCACCCCCCGCTCGGTCGCGGCGGCGGATCTCAACGGCGACGGGACGAGCGACATCCTGGCCGTGCAGGGCGAGCTCGATGGTCCGAGCGCGGTGGTGGTCATCCTCAGCAACGGGGATGGCACCTTCCAGCCGGGCCGCTCCTTCGTGGGAGGCGATTTGCCGGAATCCGTGGCCGTCGCCGACCTGGACGCCGACGGCGTTCCCGATGCCGTGACGGCCAACTTTATTTCGCAGGACATCTCGATTCTCCTGGGCGAAGGCGACGGCACTTTCTGGGCCCGCCGGGCCTACGCCGTGGGCGAAGGTTTCCAGGCCGCGGCCTCGGCGGACCTGGACGGCGACGGCGACTTGGATCTCATCGCCGCCAACTCCCTCTCTCACGATCTCTCGGTCCTGCCGGGCGATGGCCGCGGCGGCCTGCTGCCGCAGAGCCGGCTCAGTACGGGGTCTTTCCCCATCTCGGTCGCCTCGGGGGATGTCAATGACGATGGAGCCGCCGACCTGGCGGTTGCCGTTTCCAATGGCATCTCGTTGCACCTGGGCAACGGCGATCTCACCTTCCAGACGCCCCTACAGGTCCCCGTCACCGGGTCGCCTATGTCGATCTCGGCGGTGGATTTCAACCGCGACGGTGCCGCCGATCTGCTGACCGCGAACGAAAGCTCCAACGACGTCGCCATCTTCCTCAGCCGGGGCGACGGGACCCTGCAGCCGGAGCGCCGCCTGCCGGTGGGAGACGCACCGGTCTTCGCCAGGGGCGCTGACGTCAACGGCGACGGCTCGCCCGACGTCCTCGCGCTGAACACCGTTTCCAACGATGTCGCGATCCTGCTGGGCAACGGGGATGGCACGTTCGGCCCGTCGCAGCGCTTTCCGGTAGGGACGAGACCCACCTGGATGGCGACCGGAGACCTCAATGGCGACGGCGATCTCGATATCGTGAGCGGCAGCGGTTCCAGCAGCAGCAACACTGACCTGTCGCTCCTGCTTGGCAACGGCGACGGGACGTTCCAGCCGGAGCGGCGGATTCCCCTCGGGCGACTGTCCCACTTCGGCCGTATTGCGGATCTCGACGGAGACGGACTGGCCGATCTGCTGACGGGCACGGCCTCCGGACTGTCGGTCTTGCTGGCGAGAGCAGACGGTACCTACCAGCCGGAGAGGCGGTTCGTTTCCGGTGGATTCGTCCTGGAGACGGCAGATCTGGATGGGAACGGCGGCCCCGATGTAGTTGTGGAGGACACAACGCAAGACCGGATCTTTATCCTCCTCCATCGGTAGCGAAAGGGAGCCCTGCCCATGAGACGAAATAAGGGTCCTAGATGCGGTGTCTCCCGCCGCGGTTTTCTCTCCGGCGCCGCCGGCCTGGGCGGACTGGCTTTGGCGAGCGACGCCCTGGGCGCGCTGGCGGCGGAGCCCGCCTCCGCGAGCGGCCGGTTGGGAGCGGCCTACGCGGTCCGCCACAAGGCCGCCGAACACGCCCGCAGCCTCGGCGCCGGCGTCCAGAGCACGAACCGCGACGAGGAGAGTCTCCCGGACCGGATCGCCTGCTATTCCAAGGGCCTGCCGCACGATCGGGAGGGGCGGGTCGATGCCAAAGCCTACGAGGTTTATCGCCGGGCGCTGGCGACCGGCAAACCGGAGGACTTCGAGCGCATACCTCTGGGCGGCTTCGTCAAGCTCGCCAATCCACAGGCCGCCTGGGCGTTCGACCTCATGGGGCCGGACAGCTCGCAGCTCCACTGCCCGCCCGCGCCCGGCTTCTCGAGCGCCGAGCAGGCCGGCGAGATGATCGAGCTGTACTGGCACGCGCTCACCCGCGACGTGCCTTTCTCGGAGTACGGCTCCCATCCCCTGACTTTCAAGGCCGCCGAGGAGCTGTCCGGCCTCGCGGACTTCCGCGGGCCGCGGCGGGAGGGGAAGGTCACGCCGGAGACCCTGTTCCGGGGGGTGACACCCGGCGACCTCGCCGGACCCTACATCTCACAGTTTCTCTGGAAGCCGATCCCCCTCCTGCCGATGAAGATCGAGCCGAAGATCCGCACGGCGGCGCCGGGCCTCGATTTCATGACCGGCTACGACGATTGGCTGGCGATCCAGAACGGCGCGCTGTCGGGAGTCAACCGCTTCGAGCAGGCGCCGCGCTTCATCCGCAACGGCCGCGACCTCGGCGAGTACGTCCACCGGGATTTCACCTACCAGTCCTTCCTCGGCGCCTGCCTGATCGCCCTCAAGGCGGGCACGCTTCCGGACGGCGGCAATCCGTACAAGCACTCGCGGACCCAGGGAGCTTTCACCACCTTCGGCCAGCCGTACCTTCTGTATCTCCTCGCCGTGGTCACCCAGGCCGCTCTCAAGGCGTGCTGGTATCAGAAGTGGATCGTGCACCGGCGGCTACGGCCGGAGGAGTACGCCGGCCGCGTGGAGGTGCACGTCAAGAAGATGGCCCCGATGCCACTCCCCGAAGCCGTGCTCTCTTCGGCCGCCCTGGAAGAGACGACGAAGCGGTTCGGGACGGCGCTCCTGGCGCAAGCCTACCCGGAGGGCTGTCCCACCCACCCCTCGTATCCGGCCGGTCACGCGGCCATCGCCGGAGCGTGCGCGACGGTGCTCAAAGCCTGCCTCGACGAGTCGCACGTGCTGCCGGAGCCGGTCGTGGCGAGCGCCGACGGGCTCTCGCTTCAGCCCTGGAAGGGAGCGGACCTGACCGTCGGCGGCGAGCTCGACAAGCTGGCCTCCAACATCGCCTTCGGCCGCGACTTCGCGGGTATGCACTGGCGCACGGACAGTATCGAAGGGCTGAAGCTCGGTGAGGAGGTGGCGATCCGCATCCTGGAGGAGCTGAGCTTCACGGGCAACGAGCTGTTTTCGGGGTTCAGCCTCCGACGCTTCGACGGCAGGCGCGTTTCGGTCGGTTGAGCCGCGGTCCCGCCCCCAGAGAACCCCCTTCGGGTTCTCCGGACCTCTCCCCGTTCGGGCGGACATCTGCGGCGGTGGACGCCCCTGTGCAGGCCTTGGATTGGCACCGCCGGCCGGTGACTGCCGCCTCGACCTCAGACCCACGCGGCGATGCTGCTGTTGGCAATAGTCGCGCTTGTAGCAACCATGATTCCGGCCCTGGAGGCTGTTCGCGTCGATCCGGCGCAGGTTCTCAACGAGGGTTGAACTTCTCCCCCACCCAGGGCGGGCTTAGCCCAAGCCTAAGCAGGGTCCATCCGATGGAAATCCTACGGTCTCAGTAGCGGCGCAAACGCTCTCGTCCCGTCCCCATCGCGGTAAGGAGTACCAGGGTGCTCGGCTGCGTCAAGGGTGCCCTCGCTTCGCTCGGCGGCTACGCCGCCCTTGACCCCGCCTGCGCGCCCCGGTCGAGCTGAAGCGTGGCGACGGGGACGGGTGCCTCCGGCGGGGCTCCGAAAACAGGTTGGCAGGACCGGAGCCGTCGAGCGTAGCCAACGAACCCGTTGCAGGAACACCCCCGCGGGCCTCCGGAGACAAGACGGCGGGTGAAAATTCACCTCTCCACTAAGTAGCGGGCGGCGAGGAGGCGGAAGCGACCCTCGGCGACCAGGGCGGCACCGCTGCGATAATCGCCCCTTGGAGCTTCGAGTTGGCACCGCCGGCCCCATGACGGCCGCTTTGACCTCCTCAGTCATTTCGAAGAGGGAGAAGGGGCCGAGCCGTGGCAAAGGAGCGCGGTGAGCTGCGAGACCTCGCCGCCGTCTCCGAGAACGCGTACCGCCCTGGCCTTTTTCCCCAGGCTCAGCGGGAGCCAATTGAGCGCGAGGAGTCGCACCGGGGATTGTCCTAAGATAGGGGCATCGCTTATGGTTCGGGGAGCCGGTTTCTTAAAGCCAACAAGGGCCGGCTTCCCCCTTTTTCTCTATCCTGCGGGGACATCGCGCCTGAGTACCTATTTAGAACCTACCGGCGCCTATTCGAGAGATAAGTGCTTTGTTACCCTCACTTACGAGACACTACTCCCTTTCTCCCGGAAGGGTGGGCGTGAGGTGGGAGAGGAGGGCCGAGGAGGTGAGGGGCCTGAGGCGGCGGCAATGCCCGGTCGGCGATGACGCTCGACGTCAGGTTCCCAGGCGTATACTCGCCGTCAATGCGACAACCCGCAGCGGCCGTGGCGCTCGCCGTGCTCCTCCTGGCGCCGGCCGTCCAGGCGCAGAGCCATCCGGTCAAGTCGCAGCCGGAGTCCGGGACCGCCCGCGCCGTGGCGGTGGAGGCCTGCGCGGAGGGGCAGCGGCTGCTGGAGCGCCGGACTTCGGCCGATATCGTCGCCGCGCTCCAGCGCTTCGAGCGCGCCATCGCCACCGATGCCACCTACGCGCCGGCCTTCGCCGGCCTCGCCGAGACGCGCGCGCTCCTCTATGACTATCTCGGGGCGAAGGAGGCGGCGCAGCAGGCGCTGGCGCTCGACGACGGGCTGGCGCCGCCACATGCCGTCCTGGCGTTCGCCCGGATGCACCAGGACTGGGACTGGGCCGGCTCCGAAGCGGAGTTCCGGCGCGCCCTGGAGCTGGACCCCGGGCGCGCCTCCACGCACCTCTGGCATGCTATCCTCCTCGAGGTGACCGGCCGCGCCGACGAAGCCGTGGCAGAGGCGCGCCGCGCTGTGGAGCTGGCGCCCGATCAGGCCAACGTTCGCGCCGGGCTCGGCTATCGCCTCTTCTGGGCGGGCCGCTACGACGAGGCGGTGAAGGAGCTGGAAGCCGCCCTGAGGATGGACCCGGGCCTCTCGACCGCCTGGTACTTCATCGGCCGCTCCCGCGTCCAGCAGGAACGCTTTCCACCGGCGCGGCTCGCCTTCGATCGCGCTCGCGGCATCTCTCCAAAAGACGCCAACCTCTACTCGGCCCAGGGCTATCTGGACGCCCGCGCCGGCAAGCGGGACGCCGCCTGGAAGGTCCTCAAGGAGCTGGAGCACCGGGCCGCGGCCGACATGCCCGTGGCCTCGCAGATCGCTGCCCTCTACACCGCCCTCGGGGACAAGGCCGCCGCCCTCGACTGGCTGAAGCGTTCGTACCTGGCCCACGAAGGCGCCATCGTGTGGCTGAAGGTCGATCCCCGGTTCGAATCCCTGCGCGGCGAGCCTGGCTTTACGGAGATCCTGCGGAAGATGGGATTCGCCCCCTCCGCCGGTGAGAGCGACGCTTCATCTTCCTAAAGCTTGCAAGGCATTTTTCCGTGCTCCAAAACGCTTTGGGAGCGCTCCAAAACCGTTTTAGACCCCTTCAAGGCCCCTTGAGAGCGCTCCAAAACCCTTGAGGAGTGCTCGAAAAGCGCTTTGGACCGCTCCAAGACCTCTTGGAAGCTACTCCCAAAGGCTTTCGACGGACTCCAAAAGAGTTTTGGACCGCTCTGGACGCCTTTGGACGCGTCCCCAAACCCTTTGAGGGCGCCCCAATAAGGACTCAGAGAGGGCCTGCAGGAAGATAACGGGGATTTGCAGAGAAGGGGTTGATAACCAATTGGATGTTGGATACTATATGGAACCATAGTTGGTAGTGAGGCAGCAAGGGGGCTCTATTGGCGCCGAAGATGGTGCTTGACAGGAAGGAGGTGACCGACACTGGAACAGGTCGTTTTGACGCTCGGTAGGCATGGGGTTCGGGATAGCCCCGGAAAGAAGCAGTACCGTTCAACCTCAAAAGAGGAGAAAGAACATGACTGGAATCATCTTCGCAAAGCTGGTTGCAGACTGTGAGTTGTTGAAGACCTCTCTCGAGGGGCTGCTCGACGAGATGCCGCATCTCTCGCCGGAATTTTCTGAGCTTCAAGCCTTCCTCGAAGAGGTGCATGACCTGCACGTCCGCCAACAGGAGCTGACAGGAGAGCTGAGAAAAACCATCCGCCAGCGCCAGGAGGCGCAGTTGGTCGGGCAGGACATCCGCAGTCGGGTGGCTGCCCAGCTCCGGGGCAAGCTCGGTTTCACCAACGAGCAGCTCATGAGCTTCGGGGTCCCGCCGCGCCGCAAGGCGGTGAAGCGGAAGACCGAAGAGCCGGAACCGAAGCCTCAGCCGCCAGAAGTAGAAGCGGCAAAGGAGGAAGCGAAGGAGGAGACCGCGTCGTCGAGCAGTCCCGCCTAGCATCACCCCGGAGAGGAAGCGCGTGGCTTCCTCCCGGATGCTGAAGCGGCTATCCCAGGGCGGCCCCCGTGGCCGCCCTTTTCTTGTGAAGGATGGGATGGACGGTGGGGAGGCCTCGAAGTCAACCGCGCGACGCCGCGAGGGGGAGGGGAGGCGATCGTCCGCAAGCAGCGGGCCTTCATGGTGCTGGGGAGCGACGCGGACGGCCAGTGGCGGTTCGCGCGGGATGAGCCACGTGCCGCCGGAAGGGCAGTAGGACAGGCGAGCCGAGCCACCATGCCCGTTCCTGGTCCGCCTTCCGCGCTCTCCAGGATCGCGATCTACAACTACCGGTCGTTGCGGGACCTCGTCGTGCCGCTGCACGGGCTCAATCCTCACCGGCCCGAACGGCAGCGGCAAGTCGAATGTCTACCGCGCGCTGCGGCTGCTGGCGGACATCGCGCAAGGCCGGATCATCCCGTCGCTCGCTCGCGAGGGAGGCCTGCAGTCCACGCTCTGGGCCGGCCCGGAGCCTGGCCCGTCGATGTTCAGCAGCAGATCCCGGGTTCAAGAGGCGGAGAGGTATGGAGCTTCACGGTTACCCCGCTGGAGGGGCCGTCGCTTGGAGTCACAGGAACAGCGGCACCACCTCGAACCGCTCCACATCCACCAACCCCAGATCCGTCAGCTTGAGCGCCGGGATCACCTCCAGCGCCAGGAAGCTCATCGCCATGAAGGGGTCGTGGAGCGTGGTGCCGAGGCCGTGGGCGGCGGCGAGGAGGTCGCGCATGTCGTCCCGCACTTCTTCGATGGGGCGGTCGGACATGAGGCCGGCTAGGGGGAGGGGAAGCAGGGAGAGCACGGTTTCGCCTTCGGCCGCGGCCAGCCCGCCGCCCGCTTTCGCCACCGCGAGCGCGGCCGTCCGCATGGAGGCTTCGTCAGCTCCGATCACCACTAGATTGTGATGGTCGTGGGCCACGGTGCCCGCGATGGCGCCGCGCTTCAGGCCGACGCCGCGAACGAAGCCGCGTCCCATCCGGCCCGTGCGGCGGTGGCGCTCGACGACGGCCATCTGGAGAAGGTCGCGGGCGGGGTCCGCCACGGCATTGCCGTTGCGGAGGGAGGCGTCCATCACCAGGCTCTCGGTAACGAGCTGGTCCGGGATGACGCCGATCACGCGGATGCTCTTTCCGGCGGCGCGAATGGAGAAGTCGAGGCGCTCCGGATCGATGTGGACCGTCGGGGGAAGACGTCTGGGGACGGCCCTTGCCTCCGCGTCCTCGAGCTCTTCGACGAGCCGGCCGTTGCGCGCTGCGGGCCGGCCGGCGCGGAAGACCTCCTCGGCGTAGGGGGAGGCGAGGTTGGAGAAGACCACGAGGTCGGCGCGACGGCCTGGAGCGACCGCGCCCCGGTCGTGCAAGCCGTAGTGCTCCGCCGTATTCAGCGTCGCCATGCGGATGGCCACGACGGGATCGACGCCCTCGGCGATGGCGATGCGGATCAAGTGGTCGATCGAGCCCTCTTCCAGGAGATCGGCGGGATGCCGGTCGTCCGTGCACAGGCAGAGCCGGCGCTCGGTGAGCGGCAGGACGAGGGGGAGAAGGGTGCGGAGGTTGCGGGCGTTGGTGGCTTCGCGCAGGAAGATGGTGAGGCCGGCGCGGAGCTTCCGGAGGGCCTCGTCGGCGGAGGTGCACTCGTGGTCGTTGCCGATGCCGGCGGCGGCGTAGGCGTTGAGCGGTGCACCGGAGAGGCCGGGGCAGTGGCCGTCGATCGGCCGGCCGCGGAAGGCGCGAAGCTTGGCGAGGACCTCTTCGCTGCCGGCGATGACGCCGGGGTAGTTCATCACCTCGGCGAGGCCCAGGACGCGCGGGTGGCCGAGCAGGCTGGCGAGGTCGTCCGCCGTGAGGCCCGCTCCCGAGGTCTCCAGGTGGGTGGCCGGGACGCAGGAAGGAGCGTTGACGAGGACGTCGAGCGGCGCTCGCTCGGACTGCTCCAGCATGAAGCGGATGCCGGCGAGCCCCAGGACGTTGGCGATCTCGTGCGGGTCGGTGACGACGGTGGTCACGCCGCGCGGCACCACGGCGCGGGCGAACTCGGCCGGCGGCACCATCGAGCTCTCGATGTGGACGTGGGCGTCGAGGAAGCCGGGAGCGACGAAGCGACCCTGAAGGTCGATCTCCTCGCGGGCCTCGTAGTCCGGGCCGAGACCGGCGATCAGGCCCCCTGCGACGGCGATCTCGGTGGGGTGGACCTCGCCCGAGAGCACGTTGACGAGGGCCAGGTTCCGCAGCAGCAGATCCGCCGGACGGTCGCCGCGGGCGACGGCGAGGAGGTCGGGGAGCTCCATCGGTGGAGGATACCCGATTCAGCCGTCGAGGAGGTCCAAAGCGTGCTGTATGGTAAGCCACTGGTAGGCAAGCCGCGGTAAAATAAGCTCATGTGGAAGAGCGATCCCCCCTGGCCAAGAGAGCCGTTTCCACGCGAACTCCGCGGCTTCTCCTGGAAGTCCAGGATGGCCTCGCCGGGAAAGCGGACGCGCTGGCTGATTCTCCTGACCCTGCTGGCCCTGGTGTGCTACGCCATCGTCTGGGTCGGGGGAAACTGGCTCGATGTCTGGAAGGACCAGCAAAAGCATCGAATGGTCCCCGCTTCCAGCTACCACCGCCCCTGAGATGCCGCTGCCCTCACCACCCCTATCCCTCCTCTCCCTAAGGGAGAGGAGGGAAAAAGAAAAGCTCCTTGGAGCGTCTTTCTCCCTCTCTCCCTCGGGAGAGAGGGCTGGGGGAGTGAGGGCCGGCGGCGCGAAGACGCTGAAATATAGGAGGCGTGGGGATAGGAAATTCGTGGTGCCGGAGAGGAGAGTCGAACTCCTATGGGGTTGCCCCCGGCGGATTTTGAGTCCGCTGCGTCTGCCATTCCGCCACTCCGGCCCGAGCGGGGAACGCAATCGTAGGGTCTACGTCCAGAGGTGTCAACCGTCACGCTCCAAAGAACTTACGCCTTTGTGACGCCTTTGTGACACTCTGTTCCGATACCCCTCGGCTTGACTCGGGGGCTTGTTCGGGTGTATAACAAGCGGCGTAAGAGGAAGTCCCTCAGCGACTTACTCACCGCAACCTCACTCTTCTGCATTTATCTAAGGGGGTCCGGCGTGACATTTAAGGTCGGTCAAAAGGTGGTATACCCCAACCACGGCGTCACCTTGGTCGAGAAGATCGAGCCCGGTCATATCGACGGGGTCGAGCAGACGTATTTTCATCTTCGTCTGCTCGCCAACAACTCCAAGGTCATGGTGCCGAAATCGAACCTCGAGCTCGTGGGCCTGCGGCCGCTGTGCCACACGCGCGAGGTTCGCGCCCTGTTCGAGATCCTCGAGGACGGCAACATCGACACCTACAAGGACTGGAAGGGGCGGTACAAGCAGAACTTGGACAAGATGAAGACCGGTCGGTTGACGGACGTGGCCGAGGTGCTGAAGAACCTGCGCCTCGTCTCCCAGCGCAAGAGCCTCTCCTTCCGTGAGAAGAAGATGTATGAGCGCGCCAAGTACTTCATCGTCAGCGAGGTCGCTCACGTCAAGGGCATCAACGAGCGGGAGGCGGAGGAGCTCGTCGAGCGGTCTCTGAATTCCAGCCTGGAGAAGCGCCAGCGGGCCAAGGTCGCGAGCTGATCTTTCGGGGTTTTACCATGCAGTCGAGAAAAGCCGCTCGCAAGGGCGGCTTTTCTGTTTGGGGCCCTCAACCTGCACGTGCATTGGACCCGTCTGCGCGCTTCGGAGGGCAGACCGCTGCAACCGCCACTGTCCTTGGAGACCGCCTCCCGACTCTTTGGGCGGGGGACCCACGCACGACCCCTGCTAGAATCTGTATCCTTATGAGCCGTTCCTTTGCGAAGTTATTCCTCGTCTTGCTTCTCCTGCCTGCGGGAGCAGGGGCACAGGATCCAGCGCAGGTTCAGCTTCAAACGGAGCTGCGGCTGGAGCGCCGGATGCTCGCCCTCGATCTCGTGACCTACAACGAGGCCCGCGAGCGGGACCGGCGCGCCCAGCAGGCGGTCAGCGAGGTCCTCGCCCGGCTCGATACGGCACTCGCCGGCGACTCGGTGTCCCTGGGCACTCTGGAGTCCTTGCAGAATGATCTCGATGCCGCCAGAGCCGCGGTGCGGATCACCGAGGAGCGGCTCGGCTCTCAGCTCCGCCAGATCCAGGAGCGCATGCGCCGCATCGGTCTCCTGGAAGGGGAGACCGGGACGCGGCCCCAGGCCGCCGACCCGGTTACCGGCAGATGGCGGGTGACGGTCCTGCCCCAGAACGTGGAGGCCACCTTCAGCCTGCGCCTGAACGGGACCGTCGTCAGCGGCTCGTATCAGCTCGCCGGCGGCTCCGTCGGCTCGTTCCGCGGCACCTATACAAACGGCAATCTGCGGTTGGAGCGCATCGACCCTCGCGGCGGCTTCGACAGCGTCTGGGAGGGGACGGTCGCCAGCGGGAGGATTGCGGGGACCTGGATGTCGAACGAACTTGTGACTGGGCAGCCCAACCGTGGGGACTGGACCGCCGTCCGGGAAGGCGGGCAATAGCCTTGAACAAGGACAACATGCTGTACACGCTGGTCGGGATCCTCATCGGGTTCGTTTCGGCGTACCTGCTCTTCGACGCCGTTTCCACCCGCCAGCCGCCGCGCCTCACACCCGAGCTGCGCTCGCGGATCGCCATGGAAGGGGAGAACCCGCTGCAGGCGACGGGCGGCGAAGGCGCGGGGGAGGCGCCCACCGACGCGCGGACGGCGGACACCTCGAACCCGGGGATGGGCGGTGTGGCTCCCGGCGGCGCCGGCCCCGCCAACGCGGAGGTCCAGGAGCTCCGCGCCCGCGTGGAGCAGAATCCGAACGACGCCGAAGCGGTGAAGCGGCTCGCGGACCTCAACTTCGACATCCGCAACTGGCAGCGGGCTCAGGAGCTGTACCACCATTACCTGGAGCTGCGGCCGGCCGATCCGGACGTGCTCACCGATCTGGGGATCTCCTACCGCGAGACGCAGAAGTTCGACGAGGCGCTGCAGCAATTCCGCCAGGCGCGCAAGCTGGCCCCGGGCCACTGGCAGTCGTACTACAACGAGGTGGTCGTCCTCGCCTTCGACCTCAAGCGCTATGACGAGGCGGGGCCGCTGCTGGAGCAGCTCCAGCGGATGCAGCCCGGCAATCCGGAGGTGGCGAAGCTCGCCGACGCGGTCGCCCGCCAGCGTAGCGCCGCCTGAGCCATGACCCATCTGATCGTCCTGGGTTTGCTGATCGTGGTCCTCTGGCTGGCGGTCAAGAACTTCACCCTGCAGCTCAAGATGTCGGTCTTCGGCCCGGCTCCCGGCCGGCCGGTTCCTCCCGCCTCCCGCGCCGCCAGCGAGACTCTGGTGCGCTGCGCCCGCTGCGGCATCTATGTCGTTCCTTCCAGCGCCTTGAAAGGCGAGGGGGAAGAGGCGTTCTGCTCGGAGGAGTGCAGGCGGCGCGGAGCGGCGTAGCGCGCTATCCCAGACCGCTGACCGCGTTAATCAACTCGGCGGCCCGATGATCCCAGCTCTCTTGTTCGGCAGCCTGGCGCCGCCGGCGAGCGAGGTCTGGGGTGTTCTCAGCCAGGGCTCGGCGTAGTTGGCGGACGAAATCCTCCGGCCGGTCGTAGAGATAGACGAGCGGCTCGCTCCAGCGCTCGGTCTCGGGCAGCCGCCGGGCGACGACGGGCAGCCCCATGGCGAGAGCTTCATAGAGCTTCACGGGATCGACGGCGCGGGTGAGCGGCAGATCGCGGAAGGGGACGAGGGCCGCGTCCAGTCCGGCGAGGAAGGGGGCGACCTCCGGGAAGGGGATCTCGCCGACCGTTTCCACGTTCGGCAGCGCGGCGAGGGAGCCGATCTGGGGATCCTCCACCCGGCCCGCCAACCGGAAGCGCCACCCCGGCAGGGTGCGTGCGGCCGCGGCCACGGCCTCGGCGTCGAACCATGGACCGAGGGCGCCCACGTAGCCGATGCAGGGCTGGCCGCCGGCTACGGGCCTGGGCTCTGTGTGGAGAGGAAAGGCCGCCAGATCGACCCCGTTGGGCAGCCGGAGAACCCGCGGGCTCGCGCCGGGCGGCCGTTCCGCGAGCATGGCGGCGGTCGCGCAGACGAGGTCCGCGTCGCGCAGCAGCCGGTCCTCGACGGCTTCGATTTCCGCGGGGACGCCCGGAAAGCCGGTGTGGAGGTCGATCCGGTCGTAGACCAAGGGCACGGCGAGCCGGCGTGCCAGCTCCCGGCCCAGCTCGGCCCAGAAGGGGAGCTGCACCAAGACCATGAGCGGGCGCTCGCGGCGTAAACCGGCGAGGATCGTCGCCGCCAGCGCCGCCGTGGCCGGCGGCTTCAGCGGCTCGCGGTAGGGGTCGGGACGGCCCGGCACTCGCAAGCGCAGCACATGCAGATCGCCCTCGACTTGGAGCAGGTAGCGGGAGGGGAGGAGGCGGCTGCGCAGGAAGCCGTCTACATAGAGGACCGGATGGCCGGCGCGCGCCAGAGCCCGGGCGAGGTGCTGCGGGCGCTGGAAGCGGTACTGCCACGCAATGGCCGGCAGGTAGAGGATCGGTGACCCTCCGGTGAGCTCAGCGGGCGACGCCGTGATCTCCGCACCATGCTGGATCTTTCTCCCGGAGAGGGTGGCTCCCGCGGGTCGAAGCCGGCCCGACCGCAGGTGTCGCACCGCCGCGCGGGCGAGCCGTTCGATCTCTCCGGCGGCGATCAGGGCCCGGTCCCATGGGCGGGCGGGATAAGAGAAGGCGCCGTTCATGTCATTTCAGGATATCTTTAGGCGGATGACGGAGATCGATCCCCGAAAACGCTCTCAGAAGATCTGCGTGGTGATGCCCGCGTATCATGCGGAGAAGACCCTCGAGCGAACCTATCAGGATCTTCCCCTTGACTGGGTGGACGACGTCGTTGTCGTCGATGATGGCAGCCGGGACCGTACGGTGGAGATCGCGCGCGGACTGGGCCTCCACGTCGTCGTTCATCCCCGCAACCGGGGTTACGGCGGCAATCAGAAGACCTGTTACCGCGAGGCCCTGGCCCGCGGCGCGGACATCGCGGTCATGGTGCATCCCGATCACCAGTACGATCCCAAGACCATTCCGGCCCTGGTGACGCCCCTCCTGCGCGGCGAGTGCGACGCGGTGTTCGGCAGCCGCATGCTGGGCGGCCATCCGCTCGAAGGCGGCATGCCCAAGTGGAAATACCTGGCCAACATCTTCCTCACCGCGGTCGCCAACGCCACGTTCTACGCCTTTCTCTCCGAGTATCACTCCGGTCTTCGGGCTTACAGCCGCCGCTATCTCGAGTCGGTGAACCTGGAGGGCAACTCGGACGATTTCGTGTTCGATACCGAGATCATCGCTCAGGGCGTCTGGCGGGGGCTGCGCATTCAGGAGATTCCCATTCAGACCCGCTACTTTCCGGAGGCCTCCCAGATCGGCTTCGGGCGGAGCGTTCGTTATGGGTTCGCGGTGTTGAACGTCCTGCTCCGGTACAAGATGCAAAAGAGCGGTCTGTTGCGCAGTCCCATCTTCGACGCTCCGCCGCCGGTTTCGGAGCCGCAACTCAGAGCGAGCTCCCGGTAGAGCGTTTCCGCCGGAAGCGGGCGAGATCGTGGCTGAGGGTCACGTCCATCGCCGCGAGGGCGTCAATCCGCTGGCTGCGGCTCGCGCGTCCGCCCCGATAGGTTGCGGCGAGGGCGTCCCGGGCCGCGTCTGGATCGAGGCGGACGGTTGTCCTGACGCTGCTCCGGCTTTCCAGCTCGAAATCCTCGTCGTCGAGCCAGGCGATGCTCCGCTCGATCCGCTCCTTCAGCACGCCCTGGCCGAGCACGGCCTCCCGCAGCTCGATCAGGTCGTCGGCAGCCGGCACGGCCACGAGCAGCCGGCCGTCCGGGCGCAGAACACGCCGCATCTCTTCAGGATTCAGCCGCGCGTCGATCGACAGGACGAGCTCGAAGGAGCCCGTTGCGTAGGGGAGGAGGCGATCGGCGTTGGCGATGGTCCAGGTGACCTCGGGGAAGCGCCGGGCGGCGAGTTCGATCGCGGCGGTCGAGAGGTCGGTCCCGTGGGCTTCCACCTGCCGTCGGCGCGCGATCTCGCCGAGGTAGGTCCCTTCGCCGCAGCCGGCGTCGAGGACGGCGGCGCCGGATGGCAGGGGTAGGCTGTCGATCTCTTCCAGCAACGCCGAGAGAAGGGGTCCGCCGTATCCTGCATCGAGAAGCCGGCGCCGGGCCGCCACAGCCTCCGGTGGATCGCCGGGCCGCGGCGACCGCCGGTCCTGCGGCTGCAGGAGATTGCAATAGCCGCTGCGGGCGACGTCGAACGAGTGACCCCGGGAGCAGACCCAGACACGGTCCCGCCGTTCCAGCGGTTCGCCGCAGTGGCGGACCGTGCAGATCAAGGTGACCATAGGCGCCCTCCCGTCGAATCAAGGCACGGCCCGCGAGTAGAATACCGTCATGGCCACGATCACCTCGCCTTCAAGACCCCGCACCCTGCGCGCGCCGCGCGGCACGGAGATCTCCTGCCGCGGCTGGCAGCAGGAGGCGGCCCTGCGGATGCTGATGAACAACCTCGATCCCGACGTCGCCGAGAGGCCGGAGGAGCTGGTGGTCTATGGCGGCTCGGGCAAGGCGGCGCGGAGCTGGGAGTGCTTCGAGGCGATCGTCGAGACCTTGAAGCGGCTGGGAGGCGAAGAGACCCTTCTGGTTCAGTCCGGCAAACCGGTGGCGGTGTTTCGTACTCATGCCGACGCTCCTCGGGTGCTGATCGCCAACTCCCTGCTGGTGCCCCACTGGGCCACCGCGGACGAGTTCCGCCGGCTGGAGGGGCTCGGACTGACCATGTACGGTCAGATGACGGCCGGCTCGTGGATCTACATCGGCACCCAGGGAATTCTTCAAGGCACCTACGAGACGCTGGCCGAGTGCGCCCGCCAGCACTTCGGCGGCTCTCTCGGGGGGCGGCTCGCCGTCACCGCGGGGCTCGGCGGCATGGGCGGCGCCCAGCCCCTCGCCGTCACCATGAACGAAGGCGTCTGCCTGGTGGCCGAGGTCGACCGGTCGCGCATCGAGCGGCGGCTCGCCACCCGCTATCTAGACACCGTGGCTCCGGACATTCCGGCGGCCGTCGCGCAGGCGCTCGCGGCGCGGGACCGCCGGCAGGCGGTTTCGATCGCCGTCGAGGCCAACGCCGTCGATCTCCTCGAGCACCTGGTCGCGACCGGCCTCGTTCCGGACGTGCTGACCGACCAGACCTCCGCGCATGATGCGCTTGAGGGGTACGTGCCGCATGGCATGCCGTATCCCGAGGCGCTGCAGCTCCGGCGGTCCGATCCGCGCGAGTACGTCGCCCATGCGATGGCTTCGATGGCCGCGCACGTCCGGGCCATGCTGGCCTTCCAGGAGCGCGGCGCGGTCACCTTCGACTACGGCAACAACCTGCGCGGGCAGGCCCTGGAGGCAGGGGAGACCCGCGCCTTCGAGATCGGCGGCTTCGTGCCGCTGTTCATCCGGCCGCTCTTCTGCGAGGGCAAGGGGCCCTTTCGCTGGGCCGTGCTTTCAGGGGACCCGGAGGACCTCGCGGCGACCGATGAAGCGATTCTCCAGACGTTCCCCGGCGACGCGGCGCTGGCGCGGTGGATCCGCATGGCCCGTGAACGGGTGGCCTTCCAGGGGCTGCCGGCGCGTATCTGCTGGCTCGGCTACGGCGAACGCGCCAGGGCCGGCCGGGTTTTCAACGAGCTGGTGGCCTCGGGCCGGGTGAAGGCGCCCATCGTCATCGGCCGCGATCATCTCGACTGCGGCTCGGTCGCGTCACCCAATCGCGAGACGGAAGGGATGCGCGACGGTTCGGATGCCATCGCTGACTGGCCGATCCTCAATGCGCTGCTGAATGCGGTCAACGGCGCCACCTGGGTGTCGGTTCACCACGGAGGTGGCGTAGGCATCGGTTACTCGCTCCATGCCGGCATGGTGATCGTGGCCGACGGCAGCGAGGCGGCGGGCAGGAGGCTCGAGCGGGTCCTCACCGGCGATCCCGGAACGGGAGTGGCGCGCCATGCCGACGCCGGCTATCCGGAAGCGATCGCTTGCGCGCGGGAGCGCGACGTGGACCTGCCGATGCTACCCTCGTGAAGCACCCAGCCGCCGAGGCCGCACTGGTTGCCGCCCTGGTAGCGAGCCCCCTCCTCTCCGCTCCGGGCTCTGCTCTCGTCCTGCTCGTCTCTTCCATTTTCTGGCTGGCGATGCGGCGCTCCCGCGAGCGCCGTATCGCGGGCCCTCTCCTGGCCATAGCGGTCGCCGTGCTGGCGGTCGGCTGGTTCCTCGATCGCCGCGAGCGGGAGTCCCGTGCGGAATGGGTGGTCGAAGCCCGCCAAGGGTACGCTCGACTCTGGGAGGATCTGCGGCGGGAGGCTGCGACCGCGGCGCACGCCCTGGGCAAGCCGGTGGAAACGCCGGCCGCCCGGCTGGCCGCCTTCAGCCGGCTGGCCGAGATCGAGGCTGGAAAAGGGGCAGGCCGGCGGGCCCTGCTGCTGCTCGATCCGGACGGCGCACCAATCGCCTGGGCGGGAGAGGGACTGCTGCACGAGTTGAACCAGGAGGTGCCCCCTTCCGGCTTGCACTATCGGGCCAGCTTCAGCGCCGTGACGCTGCTCGCCATTCACCCCCTGGATGAGGCCCGGCGTCCCTGGCGGGTGGTTGCAGGTGCGAGCTTTCCGACCGATGTCTTTCCCTTTCCGTCGGGCAGCCACTCCCGCTGGACCCTGATCGACGGTCCGCAGCAGGCGGTGAAGGGAGCCGACGTAGTGAGCCTCCGGGGAGCTCCCGTACTGGTCGCCGAGAGGATCTCCGGCTCCGGGCAGCCCACCTCCAGATCGCCGGTGCACCGATTGTCCTGGGCAGCGATCGGCCTTGCCCTGCTATCGATCGCGGTGCTGCGTTTTCTTCGCCTCGCGCTGCCTCAGGGTGGGCCGCGCCCGGCGGAGGATCCGGCACTTCTCCTTGCTCTACTGGCGTTCTGCGGTTTGATCGCCTTGGGAGCGGCGGCGGTGGTACCGGCACGTGCCTTCGCGATGCTGATCTCCGGGTTGGCCCTGACGACCGTTGGATCATGGAGCCGTGCGAGATCAGGGACCCTCTCTCCTTCGCTGAAGGGAGCGGGTATCACCTTGTTCCTCTTTCTCGCGGCCTGGGTTTCCCAGCACACCTGGGGCCCGCTCGACCTCGCCAGCGGCATCCTGGCCTCCCCGGAGGCCTTCACCTTCAGGCTCGGTTTCACCGGCGCGGTCTTCGGCCTCCTCTGCCTTGCCGGCCACCCTCGGCCAGGCGTGGATGCGCCGCGCGATCCCGTGGCCTGGACGTCGGCGGCCCTTCTGCTCGGGGGTGCAGCCTTCTGCGATCAGCCGTATCTCGCCGTGCCCCTGCTTTGCGCCGGTGGGGCGGCAGCGGCGGTCTTCGCCGCAGAACGGCGGCTGCTGGAGGGGCCGGCGTTGATCGGCTTGGTCTTGATGTCAACCTTCGCCGCCGCGGGGACCTGGGAGACGGCCTACCGGCTGCGATTGCGCGAGTATGCCGGTCACGAGCTGCTGGCCCGGCTTGCGCCGCCGACACGCGAGGAGATCGCCTCGGTCTCCAAGGAAATCCGCAGCCACTTCGAGACTCTCGATCTGGAGCGGGTGATTCCCCGATCGCCCGAGGCGCTCGACCGGCAGGACCTCGCCTATGCTCTCTGGAAGGACTCGCCGCTCGCCCGGCATCATTCGCTTTCGGCCCTGGTGGTTCAGACAGAAGGGGCTTCCCCGTCCGCCTTCTCTCTCGGCATGCCCCTGACCGACCAGGGCTTGGTCGATCCCGATCCCGGCCGCTGGCAGGACCTCCGGCTGCCTCTGTGGGAGGACCTCCTGATTTCCGGCGTCGTGCCGCTGCGCTTCGCCGGCCGGCCATGGGGGAGGGTGCGCTATTGGCTCCTGCCGCGCCCCGGCTTCGAGGTCCACGACTGGCGGCGCCTTTCCGAGGTGGACGTGGGCCTGCTCAAGGGCGGTCCGGTCTCCGGCCCGATCGAGGAGATCGCTCAGCCCGCGCTCTATGCGCTCTATACGCCGGCGGGCAGAGCCTCTCTCTCTCCCTGGGAGGAGGAGCCGCCCATGCCGGTGCGGCTGCGCCGGGCAGGAAATCCACTTACGCGGGCGGTGGTGGAGACCCCTGGCGGTCCGGCGCGCGCCTGGGCCCGTCTCTCTCCTCAGGGCTGGGAGGTGGTCTACCTGCCGTTTCTCCGGCCTATCGATGCGCTCGAACGAACCGGTAACTGGAGCGTCGCGGTGGTGGCTCTCCTGGCGCTGATCGCTCCGCCCCTGCTGCTCCTGGCCATTCCGCGTTCGGCCTTTCGCGACCTGCTGAGACGCACGGTTCGCTCGTACTCGAAACGCCTGATGATCGTGTACACGGTCCTTCTCCTGGTGCCGCTCGTGCTCCTGTATTTCGTCCTCGTCCGCTCGATGGAGGAGCGGCTGCGCAGGGACCAGTGGTCGGCGGGCGAGGCGGCCCTCAACTCCGCACAGCAGCTCTTGGGGGAGCGCCTGCTGACGCTCCCGCCCGGATTCGGCGTCGACACCGCGTTCGGCGACCGCTTTCTGATCGATTTCTCCAGCATCGTTCACCACGAGCTGAATCTGTATTGGGGGAGCGCCATTCATGCTTCCAGCCGGCATGAGCTGTTCACCTCAGGTCTGCTGCCCAAGCGCATCCCCGGCGAAATCTACCGCCGCCTCGCCCTCCTGGGTTACGGACTTTCTTCCCGCTTCAACCGAGTGGGCGACACGACCTATCTCGAAATCTATGCGCCGCTTCGAGTGCCGGGTGCCTCACCGGGCGGCGAGCGGCTGTTCCTCTCCATGCCGCTCCTCGCCCAGCAGGAGGAGGGCGCCCGCCAGTTGGCCCAGCTCCGGCGCCAGGGTCTCCTGGTGACGACAGCGCTCTTCGCTCTGCTGGTGGCCGTGGGCCGCCACCTCGCCCGCAACTTCACCCGTCCCCTGACTCAGCTTGTCGAAGGGACGAGGCGGATCGCCGCCGGTGCTCCCTCCCTCGATTTCAAACCGACGGAGCTGGAGCTCGCTTCGCTGGTGGAGGCCGTCGACGAGATGGCGCGGCGAATCGCTGAGGCCCGCGAGCGGCTCGTCAGAGAAAAGCAGGTGGTCGAACGCATGGTGGAGAACATCACCTCGGGCGTCGTCTCCCTTGATCGCGAGCGGCGGGTGCTGATGCACAACCGGGTAGCGTCCGAGCTGCTCGGCACGCAGGTGGGGGAGAGCCTGGAAGAGACCGTCGCCCGCTCCGCGCGGCTCGCTCCGATCGCCGAGTTCCTGCGTACCGCTGGAGCCGAGATGGCGCGTGGCACGGTGCGGCTCGCCGGAGGGGCCGGAGAAGGGGAGCGGGAGTGGTCCCTCGTCTGGGTGCCCGTGCCGGGATCGGGGGAACCGTCCTCGCTGCTGGTGGTCGAGGACGCCACCGAGATCCTGCGCAGTCAGCGCCTCCTCGCCTGGGCGGAAATGGCGCGCATGATCGCTCACGAAATCAAAAATCCGCTCACGCCCATCCGTCTCTCGGCGGAGCACATGATGGAGGTCTATCGGCACGATCCCGAGCACTTCGAGCGGGTTTTCGAGCGCTGCACCAGCAACATCCTCGCGCAGGTCGACGAGTTGCGCTCCATCGCATCCGAGTTCTCGGCCTACAGCTCCATCCCGCGCATCGATCCCAGACCCGCTGATCTGGTGGAGAGTATGGCCGACCTGGTAGAGGGCTACCGCGCCGCGCCACCCCCGGGGGTCTCCGTGGAATTCCACGCCAAGCCGGAGAACCTGGTGACCCGCTTCGACGCCAAGCTCGTGCAGCGGGCGGTACGAAATCTGATCGAGAACGCCCTCCGCGCCAGCGCTGGCGGCGGCCGAGTGGTCGTCCGCATCGAACAGACGGACGGCTTCGCCCGGATCGTCGTGTCCGACTGCGGTCCGGGAGTCCCACCCGACCTGCTGCCCCGCATCTTCGATCCATACTTCTCGACCCACGATGCCGGAACCGGACTCGGCCTGCCCATCGCCCGCCGCATCGCCGAGGAACATGGTGGAGGCATCACCGCCAGGAACCGCCCGGAGGGAGGGCTGGAGGTGGTGGTGACCTTGCCGGTGGAGCAAAGGAGAGCAGGGGAGTGACGGCAACGCCTTCCGGCCGTCCCCGGCTCGTCGTCCTCGGCTGCGGCTTCGGCGGCTACTCTCTGTTACATAATCTACAGAAGGACCGCTGGGACGCCACGCTGATCAGTCCGCGCAACTATTTCCTCTTCACCCCTCTCCTGCCTTCCGCCGTCACCGGCACGGTCGAGTTCCGCAGCATCCTCGAGCCCGCCCGACGCCGGCTGCGGGGAGTCCGCGTCGTGGAGGGCTACGCGGAGACGGTCGATTGGCAGAGGCGTCAGGTCGCCTGCGTTGGAGCGGTGAGCGGGGAGACCTTCAGCCTGTCGTATGACTTTCTGGTGATCGCCGTGGGATCGATGGTGGCGGACTACGGCATCCCCGGCGTGGCGGAGCACGCTGTCAAGCTGGCGAGCGTCGAGGATGCGCGAGCGGTCCGGCGCGGCATCCTGGAGCAGTTCGCCCGCGCGGAGATTCCGGGTCTTACAGAGGAGCAGATCCGGCAGCGCCTGACGTTCGTCGTCTGTGGCGGCGGTCCCACGGGGGTCGAGGCCGCGGCCGAGATCGACGACCTCATCCACGAGGAGCTGTCGGAAAGCTATCCGGAGCTCGTTCCACATGCCCGGGTGGTCATCGTCGAAGCGCTCGGCCGTCTCCTCACCAGCTTCGACGAGGCCCTGGCCGATTACACCCTCAAGCACTTCACGCACGAGGGAATCGAGGTCCGCACCTCGGCGAAGGTGCGGTCGGTGGAGAAGGACAGAATCCTCCTCGAGAGTGGAGAGATCCTCCCTTATGGCATGGTTCTCTGGGCGGGAGGCAACGCGCCGGTGCCTCTCATCCAGTCGCTCAGCGAGCCCCTGAGCCCCCGCGGGCGGCTGATCGTCGACCCCTACCTCCGGCTTCCCGCCCACCCGGATGTCTACGCCCTCGGCGACTGTGCCGCCTGGGGGGAGCCTCCCCTGCCGGCGACCGCACAGGTGGCGCAACAAGAGGGAAAATATCTGGCCCGGGCTCTGGACCGGTTACGCGCAGGCAAGCCGGTGCCACCCTTCCGTTTCAAGGCATCGGGGATGCTCGCCTATATCGGTGGAGGAGAAGCGCTGGCCGATCTTCCCAAGGTGAAATGGAGCGGCCGGGGGGCCTGGCTCTTCTGGCGTTCCGTCTATCTGACCAAGCTGGTGAGTCTTGCGAACAAGGCGAAGGTGCTCTTCGACTGGGTCAAGGCGCGGCTGTTCGGGCGGGATCTCAGCCGGTTCTGATCCTCATGTCCGGACGCCCAGGAAGAGATAGCCCGAGAGGAGCGCGAAGGCGGCTCCCGGACTCCAGACCGCCGCGGTGGGCGGTAGCGCTCCTGCCTCACCCAGCTTGCCGAAGAAGGCGAAGAAAGCCATGAAAACAATCCCCAGGACGATCGAGATCCCGATCCCGTACAAGGTCCCCTGGCGTCCGAGCCGGAAGGCGAAGGGGAGGGCGACCAAGGCCATGATCAAAGAGGTCACCGGCAGCGCGATCTTGTTCTGCAGCTCGACCTGCAGCTCGGGCACGGCCTGGCCGCTCTGCTTGAGCTCCCGGATGTAGTCCTTCAGCTCGCCGTAGCGCATCTGCTCCGGAGGCCGGATCTCCGAGTCGAAATAGTCCGGGGTCTCCGGATAGCGCACGATCTTCGGGTCGGTAAACCGCGTATAGCCGGTCACCTCCACGCCATCGAAGGACCGCGCCCAGCCATTGTTGAACACCCAGGCCTCGCCGATGTAGCGCGCGCTTTCGGCGTACAGCCGGCGGGTCAGGCGGTGCTGATCGTCGAAGTCGAGCACCTGCAGGCGCTGCAGGCTCGCCTGCTGCGGATCGTAATGGAGGTAGTTGTAGATGTAGCGGCCCTGCCCGAACAGCCATTGCCGGTCCGCTCGCCGGTAGGTGCGGGCCGTCTCCCGGCCGTGGATACGGTCCTTGAGCTTCGCGACTTTCTCATTCGACGCCGGCAGGACCGAGGACTCCAGATAGCCGCAGAAGAAGGTCACCAGCAGGGCCACTGCCAGGGCCGGCAGGGACAAACGGTAGAGGCTCAGTCCGAGGGCTTTGCAGGCGGTGATCTCGTTGGTCCGAGCCAGCAGGCTGAAAGTCATCAACGTGGTGACCAGCACCACGATCGGCGCGATGTCGTAGAACATCTGCAGGGAGAGGTACTTGTAATAGTTCAGCACCATCCCGGTTCCCACCTTGTTCTTCAGAATCTCGTCGATATTCTCGGAGAGGTCAAAGATGACGAACAGCGAGACTCCGGACAGAACGACCAAGAGGAAGACCCATGAGAACAGTCTCACGACGTAACGGTCGAGGAGGTTGGGGAAGACGATGCGCGGGCGGGGGAGGAGGAGCACCACCCGGGGAAGCGCCTTCCGCTTTCGCGGACGCTTCACAGTTCCACGGCGCAGCTCTCCTTGTTGCTCCAGGCGTCGCGCTCGGCGGAGCTTCTTCAGGAACAGGAGACCGCTCCAGACGTCTTCCCGGATCCAGCGATCGATTCGGGTCAGCAGCAGGCTCTTGTCACGGTTGCGGCGGATGAGGAGGAAGACTCCGGCCGCCGACAAGAGTAGATTCGGGGACCACATCGCCAGCCAAGCCGGAATCCGGCCGTAGCGGGCCGCCTCCTCGCCGTTATTGAGCAAAACGTAGTAGAGAATGAGAATGCCGATCGATAGTGCGAAGCCGGACGCCTTGCCGCCCCGGCGGTTGTTGATGCCGAGGGGTAGAGCAAAGAGACCGAAGACCAGGCACGCGACAGGAATGGAAAACTTCTTGTGAATCTCGACCCGGGCGAGGTTTCGCTGCTCTGGCACCGCCAGCGGGTCGTCCAGCAGGTCGCGAAGCTCCCCGAGCGTCAGCTCCCGGACTCCTTTTGAAACCGATATCTTCGCCTTCTGCTCACTGGTGAACTGGTCCTCGAGCACGAGGTCGAGACGCTTGTGCCGGCTGATTTCGTAGCGGTCGGGGGAGCTGAGGTCGAGCTTGTGCCGCACGGCGTTGTACAGGCGCAGGACGACCCGCTCGCCAGCCTGATCGACCAGTACCTCCCCCCAGTCGGCGATGGTGATCTGATTGTTCTCGTTCTCCGGGGTGGCTTCGGCGAGGAACACCCCTTTCCACCGCTTGCTCCCGGGGGGCACCTCGAAGACGTAGACCACCTTGCCTTCCCACTCCTCGTAGAAGACCCGCGGCTCCACCTGCTGAGAGACGGTCTGAGTCATGATCTCAAGTCGCAGGACCTGGAGAGAGTTGTTCCCCCAGGGCAGGGCGTACACCATCAGCGCGGTGTTGACGACTGTGAAGACGCCCGAGAGCAGCAGGATGGGGCGGTAGAGGGTCAGCAGACTGACGCCGCAGGCGCGCATGGCGATGAGCTCGCTGTCGGAGGAGAGTCGCCCGACGGCGATCAACGTACCGAACAACAGGGACATCGGCAGGGTCAGGACGACGATGTTCGGCAGCGTCAGCAGCAGCAGCTTGCCGACGATCGAGACCGGGAGCCCCCGGCGGATGATCATCTCCGCCGACTGAAAGAGAAAACGGATGAGCAGAATGAAGGTATAGACTAGAAACCCCAGCGCGAGGGGTCCGAGGATTTCAGTCAGGATGTAGCGATCCAGCCGACTCCGCACGGGCTCATTATATGGGCCGGAACCGCGGTCCGGCCGCTGCGGAGGAACTGAGATGAAGATCTCCCTGGAGCGCCGCTATCGGTTCAGCGCCAGCCATCTGTATCGCCGTCCGGAGTGGACGGAAGCGCAGAATCGTGCCCGCTTCGGGAAGTGCGCAAATCTGCCGGGCCACGGCCACAACTACCGTCTCTACGTCACCGTGCGAGGTGGAGTCGATCCCGAGACCGGCTTCGTGGTGGACCTCGGGGGGCTCGACGCCCTCGTCCAGGAGCGGGTGATCGACCGTCTCGACCATCAACATCTCAACACGGCGCTGCCGGAGTTCGGAGAGGGCGGGGCCATTCCGTCCAGTGAGAACCTCATCCGATGGGTGTGGGAGCAGCTCGCGGACCGACTGCCGACGGGCAGCGAGCTCGCCAAGCTTCGCCTTGAAGAGGATGAGGATCTGGCTGCGGAGTGGAGCGCCGTCTGAGGAGAGCGCCCGGCTGCTACGAGCGTTCCCACCTGCGAGTTTACATAATCTCCCTTATCAGACTGGCTGGAGGTGAGGAATCTGCGGCCCGATCTGCGGACCGCAGGCTTGCAGTTTTGCGGGGCTACCGAGCCTTCTTACGTAGATCGGTGAGGATCTGCTCCAGGGCCCGAATGAGGTCGTCTTCGTCGACCTCGCTCTGGCGGAAGCTCAGGGAGAGACTGAAGGTCTTGTCGGGGGCTTTGAAACGAAAGACGTATGGCTTGCGACGGCCGGACTTTCCTCCCCGTTCGCGGCGCAGCCGTTGGCGCAGGTCATCCCGATTGAGACCGCGGCGCGCTACCTCCTCCAGCACCTCGATCATCTCGGACTCGTTGCCCGCTTTCAGGACCTCCAACAACAGCGACTTGGAGGTGATCCCCAGCGCCTGCACCGTGTCCCGGGCCCGAGGCGGCATCTGCAGCAGCGACATACTTTCCGTGATGACCGTGCGCGACTTCCCGACCGCCGCTGCGATCTCCTCATGAGTGTACTCATGGGCCTCGGCCAGAAGGCGGTAACCCTCTGCCTCTTCGAACGGCGTCAGGTCTTTGCGCTGGAGGTTCTCGATGAGAGCGATCTCCAGAGCTTCCTCGTCCGAGACCTCCATCTCGATGGCCGGCAGCTCATAAAGGCCAGCCTCCTGGGCCGCTCGATAGCGCCGCTCTCCCGAGATGATCCGATACAGCACGCCGGAGAGTCCGTCCTCCGGACCCCCGGGCCGAGGACGTATGAGGATCGGTTCCAGCACGCCCTTCTCCCGGATGGAAACGACGAGGTCGCCCAAGTCGCCCATCGTCGAACGCGGCTGGCCGGGATCGGGTTCGATAGCCGACAGCGGGATCATCCTCCCGACTGGCGCCTCGTGACGGGCCGCGAGCTCCTCGACGAAATGAGTGTCATGGCGCATCTTGACGCGCACGGGCAGACCGCGTTTGCGAGCGGGGTCAGACACGGCTCAGCACCTCCTCGGAAAGACGGTAATACTCGTAGGCTCCGGTCGACCGCGGCGCAAAAGTGAAGATCGACTCCCGGTAGGCAGGGCTCTCCTCGAGCCGCACGCTTTTGGTAATCACCGTCTCGAAGACTTTGGCACCGAAGACCCGCTGGATCTGCTCGTAGATGTCCTTCGCCAGCAGAGTTCGCTTGTCGTACATCGTGATCAGCGCACCCAGGATCTGGAGCTGCGGATTGGCGCGAACTTTGATCTTGTCGATCGTCTCGAGCAGATCGTCCGTCCCTTCCAGCGCAAAGTAGCTGGCCTGGATGGGAATGAGAACATGGGTCGCCGCGACCAGGGCATTGACGGTGATGATGCCGAGGGTCGGCGGCGTGTCGATGATGATGTAGTCGTAAGCCTCCTGGATCCGCTGCAGCTCGTCTTTCAAACGGTAATGGCTGTCGAGCTCGCCGATGAGCTTAGCTTCAATTTTGGCTAGAGCGATCGTCGAGGGCGCGATGAAGAGGTTCTCGATGCGGTCCGCCGGCTTGACGATGTCCGGGAGGTGCGTCCCATCCTCCGTCAAGGCGTCGTAGATGGATACCGTCAGACCATGGATATCCAGGAACGACATCGAGCTGTTGGACTGAGGATCGAGGTCCACGAGCAGCGTCCTGATCCCCTTGTTGGCGAGGGCAGCCGCGAGATTGATCGCGGTGGTGGTCTTCCCGACTCCACCCTTCTGATTGGCGATGGCGATGATCATAGGCGGCGGGCAGTCTAAGGAAACCCCCAGGGCAGGTCAAGCGAATGAAAACGCCATGTCGGCGCGCCGACATGGCGGATAAATCTCTGGAAATTCAGGATTTGCAGGCTCGATCTGGCATCGTCACATGGTCCACTTCCCGAGTTCCTCGGGGCTGATCTCCTCCAGCCATTTTTTGAGCTTCTCCTCGTCGCTGGCCTGGGTCGCCAGATCTACGGCCTGGGCTTTGTCGAGTACCGAGCGCAAGACGTAAATGGGAGAATCGGTTCTCAGCGCGAGAGCGATCGCATCGCTCGGGCGCGCGTCGATGGTGAGCGCCCGCTCGTGGTTGCGCACGTGGATGATGGCGAAGAAGGTGCTCTCCTTGAGGTCGGAAATCACGATCTTCTCCACTCGTCCGCCAAGATTCTCCACGACCGAGCGCAGCAGATCGTGGGTCATCGGGCGTGGGGCCTCGACCCCCTCGAGACGCAGGGCGATGGCATTGGCCTCGAAGACGCCGATCCAGATCGGCAGGAACAATTGGCTCTGGATGTCACGGAGGATCACGATCGGCACGTTGGACGAGGGGTCCAGCATCAGCCCTTTGATCTCGACTTGGAGCTCTTCATCTGGGTTGCTCATGCCGCTATTCTGGGCGCGGCGGGAAGCTAGGTCAAGGCGATCGCAAGGAGGAAATTGGCGGAGGTTTCTGCCTGCGCGGCCGCCCCTTCGCGGGACTACATGAGCGCGGGAGCTTGAACGCCGACTCGCTGTCCCTTGAGGCTGTGGGAGAAAGCGGTCTCCACCTGGACCCGCGTCATGCTTCCCAGAGGCGCGGGATCGGTACCGACCTCGAAGTGAACGATCCGATGGCACGAGGTGCGCCCCGTCTGGGTCCCGGGCTTCCTGCCCCAGCCGGTAACGATGACCTCGAACTCCCTCCCGATCAGACTTTCATTGAGCTGCCGCTGGATCTCCTCCTGACGCGCAAAAACCCGCTGCAGCCGTTCATCTGCCAACTCGGGATCCACGACTCCATCCAGCCGGGGGGCTGCCGTGCCGGGACGCGGCGAGTACTTGAAGGCATAGACCGCGGCGAAGCGGACTTCGCTGACGAGTTCCAGGGTCCGCCGGAAGTCCTCTTCCGTTTCGCCGGGAAAACCGACGATGAGGTCGGTCGACAGAGCGAGGTCCGGGCGGGCTTCCCGGAGTCGGGCTACCAACTCGACGTATTCCTGCCGCGTGTAACCACGCCCCATGCGGCGCAGTACGGCATCCGAGCCGGACTGGACCGGCAGGTGGAGGTACGGGCAGATGTTCGAGTGGCGCCCTACCTGTTCCACCATGCGCGGTGTGAAATCGCGTGGATAGGAGGTGATGAAGCGCAGCCGCTCGAGTCCCGGCAGACTGGCAACGCTGCCCAGGAGGTCCGCGAAGTCCGCTCGGCCTCCCGGCTCGCGCCAGTGATTCACGGTCTGCCCCAACAGCTCGATCTCCTGGAAACCGTAGTCGAGCAGGTGGCGGACTTCCCGCAGCACCTCCGCCATGGGCCGGCTTCTCTCGGGCCCTCGGGTCTGCGGGACGATGCAGAAGGTGCAGTTCTTGTTGCAGCCTTCGATGATGGTGACCATCCCTTTGTATTCGCCATGCCGAGACACGGCGTCGAGATCGTAGCGGCGGTCCTCCGGAAAGCCGGTCGCCACCACCCGCTCGCCGGCATGGCGCCGTGCCACGACCTCCTGCAACTCGCCTATCCGTGCCGGGCCGACTACGAAGTCGAGGTCCGGCACCCGCTCGAGAGCCCGTTTACCCTCCTGCTGGGCGACGCAGCCGCAGAGGCCGATCAAGAGGTTTCGACGCTCCCTTTTCAGCAGACGGTACTCCCCTAGCCGCGAATACACCTTCTGCTCGGCCTTTTCTCGCACGCTGCAGGAGTTGAGGAGGATGAGGTCCGCCTCCCCGGGATCGCGGGTGGGCAGGATGCCCTGCTGCATGAGCTGGCCCGCCATGCGCTGGCTGTCGAGCTCGTTCATCTGGCAGCCCCAGGTCTCGATGAAGAAGCGGCGGGCCTGGATCATCGCGGCCCTCCAAGACCTTCGATCCGCGGCGGCGGCTCCATGATGGGCGGATCGACCGCCTGTACGGGCGGGGCGGCTTCCTTCATCTTTGGCTCCTCGGGCTCTTCGTCCTCCCCTTCTCTCAGCCAGCCCGGCATCACCCCCGCGGCCCTGCCTTCCTCCAGAAACTCCGAAAGCTCTTTCCGGGTCGCCTCCACATCCAGGCGGGCCTGGCGCAGCTTGTCGAGCACCCGGTCCCATTCCGGCTTGATCTGGTTATCGCGGGTGAAAGTGTCGTTCTCGAGATAGAACTTCTGGCGCAGCTCCGTCGACCTCTGCTCGAGCTCCTTGACGTCGTCGGCCGCCCGGCGCCAACGCTGGCGGATGTCCAGAGCGCGGCCGCGCCAGTACTGCTCATCTTTCACCACAGTCGTTTCCGGGTACGGCGGAGCTGGGGCGGCGCCGGGCTTCTGCTTGGGGTCGGCGACGGTGATCTGTCCTTTGGCGGCGTACTTGGGCAGCGTCTTGTCGTTGATTACAGCCACCGGCTCGCCGGCGTGGGCGCGCCGCTCCCGCTCCGCTCGCGCGGCCTCCACCAGGGTGACCGGTTCGCCGTGCTCTTCGTCTCCAGGGTCTACCACGACCGGCGAATCGTCCCTGAGAGGCTCCGCCTTCTGAGGAGGATCGGCGGCGGGAGCGGCGGGCGGCACATCAGGCGCAGGGGAGGGAGACGCCTTGGCCGCTTGCTCCCCCACCCGAGCGACCGGCTGGGGAGTGGTTCCGCGGCAGCCGGTCGCCAGGAACACCAGGAGGAACAGCAGAAAGAATCTATGCTCGGCCATACCGATCCTCCAACCTCACGACGTCTTCGAGCTCCGGAGTGGAGACCTCGACGAGATCGCAGCCGTTCTCGCCCGCTACCATGCGATGCCGCGTGCCGGGAGTGATGTGGTAAGAATCACCTCCGCGCAGGATGGTGCTCACCAGCTCCCCGTTCTCCTCCACTACCAGCTCGATCTCCCCCTGGGCCAGGAACAGCGTCTCGTCCTTGAAATTGTGGTACTGCAGCGACAGGGCCTCTCCGGCGTTGACGTGCAAGATCTTGCCCACGTACCGGTCGGTGTGGGCGAAGATCAGCTCGTAGCCCCAGGGTTTGTCTACGCGGCGAATGGGAACACGCATGCGAGATCCTCTTCAGTGACGTTTCGCGACTAAACCCTGGAGGCGCTCGCCTTCGTGGCAAGCAGGCACTCCAGGAAGCCTTCCAAGTGCCGCTGGACTTCCTCGGCGGTGCTGTGCTCCAGGCAGCGGGTGGCCAGGTCGGCCAGCTCGGCGACCGTCGCTTCGCGCACCCAGGTCTTCACCTCCGGGATCTGCCGCGGGCTCATCGACAGCCGGCGCAGGCCCAAGCCGACCAGCAGCAGCGCGAATCCAGGATCTGCGGCCATCTCGCCGCAGAGACTGATCTCGAGGCCGGCTGCGCGCGCGCTGTCGATGACGAAGCGTAACATGCGCAGAATCGCAGGATGAAGCGGCTGATAGAGGCTCGCCACGTGCTCGTTGTTGCGATCGACGGCGAGCGCGTACTGGATGAGGTCATTGGTCCCAATCGAGAAGAAATCGACCTCGCGGGCCAGCACATCGGCGATGATGGCGGCAGCCGGGACCTCGATCATTACGCCGAGCCGAACGTCGGGCCGGAAGGGCACACCCTCCCGCTCCATCTCGGCCATGACTTGGGCCGAGAAAGCGCGGAACTTCCGCACTTCCTCAACGGTGCTCACCATCGGCAGCATGATCCATAGGTCGCCATAAAGGCCGGCGCGGAAGAGCGCACGGATCTGAGTCCGAAAGACGTCGGTGCGCGCCAGGGTCAGCCGGATGCCACGCAAGCCCAGGACCGGGTTGTCCTCGTGCGTCGCGAGCATCTCCCGCGCGAGCTTGCGCCCCCCCAGGTCGTAGGTGCGGATGATGGCCGGATGGGGTGCGGCCAACTCGACCAGCCGCCGGTAGATCTGAAGGTGCTCCTCCTCGGTCGGCAGGTGCGGGCTCTTCTCGATGTAGAGGAACTCGCTGCGGTAGAGGCCGACGCCGGCCGCTCCGAAGGGCCCCACCTCCTCCACTTCTTCAGGCAGGTCGATGTTGGCCATCAAGGAGATCTCGACGCCATCGCGGGTTACCGCCGCCAGGTCACAGACCGCCAACAGATCCCGGTCCCGCCGTTCCAGCTCCGCCTTGCGTGCCTGGTATTGAGAGACCATCTCATCGGTAGGATGGAGGATCACCGTGCCGGTCTCGCCGTCAACGATGATCGGGGCGTCCTCCCGCAGCAGGCTCATGATCCCCACCAGTCCAGCCACGGCCGGGATGTTGAGCGAACGGGCGATGATCGTGGTATGAGAGGTGCGGCCGCCGGTCTCGATCGCAAAACCGATCACTCGCTCGCGCCCAAGCCGGATGGCATCGGATGGGGTGAGGTCGTCGGCCACGATGACGATGTCGTTCGGCAGCTCTGAGAGGTCGTGATGGGCGATGCCCTGAAGGCTGCGCAGCAGATGCCGGCCGACATCGGTGAGATCCTCGCTGCGCTCCCGCAGATAGGTATTGTCCATATGGGCGAAGCGGTCGTCGAGCTCCTCCGCCGTCTTGACTACCGCCCACTCGGCGTTGACGTGATGAGTGCGGATCCGTTCCTCGACTCTCCCAAGGAAGGCGGCGTCGGACAACAGCAGGACGTGGGCGTCGAAGATGGCTGCCAGATCGTTTCCCAGATCTTTCTCGGCGCGGGCCCGGATCCGCTTCAGCTCGCTGCGGGCGTGCTTGGCCCCCTCGAGGAGGCGGGCGACTTCCCCCTCCACCTGATCTTCGGTGATGTGGAGACGGTAGACCTCGGGGCCGCGGGTCTCGATGTACACGGCACGACCGATGGCAATGCCGCCGGAGACCCCCATTCCCTGCAGAACCTGCATCTCGGCCTGAGGCATCAGCCCTCCTCCTCGAAGCGGCTGGCGATGAGCTGAGTCACGGCGCGCATCGCCTGCTCCTCGTCTTGACCTTCGCAGCGAACGGTCACGCGGCTCCCTTGTCCGGCGGCCAGGAGGAGCAGGCCGAGGATGCTCTTGGCGTCGACCTCCTCACCATCCTTGAGCACCGTCACCCGGCTCTGGAAACCTCCCGCCGTGTGCACCAGCTTCGCCGCCGCTCGGGCGTGCAGGCCGAGACGGTTGATGATCTCCGTCTCGTGCTCAATCATGCGGCTTCGGCTCCGCCGGCACCGGGCGGGCGGTCTCCCACTTACGACCCTGGACCAGATCTCCGGCCAGACAGACGCTCTTTTGACCCTTGCTCTGGAGCCACCGGGCGAGCTCCGCGACTCCAGCCTCCTCCGCTCCGGCCTGACAGGCCAGGCGCAGAACCATCGGCAGATTGACCCCCGTCAGGACCTCGACCCTTCCCGCATGAAAAAAGGTCATCGCGATGTTGCAAGGCGTTCCGCCGTACATGTCGGTGAGGATCAAGACACCCTGACCCTGGTCGAGCCTTTCGAGGGCCGCGGCCACCTTGGCGCGAGCGTCGTCGAAGCCATCGCTCCAGTCGAGAGAGAGGGCCTCGAAGCCGTCGAGCCGGCCCGAGATCACATTGGCGGCGGCCAGCAGCTCCCGGGCCAGTCCGCCATGCGTCAGAATCAGCTTGCCGATCATCGTCTCAGAAAGTTTGGCGGGGCGAGCCCCCGTTCACACTGTTAACCCGCCGCTCCCGCCCGGCGATTCCTCAGCGGGCGATGTCGCGGTGGATGAGGCGCGCCGGCCAGCCTCGCTCATCGAGCGCAGCCTTTAGACCTTCGCAGACCGCCACGGACCTGTGCCGCCCACCCGTACAGCCGATTGCCACCGAAAGATAGCTGCGATTCTCGCGGCGGTAACGCGGCAGAAGATACATCAGCAGATCAGCGAGCCGCTGCACCAGTTCCGCGAAGTCCGGCACGCGATCCAGATATGTTCGCACGTCCACGTCCTGTCCCGTCTGTTCCCGCAGGCCCGGCACGAAGTGGGGGTTGGGCAGGAACCGGACGTCGAAGAGCAGATCGGTGCCGTAGGGGATTCCGTACTTGAAGCCGAAGCTCACCAGTGAGACGACCATTCCGGGCTCCTCGCCCGGGCTGCCGGCGAAGTCGCGGTAAACCTGGCTGCGGATCTCGTGGATCGACCACTCGCTGGAGTCGAAGACCATGTCCGCCCGGGCGCGCAGCTCCGCCAGGATCTCACGTTCGCGCCGGATGCCTTCGATGACCGGACGGTCCGGGGCCAAGGGATGCGGCCGGCGGGTCTCCGAGAATCGCCTTACGAGCACCTCGTCGGAGGCCTCGAGGAACAACAGCGTCGGTTCGATCCGCTGGCGGTCGATCTCGGCGAACAGGCGCGGAAACTCCTCGGCGAAACCGGCGGCGCGGACATCGGCCACCACGGCGATGCGGTCGTGCCCCCGCACCAGCTCCAGCGGGTTGTCCAGGAACATCCGCAGCAGCGGCAGAGGAAGGTTGTCGACCGTATAGTAGGAGAGGTCCTCGAAGCACTTCGCGACCACGCTCTTACCCGAGCCGGAGAGGCCGGTTATGATGACGAGCTTAGCCTTGGCGGGATGGAGCTTTTCGGTTTCGTTCAAGCTGCGCCTCAAGTTTGCGCGCGAACTCCCGGGCGGAGTGGTGTCCCTGAAGCTTCAGGACGTGGTTGCGGGCCGCGATCTCGACCAGGATGCTGATGTTGCGTCCCATGGCAACCGGCATACGGATGTAGGGGCATGGCGTGTCCAGGATGTGGAATAGAGTCTCGTCGAGACCCAGCCGGTCGTAGGCGCGGCCGTCCTGCCAGTGCTCCAGCTCGATGACGAGGTCGATGGTGGTGCGGTCGCGCACGGAGGCGAGACCGAACAGGTCCTGGACATTGATGATGCCGATTCCCCGCAACTCCATATGGTGTCGCAGCGGCCCCTCGCTGTAGCCGACGAGCTCGCCGTTCGGGTACCGTTTGACCTGCACCCTGTCGTCCGCAACCAAGCTGTGGCCGCGGGTGATCAGGTCGAGTGCCGACTCGCTCTTGCCGACGCCGCTCTCTCCGATGAGCAGCACACCGAGGCCGTAGATCTCCAGCAGCACACCGTGCAGCGAGGTGGATGGGACCAGGTGGTCCTCGAGGAAGACGCTGATCCCTTTGATGACGCTGGAGGAAAGCTCCGTCGAAGAGAGCACGGGAAGCTCGCGGTTCTGGCAGAGAGTGAGGAACCCGGGCAGCGGGGCTAGCCCCTTGGTGATCACGAAGACCGGCACCGGCAGCGCGGTGATGCGATCCAGCCGCTCGCGGCGCTCCTTCTCGCGCAGCGTCTTCAGGTATTCGGTCTCGCTCTCGCCGATGATCTGCACGCGGCCCGGCTTGATATAGGCGTAATAACCCGCGAAGGCGAGGCCCGGCTTCTGCACCCGCGGATGGGTGATCGGATTGTCGAGATGCGTCTCGCCGGAGAGAACGGAGAGGTGGAGGTAGTTCAGCTCCTCCCCCAGCAGCTCCGCAACCCGGACCACTCCGGCCGGCTGCTCGCTCGTCATCAGGTCTCCTCGCTCAACAGATCGTACACCTGCGCCGGAGCCTGCAGGGCCAGGATCCGTTCGGCGTGATGGTCCGCCCGCAGCCAGCGGGAGATTGCCGCCAGGACCTGCAGGTGCTCAGCCGGCGAGCCGCTGGGCGAGACGACGAGGAAAAGGACCTTCACCGGCCGGCCGTCCGACGCGCCGAAGTCCACTCCCCCCGGCACCATCCCCACCGCCACGATGCCATGGGTCATCCCCGCGAGCTTGCAATGCGGGATCGCGATGCCGGAGCCGATGCCCGTAGAGCCGAGCTGCTCCCGCTCCCAGAGCCGTTGGAACAGCTCCGCCCCGTTCCTGACCAGACCCTCGCCGGCGACGCGTTCGGCGAAGGTGCGCAGCACCTCCGAGCGGTCCGCCGCCGGCAGATCGGAAAAGATCAGCTCCGGACGAGTCAACGCCCCGAGGCGCACCTCAAAGCTCGGGGGCGATCAGCCCGTAGTTCTGGTCCTTGCGCTTATAGAGGACGCTCAGCCGGTCGCTCGCCGCGTCGCGGAACACGACGAAGCCGTGCTCCGCGCCGTCCAGCTCGAGCGCCGCCTCTTCGATGGTCATCGGCTTGATCGGCAGGTGGCTGGTCTCGATCACCCGCGGCACGCCGCCACCGGCGACGCTCCCTTGGTCGAGCACTTCGACCGGCCAGCGGTGGTGGTTGCCGCGCCGCCGTTTGTCGACGAGCTTCTGATGCGAGCGCCGGGCCTGCTCCTCCACTTTCGTCACCGCGCGCTGCACGGCGTCGAGAAGGTTGCCGTCGCTCTCCTCGGTGCCCTGCAGCACTCCCAAGCGATGAGTAACGTGCAACTCGGCCACATGACGATGTCGCTCAGCGGCCAGCGTGACCCGCATCTCGACGGGCTCGTCGAGGAATTTCTCCAATTTGTGCAGCTTTTGCCCCACGGCTTTGCGGAGCCGGTCGTCGACTTGAACGTTGCGGCCGATGATCTCGGTCTTCATCTCTTCTCCCAGTGGTGTACTCAGAAGATTTGCTTCCTGTCGGTAGACGAGGGGATGCTGAGCTCGTCCCGGTACTTCGCTACGGTGCGGCGGGCGATCTGGATGCCCTCGCGGTTGAGGATCCGCATCAACTCGCTGTCAGAGAGCGGGCGTTTGGGGTCCTCGGCCTGAATAAGCTGCTCGATCTTGCGTTTGACGGTGAGGGAAGAGATGTTGTCGCCGTACTCCCGGTCGATGCCGCTGTGAAAGAAGAACTTCATCGGGAACAGGCCGCGCTGGGTGTGGATGTACTTGTTCGACACCACGCGGCTGACCGTCGATTCGTGCATGCCGATGTCCTCGGCCACGTCGCGCAGCACCATCGGCCGGAGGTGCTCGATTCCCCTGTCCAGGAACTCACGCTGCTGGCGGACGATCGACGCCGCCACTTTGTAGATCGTGCGCTGCCTCTGGTCGAGGCTCTTGATCAACCAGACCGCCGAACGAATCTTGTCTTTGATGAACTGCTGCGCCTCGGTCTGCCGGCCCTCGCTGCGCATGGTCTGCAGCATCCGACGGTAGGCGCGGCTGACCCGCAGCCGTGGCAGCCCGTCGTCGTTGAGCTGAATGATGTACTCGTCGCCGACCCGGCGCACGAAGACGTCGGGCTCGATGTAGTGCGGCCGGTCGGTATTGAACCGCCGGCCGGGGTGGGTCTCCAGCGTACGAATCAGCTCGACCGCCTCCTCCAGCTCCGGCAGCTCGACACCGAGCTTCTTGGCCACCGCCGGGAACTGCCGCCGCAGAAAGAGATCCCAGGCCTCGGAGATCATGCGCCGGGCGAGCGCATCCACCGGAATCTTGAGAAGGTCCATCTGGAGCAGGAGGCTCTCGCGCAGATCCGCGCAGGCGATACCCGGGGGATCAAAGCCGCGGATGAGCCGCAGTGCCTCCTCGACCTCCTCCATCGTGTAGTCCCGCTGTTCGCCGTTCTGGTCTCCCATTGCCCGGATCTCCTCCGGGGTGGCCATCAGGAAACCGTCGGGGTTGAGGTTGCCGATGATCAGCTCGGCGATCTCGCGCTGGCGGGGTGCCACCTCCGCCATGTGAAGCTGCCAGAGGAGATGGTCGTAGAGGTCCGCCTCGCGGGTGAGGCTGTTCTCGATCGGCGGCTCTTCGCGCTCCTCCATCATCGAGGAGGCGCCGGAGCCCTCCCAGTAGTCGCCGAAATAGGCGTCGAGGTCGATGTTCTCCATTGACTGCTCGTGGTTCAGCTCCTCGCCGTTGGCCGGCGCCTCGGGCGCCGCCTCCTCCTCCCGGGGGGTCTCCTCCTCGGGGATCTCAGCCGATTCTTCGAGGACCGGATTCTCCACCAGCTCCTGGGTGAGAAGCGTTTCGAGCTCCATGCGGGTCATCTGCAGCAGCTTGATCGCCTGCTGCAGCGACGGCGTCATCACCAGCTTCTGCGCCAGCTTGAGGGAAAGTTTCTGCTCTAACGCCATGCCAGCCCAGTCTACAGAGTGAAGTCTTCTCCGAGGTAGATTTTACGCACCTGCGGGTCCGTGGAAAGCTCCGGCGGGGTGCCGGAGCGCAGGATTTCACCGTTGTTGATGATATAGGCCCGGTCGGTTATTTTCAATGTTTCCCGCACGTTATGGTCGGTGATCAGGATGCCGATGCCCATCGACTTCAGATGCCGGACAATCCCCTGGATATCGAGCACGGCGATAGGGTCGATCCCTGCGAACGGCTCGTCGAGAAGGATATACCACGGGTTGAGCACCAGGGCGCGGGCAATCTCGACCCGCCGCCGTTCGCCTCCCGAGAGCAGGGCCCCCCGCGTCTTGCGGACGCGCGAAAGCCCGAGATCGGCGATGAGCTGGTCGATGCGCCGCTCCTGCTCGGCATGGGACAGGTCGAGGGTCTCGAAGATCGCCCGCAGATTGTCCTCCACCGACATGCGTCGGAAGACCGACGGCTCCTGCGGCAGATAGCTGATGCCGCGTTGGGCGCGCAGGTACATCGGCAGCTCGGTGATGTCCTCATCGCCCAGGAACACGCTGCCGGAATCGGGCGGCGTCAGCCCCACCACCATGTAGAAGGTCGTCGTCTTGCCCGCCCCGTTGGGACCCAACAGCCCAACGATCTCACCGGGGCCGACCTCGATCGACATCTCCTTCACCACGGTGCGGCCCCGATAGACCTTGCGCAGATTGGCGGTGGCGAGCCGCTGCGGCATCGTCATCGACCGACGTTCCCCGCGCCAGGAGACGGCGCCGCCGGCGCGCCTTCATCCTGCCCCTTGACCTCCACCTTGCCGTCGTCGATGAAGTAGACGGCCCGCTTGCCCCGCACCTGATTGCCTTCGCGGTCGCTCATCACCACCGGATCGCCAAAGAAGTCGACCTGCCGCTGCTCCACGTGATAGACGGCCCGCTGTCCCTCGACGCGGCGCCCCACCTTCGGGTCGTTCAGCTTGGCGTCGCCGGTGCAGGTCATCGTCTCGGCCTGGTGGTTCTCGTCGAGGTCCACCTCCAGCCGCTGACACGACAAGGTCTTCCCTTCCTGGTCGACCCGCACATTGCCGGTATAGACGAGCACTCCCGCCTTCTGCTGGTAGCTCATATCGGTGGCCAGCACCTGGATCGGACTGCGCCGCCCCCCGGTGGTGCCCCCACCTTTCTTGGCGCTGCCCGCCGTTTTCCGGGCCTGCTCCGGGGTTGGAAACCACAGCGTCTTGACGCCGCCGGTGGCGGCGAGCTGGTCCGTCTCCTTGTCGCCCCTGAGCTCTGGCGCGAGCACCAGGTTCTCTCCCCGCCAGGCGCGAACGTCGCCGCGGAAGAGGAACGACGACGGCTGCTGCCGCCAGAAGGCCTCGCGCGATTCGACGTGCACCGGGCCCTCGCCTTCGGAGAGCGGAGTCCCGGCGAGAGCGGTCTCCTCCACCTTCTGCAGCACGGCCTTGACCCCGCCTCGCGCGTTGGCAATCTGTTGGTCGGTGTTGTAGACCACCCGCGGCGACTCCATCCGTCCGCGGTCGCTGACGATGACCACGGGCGCACCGAAGAACTCGCCCCGGCCCTCATCCAGGTCCATGGAGGCGCGGTTGCCGGTGGCGGTGACCGGGCCGTCGCGATAGGTGACGTTGAGATTGAGGTCCAGCGTGGCGAGCTGGCCGTCCGGCCGGAAAGTCGCCGAGGCTCGCTGGCCATTGGCCTGGCGCTGGATGGGCGGCTTGCCCGGCGGCCGCGAATTCTCGCGCATCTCGACCCCGCCGAAGCCCTCGGCACCGCTCAGCACGCCTGCGGCCAGGACCCCCTCGATGCGGCGGGCCGTCAGAGTGCGTACGACGCCGGGGCCGACGGCCTCCAGCCTGGCCTTCCCGCCCCCCTCCTGCGGCCCTTCGAGCTCGACCCGGCGCACCTGCTTAGCCTCGGGTTGCAGGAGCACGGCGAGATCCTTGCCGCTGAAGCGGACCCGCGTCGGCTCGGGAGCGCCGGTTGATCCTTGCAGGGGCTGCAGGGAGGCTCGGCTCTCGCCGGTGATGTCCCAGAAGGCGTGGACGAACTTGAGCGAGCTCTCGTCGTCGGAGAGGTTGCCGAAGATCCGTCGCGCCTTCAACCAATCCTGCCCCCGCCGCAGGTGCGCTCCCCCCTCCACCCGGATCCAGCGCTTCTGGCGCTCGTAGAGCAGCCGCTGCGCGGTCAGGGAGACCGGCGTCGGCGCGCCGGGGAGGCTCTCCACCTTCGCCCCCTCCTGCAGCACGTACACCTCCTCCGCCAGATCGAACTGCAGCCGGCCGGCGTGCACGATGTACTTACCGCCGTAACGGATCTCCGCTGCACCCCGGCTGACCACCCGCTCGCCTTTCTGGCGCAGGTCCAGCCGCGCCGTGCGCAGCTCGAGCGCCTCCGGCCCTTTCAGCAGCACGTTGCCCTGCAGCGTCCCCTCGTTGCTCTCGCGGTTGAAGCTCGCCTTGCGGCTCTCGACGTGGTAGACCTGACCCTCACGGTCATACAGGCTGAGCGCAACGCTGTCCAAGTACAGGGTGCCTTCCTTATCGGCCTTCACGCTCTCGCCACGGATGTGGAAGATCGGCCGCTTGCCTTCAGTGAAGGTGTAGTCGAAATCCTCGCCGATCAAGGTCATGCCCTTGCCGCCCTTCGGCTCGCCGCCGCGAGGGGTGGACTCCTTCCGCAGGCCGGCGCGGCCAAAGAGGAACAATCCCACCACGCCCAGCACGCACACCACGAACGCCGCGAGCAGCAGCTTGCGGAGTCCGGCGACGGGAGAGGTGGCTTTACGCGCCATGGCAATTGGATTCTATGAAGTCGAGACGCTTCAGGGGAGTGAGGCCGCCGGCCGGCTGGCGACCAGCCACAGGACGGGCCCGCCACGGTACGAGTCGCTCTCGACAGACGCGAGAACCTCGAAAGGGCTGCGCAGATTTCCTACGCGCTCCGCCCAGTGCCATCCCACCAGATCCACCGCGGCGTCATCCTCGCCGCGGGCCCGCGCCGAGAGGTGTCCGTTGCCGAAAGTCCGCGGCTCGCCGATGAGGCGCAGCGGGCCGGTGCGCACCAGGGGGCGTGGGTTCCCTTGGCCGAAGGGCTCCAGGGCCGCGAGCTGCGCCAGCAGGCCGTTGGTGATCTCGCGCGGCGGCAGGTGCAGCTCGTATTCAACCCGAGGGGCGAGAAGGTCCTCCGGCCAGGCGGTGCCGGCCTCCTCCCACTCGCGCCGCAGCTCCTCCAGCGAATCCGTTGCCACCGTCAGCCCTACCGCCTGCGAGTGGCCGCCAAACCGCGCCATGCGCTCCTTCCAGATGGAGAGGAACGAGTGCAGCTCGAGCCCCGGAACGCTGCGGCCGGAGCCGGTGGCCGACTCGCCCTCGACTGCCAGCAGCAAGGTCGGACGGTGAAAGTCCTTCGCGATCCTGCCGGCCGCGACACCGACCACACCCTTGTGCCACTCCTCGCTCCAGGCCACCAGGATCGGTGGCAGGGGCTCGCGCTCGGCGAAGGCGTTCCGTGCCTCCTCCACCACCCGGCTCTCCGCCTCCTGTCGCTCGCGGTTCCAGCTATCCAGCTCCAGCGCCAGCTCGGCGGCTCGCCCCGGATCGCGGCTCATCAGCAGCTCCAGAGCGCGGTCGGGCTCGGCGAGCCGGCCTGCCGCGTTGAGCCGCGGCCCCAGGCGGAAGCCGACGTCGGCCGCGGTGAACGGCGGCTTCATGCCCGACTGCTGAATCAGCGCCTTCAAACCCTGTGACCGGGAGGCGACGAGCGCCGTCAGTCCCAAGGCGGCGATCACCCGGTTCTCGCCGTGCAGCGGCACCAGGTCCGCGATGGTCCCCAAGCAGGCCACGCGCAAGAGCGGTTGCGGATCGAGATCAAAGCCGCACCGCGCCGCCAGCGCCAGGCAGAGCTTGAGCGCCAGGCCTGCTGCGGCGAGGTCGCGGAACGGATAGGTGCAGCGCGCCTGCCGGGGGTTGATGTGCAGCGCTCCTGCCGGCAGCTCGCAGCCCGGCAGGTGGTGGTCCGTGACGATGACGCCGATCCCCGCCGCGAGCGCCGCTTCCACCGCCGCAACCGACGAGCTGCCGCAGTCAGCCGTGACGATCAGGCCGCATCCCAGCTCCCGCGCCCGCTCCACGTGGACCGGCTGGAAACCGTAGCCTTCGCGCAGCCGGTGTGGCAGGACCGGTTTCGCCTCCAGACCGCACTTCTGGAAAACGGCAAGGAGCTGAGCCGTCGCGGTGATGCCGTCCACGTCGTAATCGCCGACGATAGCGATTCGCTCGCCGCGGGAGCGGGCGTCCTTCAATCGCTCCACCGCATCCTCCATGCCCGCGAGGAGAAAGGGATCGTGGAGCTGTTCGAGCGAAGGACGGAGAAAGTGCTCGGCGCCCAGAGCGTCCGCGACGCCACGCCGGGCGAGCAGGACCGCCAGCCATTGTGGCTGCCCCGCCCGTTCGAGGACGGCGGCGGCCTCCGGCACCGGCGCGGCCACCCACTCCACCGGCGAGGCCTGGCCGCTAGCCTTCGTCGTAGGCTCCGAGGGCCCGGAACTTCTGGTACCGCTGGGCGATCAGCTCTTTGACGGGAAGACGCATCAGCTCGGAGAGCGCCCGCTCGACGACGTCTCCTACCCGCCGGCAGGTGGCCTCCGGATCCGTGTGGGCGCCACCCTGCGGCTCGGGGATGATCTCGTCCACCACTCCGAGAGCCAGGAGATCAGGCGCCGTCAGCTTCATTGCCTCGGCGGCCTCGGCCTTCTTCTCCTGATCCTTCCAGAGAATGGCGGCGCAACCCTCGGGCGAGATGACGGAGTAGGTCGCATACTCCAGGATGAACACCCGGTCGCCCACCCCCAAGGCCAGCGCGCCGCCGCTTCCCCCCTCTCCCGTGACGGTGACGACGATAGGCACCTCAAGCATCGCCATCTCCTCGAGGTTGCGGGCGATGGCCTCGGCCTGGCCGCGCTCCTCGGCGTCGAGCCCGGGATAGGCGCCGGCCGTATCGATGAAGGTGAGGACGGGCAGCCCGAACCTCTCCGCCAGCTTCATCACCCGCAGCGCCTTGCGATACCCCTCCGGCCGCGGCTGTCCGAAGTTGCGCCAGATCCTCTCCTTGGTATCGCGCCCTTTCTGGTGGCCGATCACGGCGACGTTGCGCCCGCGGAAATTCGCCAGCCCGGCGACGATGGCCGGATCGTCCGCGAAGCCGCGGTCGCCGTGAATCTCGACCCACTCCGTCATCAGCGCGTCGACGTACTCGAGGGTGTAAGGGCGGTCCTGATGGCGGGCCACCAGGGTCCGCTGCCAACGGGTGAGCTTGCCGTAGATCTCGGCGGTCTCCTTGCGGAGAGTGTTGCGGAGGCGTTCGATCTCCTTCTCCTGCCCGCTTCCCGCCGGAAATCCCTCCAGCTCCTCGATCCGGTGGCGGAGCTCGTTCAACGGCTCGTCGAAAGAGGAATCGGAGATCGCCATCGCGCTCGGCACGGTAACAAAGCGGGGGGGCGAGGTCAACGAGGGGCAGGGACGGCTGCCCTCCGAAGCCCGAGGGGGCCGGGGAGGTGAGGGCCTCGTAGGGCAGACCGCTCGTTCGGCATCGCCTACGACAGCCCGACCATGTCTGCGCTCACCTTCCAGAGCCGCTTCGCGAGCGTTTCGTCCTGCGCCGGGGCCGACGGAGCCACGAGCCTGCCTTCCTCGAAGTACTTGCCGGTGACGCCCTCCAGCTCGGGGCGCGCCGCCAGTTGCACGATCGTCGCGGCTCCCTTTTGGGGACTGATGAAAAACGGCCGCCAGACGATATTGATGATGGGCTTCGCCCACAGCGGTGCGCCGGACCAGATGTTCGTCGCCACCGAGCCGGGATGCAGGCTGTTCGAGGTGACGCCCGTGCCCGCGAGGCGCCGCGACAGCTCGGCGGCGAACAGGACGTTGGCGAGCTTCGACCGCCCGTAGGCCCGCATGATCGCGTAGCCGCCGCGCTCGAAGCCGAGGTCGTCGAAGTCCAGGGTACCGCGGCGGTGGCTGACCGAAGCGACGGTGACGACCCGCGCCGGCGCGCTCCGCACGAGCAAGTCACACAGGAGATTGGTGAGCAGGAAGTAGCCAAGGTGGTTGACGGCGAATGTCATCTCGATTCCGTCCACCGTCAACCCCCGCGTTTTGTTCACGCCCCCGGCGTTGTTCACCAGGACGTGAAGCCGATCGTGGCGGGCGAGAAAGGCCGCGGCGAGCTCGCGGATCGCGGCCTGGAAGGAGAAGTCGCAGAGGAGGTGCGATACCTCGCTTGAGCCGCTCCGGGCCCGAACGTCGGCCACCGCAGCCTCGGTGCGTCCGGGATCGCGGCCGACCATGACGACGCGCGCTCCAAGGCGGGCCAGTTCGACCGAGGCTTCGAGGCCGATGCCGCTCGTCGCGCCTGTGATCAGGATGGTCTTGCCTCGAATGTCCCAAGCCATGCCAGCGTCCTCTCCTTTAGGTGAACGCTATCACCTGATCAGAGAGTGGCATGGCCTTCCCTCGCTGCCTTATCTGGGACAGCAGCTCGCGTATATCCGAGACGCTCCGAATCTGAGAGACCCAGAAGGGGGACAGGAAGGTGGATGCATGAGGGGCAGGCGGGAGGAGGCCAAACATGCGCTCGGTCCAGACGCTCGGTTCCACCCACGACCAGTGGCCGGCGGAATACTCCGGACACACCGCGGACGACTCCGCCGTGCCCGCGGAGCATTCCGCCGCGGCTGCGGAGCACTCTGCGAGCATCGCGGACCTACAGAAGCTGCTGCGGATCCACATCGATCATCAGGTCATACCCCGGATTCTTCGGCAGTACCTGTTCCATCAGTTGGTGAAGAGCGCGGCCGTCGGCCGAGCGGGCGAGGAGCTGGAAGCGCCATTCGCCGCGGAGGCGTTCCAAAGGAGCCGGAGCGGGTCCGGAGAAGCGCACGCCGCGGGCCAGCGGATGCGCGGTGAGCTCTGCGGTGAGGCTGGAGATGTTCGCCAGGGCACGGTCACGACTCTTGTCGCGGACCAGGAGCTGGATGAGACGTGTATACGGCGGGTAATGGAAGACCCGACGGAAACGCAGCTCTTCGCGCGCGAAGCCTTCGTCGTCCTGCCGCAGGGCAGCTTGGATCGCGTAATGGTCCGGATGGTAGGTCTGGATGACGACGCGCCCGGGCTTCTCTCCCCTACCGGCGCGGCCGGCCACCTGGACAAGCAGGTTGTAGGTGCGCTCGACGGCGCGGAAATCGGGGAAGCCCAGGTAGGCGTCCGCGGCGAGCACGGCGGTCAGCGAGACCCGCGGGAAGTGGTGGCCCTTGGAGACCATCTGCGTACCGATGAGCACCTGCACCTCGCCGCGGGCGAAGCGCTCCAGCACGGCCGCGAGACCGCCCGGCCGGCGGGCGGTGTCGCGGTCGAGCACGTCAACCGTCACGCCCGGGAACAGCTCCTTGAAGTCCTCCTCCACCCGCTCGGTGCCGGCGCCGATGGCTTCGAGGGCTTCCTCTTTGCAAGTCGGGCAGACTTTGGGAGCCGGGAGCATCGAGCCGCAGTAGTGACAGACCAGCCGGCGGTCGCGGCGGTGATAGGTGCGCGGCAGGCCGCAGTCCGGACAGCGAAAGTCCTCACCGCAGGCCCGGCAGAGGAGCATGGGCGCGTAGCCGCGGCGGTTGCGCAGCAGGATGATCTGGTCGCCCTCGGCCAAGGTCTGAAGGATCTCGGCGCGCAGCCGCTGGGAGAAGTGGACCTCCCCCGGCCGGCGCGAGAGGCCTTCCTGCCGCAGGTCCACCAGGATGCCTTCGGGGAGCTGTCCCTGGCCGGCGCGCGCGGTGAGCTTCAGCGGCTCGAGCTTGCCCTTCTCGGCGTTGTAGCGGCTCTCCAGGCTGGGAGTGGCGGAAACGAGGAGGACCGCGGCGCCGGCGTCCCGCCCGCGCACCAGGGCGACGTCGCGGGCGTTATAGCGCGGCGAGGCGGTTTCCTGTTTGTAAGAGGTGTCCTGCTCCTCGTCGACGACGATGAGGCCGACGTTCTGGAGAGGCGCGAACAATGCCGAGCGGGGACCGAGCACGACCCGCGCCTCGCCGCGACGCACGCGCTCCCACTCCTGGTGGCGCTCGCCGGTGCCGAGCAAGGAATGGAGGATCGCCAGGTCCTCGCCGAACCGCTGCTCGACGGCGCGGGCTAGGGCCGGCACCAGGGCGATCTCCGGCACCAGGAGGATCGCGGTACGGCCGCGCCGCAGCGCCTCCTCGGCGGCCCGCAGATAGACCTCGGTCTTGCCCGAGCCCGTCATCCCTTGGAGAAGCAGCGGCGCGAACTCCTGGCGATCGAGCACCGCGGTCAGCCGTCCCAGGGTGTGCTCCTGGTCGGGCCGTAGGACGATCTCGGCCTTCTTCTCCGTCGCCCCCAACATGTGCCGGTCGAGCGACAGGCGCTCGACCTGGGTGAATTGGCGCAGCACGCCGCGCGAGACGAGGCGGCGCACCACGGCTGCTGAGACTTCGGCAGCCGCCATGACCTCGGCCGTGGTGGCCGGCCGGCCGACGGCGGCGAGGTACTCGACGACGCCGCGCCCCGCCGGCGAGCGGCCGGCGCTGGCGAGATGCGTTGCGGTCTCGCCAGGCGCCAGCTCCACAGCGTTGACGTAGCGGGAGGAGCGGGCGCGGTGCTCCTCGCCGCTGACCTTGCCCCCCTCGGCCAGGGCGCCGAGAATGCCATCGAGGTCGGAAGGACCGACCCGCGACTGCAATTCGGCGACGGTCATCCTGCCGCCTTCGCGCAGCGCTTCGAGAACGGCTTCCTCGTCCGGGCTCCGCGGCACGGCGAGAGCGCCGGCGCTGGTGAGCCAGACCTTGCGGTCTCCCCAAGGCGGCAGGTCTGCCGGTAGCATGGAGCGCACGACCTCGCCGAGTGGCGCCAGGTAGTAATCGGCCACGAACCGGGCGAGCTCGAGCAGGTCGGGGGTGAGCACCGGCACGCGGTCGAGGATCTCGACGATCGGCCGCAGGTTCACCCCCTCGGGCCGGCGGCCGTGGACGGCCACGATCATCCCGCTCAGCCGGCGCTTCCCCACCGGTACCCGGGCGCGCACCCCCGGCACGGCCAGCGCGGCCCAGTTCGCCGGCACCGCATACACCAGTGGGTCGGGCAACGGCAGCGGAAGGGCGACGTCGGCGAGGAGGTCGGACATGAGGCGGTGAGTGGGCCGCCGAGGCTCCGGCGTCAAGTATCAGCGCCAGAATTAAGGGAAGATGAAAGTTGACCATGGCAGATCTCCTGCCATCATCATTGTATGCCAACCAACGCCGTCTAGAGTCGAGAGCTCAAGGGGCCAAAATGGTTGGCCGGAAGGCAGACCAGGGCTCGCCGCCCAGGATGGCGGCAATCCTTTCCGCGGCGCGCCCGTCACCGTAGGGATTGACCGACCGGGCCATGGCACGGTAGGCACTCTCCGAAGTGAGCAGCTCCGCCGCCGCCGCGAAGATCCGCTCGCGGTCGGTCCCCACCAGCCGCGCCACACCGGCCTCGATCCCTTCCGGCCTCTCGGTGGTCTCGCGCAGCACCAGCACCGGTTTGCCGAAGGTGGGCGCCTCCTCCTGGATGCCGCCGCTGTCGGTGAGGACGAAATGACAGCGGACTAGGCGTGCGATCAGCTCGCGATAGTCGAGGGGGTCCAACAGCTCGAGATTGGGCAGGCCGTCCAGCATCTTGTGCGCTGGCTGCCGCACGTTGGGATTGCGGTGAACCGGATAGGTGAAAAGGACGTCCGGGAAGCTCTCCGCCAACCGGCGCACGGCCGCGAAGATGTCGCGCAGCGGCTCGCCGAAGCTCTCGCGGCGGTGCACGGTGATCAGGACCTCGGGCCGCTCCGGCACCTCGGACGCACCGCCGCCGGTCAGGCTCTCCAGCGCGTCGATCACCGTGTTGCCCACGACATGGATCCTGTCCTCGGAGCAGCCCTCCGCCAGCAGGGCCGCGCGGGCTCGCGCCGTCGGAGCGAACAGGGCATCCGCCAGCAGATCGATGATCCGCCGGTTCGCTTCCTCGGGAAACGGCCGCCGGAGGTCCGAGGTGCGCAGACCCGCTTCGACGTGCCCCACCCGTACGCCGCGATGGAACGCCGCCAGCGCCGCGGTCATGGCCGTCGTGGTATCGCCTTGCACCAGCAGCCAGTCCGGTCGGCGAGTGAGGAGCACCTCGTCCATGGCGGCGAGCGCGGCGGCGGAGAGCCCGTTGAGCGTCTGGTCGTGCCGCATCAATCCAAGGTCGACGTCGGACCGCAAGCCGAAGAGATCCTGCACCTGGTCCAGCATCTCGCGATGCTGGCCCGTCGTGCAGAGAGTCACGGCGAAGAGGTCCTGGCGGCGGCGCAACGCGGCGATCACCGGGGCCATCTTGATCGCTTCAGGTCGGGTGCCGTAGACGGCGAGAATCTTCGCGGGATGCGCACCTGCCGGTCCGCTCACTCATTCCTCCGCGGACGACAGACTACAGGTCCAGGTCCGATCACCGCCGCAGCCTAACCGGGGCCCCCTCCGTAGTAAAGCCGAGCGGATTCTGCGCACTGACAGTTTTCCGGTTCACGGCTGCCAAATTTTGTCTTTAGACGGCTGGGTCAACCACTCAACTCACTGAAAACAAAGGATCGCTCTCTCGGTACGCTCTTTGCTCTCCTGCGATCTGTGCAAACACCAAAGGTTGGCGCTCTCCGGGTTGGCTGGTATCCCCTTACCCCCTTCGTGGGGTTTCTTTTATTTGCCGCGCCCTTGCTAGGACAAGGCACTTCAACGGTCCGCAATCCCACGGCCGTATTCTCCTCCCCGGGGACCAAACAGGTCACGCTGCAGGCCTGCAACACTGCCGGTTGTAACACGCTGGTCAAGTCCGTAGCCGTCCTCAACCCGATGCCACAGATCCTCAGCATCGCCAGCCCGCCGGCCATCGCGCTGGTGGGCCAGAACGTGTCTCTCACGGCCCAGACCACAGGCCGGCCCACGCTGACTCACCGCTGGCTGATCACGGGCACAGGAGGCAACGTCACGCTGCTCGGCAACCCCACGGTGTGGAACACCACGATTCCGGGAATCGGTATCTATCAGGTCCACCTCGAGGTGCAGAACGTGGACGGCTCGGTGTCCTCCTCCTCGTTCGCCGTCACCGTCCTGCCGACCCAGATCTTCGCCGACGGTTTCGAATCGGGGAATACCAGCGTATGGCAGGGATCGCAATGATCCGCTGCTGAGACTCTCCTCGAATCATTGCTCACGAGCTATACTTCGCCACGCCCGCTTCGCGGCGGTGCCCTCAGCTTTGACAGGAGATTCGTGTCATGCGCCGCACCGTGAAAGTGGCTCTCGGTCTCGCAGCAGCTCTCTCCTTTTTCCTCGCCCTTCGTCAACCTCTCCAAGCCGCAACCAGTTGCTACGCTCTCTCCTGCGCGAGCGGAAGCTGCTCGCCCGGAAGCGGCAGCGGCAACATCTCCACTCTCATCCCGGCCTCGGCGTTTCCCACCAATGCCGAAGGCAACACTCCGATTGTCTTCGTCGACCCGAACGACGGCCGCGGTCATCGCTTTGTGGTGACCCAGCAGGGCAAGATCTACGTCTGGAACGGCTGGCGCGTCCTCTCCACCCCATTCCTCGATCTCAGCGCCAAGGTGCTCTTCAGCGGCGAGCGCGGCCTGCTGGCGATGGCGGTGGCTCCGGACTACGCGACGAGCGGGCGCTTCTACATCTATTACACGGGCGAAGGGGCCGCGCCCGGCGCCGACGGCGATATCGTCATCGAGCGCTACATGCGGTCAGCCGATCCCGACCTGGCGGACCCGACGCCGACGACGATCCTGGTCATCAACCACCCCGCCGGCAACCACAACGGCGGCTGGCTCGCCTTCGGGCCGAACGACGGCTATCTCTATGTCACCACCGGCGACGGCGGCGGCGCCTGCGACAACTCGGGGTTGGGGAACAACGCGCAGAACACAACCCGCCTGCTCGGCAAGGTGCTGCGCCTCGACGTGAGCGGCGCCAGTGCGGGGCCGGTGGACTGCGGCGACGACTACGTAGCGACCACCGGCTACACGATTCCTACCGGACCGGCCGGCAACCCGTTCGTCGGCATCGCCGGCTGCGACGAGATCTGGGGCTACGGCCTGCGCAACCCGTTCCGCTTCAGCTTCGACCGGAATACCGGCGACCTCTTCATCGGCGACGTGGGGCAGAGCAACTGGGAAGAGATCAACTTCATGGCCGACAGCGCGACGTCGCCGTTCAACTTCGGCTGGGTGACGCGCGAGGGATGCGACAGCTCGCACGTCTCTCCCTCCTGCTGCGGCGGCGCTCCTTGCACGGCGGCCAGCCCGAGCTGCCAGTATCCAGCCGCCGGCAATCTTTACGATCCCATCCTGTGCCACTCCAACTCGAGCCCGCCCGTCGGCGGCTGGCGCGCGGTCATGGGCGGCTACCGGTATCGCGGCACCTTCGTGCCCACGCTCGCCGGCCGCTATCTCTACGGCGACGCCTATTGCGGCCAGATCTGGCGTACCACCTCGTTCGACGCCGCCAATCCCATCGCGGCCACGGCGGAATGCTGGGACGAAGGCAACGCCGGCATGTACGGCTTCGCCGAGGATCATCTGGGAGAGCTGTATGTGGTCCAGGGCGGCGGTGGCACCATCGACTGCATCCACGGCGGCGCCGGCTGCACCGCCTGGGCTTCGCAACCGCTGGTGTTCGGCGACGACTTCGAGACCGGAGACACCAACCGCTGGGATTGGACGAAAAACACCTCTCCCTAGGCTTGCGGTCCGCGCCGCCGCCGATCAGCGGTTGAAGACGAACTCGTCGAGAAAGAGCGTGCCGGACGTTCCCGGGTCGTGGCTGGCGAACATGCCGGCGAAGGCGTAGTTGATCACCGCGCTCTGCATCCCCGGCATGTTGACGGAGAACATCTGCACCGTCCCGGTGGCGTCCGGCGCACCATTGATATAGCGGGTGCGCCACAGCGTGAGATGGCCGGGGTTGCCGGCGTTCCACTGAAAGTCGATCCGGTTGTTGTGCCAGTTGGCGACGACGCCGCACGAGGCGCTGGCGCACGCGAAGAACGCGCCGCCGGAGAACACGAATCCGCCGGCGTTGTCGTTCCAGTGCCAGACGTTGATGAACCAGCCGTCGGCCGTGGCGTGGTTGAGGTGGAAGATCATCCGCGTCTTGGTGCCGGCGCCGACGCCGTCGTTGAAGGCGATCATCTGGAAACTGTTGGCGCCGGCAGCCGTGCTCATCGTCACATTCTGCGGGTCGATGAAGAACGAGCCGTTGAGCGTGGTCTCGTTGTTGAAGCCCTTGTCAGGACCCGCCACGACATAGGTCGCGTTGCGCGGCGAGACGTCGACGAGGTTGACCTGGAGACCCCACTGGCTGGAGCCGGTCCCGAGAGCGGCCACCTGCGTCGCGGCGACGCTGTTTGCCGCCGCCTGAACCGGCGCCAGCATGAGGGCGAGAAGTCCGAATTTGGCAATCAGCGGGCGAACCATGGAGACCCTCCTTGCTCCAATCATCAGTAGTTTATGGTACAACATCCGTCCAGCCTCCGGGAAGCGCGCCGGTCTCGAAACCGTCGAGGAAAATTGCGTTCTGGCTGGCAACGGGAGCCAGACAGGTCGGATTGCCCGAAGCCACGGAAGTGACGTGGCTGAGCATGCGGGCCGCCTCCCGCCCCGGCTGCACGCCATAGGGATGGTTGGTGCCGAAGGTCATGCTGATGTCGCTGTAGCTCCCCCGCGTCAGATGGCAGTAGCTCATGATCGTGCCGCTGCCGGCGCCCGCCGGGCCCGGTAAGGAAGGCGTGCCCGAGAAGCAGCCGCTCTCGCCGGAATAGCAGCCGTCGATGGGGCTCGAGCTCCCCCCGATGCCGTTGTAGCAGTGGCTGTGGGGCGAGTTGAAGTTGTGGCCGATCTCGTGGGAGACCGCCATGATGTCCCACATCACCGTGGGGCTGCTGGCGTTGAAGGTGCCGCTGATGCTGGCCGTGAAGCCGTAGGCCCCACCCCAGGAGGCGTCGGTGGGGACGCCGGGGCAGGTGGCACTGGCGCCGAACCCGCCCGAGCAGAGCACGCCCAACCAGGCGATGCCGCCGCCCAGGTTCTTGCCGCTCAGGAAGTGGGCGGTGGTGCGGGAAACGCCGGTCTTGTTTTTGTTCCAATAACGGCCGAACTCCATGAGGCCGCACAGGGTGCTCGTCTGCGTCCATGGATCGCTGGCCGTGGTCCACAGGCTGACCGACTGCACCGCGAGCGAGGTGTTGATCTCGTTGACGTAGATGGTGGAGGCGTAACCGATCAGGCTGCCGACATAGTTGGTGGCGTTGGTGGTATTGTTGAACTTGGCGTAATACTCGTAGTCGGTCTCGACGGCCACACGCGCCGTGTGCTGAATCGTTCCCGCCGCCGTCACCTCGGCCGCCTGCGCCGACTTCGCGTCGAGCACCAGATCGCCCAGGGGATGCTGATTCTGCGGCAGCGTCCCGTTGCCGCACGCGAATCCCTCGCCCCGCGCCGCCTTCATCATGATGGGATCCAGACGCCGCATCTCCAGCGGCGCTCCCGCCTGTTTGAGCGGGGCGTCATCGCCGCCGATCAGGTAGGTCTCCTCGGCCCGAGTGACGATTCCCTCGGTCCTGCCGTCTGCCAGCACGCTCAGGAAGACCTTCGATCCGGGCTCGCCGTCGACGGTGCCGCGGAAATAGGCGTTCGCCGGCGCCGGCAGCACCCGGGTGGCGCCGCCCGCGCCGTGAATCGTGATCTTGGCCTCAGGAGCGAACACCTGGAAACGCTCCAGGGCGAACGCCGCGGCCTCTCCCGTGTCCGCCACCCGCACGTTCTCCAGCCGCAGGCCGGTGCTCATCGGCACGCCGAGAGCGACTCCAGCAAAATCTCGGCTCGCGATGGCAGGACGTGCCTCTGGCGCCGCAGCGGCCGATCCGGCGGCGAGCAAAAGGACGCCTCTGGTAAAGATCCATCGAGTATGACTCCAGCGCATTGCTACCTCCTGCGGAAGAGGGCACGTGCCCTCTTCTCGTTCTTCTTTCGGGCCTCGGCTTCACATCCTCGGGGATGTACGGGGCCATTCTGGGGGGCGCGGAGACTTATGTCAATCCACACATAAGCCCGCTCACCAATTTTTGTCAGCCAAATTCCCAATCGTTGTCCAATCCCGCTCTCTACCAACGCCAGTAAGGTTCCTGGAATCAATGGTTTTCCTCCTCAACAGCAGCAACTGTCCGGAGGAAAACGCAAGGTCCAGGCCAGAGCTTTTAGGTGAAAACGGCGAGCCTTCCGGAATGTCCTTCTAGAATGGCGCCGACATGGACGACCCCGCCCGCCCCCCTCTCTCGGTCGTCATCCCGACGCATGACACGCGGGACCTCACGCTCCGCTGCCTGAACGCTCTTCAGGCGTCTCCTATTCCTCGAATGGAAGTCATCCTGGTCGACGACGCCAGCTCCGACGGCACTGCCGCGGCGGCTCTGGAGCGGCATCCGGGGCTCGTCGTGCTGCGCAACGAGACGCCAGCGCGCTTCACCCGCGCGGCGAACCTCGGCCTGGCACAGGCGAAGGGCGAGATCCTGCTGCTGCTCAACAGCGACACGGAGGTGGAGCCGGGAGGGCTCGGGCGGCTGCTCGAGGTCTTTGCGCGGGAGCCGGAGCTGGGGATCGCCGGCGCCCTGCTCCACTATCCCGACGGCACTCCCCAGTGGAGCGGCGGCCGGGAGCCCTCCCTCGCGTGGTTCTTCGCCTTGGCGAGCGGCCTGCCGGCACTCCTGGACCGGCTGCCGTTCTATCGCCGCACCAAGCCCCTCGCTCCCGACCGCCCGGTGGGGGTCGATTGGGTGACGGGCGCCGCGATGGCTTTCCGGCGGGCCGTCTGGAAGTCAGCGGGACCGCTCGACGAGAGCTTCGGTTTCTACGCTCAGGACCTCGACCTCTGCCTGCGCGCCCGGCGCGCCGGTTGGCGGACGGAGATACGTCCCGAGTTTCGCGTGCTCCACCACCACGGCGCCACGATCGGCCGTGCCGTTGGTTCCGGAGGCCGCCGGCACTTCGAGCTGCTATGGACGGACCTGCTGCGCTGGGCGCGCAAGACGCACGGCGAGCGCTGGTCGACACGCGCCGCTGCCGCGCTGCGCGCGGGCCTCGCCGCACGGCGCCTCGCCCTCCCCTTCCTTGCCGCCACGCAACGACAGGCCTGGCGGGAGGACGACCGGGCGCTGCGCGCGGCGCTTGCCATCCTCTCCCGCACGGTGTAGAAAGCCCTCCGGCGCCGCCTCTCCCGTCATGCTCGAAATCTTCCGCTACCGCGACCTCATCCTCGCCCTCGTCTCCCGGGAGCTGAAGGTGCGCTACCGCCGCTCGGCGATCGGCTTCACCTGGACGATGCTGCAGCCGCTGCTGATGATGCTCGTGCTGCAGGTGGTCTTCAGCGCCCTGTTCCGGTTCAAAGTGGCCAACTATCCCGTCTATGCCATGGCGGGGATCCTGTTCTGGAACTTCTTCAGCCAGAGCATCCTGGCCTCGATGAACAGCCTCAAGGGCAACGCGCACCTCCTCCGGAAGCTGCCGATCCCCCGCGAGGTCTTCCCGCTCAGCACCGTCATCTCCGGCGTCATCAACCTCTGTCTCGCCATCGTGCCGCTGCTGCTGATCCTGGTGGTGACGCATCACCCCCTGAAGCCCGCCCTGTTGTTCCTGCCGGTGGCGATCCTGCTGGCGGCGATCTTTACCTTGGGGGCCGGGCTGCTGCTCTCTCCGCTGGCGGTGCTCTTCAGCGACGTCGTGGAAATGGTCGGCGTCCTGCTCTCCATCCTCATGTACCTGACGCCCATCTTCTACCCCAAGGAGATCCTCAAGGACACGCGCTACTTCCCTCTCGTGCGCTTCAATCCCGTGCGGTCCATCCTGGAAGTCTTCCGCGATCCGATCTATTACGGGAAAATCCCGCCGCTGAGCCATCTGTCGGTCTGCGTGGGCATCGCCTTGGTGGCCCTGATCGTCGGCGCTTTGGCCTTCCGCCGCAGCAGCGACCGCATTCCGTTCTACATCTGATGGACGACCTCAGCATTCGCCTGGAGGGGGTTTCCCTCTGCTATCGCCTCGCCAAGCAGCGGATTCCCTCGCTCAAGGAGTACGCGATCCACTTCATGCGAGGCGCGCTCTCCTACGAGAAGCTGTGGGCTCTGCGCGACATCGATCTGACCGTGCGGCGGGGCGAGTCGCTCGGCATCATCGGCCGCAACGGCGCCGGCAAGAGCACGCTGCTGAAAGTGATCTCGCGCGTGCTCAAGCCGAGCCGGGGAAGCGCGATCGTCAACGGCACGATCTCCCCCATTTTGGAGATCGGCGCGGGCTTTGACTTCGAGCTGACCGGCCTGGAGAACCTCTACCTGAACGGCCTCATGCTCGGCCATACGAAGCGCGAGGTCGCGGAGAAGGTGGACGAAATCGTCGACTTCAGCGGCCTTGGGGACTTCATCCGCTCTCCGCTCCGCAACTACTCCTCCGGCATGCAGGCCCGCCTCGGCTTCGCCGTCGCTACCGCATGGATGCCCGACATCCTGATCCTCGACGAAGTGCTGGCGGTGGGCGACTTGACCTTCACCGAGAAGTGCGAGAAGCGCCTGCGGCGATTTCACGACGAGGGCACGACCGTGCTCCTCGTCTCCCATACCCCGCACGCGATTCTCACGAACTGCAGCCGCTGCATCTGGCTCGACGACGGCCGCATCCGGGCCAATGGCGACTCGAAAGAGGTTGTCGACCTCTACCTGCGCGAGCATGGCACCGAGCCCGTCGACCACGAGGGTGGCCGGCTGCCGCCTTCGGCCTGATCGAGCTACCGCCGCACCGCCGTCATCAGCACCTCGACGCGTGCGCCGCGGGGCAGCGCCGCCACGGCCACGGCGGCGCGGGCCGGAGCGGGCGCCGGGAAGTAGCCGGCGTAGACCTCGTTGAAGGCGGCGTAGTCGTTGACGTCGGCGAGAAAGACCTGCACCTGGACGACGTCCGCCAGGGTGAAGCCCGCCGCCTCCAGAATCGCCTTGCAGTTGTCGAGCGCCCGCCGCGCCTCGGCCCGAACGCCGCCCGGAGCGAGCTGTCCGGTCGCCGGGTCGAGCCCGACCTGTCCGGAGAGATAGAGGGTCTTCCCTACTTGAATCGCTTGCGAGTACGAGGCGAGGGCCGCCGGTGCCCGGTCGGTGGAGATGGCCCGGCGCTCCCCGGAGAAGCTTCTGGACGTTTCGCTGGCGCAGCCGATGAGGACAGGCAGGGCTAGAAGCACTAAAGGCCTCATTCAGCCTCCTTCAGATACTCTAGGAAGTTCAAAATCGCATCACGGACCCGTCCCCCGAGCCTCTTCCATGGTATGACCATCGGAGAAGCACCCTGGAATGGCGGGTGCCTCAACGAGATGACCGCCACGCTGGGAGGAGGTCCGAGCGGCATTGCTTCAAGTCCTCGGCTTGGATACTTTCTGAAGGGGTCAGCTCATGCCGGTACCCCCTTCTCCGCGATCTCCTCCATCACCTCGCTGAAGTGGTCGATCTCCTCGAGCGTCGTGTACACGCTGGGGGTCACCCGCAGCCCCCGGAACTCGGCGTGCACGATCGGCGTGGCGAGGATGCGCTGCCGCGTCCACAGATGATCCGCCAACCGGCCGGGATCGACGCCCACGATTTCGACGTTGGCGATGCCGCAAGATCTGCCGGGCTTCAGGCTGGTGTGCAGGCGTACCCGGTCGTGCTTCGTGAGACGGAGGGCCCAGCGCGCGGTGAGATAACGCAGGCGGGCCGCCTTGCGCTTGACACCAATCCCGTCATGGAAGGTCAGTGCCTCGGCGATCGCCAGGTTCTGCGCCGAGGGGTGGGTGCCGATCTCCTCGAACTTGCGGATGTCCCCGGCCAGCGTCTCCGGCGCCGCCATCAGCGGCCACAGGTCGCGGATCTTCTCGCGCTTGACGTAGAGCATGCCGGTGCCGTGAGGGGCGAACAGCCACTTGTGCAGGCTCGTCGCAAAGTAATCGCAACCGAGGTCCGCATGGGTGAAGTCGAAGTGCGCGAAGGAGTGGGCGCCGTCGACGATCACCGGGATGCCCCGCTCGCGACCCAGCTCGACCACCCTCTTCACCGGCAGGATCTGCCCCGTCAGGTTGATGACGTGGCACATCAGGATGAGCTTCGTTTGCGGCGTGAGGTTGCGCCGGAAGAGTTCCACGATCTCGTCATCGTCCTCGGCCGGTACCGGGATGGAGAAGCGCTTGAGGACAATGCCTTCGCGGCGGGCCCGCTGCTCGAAGGTGGCGATCATCCGCGGGTAATCCTGGTTGGTGGTGAGCACCTCGTCGCCGCGCTGCAGGTCGAAGCCGAACTGGCAGATCTGGAGGCCCTCGGAGGCGTTGCGCACCAGGGCGACCTCCTCGGCGCTTGCGCCGAACGTCCGGGCCAGCCGCTGGCGCACCGTCTCGCGCTGCGGCTCGAGCACCTGCCAGAGGGCCACCGGCGGAGGCGTCGAGTTCGAGTAGTCGAGGTGGCGCTTCTGCGCCGCCTGCACCACCGCCGGCGACGGGCTCACTCCGCCGTTGTTGAGGTTGATGACGCTGCGATCGAGGGTGAACGCCTGCTGGATGTCGAACCAGAAAGACTCGTCGGCCGCCGCCTCCTCCGCCGAGCCCACATATGCCGCCGCCTTCGCCAGCGCCTGCCGCACGCCGAGCGGATCGAGCGCCGCCACCACCCCCAGCGCCGCCGGCTTGCCCACAGCCCCCAGGAATTCGCGTCGCGTCATGGGATGCCCCCTTTCGGAATGACGACCGGATTCTACGCCGTAGCTGGCGGCCCTGTGCGACCCAGGTTCTTCCCCTCGGCCGGCTGTTTACGGCGCAAGACCGGCAGGGCTCGACAAGGTCGCCATTCTCACCCAGGCGGCGGCGCGCAAGTTCTTTCCGAACGAGGACCCGATCGGCAAGAAGATCACCCTGGGCTGGTCGAGCGACGGCGACACGAGGGGCGGCGAGGTCGTGGGAATCATCGGCGACTTCAAGCAATCCACCCTGGACCGGGAGGCCGAGCCGCAGCTCTTCCTGCCTTCGACCAGGAGCCGCTGGGATTTCTCACCGTGGTCATCCGCTCCACGGCCGATCTGGGCGCCGTCGCGGCCGTCGCTCGGCAGCGGGTGCGCGAGGTGGACGGTCGGTTGCCCAGCCCCGCTTCTACATGCCTGCTGGGGGGCTTCGCCGTGGTCGCGCTGGTGATGGCGGCCATCGGCATGTACGGCGTGATCGCCTATGCCGTGAGCCAGCGGCGGCAGGAGATCTGGAGCTGCTGTAATGTTTACGTCGCCCGCTTCTCCGCCTCTTCCGTCTGTTGCGCGCCGGCCGCCTGCGGCCGGCTCCCCGGCTTCTCCGCCGGCAGGGCGCCGGTGCGGCAGGCGGGGCACTCGGCCGGCGCGTAGGACGGCAGGTCGAGCTGCAGCAGGGCGCGGAACGGCACGTCGAACGGGTCGCGGCCGGCGGTGCGGTCGATGATGGCGCCGACGGCGACGACGCGGGCGCCGCGGGCCGTGGCCAGGGCCGCCGTTTCCAGCGTCGAGCGGCCGGTGGTCACGACGTCCTCGACGACGACCACCCGCTCTCCCTGGCGCAGTGTGAAGCCGCGGCGCAGCCCCATCTCCTCGCCTTTGCGCTCGGTGAAGCGGAAAGGCACGCCCAACCCCGCCGCCACCTCGTGGCCGATGATGACGCCGCCGAGAGCGGGCGACAGCACCGAGTCGGGGTGGAACGGGCGCAGCAGCTCGGCGAGCTCCTGCCCCACCCGGCGGGCGCGGACCGGGTCCTCCAGCAGCAGGGCGCACTGCACGTAGGCCTCGGAGTGCAGCCCCGAGGAGAGCAGGAAGTGGCCGCGGCGCAGGGCGCCGCTCTCTTCGAGCATCTGCATCAGGATGCGTCGGTCAAGACTCACGGCTCGGCTCCTCGCGGTGAATTTCATACTGGTCCAGCTTCTTGTAGAGGTTGCTGCGGGGGGTATCGATCGCCTGGGCCGTCTGGGTGACGTTCCAGTTGTTCTCTTCCAGCTTGTGGAGGAGAAACATGCGCTCGGAGAGGTCGCGGAACTCGCGCAGCGTGCCGACGGCGAGCAGCGAGGTGGATAGCTCCGGCCGGGCGCCGCCGGTGGCCGCGATCACGTCCTCGCGGGTGACCACGTCGCCGTGCGAGAGGATGAGCAGGCGCTCGACGAGGTTCTTGAGCTCGCGGACGTTTCCCCGCCAGGGGAGCGCCTTCAGATGCGCCACCGCCTCGGGGCTGAACTCCTTGGCCTTGTAGTTGTTCTGGTCGGCGTAGCGGCGCACGAAGTGCTCGACCAGCAGGGGAAGGTCCTCCAGATGCTCGCGCAGGGCGGGGGTGCGCACCGGGATGACGTTCAGACGGTAGTACAGGTCCTCGCGGAAACGTCCCGCCGCGATCTCGTCCTCCAGGTTGCGATTGGTCGCCGCCACCACTCTCACGTCGACCTGGATGGTGCGCTCCGCTCCCACCGGCTCCACCTCCCCGTTCTGTAGCACACGCAAGACCTTTGCCTGCGTGCGGGCGGACATGTCCCCCACCTCGTCGAGGAAGATGGTGCCGCCGTCGGCGGTGACGAACTTGCCCGTCTGCCGGCGCACCGCGCCGGTGAAGCTCCCCTTCTCGTGGCCGAACAGCTCGGACTCGATGAGGTCCTCCGGGATGGCGGCGCAGTTGACCTGCACGATGGGCCGCTCGCGGCGGGGCGACATGCGATGGAGGGCGCGCGCTGCCAGCTCCTTGCCGGTGCCGCTCTCGCCGGTGATCAGCACCGTGGCCGGCGTCGGAGCGGCCCTCTCGATCGTCTCCCGCAGCCGCCGCATGGCCGGCGCCGCGCCGATGAGCTGCTCGGGCTCGGTGCGCAGGGTGCGGTTCTCGGACTGCAGGCGGTAGGCTTCGACGGCGTTGCGCAGGGAAAGCAGCACGCGCTCGCGCTGCAGCGGCTTCTCGAAGAAGTCGAAGGCGCCGCGGCGGGTGGCCTCGACGGCGGTCTGCACGTCGGCGTGGCCGCTGATCATCAGCACCGGCATCTCGTAGCCGCGCTCGCGCAGGGCCTTGAGCAGCTCGAGGCCGTCCATCTCCGGCATCTTGATGTCCAGCAGAATGGCGTCGGGGGCGCGCTCGGCCACCTTGGAGAGCGCCTGCGAGCCGCTCCCCGCCTCATCCACCCGGTAACCCTCGTACTCGAGGATCATGTGAAGGCTGTCGCGGATCGCGGCCTCGTCGTCCACCACCAGGACGGAGGCGCGATAACTGTCACCTGGTCTCGGCATGATTCACCACAGTCTAACAAAGAAAGAGGCCGGCCCTCGCGGGCCGGCCTGCAACCACCAGATTGTCTGTCGGTCGGTGGACCGAATATCGGTCAACGGATCCCTACGGCACCTGCACCACGGCGAAGAACGGCGTTGGGTCGCCGCGCTGGCCGATCTGCTGCGCGTACAGGCGCAGATAGGAACCCGACTTTGCACTCTTGATCGCCTGCTCGAAGTCGCCGACGCCCTGGACGGAGCGGCCGTTGACCTCGCTGATGATGACCCCCGGCCGCACGAGCTGCTCGTAGAGCGGGCTGGTCGGCGCCACGCTGGTCACCAGCACGCCGCTGACGCTGCCCGGGATGCCGTGGGCCTCGCGCAGGCTGCTGGTGAGGTCCTGGTACTCGATGCCCAGCCACTCGATGCCGCCGCCACCCTCGGGCTTGGCGTTGGACGCCTCTTCCTCACCCTGGCCCGGGCGCTCGCGCAGCTTGACCTGCTTCTGGATCGTCTTGCCGTCGCGCCAGACGTCGAGCCTCACCGTGGCGCTGGGGCCCTGCGACGAGACGTAGCCGATCAGGTCGCGGGTGGTCTTGATCTTCCGCCCGTCGACCGAGAGGATCACGTCGCCGTGCTGGATGCCCGCCTCTTCGGCCGGCGTGTTGTCCTCGACGGACTGCACCAGCGCACCGTCGGTGCTCGGCAGCCCCCAGGCCTGCGCCTGCGTGTAGTCGAGGTTGCGGATGCCGATGCCGAGATAGCCGCGGCTGACCTTCCCCTTGTCGCGGAGCTGCGGCAGGATCTCTTTCAGCGTGTTGACCGGCACCGCGAAGCCGATGTTCTCGGCTCCCCAGTTGATAGCGGTGGCGATCGCCACCACCTGGCCCTTCATGTCGATGAGAGGGCCGCCGGAGTTGCCGAAGTTGATGGCCGCGTCGGTCTGGATGAAGTTCTCGAACGACGCGTCGCTGATGCCCAACGAGCGCCCCTTGGCCGAGACCACACCGGTCGTCACCGTCTTGTCCAGATTGAGCGGATTGCCGATCACCATTACCCAGTCGCCGACCCGCAGGGCGTCGCTGTCCCCCAACTCGAGGTAGCGCAGCGGATGGCCGGCGTCGATCTTGAGCAGGGCGATGTCGGTGGCCTTGTCCGTTCCCTTGATCTGCGCCGAGTAATCCCGGTCGCCGAGATGGACCTTCACCGAGGTCGCTCCCTCAATCACGTGGTAGTTGGTCACCACCAGGCCGTCCGGACCGATGACGAAGCCGCTGCCGCCCGCGTCGGAGCGGAACTCATCCGGCTGCTGCTCGTTGTCTTCGCCGTTCGGCTGTTGCGGCCGGCGGTTGCGCGGGCCGAAGAAGAACTCGAACGGATCGATGCCGTTGCCGCGGCGCCCCGCGGGGGTCTTCTCGATCGTCGCCGCCTGGATGGAGACGACGGCCGGATCCACGGCCTCGGCGAGGTCCGCGAAGCTCGGCAGCGACGTGCCGTGCAGCGAGGCCAGACGGGTCGCGGAGAGGGTGGCCGAATCCTGGTCGGCCGATCCAGGGACGGTCAACTGCAAACCTCCGGCGAGGACCATGCCGAAGACCACCGCTCCCACCACCAGCAGAATCGTCGCCAGGTTTCTCTTGGATAGGGTGCTCATGGGCGCTTCCAGTCTCCTTTCCTAACTTCTCGCTCATCCTCCGAAAGCAACTCTCTTGCCAGGCAAGTTCCCGAGGAGGGCTCGGGTCCGTCGCGAGCCGATTGCGCCAAATTGGCGCGCCGCCTCGGGTCCCCGCGAGATCGTTCCGCCGAGGTGGCACGGCCCGTCTCTTGCATCTTACACAGATTGATAAAGGAGGAAGGAACACCATGAATCCATCTCCCGGATCCGCGCTCTCCTGCTCTTCTTGGCGGCTTGCTCCGCCCTTCTGGCCTTGACTCCCCCGCACCCTGCACAAGCCTGCCCCGCGTACGACGTCAGTTATTGCACTTACCAGAACGGCGCGAGCTGCATTGTGCCGGACTGTCCTCTCCACCCCACCACCTGCTGGGGAACGCCTGAGGGGCCCCCGACCTGTTACTACTACGACACCGAGTGCTGCTTCTAAAACTCAGGTGCTCGCATCGCTCAGCCGAGATTTGCACGGCCTCGGCCGTCAGCGAGCCGGCTTTGCGGCAACTTCTCCTCGCCAACTGCGGCGCCGGCTCGAGTCGCGGCAGACGAGCCGCCAGGCCGCAACACGGGCTCACTTCGCCACGGAGACTTCGCGACCAACAAGCCCGTTTTACGGCAAACGGAGGGAAGTTGCGGTGAACAAGGAGGTTTTGCGGCTAAATTGCGGGATCCTGCGGCTACATCTCCTCGTCGCGGCTCCAGCTCGAGTTGCGGCAAACGAGCTCATTTCGCCGCGACATCGGCTCCGTTGCCGCGAACTGCGAAGACTTCGCCAGCCATGAGCCGATATCGCGGCAGGTGAGCGCACTATGCACACGTGTCGGACCTCACCCGCGTGACCACACCGGGAAGATTCCTCCTCCCCACCGTGTTCTTTCTCCTGAGCGGCCCACCGCCACTCGCCTCGCTGACCGGCTGGGGAACGATCTGAAGCCGGTTTCAGGATTTTTCCGTCTCCTCTTGAATGGACCCATCCTTTTACCTATAATGGGGCGAGCCAGCTTGCCCTGACCGGGGACGGTCGGAACAAGAAGTGGGCCCAGGCCCACTTTTTTTGTTGGGCGAAGCGGCGACTGACCACGACGAGAGAGGAGCACGGAACCGGCACGATGCCAGCGACCCCCAGCCGTATCGAGGAGCTCACGCCCGAGGTCGAGCAGATCGCCGTGGCGGCCGGCTGCGAGCTGGTGCACGCGGAGCTCAAAGGGGGGACCCTGCGGGTGTTCATCGACAAGCCGGAAGGGGTCACGCTGGCCGACTGCGAGCACGTCTCGCGCCAGCTCTCGGCCCTCCTCGACGTGCTCGACTTCGGCTCCAGCCGGTACGTGCTGGAGGTCTCCTCTCCCGGGCTCGACCGGCAGCTCTACAAGCCGGCCGACTACGACCGTTTCGCCGGCCGGCTCGCGCGGGTGACCTTCGAGGACCCGGGGACGGGGAAGAAGAAGACCGTGGTGGCGCACCTCAAGGGGTTGCACCAGCCGGAGCAGGGGGACGCCGAGGTGATGCTGGAGGACGGCTCCGGCGAGCCTTGGGGAGTCCCCCTCAAGAACGTGAAGACGGCTCGATTGGAGATCGAGCTGTAGCGCTGCAACGATAGGAAGACAAACATGCCTCAGGCACAGACTGCGGAAGTGAACTTGAACGAGATCCTGCGCCAGGTGGCGCGGGAGAAGGACATCGACCTCGAGCGGTGGATTGCCGCCCTGGAGGACGCGATGGCGTCGGCGGCCAAGAAGCAGCACCGGATCAAGGAGCCGGTGCGGGCGCATCTGGACCGCGAGACCGGCCGGTTCGACGCGTTCATCGTCAAGAAGGTGGTCGAAACGGTGGAGGACCCGCTCGCCGAGTGGACGGTCGAGGAGGCGCAGGACCACAAGCCGAACGCCGAGGTGGGCGACGAGGTTCACCTGCCGATCTCCACCGACGGCCTGGGCCGCATCGCCGCCCAGAACGCCAAGCAGGTGCTCTACCAACGGGTGCGTGAGGCCGAGCGCGAGAACATCTACAACGAGTACATCGACCGGGTCGGCGAGGTGCTCAACGGCACCGTCAAGCGCTTCGAGCGCGGCGACATCATCGTCGACCTGGGACGCACCGAGGCGGTCGTTCCCCGTTCGGAGCAGGCCCGCCACGAGCGCTACAGCCAGGGCGAGCGCATCCGCGCCGTCATCGTCGAAGTCCACAAGCAGCCGAAGGGTCCGCAGATCGTGCTCTCGCGCACCGATCCGCGGCTGCTGGTCAAGCTGTTCGAGACCGAGGTGCCGGAGATCTACGACGGCACGGTGGTGATCAAGAACGCCGTGCGCGCCCCCGGCGAGCGGGCCAAGGTGGCGGTCTACAGCCGCGAGCGCGACGTCGATCCGGTCGGCGCCTGCGTCGGCATGAAGGGGTCGCGCGTGCAGTCGATCATCCGCGAGCTGCGGGGCGAGAAGATCGACATCATCGAGTACAGCGACGATCTGGTGACCTTCGCCCAGAGCGCGCTGGCGCCGGCCAAGATCACCCGCGTGTCGGTGACCCACCAGGGCGAGGTGCCGCACCTCGACGTGATCGTCGAGGACGAGCAGCTCTCGCTGGCCATCGGCAAGCGGGGCCAGAACGTCCGCCTGGCCTCGGAGCTGATCGGCAGCCGCATCGACATCAAGAGCGAGAGCGACGTCAAGGACGAGGTGGCCGGCGCCCTCGCCCGCATGCTGGAGACGGCGATGACCCGGCCTGCCGCAGCGGCGCCCGCGGAGGAGATGGACGTCACCGCCGCTCCCGGCATCGGCGCGGACCTTGCCGAGCGGCTCAAGGAAGCGGGCTTCGGCAGCCTCGAAGCGCTGTCGGAGGTCGAGCCGGGGACGCTGCTCGACCTCGGTTTCGAGGACTTCGACCACGCTCAGGCCGAGGGTCTGGTGAACTGGGCCCGCGAGCAGCGGGAGAAGCAGCTCGCGGAGCTGGACCTCGGTCCGTTCCAACCGGCCGCCGAAGCACCGGCGAGCTCCATGGGCGACGAGGACTTCATGGCGGCCCTGAGCCGCGCCTTCGCCGAGAGCGAGCAGCAGCGCGCGAGCGCGGCGGCGCGCAGCGGCGAGGAGGAGGGCGAAGGAGCGGCCGAGGAGGCCGGGCTCCGTTCGGACGAGTCGGAATCCTAGGTTTTTGTAAAGGGCGCGGCATGCTGCGCCCCTGGGCGGCGTAGCGGATAAACAGGAGTCACGAGACGATATGGGAAAGCTTCGAGTTCAGGACCTCGCGAAGATGATGGGGATCTCCAACCAGGACCTCGTCTTCAAGCTGAAGTCCATCGGCGTGCGCGTCGAGGGGGATGACGCGCACATCGACACCGACATCATTCAGGCGATCCTCCAGGGCAAGAAGCTCCCCCACCCGCGGGAGGTCATCCTGCGGGACGAGCAGACGCCGCCCGAGGTCGCCCGCCGGCGGACGCCGACCGCGCCGCCGACCGTGGCCCGCCGCCCGGCCGCCAATCCGTTGCGCCCGCAGCGCCCGCGGACGCTGATCCAGAAGGTGGAGCCGCGCATCCAGACCATGCCGGTATCGGAGCGGCCCGCGCCGGTGACCGCACCGCCGCCGGTGATGGCCGAGGCGATGCCGCAGCCCGCCGAGCCGCCACGCCGCGAAGCGGTGGCCGGCACCGGCGCCGCGCTGCCGGTGGAGGCCCCGCCGGCCCGCACCGCCGAGATTCCGGTGAGGCGCGAAGCGCCTACGCCGCCGTCCCGTCCCGCGCCCCCGTCGCTTCGTCCCGCTCCGGCCGCCGGCCGGCCGGCGCCTGCCCCGGCGGATCGCCGTCCGGGTCCGACGCGTCCGGTCCCGCCCGCCGCCGCGCCGACCGGCTTGGCCACCGAGGAGCAGAAGCGGCGCGCCGCCGAGCGGCTCCAAGAGCAGATCGAGCGCGACAAGAAGAAGAAGGGCAAGGGAGCCAAGAAGACCGGCGTGCGGGAAGAGGATCTGACCGGCTTCAAGGGGACTCTCGAGGATCTGGAGGGCGAGGAGGAGGCCGCCGCCGGCCCGGTCAGCGGCCGCCGCCGCCGGCGGGCTCAGCGCAAGGAGGACGAGGAGAAGGAGGGCGGCAAGATCCTCAGCTTCAAGAAGGAGAAGCCGCAGGGTCCGGTGATGATCAGCGAGGGCATGACCCTGCGCGAGTTCGCCGAGAAGCTGGGAGTAAGGGTGCGCGACCTGATCAACGCCCTCTTCAAGCGCGGCATCATGGCCAACATCAACCAGGTGCTGGACTCCGAGCTGGCGCAGGAGCTGGCGAGGGATCTCGGCGTCGAGGCCATGGTGGTCTCGTTCGAGGAGGAGGTTCAGCTCCGCCAGGAGCAGTCGGTCGGCACCGACCAGCCGGAGGCGAAGACGGGGCGGGCGCCGGTGGTGACCATCATGGGTCACGTCGACCACGGCAAGACGTCGCTGCTCGACGCCATCCGCTCCTCGAAGCTGACCGAGGCCGAGTTCGGCGGCATCACTCAACACATCGGCGCCTACCACGTCGAGGTCAAGGACCGGCAGATCGTCTTCGTCGACACGCCCGGCCACGAGGCGTTCACCATGATGCGCGCCCGCGGCGCCAGGATCACCGACATCGTCGTGCTGGTCGTGGCGGCCGACGACGGCGTCATGCCGCAGACCATCGAGGCCATCGACCACGCCCGCGCCGCCAAGGTGCCGCTCGTGGTGGCGATCAACAAGATCGACAAGCCGAACGCCAACCTCGACCGGGTGAAGAAGGAGCTCGCCGACCGCGGACTGGTGCCCGAGGACTGGGGCGGGGACACGGTGATGGTGCCGATCTCGGCCCTCAAGCGGCAGGGCATCTCCGACCTGCTGGAGATGATCCTGCTGACGGCGGACATCCTGGAGCTCAAGGCCAATCCGGATATCGCCGCCCAGGGTGCCGTCCTCGAGGCGCGCAAGGAGGTCGGCCGCGGCATCGTCGCCACGGTGCTGGTGCAGAACGGCACCTTGCGGGTCGGCGACGTGTTCGTCTCCGGCGCCACCTGGGGCCGCGTCCGCTCGATGAGCGACGACGTCGGCCGGCGGGCGCAGGCGGCGGGCCCCTCGACCCCGGCCGAGGTCACCGGCTTCAACGACCTGCCGGACGCCGGCGATCTTCTGCAGGTGGTGGAGGACGAGTCGAAGGCGCGCGGCATCGCCGAGTTCCGGGCCCAAGAGCAACGGCGTCGCGGCCTCGCTCCCACCCAGGCCCGGATGTCGCTCGACCAGCTCTTCAACCGTATCCAGGAAGGCGAGGTCAAGGAGCTGCCGGTGATCCTCAAGGCGGACGTCCAGGGTTCGGTGGAGGTCCTCCGCGAGGCGCTCGGCAAGGCCAGTACGGACAAGGTGAAAGTGGTGGTGCTCCACACCGGCGTCGGCGCCATCTCGACCAATGACGTGCTGCTCGCCTCGGCCTCGAAGGCGGTGGTGATCGGCTTCAACGTCCGGCCGGAGCGCAGCGCTGTCGAGCTCGCCGAGAAGGAGGGGGTCGAGATCCGCCTCCACACCGTGATCTACGAGCTGATCGATGAGCTGCGCAACGCGATGACGGGCCTTCTCGAGCCCACTTTCCGCGAGGTCGCTTCCGGCCGCGCCGAGGTCCGGGACACCTTCAAGGTGCCGAAGGCGGGGACGATCGCCGGCTGCCACGTGGTCGAAGGGGTGATCCCGCGCAGCGCGTCGGTTCGCCTGCTGCGTGACAACCGCGTGATCTACGAGGGAAAGATCGCTTCGCTGCGGCGCTTCAAGGACGACGTCTCCGAGGTGCGGACCGGCTTCGACTGCGGCATCGGGCTCGAGCGGTTCCAGGACGTCAAGCCGGGCGACGTCATCGAGGCCTTCACCCGCGAAGAGGTGGCGCCGGTTCTGTAATCGACCGTCTTGCCCGCGCGACCTCACCCCAACCCCTCTCCTGAAGGAGAGGGGCTAATGAGATCCGGCTGACAGTTTTTTCTCCCCTCTCCTCCAGGAGAGGGATCGGGGGTGAGGTCGCGCGGGCAAGACGGTCGGAATTGTCGACACTGAGCCATGATCGTCGGAATCTCCGTTTTCGAGCTGCACCTCCCCGCGAGCCGCAGCCTCAAGGACAAGCGGCGGGTGGTCAAGTCGTTGATCGACCGGGTGCATCAGCGGTACCGGATCTCGGTGGCCGAGACGGGCTTTCACGACCTGCACCAGCGGGCGGAGATCGCGGTGGCGGCAGTGGCGGCCGGCGGGGAGAGCGAGATGGAAAAACTGATGGACGGGATCAGGAACCTGGTGGAGAACGAGCCCGAGGTCTACCTGACCCGCTGGGAGCCGCAGATGCTGGAGGGAGAGCCATGAGCCGTCGTACCGACCGCGTAGCCGACCTGTTGCGGGCGGAGCTCTCCTCGCTGCTGCTGCGGGAGGTGCACGATCCGCGGGTGAAGCTGGCTTCGGTCACCGAGGTCGACGTCTCCCCGGATCTCCGCCGGGCCGTGGTGAAGATCTCAGTCCTGGGCGACGACCAGCAGCGGCTGGAGACGATCGAGGGGCTCCGCCACGCGCGGGGATTCCTGCGTACGGAGCTGGCGCATCGGCTCCGGCTGCGGGCGACCCCGGAGCTCGTCTTCGAGCTGGACCGCGGCGCCGAGCACAGTCAACAGATCTCAGACCTTCTGGAGAGCCTCCATGGGCGGGATGAAAGCTCCTGAGGACCTGCTGCGGCGAATCCGGCAGGGCCACCGTTTCCTGCTGACCAGCCACGTCAATCCGGACGGCGACGCGATCGGTTCGGAGCTGGGTCTCGCGCGCCTGCTGCGCGGCCTCGGCAAAGCGGCCGTGGTGTGGAACCGCGATGCGACGCCGACCCTCTACCGGCCGCTGCCGGGCAGCGACAGGATCCACGTCGGCGAGGCGCCGCCGGCCGGCTTCCCCGACGGGTTCGACGCCTTCATCGTCCTGGAGTGTCCGAGCCCCGACCGCACCGGTCTCGAAAACCACCTCTCCGAGACGCCGGTGATCAACATCGATCACCACCTCGGCAACCAGTGCTACGGCGCGGTGAACTGGGTCGACTCCGCGGCGCCGGCCGTGGGCGAGATGGTGTACCGCCTGGCGCAAGGGCTCAAGGTGAATCTGGAGCCGGAGGTCGCGAGCTGCCTGTACCTGACCTTGGTCACCGACACCGGCGGCTTCCGCTTCTCCAATGCAACACCGGCGGCTTTCGAAGCCGCCGCCGCGCTGGTGCGGGAAGGCGCCCACCCCGAGCAGGTGTCGCAGTGGCTCTACGAGAGCCAGCCGCTGGGGGTGGTTCGCCTCCTGGGAGAGATGCTCCAGACCCTGCAGCTCCATGAGGGCGGGCGGGTCGCCACCGGCCGCCTGACGCGAGCGATGTTCGAGAAAGTAGGGGCCGCCCCTGGCGACTCCGAAGGGCTGATCGATCATCTGCGCTCCATCGCCGGCGTCGACGCCGTGGCGCTGATCCGCGAGCGCGAGGACGGCTCTCACAAGGTATCGCTGCGCAGCCGCGGCGAGGTCGACGTCGAGAAGATCGCCCGCCACCACGGCGGCGGCGGTCACCGCAACGCCGCCGGCTTCACGCTGGAGGGAGAGGGCGAGGAGGTCCGCGGACAGGTGGCGGCGGCGCTGGCGGCGGCGCTCGGCTGAGGGGAGGAGATGAAGGACGGGCTGTTGTTGATCGACAAGGAGCCGGGCTTCACCTCGCACGACGCCGTGCAGCGGGTGCGCCGGGTCCTCAAACAGAAGAAGATCGGCCATTGCGGCACGCTGGATCCCGACGCCACCGGGCTGCTGCTGCTGACCCTGGGGACGGCCACCCGGTTGACTCGCTTCCTCATCCGCGCCCCCAAGGTTTACGAAGGGGTTATCCGCTTCGGCATCTCGACCGACACCTACGACGCCGCCGGGCGGGTGGTGGCGGAAGCGCCGGCCGGAGCCGTCGCGGCGCTCACCCCGCAGGCCGTTGCCGAGGCGATGCGCCGGTTCGAAGGCGAGATCCGGCAGCAGCCTCCTCCCTACTCGGCCAAGAAGGTGCAGGGGGTCAAGTTCTACGAGCTGGCCCGCCGGGGCGAGGAGGTGCCGGACGAGCCCAAGGACGTATCCGTCTACGAGTTCGTTCCCGTCGGCGAGATCACGGACGGACGGCTGCGTTTCCGCCTCGCCTGCTCGTCCGGAACCTACGCCCGCGGTTTGGCCCACGACCTCGGAGCTGCACTGGGCGTAGGCGGTCACCTAGCCGAGCTGCGCCGGACGCGGATCGGCTCCTTTCGAGTGGAAGACGCCCTGCCGCTTTCCCGGTTGGAAGAACGGGTCGCGGCGGGCGAGCCCGCGGGCCCTGCATGGGTCCCGTTCGACAGCATCCCCCTCCCTTTCGGCGAGGTCACCGCCGATCCGCAGCAGGAGCACCGGATCAGCCACGGGCAGACCGTGCTCGTCCGGGAGCTGGCGGGCGAGGAGGGGGATTGGGTCAAGCTGGTCAACCGGCGGCGGGAGTTCATCGCCGTCGGCACCGTCGTCGAGAGGATCGGCACGGCCGGGGTCGGTATCGTGCAGCCCCGGGTGGTTTTTCGCTAACACCCTCAAAGCAGGCCGCTTGTGCTACAATCCACAGCGGAAAGAAAGGTAAGGAGGAGTTTGCTTTGGCGCAAACCAGTGAAGTGAAAGAAAAAATCATCAGCGATTACCGGGTCCACGAGCACGACACCGGGTCTCCGGAGGTGCAGGTAGCGATCCTGACCCACCGGATCACCGAGCTGACGGAGCATTTCAAGACCCACACCAAGGATCACCACAGCCGCCGCGGCCTCTTGAAGCTGGTGGGCCGCCGCCGCCGCCTGCTCGACTATCTGAAGGGGAAGGACCTCGAGCGCTACCGCACGACCATCGAGCGCCTCGGGATCCGCAAGTAGCCCCCCCACCGACCGATCGGCAGGAGCAGTCCCGGGATCCGGCCAAAGTGCCGGATCTCGGGGCCCTCAGATCCCCGGACCCCCTTCGCCTCCCCCCGCCCCACGGGAAGCGGCGATGCTCAGACGCGCGGTCCGGTACCCGTAGGCAGACGAGAGACAAGAGAAAACAAGAGAGAAAGAAAAAATCCATGAAGCAACGCAAAGAGATTGCCATCGGCTCAGGGACCATGATCATCGAGTCAGGTCACCTGGCCAAGCAGGCCAACGGCTCCTGCACCATCCGCTACGGCGACACGGTCGTTCTCGCGACCGCCTGTATGGAAGTCAAGAGCGGCATCGAACGGGACTTCCTGCCGCTGACCGTCGACTATCGCGAGTACACCTACGCCGCCGGACGCATTCCGGGCGGCTTCTTCAAGCGCGAAGGCCGGCCCACCGAGAAGGAGATCATCACCTCCCGCCTGATCGACCGCCCGCTGCGCCCCCTGTTCCCCGACGGCTACACCGCCGATACCCAGATCATCTCCTTCTGCCTCTCGGCAGACGGCGAGAACGACCCGGACATCCTGGCCATCAACGGCGCCTCCGTGGCGCTGGTCCTCTCCGACATCCCGTTCTACCACCCGGTGGGCGCGGTGCGGGTGGGCCTGGTCGACGGCGAGGTGGTGATGAACCCCGCCAACAGCCTGCGTGACGTGTCGGACCTCGATCTCGTCGTGGTCGGCACCGAGGATGCGGTGGTGATGGTGGAGGCGGGGGCCAATCAGGTCTCCGAGGAGCTGCTCCTGGAGTGCATCTGGCGGGGCCATCTGGAGATCCAGAAGATCATCCGCGCGCAGCACGAGTTGTTCCGCGAGGGCAACCGCCAGAAGCCGGTCTGGAATGCGCCCGAGATCTATCCCGAATCGTTGTACGAGCAGGTCAAGGGGGATCTCTACGGGCGTCTGAAGGCCGCGCTTTTCACCAAGCGCAAGTTCGAGCGCAAGGCGGCGGTCAACGCCGTCACCAAGCCCTACGTCGAGCAGATCCCGGAAGACGAAGCCGGAAAGAAGGGCCAGGTCAAGAAGATCATCACCCGGCTCGAGGAGGAGATTCTCCGCGAGGTGGTGCTCGATGAGCGGACCCGGTTCGACAACCGGCGGCTGGACGAGATCAGGTCCATCGAGATCCAGCCGAGCCTGCTGCCCCGCACCCACGGCTCGGCGCTGTTCACCCGCGGCGAGACGCAGGCCCTGGTCTCGGTAACCCTCGGCACCAAGCGGGACGCCCAGATCATCGAGGAGTACGAGGGAGAGAGCGTCCAGAAGTTCATGCTGCACTACAACTTCCCGCCCTTCTCCGTCGGCGAGGTCAAGTTCCTGCGCAGCCCCGGACGGCGTGAGATCGGGCACGGCGTGCTGGCCCGGCGAGCCCTCCTGCCGGTGCTGCCGCACGAGGACGATTTCCCTTACACGATCCGCGTCGTCTCCGACATCCTGGAGTCGAACGGTTCCTCGTCGATGGCCTCGATCTGCGGTGGCTCGCTCGCCATGTTCGACGCCGGCGTGCCGCTGCTGGCCCCGGTCGCGGGGGTGGCCATGGGCCTCATCAAGGGAGAGAACAGCTTCGCGGTGCTGTCCGACATCGCCGGCCAGGAAGACCACTACGGCGACATGGACTTCAAGGTGGCCGGCACCCGCGAGGGCGTGACCGCTCTCCAGATGGACATCAAGATCACCGGCGTCACCCGCGAGATCATGAAGGTGGCACTCGACCAGGCGCGGGCCGGCCGCATGCACATCCTGGACATCATGCAGAGCGCCTTGCCCCAGTCGCGTGAGGAGATGTCCAAGTTCGCGCCGCGGCTCTACACCGTGCAGATCCCCAAGGAGAAGATCCGCGACATCATCGGACCCGGTGGCAAGACGATCCGCTCGATCACCGAGGAGACCGGCTGCGACATCGAGATCGGGGACGACGGCAAGGTGGTCATCGCCTCGCCGGACGAGCGTGCGGCCCGGATGGCGATCCAGATGATCGAGCATCTGACCGAGGTGCCGGAGGTCGGCAAGGTCTACACCGGCCAGGTGCGGCGGGTCGAAGCCTACGGTGCGTTCGTCGAGATCATGCCGGGCACGGACGGCCTGCTGCACATCAGCGAGATCGCCCCGTACCGCGTGCGCGAGGTTACGGACGTGCTCAAGGAGGGCGACGAGGTCGCCGTCAAGGTGATCAGCGTCGACGAGCAGGGGAAGATCCGGCTCTCGCGCAAGGCGGTCATCATGGAGTCGCCGGACTACGATCCCGCGCAGTACGAAGGGATGGAGATGGCGATGGCGGGAGGAGGCGGCGAGCGGGAGGGCAACGGCGAACGCGGCGGGCGGGGCGGCCGGGGTGGTGACCGCGGCGGCCGAGGCGGCTTCCGCGGCGGCCGAGGTGGCGACCGCGGGGGCCGGAGCGGCGGACGCTAACTCCGGTCCTTTCCTTCCGGAGGTTTTACCGGGGCGGCCTGCGAGCCGCCCTTTTCCTTTGCTAGGCCTTCGGCGAACCCCTTCACGATCTTCTCCACCACCGCCTCACGGTTGAGCTTGCCCTCCAGATAATCCCGCCAGGCCGGCACCACCACAGCCGCCGCGCGGGGCACTTTCAGGTAATAGCCGGCTGCGTCGCCGTAATCCTTGTGGTTGGGTTGGAGGACGCGGCGGACGGTGCCTGCCGCCTGCGCAAACATCACGGTGTGCACGAAGTCGTGCACCTCCTTTGGCGACGCGCCGGGGACCTTCCCCAGCCGCGACCGCAGCTCTGCCAGCACGCTCCCCTCCCCCGCATGAACATCCAGCGCGTGAATCGTCTCGTGAATGACGATCTCGACCCATGCCGAGCCCGGCTCGCCCTCCAGTGCGACCACGCTGAACGGACCCTCCTGGCTCCGATAGGTGAAAGCGCCGGGGAAAGGGGCCGCGGCGACGAGATAGACCGGCAGGGGCTGTGGGGGCACCGGCACTCCGAGGTGGCGCGAGATGTCGGCGTAGACCTCGGGAGCCTTCGGCAGCAATTGCTGGCGCAGGGCGGCACCAGCACGCTCCGCGATCTCGCGGTGGCCGGGCCACACAGAAGCGAGGAAGCTCTTCTCCAAGCGACCGTAGGCGGCGGCGAGATCGGTCAGAATCTGCCGCACGGGGATCGACCGCCCGTCGCGTGTGGTGAAGGACTCGGGCACTTCGGTGGCCACCCGGGCGAGCTCCGCCGCCGTCGACGCCTCCGTGAACGAGCCGTCGACGACGCCCCAGAGCCCGAGATCCCCCAACGCGGCGCCCCCTCGACGGACCGCCGTTACGGCCTCCGGCAAGCCGACGACGGCAGGCAGCTCGCCCTGCTGGCTGGCCAGCTTGCGGACCCAGTAGTGAAGATCGATCAGCGGGTTGACGCGGAGATCGATGAGCTGGGGAACCGCGGCGGCCTGCGGAGGCGCGGCCCAGAGAGGCACTGCCAGGGCGAAGGCGGTGAAGGCGGTCAGGATCAGTCTGCGGCGCATCTTTATCCCTCCGCCGAGGTAGAACGCCGAACATCATACGGAGTTCCCGCTGCATCCGTCGCGGGCGAGATAAACTTCACTCTGCCATGGCCACCATCGATCGCGGAGCCCTTGTCACCTATCTCGACCAGTATCTCGACTCTCGCGGTCGCGATTACGGCCCGAACGGGCTGCAGGTCGAAGGCAAGACGGAGATCCGAAAGCTCGTCACCGGGGTCTCCTCCTGCCAGGAGCTGTTCGTCAGGGCGCGAGAGGCCGGGGCTGACGCAGTTCTGGTCCACCATGGCCTGTTCTGGGAAGGGATGCCGCGCACGCTCACGGGCTTTCAGTATCGCCGGGTGGCGGAGCTCATCCGCGGCGAGATGAGCCTGATTGCCTACCATCTCCCTTTGGACCGTCATGCCGAAGTCGGAAACAACGCCGTTGCCGGCCGCGAGATTGGCCTCTTCGATCTCCAGCCGTTCGGCCTCCACGACGGCTTGCCGATCGGCTTCAAGGGACGCTTCCTCGAACCGATCTCCGCCGCGGAGCTGGTGGCGCGCTGCCGCCGGGTTTATCAGCAGGAGCCTTTCACCTTTCTGGAAGGTCCGGACCCGGTTTCGACTTTGGGGATCATCAGCGGCGGCGCGCAGAGCGACGTCTACACCGCCATCAGTGACGGCCTCGACGCCTATATCACAGGCGAGGTGAGCGAGTGGGTGATGAACGTGGCGCGGGAGGCGAGAATTCACTACCTCGCCGCAGGACACTACGCGACAGAGCGGTTAGGAATCCGCGCCCTGGGCGAGCACTTACAGGAGAGGTTCGGCGTCGAGGTCGAGTTCATCGACGTGCCGAATCCGGTCTGATCCTTCCCGGTTCGCTACCGTCCAGGCACTCTCCTTTTTAGAGACCTCAGTTGCTGAAAGGGAGAGCCTATGAGAATCAAGTTCGTTTTCTGTCTAGCGTTACTGACTGCTTCTTTTGCGGGATCGCCAACCGTGGCAGCATCAAGCTGCGGCACCTGCTTGGATGCCTTCAGAGCTTGTAGGGCGCAGTGCTTCCCTGGTAACAGTTGCTATGCCACCATCGACCCTTGTTATCTACCTTGTCCCGCCGACTCGCCCTGCGAGTGCATTTGTCTGTAAGGCCTGGAGAGGAACAGACGCTCGAGCTTCAACCGCTTGTGTGGTTGTTGAGGCCCGAGCGGGCTTTGGCGAACAAACGGAAGAAATTCTTTTCCGTCCGCCGGCACGTCTGCTCGAACGACTCCCCCGTTTCCTGCGCCAGCCGCTGAGCGATCTCGACGACGAAGGCCGGCCGGTTCGGTTTCCCGCGGTAAGGAACAGGGGCGAGATAAGGCGTATCCGTCTCAACCAGCGAGCGGTCAGGCGGCAGGATCGGGATCACCTCGCGAACGTTGTCCGCCTTCGGAAAGGTGATCATTCCGGAGAAGCCGAGATAGAACCCGCGGTCAATGAGCTCGCGGGCCATCGCAAGCCCGCCGGCGAAGGAGTGGAAATCGGCTCTGAGATCTCGGAAGGACTCTTCGCGGACGACCGCCAGCATCTCCTCGTTGCTGTCACGGTTGTGGACCACGACAGGCAGGCCCAGCTCGATTGCCAGGCCCCACTGCTCGCGGAGGACTCGAAACTGCGTTTCGCGCGGTGAATGGTCGTAGTAGAAGTCGAGCCCGCACTCCCCCACCGCCACCACCTTGGGATCGGCGAGCAGTGAGCGGAGGCGGTCACCGTCGCCCTCCTGCCAGGACGACGCGTCATGAGGATGGACTCCCAGCGCGCACCAGATGTCCGGGTGACGGTGGCAGAAGGCGAGGATGTCCTCCGACTGATCCAACCGGATGGCGGGGACGAGGAATCCCCGCACGCCCCGCTCCCGCGCCGCGTCGAGGGCGCGTTCACGCTCCTCCGGCGGCAGGTTCTGGAGATGGCAGTGCGAGTCGATCGGACCGGCGAGATCGGGCGCGCTCACTTGACGCGGGTGCCGTTGGGAACCGGTGCGCCCGGATGCAGCAGGACCGGCTTGCCGTCGAGCGAGGCGGCCAGCACCATGCCCTGGGACTCGACGCCCATCAGCTTGGCGGGCTGAAGGTTCGCCACCACCACGACCTGCCTTCCCACCAGCTCCGCCGGCTGATAGGCGAGCGCGATACCCGCGACGAGGGTGCGCGGCGAGCCCTCGCCGACGTCCACGCTGAGCTTCAGCAGCTTGTTGGATTTCGGTACCGGCTCGGCGGCGGTGATCGTGGCCACCTTGAGTTCGGCCTGGAGGAACTGATCGATCGAGATCTGAGGCTTCTCCGCGGCGGCGGTCTCCATCTTCTTTCCTTCCTCCGGGGCCTTCGCCTCGGCGAGGTAAGCCTCCTTGTCGATGCGCGGGAAGAGCGGCACCGCCTCAGGCAGCTCGACGCCGGTGGGGGTACCGCCCCAAGCCATCGCGTCGAACGTCCGGGGGGGCGTTGCCGTTCCGACGGCGGCGAGCACATGCGGCGCCACCTTCGGCATGAACGGCAGGAGGCCGGTCGCCACGATCCGCACCGCCTCTAGGCCGTTCCACAGAATGCGGGAGAGCTGCGGCGTGGCCCCTTCGTTCTTGATCAGCTTCCATGGCTCCCGCACCACCAGGTACTGATTCGCCTCCGCCAGCAGCCGCCAGAGGCTCTCCAGAGCGCGGCTGAAGGCGAGGTCTTCCATGGCTTTCCGATAGTCCTCCGCCATCCGCCGTGCAACCGGGATCAGCGGGTTGTCATCGCACGGCTCCGGCGGCGTCTTGCCGTCGAAGGCACGGCGGGCCAGCGTGACTACGCGGCTCACGGTGTTGCCGAGGTCGTTCGCCAGATCGCTGTTGTACCGGTCGATGAAGGCTTCGTCGGAGAAACTGGCGTCCTGGCCGAGGACCATCTCGCGCAGCAGAAAATAGCGGACGTTGTCGCTGCCGAAGCGGTCGATGAGCTCGTCCGGTTGCACGATGTTGCCGGAGGATTTCGAGATCTTCCGGCCGTCGCGATGCCACCACCCATGCGCCCACACCGTGGTCGGCAAGGGCAGCCCGGCCGACATCAGGAAGGCCGGCCAGTAGATGGCGTGGTGACGCAGGATGTCCTTGCCGATGAGATGGAAACGGACGTCGCCGTTCTCCCAGAATTTCTCGTAGAGATCGCGGTCTTCCGCTCCGAACCCCAGGGCGCTGATGTAGTTGGTCAACGCGTCGAGCCACACGTAGACGGTCTGGCCCGGCCGGCCGGGGAACGGGATTCCCCACTCCAGGCTGGCCCGGGAGACCGAGAGGTCGCGCAGCCCCGCCTCGACGAAGGCGAGCACCTCGTTGCGGCGCGTTTCCGGACGCACGAACTCCGGATGCCGGGCGTACCAATCGAGGAGCGGCTGCTGGTACTTCGAAAGCCGGAAGAAGATGTTCTCCTCGGACTTCCACTCGACGGGCGTGCCGTGGACCGGACAGGTTTTACCCGGCCCCAGCTCCTTCTCGGTGTAGAAGGTCTCGCACGGCGAGCAGTACCAACCCTCGTGCTGGGCCGTGTAGAGATCTCCGGCCGCCTCGATGCGGCGGACCATCTCCGTCACGCTCCGCTCGTGCCGCTTCTCCGTCGTGCGGATGAAGTCGTCGTACGAGAACTCCAGGCGGTCGCGCAGCTCGCGATATTTTGCTACCACCCGGTCTGCGAGCTCGATGGGCGCGATTCTTTCGGCGCGGGCCGCGCGTTCGATGTTCTGGCCGTGCTCGTCCGTGCCGGTGATGAAGTAGACCTCCCGCCCCGCCATCCGCAGATAGCGCGCCAGGGTGTCCGCTACCGTGGTCGTGAAGATGTGCCCGATGTGGGGCAGCGCATTCACGTAATAGATGGGGGTGGTGAGGTAGAAGGTGCTCATGGGGAGGGGGATTGTAGCAAAGGGGGTTCCAGCTCTTCCGGCGTGTACTCGTAATGGGCGCCGCAGAAGTGACAGTCGACCTTGATGACCGGCTCCTGCCGCACGTAGTCCCGGTCTTCTGCCGACAGCAGAACGAGCTGCCGCAGGATACGCTCCCGGCTGCAGCGGCAGCGGTAGCGCAGTGGCTGCACCTCTTTGGTCTCGCGATCCAGGCCGGCGAGGACCTGCTCGACCACGTTCGCGGCGCCCCCCTCCTCCAGTAGGTGGCTGACGCCGCGGATGCCGGCGATGTTGTTCTCCAGCCGGGCCACCCTCTCTTCAGCGGCTCCCGGCAGGACCTCCACCACCATGCCGCCGGCCGCGGCGACGCCGCTGGGCTTGCCGAGCACGCCCAGCAGCACGGCGGACCGGGTCTGCTCGCTCTGCGAGAGATAGAAGGCCACGTCCTCGCCGATCTCGCCGCTCACCAGCTCGACCTGGCTCTGGTAGCTGTTGCCTTTCTCGTACTCGCGAAGCACCCGCAAGTAGCCTTTGCCGACCGCCCGGCCGACGCCGAGCTTGCCGTTCGGCCAGTCGGGAACCTGAATGCGGCCGTCTCCCACCAAGCCGCGCAGGTTGCCTTTATCGTCCGCCTCAGCCAGAACGCGGAGCAGCGGACCGTTTCCTCGCACCTCCAGCATCAGGCGGCTGGGGGTCTTGGTGGAAAGTCGCTGCAGCAGGGCCGCTCCAGCCAGGCAGCGCCCGAGCGCCGCGGCGGGCACCGGCCAGAGGTCGAACCGGTCCCGCACCTCTTCCATGACGTCGGTGATATCGGCGACTGCCCAACGGAAGGAGCCCTTGCCGGCCATGCCCAGCTCGAGCGTCCCCTGGGCGCCATTGTCCATCTCGCTCAATGCATTCTCCAGATCGTTGTTGAAGATTCAAAAAAGACGCAGAGCAGGGCTTGCCCCCGCCCGGATGGGAACAAGCCCCACCCCTACATTCCGTGCTCGCCCGCGGCGGCAAGGGCGGCGCGGTAGACGTCCCGCCAAGGTACGCCGCTCGCGAGAGCCAGCCGCCGGCAATCGTCGAATTCCGGCGCGGCCGCCAGCGGCCGGCCGTCCAGGCGGGCGCGCTTGATCCGCACGTTTCCGAACGCGGTTGGAACCTCCAGAATTTCCCTCTCCGCCTCGAAGCGGGCCGCCGCGTTATACCGGCAGCCGAGCGATCCGGACTCGGCCAGCAGGATACCGGACAGCTCGGCGAGCTGCCGGCGGCGACACAGCAGGGTCACCAGCGTGCCCGGCCGGCTCTTCTTCATCTGCACAGGAGTGAAGTAGACGTCCAGGGCGCCGGAGTCGAGCAGGCGCTCCATGAGGAAACCGAAGCCCTCTCCGGGCAGATTATCGACCTCGCATTCGACGACCATCACTTCGGCTGTCGTTTCGCCGGCCCGCCCCCGCAGCAGCCGCAGGGCGTTGGGCTGATGCGGCAGATCTTTCTTTCCCAGACCGTAGCCGGTTCCCTCCAGCACCATGGCCGGGAGGTCCACGAACTCATTCACCAGCTCTGCCAGGATCACCGCGCCCGTCGGAGTGGTCAGCTCCCCGCCCGGCCCACCGTGGATAGGAATGCCTCGCAGCAACTCCGCCGTGGCGGGAGCCGGGATCGGCACGTCGCCATGGGCCATTTTCGCTCGGCCACCGCCGACGTTGACCGGACCGCAGGTGAGCCGCTCGGGCGCCAGATGCTCGACCGCCGCGGCGGCTCCCACAAGATCGACGATCGAGTCGACCGCACCTACCTCGTGAAAGTGGACGCTCTCGATCGGTATGCCGTGTGCCTTCGCTTCCGCCTCGCCAAGCCGCTGAAAGAGCCGCAGCGCCGTGGCCTTCACGGACTCGGTCAGCGCGCTCCCCTGGATCATCTGGCGGATCTCTGCGAGTCCCTGCGTGTGGCCGTGGTCATGGGAGTGATCGTGGGAGTGGCCGTGATCATGGAGATGCCTGTGATGGTCATGATGTCGGTGCTCGCGCTCCTCCGGATCCGGGCCTTCGAGCGGCTCTCCGTTCATCAGGACTCGGAACCGGGTGCCCACGAACCCTCCCCGCGACGCCTTGCGGCTCTCGACGGAGACACCAGGCAAGCCGAGACGAGCCACCGCGTCGGAGAGCACCTCGAGCGGCAGACCGAGGTCCAGGCAGGACCCGAGAAACATGTCGCCGGCGATGCCGCTGCTGCAGTCCAGGTGGTAGACCGTCATGCGGCATAGGCTACCATGCGCCTTTCGCTCGTTCCTTGAGAGAGGCCCAGCGTCCGCGGCTGCCGAGGACGACGTGGTCCGCCAGCCGCAGGCCGACGATCTCCGCCGCCTCGGCCATACGCCGCGTGAAGAGCAGGTCTTCGGCGCTGGGAGAGGGATCGCCGCTGGGATGGGTATGGAACAGGTACACCGCGGCCGCTCCCCGCTGGAGGCATTCGCGCAGGATCTCCCGCGGCGCCACCGAGATGCGGCTCGTCGTGCCTCGGAAGATCTCCCTTTCGCCGAGCAGGTGATTGCGAACGTCGAGGAAGAGCGCTCCCATCACTTCCTGATCGCAGGTGTGATAGCGCAGTGCCAGATAACGCGCCACGTCCACCGGGCGGGAGAGCGGCTCCTGATCCAGGAGCTGCTCGCGGGCCAGACGCCGTCCCATCTCGACGGCAGCCAGCAGCGTCGCGGCCTTGGCCGGGCCGATGCCGGCACGCCGGAGCGAGTGAGGCGTCGCCGTGAGGAGCCCGGCGAGGCCGCCGTTCTCGCGCAGCAGGTCCAAGGCCATCTGGAGGGCGGAAACACCCCGCCGGCCGGTACGCAATAGCACCGCCAGCAGTTCCGAGTCGGCGAGCGAAGGCCCGCCGTGCTCGAGCAGACGCTCCCGTGGACGTTCACCTTCCGGCAGCTCGCGAATCAGGTATTCAGTCATCGGCACCTTTCCATTGCGTCGACCAGGACTGGCAGAGTCTCCCCGGCCGGCGCGGCGAGCCACAGGTCCATGAGCTCCGAGTAAGTGGGTCGGCTCCGGATTGACCTCGATCAGACAGGCTCCGCCCCGATGCGCCAGCTCGATCAGGCCGGCCGCCGGATACACCGTGGCGGAAGTTCCCACCGAGAGGAACAGGTCGCAGGAGGCCGCGGCTTCGGAAGCCTGGCCGAGCGCCTCCCGCGGCAGCAACTCCCCGAACCAGACCACCGCAGGACGGAATCTTCCGCCGCAGTCGCACGCCGGAGGCTCGTCTGGCGATTCGGCGACCGCCTCGCCCATGTCCCGGCGCCGCCCGCACCGATCGCAGAAGGCTTGTGAGAGCGTGCCGTGCAGCTCGAGGAGGTTTCGGCTGCCCGCCCGGCGATGGAGACCGTCGACGTTCTGTGTCACGACTACTGAAGACGGAAAAATGGTCTCCAACCTTGCAATCGCGTCATGGGCGGGGTTGGGCGAGGCCTCCGCGAGCCGCCGATAACGCCAGGCGTACCAGCGCCAGACCTTCTCCGGATCGGCCCGGAAAGCCTCCGGAGTCGCCAATTCCTCAGGGCGCATCCGTTCCCACAGGCCGCCGGCGCCGCGAAAGGTATCGAGCCCGCTCTCGCGCGACACGCCGGCGCCGGAGAAGACGACGAGGCGCTCGGCCGACCGCACCCGCTCACGGATCGCTTCGGAAAGCTCCAATGGCTCCATGGTTCTCTCCTTCGCGTTGACACCACGAGACGCATCCTGCTACAACGGCGCCGCTCCCGGAAGCTCCCCATGCCCTACCTGCCCAACAACTTCGGCCTCCTGGAGCCCGACGCCAGCGACTATGAGACGAGCCGCGTCGCGATCCTGCCGGTGCCCTTCGAGCGCACGACCTCCTACGGCAAGGGGACGATGGCCGGACCGGCCGCGATCCTGCGGGCCTCGCAGGCGATGGAGCTCTATGACGAGGAGCTGAACGGCGAGCCCTACACCCAGGGAATCACGACACTCCCCCCCTTCCTGCCCGAGGCGTTCGACATGGCGGAGGGTTTCGCCGAGCTGCAGGCCGAGGCCAGGAGCCACATGGAAAAGGGCAAGTTCCTGGTCGCCCTCGGCGGCGAGCACAGCTTGACCCAGGCGCCGGTCCGGGCAGCCCGGGAGGTCTACGGCGGGATCGGAGTCGTGCAGTTCGACGCCCACAGCGATCTGCGGGAGGAGTTCGAGGGCACTCCCTATAGCCACGCCAGTGTCATGAAAAGGATCATCGACGCGGGCATCCCGTCGCTGGCGGTTGGAATCCGCTCCCTTTCAACCCCTGAGGCCCACCTGATCCGGGAGCGGAGCCTGCCGGTGATCTGGGGTCACCAGCTCGAAGGCGCGGAGGAGCTGTTCGCCGGAATGCTCGCGGCGCTGCCGGAGAAGGTCTATCTCACGTTCGACATCGACTACTTCGACCCGTCGCTGGTGCCCGCGACCGGAACACCGGAGCCGGGCGGCGGCCACTGGTATCCTACACTTCGCCTCCTCCGTCACCTGTTCCAGGCCAAAACGGTGGTGGCCATGGACCTGATCGAGCTGGCGCCCGTCGGAGGCCATCCCGCCAGCGACTTTCTTGCCGCGAAGCTGGTCTACAAGTGCCTGGGCTATCTCTGGGAGAAAGAAGGCCGGAGAGCCTGACCGTCATCCGACCAGCACGCTTCCCCCGTTCACGTTGAGGATCTCGCCGGTGATGTGACGGGCGAGCAGCGAGGCGAGGAAGAGCACCGGTCCGGCGATGTCCTCGGGCGTGGCGATTCGCTGGAGAGGAATGGAAGAGAGGATCCCGTCCCGGCGTTCGCCGGAGAGGGCTTCCGCGGTCATATCTGTCTCCACCCAGCCTGGCGCGACGGCATTGACGCGTATCTCCGGCGCCAGCTCGCACGACCACGACTTGGTGGCGGAGATCAGGGCGCCCTTACTGGCGGCGTAGGCGCTGTAGAAGGCCTCGCCGCGCTGACCGGCCGTCGAGCTGACGTTCACGATCGAAGCGTCCGCCGACCCCATGAGGAGGGGAATCGCGTACCGGGCACAGAGGAACGGGCCGACGACGTTGACGGCGAGGGTCGCCTGCAGCCGCTCCGGCCGCAGGTCGGCCAGCGGATCGTGGACCCACACGCCGGCGTTGTTGACCAGGCAGTCGAGCCCGCCCCACCGGGCCTCGACGGACTCGAACAGCCTGGCGACCTGATCGAGATCGGTCACGTCGCAACGGAAGATGGCGTGGGGAGCGTCAGAGAGCCGGCGCAGCTCGTCGAGAACCGCGCCGGCCCGCTCGTCGCTCGCCAGGTACTGGACGAGCACCGCCGCGCCGGTCTTCGCGAACAGACGGCAGCATGCGGCGCCGATGCCGCGGCTGCCGCCGGTGACGACGACCCGGCGGCCGTTGAGGTCGATCAAGCGGCGGCCTCGACCACCATGGCGATTCCCTGGCCGCCGCCGATGCAGGCGGAAGCGACGCCTCGACCGCCGCCCCGCCGCCGCAGCTCTTTGAGCAGGGTGATGAGCAGGCGGGTGCCGGAAGCTCCCAGAGGATGGCCGAGCGCGATCGCGCCGCCGTTGACGTTCAGCTTGTCAACGTCGATGTCCAGCTCCTTGACGACCGCCAGAATCTGGCCGGCGAACGCCTCGTTGATCTCGAGCAGATCGAGATCCTGAAGCTTCAACCCCGCCCTATCGAGGGCCGCTCGGATGGCCGGCGCCGGTCCGATTCCCATACGCGAGGGCTCGACGCCCACCGTGGACCAGGAAAGAATGCGGCCGAGTGGCTTCCAGCCGCGCTCCTTCGCGCGGTCGGCGGTGGTGAGGATCATCATCGCCGCGCCGTCCACGATGCCGGAGGCGTTGCCGGCGGTGACGAAACCGTCTTTGTCGAACGCCGTCGGCAGGCCGGCCAGGTCCTCCATGGTGGTCTCCGGCCGCATGTGGTCATCCTTGTCGACGAGCTTCGCCTTCTTGCCCTTGCCGACCTCGACAGGCACCACCTCCTCGCTCATCCTGCAGGTCTTCCAGGCTTCGCCCGCGCGCTGCTGAGAACGGATGGCGAACTGGTCCTGCTCCTCGCGGCTCACACCGTAATCGCGGGCCAGGTTGTTGCTCGTCTGCGCCATGTAGCAGCCGCAGTAGCTGTCGAGCAGGGCGACCATCAGGAGGTCCTGAAGCTGGCCCTGCCCCAGCTTGAAACCGCGCCGGGCTCCCCAGATGACGTGCGGCGCCTGCGACATGTTCTCCATGCCGCCCACCAGGCAGGTCGTGGCCTCTCCCGCGAGGATCAGATGGGAGCCTGAGATCACCGACTGCACCCCCGAGCCGCAGAGCCGGTTGACGGTCAGCGCGGGGATCTCCTTCGGCACTCCGGACTTGAGCGCCACGTGGCGGGCGCCGTAGATGGCGTCCGGCGACGTCTGCAGGGCATTGCCCACCACGGTATGGTCGATCTCGGCGGGATCGATTCCCGCGCGCTCGAAGAGAGCGCGCGCCGCGTGCGCCCCCAGATCGATCGCGGAAATATCGGCGAACGAGCCGTTGTATTCGGCCATCGGGGTCCGGACCCCGTCGACCAGCACCAGATCACGAATTTCCATCGGCGGATGCCTCCCTCTGCTTCAAAGTTTGTCGAGCGGGCGCGGCCGCCAGGGTGTGGAAGCGTCTGCGCCAGCGATTCATGTCCGTCGCGGGATCGAGACGGGAAGCGAGCAGAACGAAGACCTGACGCCGTTCCGGGTCGATCCAGAGACTGTTACCAGCAAAACCGGTGTGACCGAAGGCGGTGGGCGGTAGCGCCCGCCCGGCGCTGCCACGAAGCGTTCTTCGCCGCCAGCCCAGGGCAAACGGGCCTCCACCTCGCAAGGCATCGGCCACGCCCTCCGGTTTCAACATGCGGCCGGGCGCCAGCCATTCCGCGCCGAGCCGCCACAGGTCGCGGACGCCGCCGAAGAGGCCGGCATGCCCGCAGACGCCCCCGCCCGCTCCGTGCACTACCAGGAAACGGGCATTGCCGTCCTGAGGTTGGCCCCGCGGCGGAGGGCCCAGATCTGGAATCTCCAAGCCTTGCCTCGCCGCCAGCCTCACTTCCTGGCCGGTGCCCATGCGGGACTCGGCCAGGTCCGGCCGTGCTCCCGGCGAAGCGGCGATCGAGGAGAGCCCGAGCGGAGCGAGGACCCGCGAGCGGATCAGCTCGGCCAGGAGCAGTCCGGTCCAGCGCTCGGCCGTGGCGCCCCAGAGCATATAGCCGAGATCGCTATAGGTGCCCGCCCGGGCTCCCAGCAGCTCGCCTTCGCGGCCACCGCGGGCGATCAGCGCGAACGCTTCGTCGGCGGATCGGCAGAGATGGTAGAGAGGCGTCCAGGCGGCGAGCCCCGAGCGGTGGCGAAGGAGGTCTGAGAGCGGCCGGCGCGCCAGCTCCCGGTGCGCTTCGGGCCAGACCTCGCCGATCCGCGCGCCGAGCGGCAGTACGCCTTCGGCGTCGAGCACCAGGGCAAGGCTGGCGAAGAAGGGCTTGGTCAGCGAGGCGAGATCGAAACGCGTCGAGACCTCCGCCGCCTGCCCTTCGCACAGCCAGCCGGCCGATCCCTCCCATTCGACGGCCTCGGCCGTTCCCTTCAGGGCGACGGCGGCCGAAGCGGCGCCGGCGGACACGAACCGGCCGAGGAAAGCCTCGATTCCTCGCGGGAGGCCCTCAGACATAGTTGGCGGGATCGCCGGTCTGGAAGACCACCACCCGCTCGCCGGGAGAGAAGGCCCCATCGCCGGCCAGATCCTCGACGGCGGCCAGCGCCGCGGCGCCTTCGGGTCCGACGCGGAGCCCTTCGCGGCTGGCGAATCGGGCCGCGATCTCGTCCAGCCGCGACTCCTCGACCGCGATCGCCCGTCCATCGGACTCGCGCACGGCCCGAAGGACGAGGAAGTCGCCGAGCGCTCGCGGCACCCGCAGACCCCAGACCCGGGTTTGAGGATCTTCCCAGGGCTCCGCCGCTTCCTCTCCGTTCTGCCAGGCGCGCACGATGGGCGCACAGCCGGCGGCCTGGACGATGACGAAGCGCGGACGCTTCGGACCGATGAGACCCAGCCGCTCCAGCTCCGCGAACGCTTTGTACATCCCCACGATCCCGGTGCCTCCGCCCAGCGGATAGACGATCCACTCCGGCAGGTCCCAGCCGAACTGCTCGGCCAGCTCGAGACCCATCGTTTTCTTCCCCTCGACCCGGTAAGGCTCGCGCAGCGTCGAGACCGTCCAGTAGCGTTCCGCACCCTGTGCCAGCAGCTTCGCCGCCTCGACCAGCGTCCCGGGGCCGGAGAGCACCTCGGCGCCGTACTCACGGCAGCGATCGAAGACGGTGCGCGGAGTGTCCGCGGGGAGCGCCACCCGTGCCGGCAGGCCCGCCGCGGCCGCATAAGCGGTGAGCGCCAGGGCGGCGTTGCCGGCGCTGGCGAGCTGCAGGCCCGGAGCGCCCAGCTCGCGGGCACGGTTCACCGCCAACGAGAGGCCGCGGGCCTTGAACGAGCCGGTCGGATTCCCCGACTCGTCCTTCACCCACAGCTCGGTTCCCGCCGACGCGGAGCGGCGGCAAAGGACCAGCGGCGTGGCCCCCTCGCCCAGATCCACCCGCCCGGCGAAATCGGCGACCGGCAGCAGCTCGCGATAGCGCCAGAGCGTCCATGGCCGGCCGGGGAGAGCGCGGAGCAATCCCCTTCCCTTTTCTTCGTCGAGGTCGTACTCGACCAGCCACGGAGCGCCGGCCGGCGAAACGAATGCCGGCTCATCGAGCGGCGCCGTTTCACCGGTCCGCGAGCAGATCAGGTGGCGGGCCCAGCGCTCTGCGCTACCGTCCATCTCGGCCGCCTTGGGAGCTGCTCTCCACTCCCTGCGAGATACGCTGCTCCTCGGTTTGAATTCGGTCGAGCTCGGCCTTGTACCGGGCGAGCAGCCGGGCATTGAATTCCTTGACCGGATCGCTGTCGGCCGCAGCCTGCGAGGCGTGGTCCCTGATGTCGTCGATCTGCCGCTGGATCTCGGCTCGCTGCGCGTTGTCCGTGGCGGCGTTAAGGCGGTCTTCCAGCATCTTCAGGAGCGACCTATGATTCTCGGCCATCTGCTGATTCAGGGCCTGGGTCGTCTGCAGCATTTGCGCTTCCAGCACTCGCTCCTTGATCCAGGAATACTCCTTGGGGTTGTAACCCAGCTCCTGGGCCGCCCGCAGGTCGGCGGTCGCGACGTCGGCGAGGTCGCCCACCGCCTTCATCGCCTCGGAGAGTCCCACGTCCCGCTTCTCCGCCTTGGCCTGGCTCTCCTTCGACTTCAGGTTCTTCAGCGCTACCTGACGAATCTTCTGCTCGCGCCGGCGGACGTCGAGATAGATCTCGACCTGCCGGCCAGTGAGGCGCCCGTCCGCGGGCGGCTGATATTCGGGAGCCTTGGAGACCTGGTCCATCAGGTTAATGGTTCCCTTCGCCTCCAGACGCTTCTGGATGGAGGCTTCATCTTCGCCGCGCTTGCCCTTGCAGCCGAAATCGGCGCCGAGAAGAGCGCAGAAAAGGAGCGCGCAGGCCGGGGTTTGCAATCGCTTCATCTACGATCCTCCGCGCGGGATTCTAATCCCAATCCTTGCGGAGTTGCGCTGTGCGTTGTCTTGCGCCGATTAGAAAGGAAATCCTTCAAACAATTTCCCTCGAAGGCACCGCCGGCCGCGCTTCGTTGTGTGTTACGCTTGCCTCACTCGATCCACCGAGGAGGCAGGCTTCTATGACTCGAAGTGAAGGATTTCCGCATCAGCCGGCCGGCGGGAAACGAGGTGCGGGCTGGCTCCCGGCATTGGCCGGGGCCTTCCTCATCCTGGCCAGGGCGGCTGGGGCGGGTGATCTCTCCGACGTCAAGGCGCGCGGCAAGCTCGTCATGCTGTGCTATCCCAGTCAGAATAGCACCTTCGTCTCCGCTGATCTCGAGACGATGCGAGAGAAGGACCTCAAGCTGAGCGACCTGCGGAGTCCCGAGCACTTTTCCGGGCTGGACGTCGAGCTCATCAAAGGCTTTGCGAAGAGTTTGGGCGTCGATCTGGAGATTCATCCGATTACTACCGGCTATGACGCGCTGTTTCCGGCTCTCTTCAAGGGCGAAGGCGACGTCGTCGCGAGCTCGCTCAGCATCACGCCGAAGCGCTTGGAGTCCGTTGACTTCTCCGACCCTTACCTCACGAGCTGGGTGGCGGTCGCGGTGCCGATGGGGAGCAAAGTCGCCTCCGTCGACGATCTCGCAGGCAAGAAAGTAGCCTTGATGCACGGCTCGAGTCAGCTCGAGTTCCTGCAGTCGCAGGTGCCCGACGTGAAAATCCTGCTCACCGACTTCTCGCTGGAGAACTATGTCGCGGTCAAGGATGGCGAAGCCGATTTCACCCTCATGGACTCGCGGGCGCCGGTCGGAGGGAGCGTCAGCGGCGCCTACCCGGATCTCAAGGTGGCGTTTCGCTTGCGGGAGTTCGGGTATGGTGTCGCGGTGCGTAAGGGCAGCGACCTGCGGGAGCCGCTCAACGCCTACCTTGCGCACTTGAAGGAGTCCGGCGAGCTGGCGCGGCTGGTGGACCGCTTCGACACGACCTCAGGAGCGCAGTCCGCTCCGCCTCGCTGAGCGCGCCGCTCATTCGGTTCGCTTGCGTACCACCAACCGCACGGGCACACCCGGCAGATCGAGCTCCTCGCGGAGGCGGTTCTCCAAGTAGCGACGGTAGTGGCTGGTGCGTGGCAGCGGCCGGTTCGCGAACAGCATGAAAGTCGGCGGCGCGGTCGAAACCTGGGTGACGTAATAAAGCTTCCACGGCGCGCCGCCGAGCGCCGGAGGCGCCACCCGCTTCACGAAACCCTCGAACAGGCGGTTGAGCTGACCGGTGCCGAGCTTCAGGTTGTAGGCCGTGAGGGCCCGGTCGATCGGCCCCCAGAGCTTCTCGACGCCTCGTCCGGAGAGCGCCGAGACGTTGACCCGTCCCGGCGAGGCCAGCAGCTCGTCGAGCCTTTCGAAAGAGAGCTCCAGTTTCTCCCGGCCCTCGTCCTCCAGCAGGTCCCACTTGTTGATGGCCACCACCGCGGCCCTTCCCAGCTCCCAGATCGTGCCGGCGATGGTCAAGTCGCCGCCGGTCACCCCCTGCGTGGCATCGATCACCAGCACCGCCACCTGCGCCCGCTCGATCTGGCGGCGGGCCATCATCACGGCCAGTTCCTCGGGAGCGCCCGAAACCTGGCTGCGGCGGCGGATGCCGGCGGTGTCGATCAACAGGTAGGACTTGCCGTCCCGGCTGATGACCGTATCGACCGGATCGCGGGTCGTCCCCGCCACGGGCGAGACGAGCGACCGGTTCTGCCCCGAAATCTTGTTGAGCAGCGACGATTTGCCGACGTTCGGCCGGCCGACGATGGCGACCGGCGGCGCGTCCGGCACCTGCACGTCCGGAATCTCGGGCAGGGCAAGGGCGAGCGCTTCCCGCAGGTCCTCGATGCCGCCGCCGTGCTCGGCCGAGACGAGAATCTGCTGGTCGATCCCCAGGCTGTAGAACTCGGGGAAGCGCTCGCGTGCCAAGCGAGTGTCCCCCTTGTTGACCACCAGTAGCGTGGGTTTGCCGAAACGGCGGAAATGGGACCACACCTCCTCGTCCGCCGATACCAGCCCCTGCTTGCCGTCGACGAGAAAGAGGAGGAGATCGCTCTCCTCCACCGCCAGAAAAACCTGCTGGTTGAGGCCCAGCGGATCATCCCCAGGCACCAAGCCTCCGGTGTCGACGATCTGAATGGGCCGGTCGTCGGAGAGATGGGCAATCCCGGTGATGCGGTCGCGAGTGATCCCCGGCATGTCGTGAACGATGGCCTGCCGCCGCCCCAACAGGCGGTTGAACAACGTCGATTTGCCCACGTTGGGGCGGCCGACGATGGCGACGGTGGGGGTTAGGGGCATAGGCGGAGTGTATCGTTACAAGGAGCTGGTCGGGTTGAGGCGTGCCCTCCGCAGCCCTCACTCCCCTGACCCCTCTCTCCCGGAGGGAGAGAGGGGACAAAACAAGATTTCAGTTTTTTGTCTTCGCCTTTCTCCCTCCTCTCCCTCCGGGAGAGGAGGGCCGGGAAGGTGAGGGCTTCGAAGGGCGCATCGGCGCCTCTTTCGCCGCAGGCTCCGGCATACCCACGAGAGTGAAGTCGAGCCCGCGGTGGCGAGGGGAGGCTCCCACGAGAACGACCTCGACGGGATCGGCCAGACGGAAGACGCGGCCGTTTCTCTCCCCCACCAGACGGTGCGACTCCGGCTCGTAGCGGTAAAAGTCGTCACCCATCGAGCGGATCGGCACCAGACCGTCGACGTAGTAGCCGTCGAGCTGCACGAAGAGGCCGAACGGCTGGACCCCGCTGATGCGCCCCTTGAAGGTCTCGCCGGCACGGCCGGCGAGGAACCGGACCTTCTTCCACTGCAGCAGGTCGCGCTCGGACTGCTCCGCCCGCCGCTCGGTCTGGCTGGTGTGCTCGGCCATCACCGGCAGGCGCTCGACCAGCCGCGAGCGCTCCGCGTCCCGCTCGGCGCGGCCGTGGAGGAGGGCCTTCAGCCGGCGGTGCACGATGAGATCCGGATAACGCCGGATCGGCGAGGTGAAGTGGCAGTAGAAGGGAGAAGCGAGGGCGTAGTGGCCGAGGCACTGCGGATCGTAAAGGGCGCGCTGCAGGGAACGCAAAACCACTGAGGAGACGAAATGCTCTTCGGGGCGTCCCCGAACTTCCCTCAGCACCTCCTGGAGCGCGCCCGGATGCAGATCCTCGGCCTCGCCGCGCAGGGTGATGCCGAAGGTGGCCAGCAGCTCGCGCAGCTCCTCCACCCGGCCCGGCGAGGGCGCGGCGTGGACGCGGAACAGGGCCGGGACCTTACGAGTCACCAGCTCAAGGGCCACCGCCTCGTTGGCGGCGATCATGAACTCCTCGATCAGCCGATGCGCGACGTTCCGCTCCTCCGGAAAGACGCCCACCATGACGCCGTCGGTGTTCAGCACGACGTCGCCTTCGGGGAGGTCGAAGTCGATCGAGCCCCGCACCGTCCGCGCGTGGTTGAGGATCTGCATCAGATGGTGCATCTCGCGCAGCGTCGGCAGCACCGGACCATACTCGGCGGGGTCCTCCGGGCGCGGCTCCTCCAGAATGCGGCGCACCTCGGCGTAGGTCATGCGGCGGGCGCTGCGGATCACCGTCTCGGCGAAGCGGCGGGCGAGGAATTCGCCGTCGCGGTTGATCTCCATGAACACCGAGACCGTGAGGCGCGGGACATGCGGACGCAGCGAGCAGAGGCCGTTCGAGAGCCCCTCGGGAAGCATGGGAACGGCCCGCTCGGGATAGTAGACGCTGGTCCCTCGCAGGTAGGCCTCGAGGTCCAGGGCATCTCCCTCCTTCACATAGTGGGAGACGTCCGCGATGTGGACGCCCAGGCGGAAGACGCCGTCCGGCAGACGCTCGATCGATACCGCGTCGTCGAAGTCGCGGGCGGTCTCGCCGTCGATAGTGATCACCGTCCGCTCGCGCAGGTCCTCCCGCCCCGCCCAATCTTCCGGCCGGGGATCCGCTGGGAAACGGCTCGCGGCGTCCAGGACGGCATCGGAGAAGTCTTCGGGAATGCCATAGTGGCGCAGCACGACCAGCACGTCGACTCCCGGCACCTCCGGATCGCCGAGGACCTCGATGACCCGGCCGCGCGGCCGGCGGCCTGGCGCCGGACGCTCTACGTCGACGACCACGTAATGATTGTCGGGGATGTCCTTCGCCCCCTCGACCGGCAGCTCCAGGGACACTTTGGGATCGAAAGGCACGAGCCAGCGGCCGTCCTCCAACGTGCCGACCAAAGTCGTATGGCGCGGAGAGAGAATCTTGACGACCGCCGCCTCGGGAAGACGGCCGGTCCAGGGCTGCGCCTTGCGGGAGAGGCGGCGCACAAGCACCGTGTCGCCGTCCTGCGCCTGCTTGAGGTTCCGCCGGCGTACGAAGAAGGCCGGCTCCTCCCGGAAGCCGGGACGAATCAGCGCGTCCCCTTCCTCCAGTAGCTCGACGACCCCGGCCGTGCCGCCGCTGTGCCGCGGCGCATACCACCGGCCGTCTTCTTCCACGGCCCGGCCTTCGGCCTGCAGCTTGCGGAGCGCCTGCGCCAGCTCCTCAGCAGCGGCGTCCAGGTTCCTCCTGAGCTGCCCCTCGTCCAACCCGTCTCGCCCGGCTTCCTCCAGTCGGGCGGCGATGTCCTGCCGTAGGAGCCCGTCGGCCCCCGGGAATGCGATTGACATAGTGGCTGTTGTCTCCCTAGAATCACGCCGCGCTGCGAAAGTGGCGGAATTGGTAGACGCGCAAGATTCAGGATCTTGTGGTCGCAAGGCCGTGGGGGTTCGAGTCCCCCCTTTCGCACCAACCCCTTCCCTCCTCCCTCAGAACCCAACGAAGCTTATCTCGACCTCGAGGCGTGCGCCTGCCGATCGTCTTCGCCCGGAGAGGATTGCAGGGGAAGTGCCAGCTCAGCGTTCAGCCGACCCGGCGTGAGGCCGCAGCCTCGAGCGGCACCGCCGATTCGAGGCCGGCCGCGGTGCGGAGAGAGGTCCAGGGGATCGCACGCAGCAGCTCCCGGAACCGCGGTGCGAAGGCCAGCCTGCCCGTCTCGTGAATGAACCTGGCGAGGCCGCTCAGCCGTCCCGGCGTCGGTCGGCCTGAGAGCTCCCAGGGGTGGACCACCTCCACCGGCAGGCCTCCTTCCGCAGCATGATCGAGCGCCGCACGCACCAGCCGCTCAGGATTTACAAGCCGCCCTGTCCAGCTTCCCGCCGGCAGGCGCAAGGTCCCGCCGAAGGTGAGCGGTGGGAACTCCAGCAGCTCGGTCCCTGATCCTGAGCCCTGCCAGGTCAGGTGCGAGGCGAAACGCGGGTTGTCCAGCCGGCCGGCCAGCGGGCAGGGCGTGAGCGAGCTGTCATAGAGGAATCCCATCTCGGCCACCAGAGGAAGCCGCGAGCTGCCCAGGCAACGCAGCGACCACTCCGGCGCCCGAAATCCGAGCACCGGCTCTCCGAGGAGATTCTCCAGCAGGTTCTTGGAGCGTTCGACGTCGGACCGGAAAGCGTCGTGCGGGCGCTCGCAGGCGCGCAGGTGCAAATAACCGTGGCTCGCCACTTCATGGCCGGCCTCAGCGATCTCGCGGACCCGCCTCGGCAAGCGCTTCGCCACCTCGCCGAGCACGAAGAACGTCGCCGTGCGCCCGGCCTCGGCCAGCCCTTCCAGCAACTCGGGGAGAAGCCAGTCCAGCTCCTCGGGCAGGAGGGGCCGGTCCTCCGGATGGACATAATCCGGCACCAAGCAGGTGTGGTACCACTCCTCCACGTCGATCGTGAGCGCGTACCCGAACGGCCCCTCCAGTCGAACGGCCCGCGGAGCTTCCGGCACCATCCTCTCCCTCCATCTCGACTCGGCGCGCGCGTACCAGAGCATGTCGTTGGGCCCGGGCTGCTTCCGGGGTCAGGCGATGCCATGTTACATGCATGCAGCGTGCCGGTGGCTGGGAGATTACAGGGAGGGGGGCACTGGTACTGTTCTTGCTCGTTTTCAAGCTCTGAACCGGGCGCAGAGACGTGGTCCGGAGAAGGGATGGCGGGCGGAAGGAGGAATCATGCCGACCATCACCGAAGAAGAAGCTGTCACCCAAGCCGGGTCGACCGCCACCGAGATCCAGGTACGCGCGGAGCTGCGGCTTGTCAATCCCGATCCCAAGTATCCGCAGGCCAAGCTCATCGAGCCCACGACGTTGGGCTATATCTACGTTGCCGCCGCCGTGCGGCCCCCTGGCCGCTTTCCGTTCGTTCTGCCCAGCCGCCGGCGCTCGCGGCTGCTGGTCCAACTGAAGAAACTCGCGCACCAGCTCGGGCGCTCGGACGAGGTGGTGAGAGCCACCGTCTTTCGCGCCATCGTCATGCCGCCGACGGGCCGCTTCAGCTCCTACCTGAAACAGCGAGGAGCCTCCATCCATCTGGCGAACTTCGACGTCGCCGTCCTGATCCAGGCCACGTCGCCCGCGGCCGCCCGCAGAGTGCAAACAACCCCGGCCTACGACGCTTTGATGCAGGCCCTGCGAAGCCAGGCCAAGACGGTGCGCACGATCGTGGCGCGCAACGCCAGGCGGATCGGCGACGTCGATACCTCCCGGAAGGGTTTGTTCCTGTTCAACCACTTCGCCGCCGACGACGTGGGCATCATGCTGCAGCTCTGGGACTATCTGGCCGGTTGGTACGCGGTGGAGACGGGGCTCGACAACTCGGTGGCGATGAGGCCGCTGGATGGCGAGACATCGGACTACGCCATCGTCAACTGGGCGCGTTGGGACACGAGCCCGCTGCGGCACTTCTGGAGCCAACTCAGCAAGAAGAGCTTCCGGGGCTACGTGCTCGAAAACCTGGAAGCGAATCGCGCGGCCTCGATGCCGATCTACCACCGGCTTGCGTGAGGCCGCGCGACGGGAGATCTAGCCGGGCACCTCGGTAAGAAACCAGGAAAGCACCCTCCAGGCCCCTTTCCCCTTTCGAAGGCGGAGGACCAGGACGACTCGCAGACGCGTCCACCAGCTCGTGGACGCGTTCAGAGTCGAGCTGGTCCGTCCTCCATGACTGAAACTTATGATAAATTGTCATATATAACAATTTACTTGTCATAAGGCCTCGTATCCAGTATCCTATGGAGGACGGAAGTGTTTGGGAGTCAGGGGAGCTCGGCAGATGCTCCTTGAGGTGCTGAGAGGGCAGCCGCGCTTCTCACTGCGGTCACAACGCCCAAGCGAAGCAACCCCGCTTCGCGGCTTCGAGGAGACACCCATGAACCGCTCAAGAATCTTGTCCCTGCTAGTGCTGTTTGCGGCGCTCGGCCCTGCGGCGAGCCATCCACAGGACGTTCCCGCGGCCGCGCGGGCAACCTCGCAGGCAGTCGAGATCACCAGCCGGCTGAAGGCCACGGTCGTCGGTGGAGGCCAGGCGAACCTCACGGTCGTCGGCGTGGCGACTCACACCCAGACCGGTCTCACCGTGATCTTCAACGCCAAGCAACTGATCGCGGTGGACCCCGGCGACATCGGTCCGCTCACGATCACCCTGAATCCCCGACAGAAGTCCGATGGAACTCTCTCCTCGGCGAAGTTCCCGGCGGTCCACCGGCAGAACTTCTACCTGCTGATCCGCAGTGAGCGGTTGGGCACGTTGATCTCCGACGCTCCAGTGACCCTCTCAGCGCGCATCGAGAGCAGTCCCCCAAATACGACCTATAAGTCGGTCGGCGGGGCCGTCAAGTTCTACAAGGAAGGTGACTCCCGCAAGAAGCCGGCGTTCATCATCCAGCAAGTCACCTCGGACGTGAAGCCCGCGGCCTCGACAGCGGTCGACATCAAGAGCCGCGTCGCGGCCACCGTGGGCGACAAGCGGGTGGAGCTCCAGCTCGCGGGCACGGCCGTGCATGTATTGGGCGGCAGGAGCGTGATCTTCACCGCCAAGCGGCTGACGGCAGTGAACCCCGGAGACATCGGCCCGCTCACGTTCACGCTGAACCCCCGGCGCCCGTCCCTCGGGACTCTCTCCTCGGCGACCTTCCCGGCAAGGCACGAGCAGAACTTTTTCCTGCAGATTCAAAGTGAGCGCCTGGGGACTCTGGTCTCCGACGCGCCGCTGGTCGTCGCCGCGCAGATCGAGAAGTCTCCGCCGGCGGCGACATACAAGTCCACAGGCAAGCCGGTTCAGTTCTACAAGCAGGGCGATTCCGGCAGGAAACCGGTGCTCACGATCGAGACGGTGGAGTCAGACGTGACGCCCGCAACGGCTAAGCCGTGAAGCACTGAAGGCACGGCCGCTCTGCGAGGAGCGGCCTCATGCGCGCGGCGGCAGAAGACCGCGGCAACGGCGAAGAGACGTCTTGGCTAGGCGCCTGGCACATCGCCCGAGCCGCCCGCCTACTCTGGGGTAGCTGGATCATGGTCGATCCGTCGATGAACTGGGCGCAGGGCCGACACGCTGGTCCACCTCGAAGCTTCGGCCACCGATCCCGCACCAGCACTCCCGGCAGCCTTTCGTGCTGTTCACGGACGGCTTCGAGAACGGCAACACCGCGGCGTGGTCGTTCACCCTGCCGTGAAAACTCCCGACTGCATCGCACTCACAGCAACGGGATGATCTGCCCGATCACCCCGATGATTCCGTTCAGCGCCGCCGCCCACTCGGACGCCCCGGTGAGCGTGTCGAGCGATTTCTGCAGGCTCTGAATTCCGTCCCGCAGCTCACCGCTGTGCTGCTCCAGCTTGTCGGCGATATCTCTGAGCTGCGCGGTATTGAGCTGGTTGATGACCGAGGTCAGGTGCAGACGGGCAGCGACGAAGGCCTGCTTCTCCGCGTCCGAGAGCTGCTGGACCTGCCCGACGACTTGAATGCCGAAGAGCTCGACCTCGATCGTCCTCAGGGAGTCGAGGAGCTGGTCGAGGCTCGCTCGCGGATCGGCCAGGGCCTGGTCGGCGGCTGCTTGAGCCTGGGAAGCGTCCGTCTGGGCCTCGGCGACCGGATCGGAGGTGGCGGGCTGATCGGGCTGTCCGGCCGTGCCGGTCTCCTTCGGATCGCTCATGGCTGGCTCCCTTCCGTGCTGCCGGTCGTCGTCGTGGTCGGGGTCTTGGGTTTCAGGGCGTCCAGGCTCGCCAGGACCGGGGCGAGCTCGGACGTGATGGCCTGGATGTCCGCGGGGGTGAGGTCGTTCGAGAGGAGCTTGTTCCAGGCCTGCTGGAGCGACCTCGCCGCCTCCGCAGCGGTGTTCACCTGGTCCATCAGCACCGGCTGCGAGAGCATGGAGAACCTCTCGGACATCCAGGTCTGTTGGTTGGCCACCTGGTTCGCCATGAAAGGCTGCACGACCTGCTGGTCATAGTCCAAGGCCGTCGTGAACCTCGCGTTGGCCTCGGTCTGGCTGCTCAACGTCGCCAACAGGACCTGATGGAGCTGCAGGATCTCCGCGATGGTCTGCTTGCGCGCTTCCAGCTCCTTCTTGAGCTCCCGCCCCTGGACCTCCTTGACCACCAAGCCGCCGACGCTGCCGGTAGCGGCTGCGATCTGCGGCGCCTGCGCGATGGTGGTGCCGCGGACCTCATTGGTCACGCCGATCAGCGTGGTGGCGAGGCTCTGGACCTCGGTCGAGAAAGACTGCGGCGCACTGCTTGTGGCGAGGGCCGCCAGGGCATTGAAGTAGTCGCCCAGGAGGGTGACCTGCGTCTGGATGCGGGTCAACTCGCCGAGGTAGTTGCGCATGTCCTGATCCTGCTGCTGGAAATCGGGCAGGCTGACCGAAGCGAGCGAGCGGCTCTGGAGGAGCTTGACGGAATTGGCGTCCACGGCCGTGTTACCGACCTCGGAGATCAGGCCGGTGACGGCTTGCGTGTAAGCCGTTCCGGCCGCGGCGAAGGCCTGGAAATCGGGGATTCGGGCTGTGGCGCAGCCGGTCAGGGCCGCGAGCAACAGAACCGGCAGGATCAGGCGGCCGCACGACGAGCACAGGACGACCCGATCGGAGGGTCTCTTCATATCGGCTTCTCCCAGAGATCTGACTGTTACCTATTCAGTATAGCCGATCCTTCTCAGACTTGTCCCGGCAGTTTGACGGCCCGCGGAAATGAATCCGCCGATCTCGTCATTCAGAAACGGGGCAGCTCGCCCGCTGGGCGCTGTGCGAGCGCTGTATGTCACCTGGACGGCGGCGGACCACCGGGAGGCACTGCCGTCGAGCTGGGGAGTGAGCAGCCTTCGCGGCGGCGCCTTCGACGGCGGCTCGGCCCTCGTGGTCTGGCGCGACAGCGGTCAGGTGCACCAACCGTTCGCCTGCGCCTCGCCTCCCGCGACCTTTCCGATGGCTCAGGGGACCAGCCTGCACTTCGACGAGTTGGCCGGATTCGTCTTCGTGCCGCCCTTCGCCTTGGGCCTGGAAGCCCAGAAGCGGCAGGTCGACTGGACGGGCCCCTTCTTCGGCTACCTCGCCCTGGGCCTGGGGACCCGGACCGGCGCGTTCCATCAGCCGCCGCCGCAGTCGTTCGCCACCAGCCTCGAACGGGCCACCTTGCGCTTCGGCATCAGCGTTCCCGGCGTCCAGCTCCCACCCTTCGTCCTGTTCACGGACGGCCTCGAGAGCGGCAACACCGGGGCGTGGTCGCTCACCGTGCCCTGAGATCTGGGGCCGGTTTTTCTCCTCTCAGTACCGCGCTTACTCAGAGCGCAGAGCGACCCCAGGGTCGACGCGGGCCGCCCTGCGTGCGGGAACATAGGACGCAAGCATGGCGGCCAGTAAGAGCAGCAAGGCTACGTCCACCACCGTCGCCGGATCATTGGGGCTCACCTCGAAGAGCAGCGAGCGCAGGCTATGGGTGAGCAGGAATGAGCCCGCGAGGCCCAAGGCCGTGCCGACCGCCGCTGTGATCAGCCCCTGACCCAAGACCATCCGCAGAATATTGCGGTCGGTGGCTCCCAAGGCAAGGCGCACTCCTATTTCCCGCGTGCGCTGAGCTACCGAGTAGGCCAGCACACCGAAGACTCCGGCCATGGCCAGGACCAACGCCGCGAGAGCGAAAACGCCCACCAGCAGCAGATTGAAACGGCGGTTGTTCAACGACCGCGAGAAGATCTCATCGAGGGTGTGGAATCGGACCGGAAGGGTCGGATCGAGCTGGCGCAGAATCCCCCGCGCCGCGGCGAAAACAGCCGCAGGGTCGGAACTCGTCCGTACAACGATATTGAACTGAGAGGTGCTTCGCGGTCTCTGCCGGTAGTTCATGTAGATGGTCGGGCTCGGCGCAACCTCCAGATTGTGCGCCCGGACGTCGCCGACGACGCCAACGATCGTCAACAAACGAAGGTCGCCGTCCATGTTGCCGAACTCGATCGTGCGGCCGAGAGGATTCTGGCCCGACCATTCCTGCCGCGCGACGGACTCGCTGATCACCGCCACGTGGGGCGCATCGGGGCCATCGGAATCGTTGAACCATCGGCCGTCCCGGAGAGGAATCCCCAGCGTCTGAAAGTAGCCTTCGCTGGCCACGACATAATCGGCGTGGCCCGTGCGGGCTTCATCGCGGAAAAGCTCTCCCAGGAACTGGATGGCTTCCTTCATGAAAGCCGGATCGGTGTTCGCATCGGAGACGCGAGCGCTGCGCTCGATCAGCTCCCGCTGCGCCGGGAGGAGCTGCTGTGGATCGACGATCGCGAAGGTTCCATCGGCGGTGTCGGATTGGAGAGGAAGCGCATGCGTCCCTCCGACGGTCTGAACGCCCGGCAGCGCTTCAAGACGCGAGATGAGCTGGTCGAGTAACTGCACTCGCCGGACCTCCATTCCGGCTTCGAGCTCCGGCAGTTTCAGATCCAGGGCCGCGGTGTTCTCGGTTTCGAACCCGGGATGGACCGAAAGCACGCGCAGCATGCTACGGCCCAGCAGGCCGGCGCCGATCAACAAGGTGAAAGTGATCGCGATCTGGCCGGCCACGATGATCCGTCCCGCACGGCGACCGCCGAGAGCGGTCCCTTGCCGCATTCCGCTTTCCGCCAGCGGGCTTTGAACATCGCCCGCGGTCGCCCGCAACGCCGTCAGCACACCCAGGCCGATGGCCACCGCGAGAGCAAGACCGAGCGTAAACCCGAGCACCGGCAGGTTCACCGAAACTTCGTCGAGACGGGGAATGTTGCCGGGCGCCAAGGCCAGCAGGACACGGACACCGAAGTACGCCGAGATCACTCCGAGGCAGCCGCCCAGCAGGCAGAGCAGGAGAGCTTCCGCCAGGAACTGCCGCACCAGACGCCAGCGCGAGGCGCCCAACGCGGCCCGGACGGCCAGCTCCCCCGCACGGGCCGAGGCCTGGGCCAGCGACAGGCTCATCACGTTGGCGCAGGCCACCAGCAACAGCAGACCGGAGACCCCCAACAACACGAGAAGGGCGGGCTTGAAATCCGCGGTCAGCGCGTCTTTCAGCGGGACGACGGCAACATCGACCAGATCGATATCCGAACGGTATTGCTGCCCCAGCCGCCGCCCAATCGCGGAGACATCGGCTCGCGCCTGCTCGAGAGATGCGCCGTCTTTCATGCGCGCGACGACCCGCCAATTGTGCGCGGTGCGGCTGGGCAGGCGGGCATCCGTCTCGCGTGACACCCATAGTTGGCTGTCATCCGGGAGCTTGAACCCGGGCGGAAGCACACCGATGACCGCGGTCGGATGCGTCGAAACCGTGAGCTTCACCGCTCCGAGATCCCGAGCCGCGTGCAAGTGACCTTGCCAGTAGGAGTAGCTCACCAGCGCAGCGGGAGCGGCCCCGATACGCTGCTCTTCCGCAGCGAAAAGCCGGCCCCTCACCGGATGGACACCCATGACAGAAAAGAAGTCTCTGGAAACTGCGGCTACACGGACGCGCTCCGGCTCGCCGTTGATCAAAACGGTAGCCTCATACGCCGCCATCTGCGCCACGCCTTGCAGCGAGCGGGCTTGGGCGCGCACGTCCTCGAAATTCGGATCGGCGAACCGCATCCGGTTGCCTTCGGAGCTGACCTCCCACAGGCTCACGATCTGCTCGGGCTTGGGGTAAGGAAGCGGGCGCAGGAGGACGCCGTAAACCACGCTGAAGATGGACGTGCTGGCGCCGATCCCCAGCGCCAGGGTGAGAATGGAGACGAAAGCGTAGATCGGGCTCTTCCATAGAATCCGAGCTCCGTAATGGAGGTCCTGAGATAGCTGCTCGACCCAGCCGAGCCCCCAGACGTCGCGCGTGGCTTCCTTGACCAGATCCGCGTTGCCGAACTCGCGCCGCGCGGCGGACCGCGCCTCGGCCGGGCTGCTGCCGGCTTCGAGGTGTTTCTCTGTCGCCAGTTGCAGGTGAAAGCGGATCTCTTCTTCCAGCTCCCGCTCCTGCCGGCCGCGGCTCCAGAACCTGAGGTTCATGCCTTCCTCTCCTTGCGCTTGGGATTCAGCACCCCCGCCATGGCTTGCAACAACTCTGACCAGCGGGAACGTTCGGCTGAAAGCTGCTTCTTGCCGGCGGCCGTGAGGCGGTAGACCTTGACCCGCTGCTTGTTGTCGGAGATCTGCCAGTCGGAGGCGATCCAGTTCTGTTTTTCCAGCCGATGCAAGGCTGGATAGAGAGAGCCCGTATCCACCGACAAGCGCTCGCCGGAATTCAGATGGATGGCCTGGCTGATGCCGTATCCGTGCTGGGGGCCCCACAGGAGCGTTTGCAGGATCAGCAGGTCCAGCGTCCCCTGCAGCAACTCGATGCGGTTCTGATAGCGTTCCTTGCTGGGCATGTAGATAGCCTACACCCATGGATGTAGATTTTCTACTGCCAAGAAGCCCCGACAGCTAGATGGCTCGCCGGCTTCCTCCGTCCGCACCAGTATTTAGTGTAAGCTACAAGAACCGCTCCATCAGCGGTTCGGAGGAGGTCAACATGTTTGCTGGTTTCCCAAGATTGCTGCTGAAGCTCTCGTTCGTCGTGGCGATGGCCGTCTTCCTGGTCCCGTTTCAACCCAAGCCGGCTGCTGCATCCTGCACTTACGGCGATCCTGGTCCGAATTGTTCGCAAAGCTGTTATGACCAGGTCTACTGCGAGGCCATCGAGTGTTTTCAACAATCCTGGGCGCAGGGCGGGAACGGAGAAGAGTGCTGCTTCTACAACAATTACGCGCGATTCTGCGGCTCGGGTTGCCCGCTCTTCTGCGCTGAACCCTGACCCTGGGTAGCTCGGCCGCACGCGGCGCGGCAGATACCGGCTGCGCCTTGACGCAGCCGGCCAGACCAAACCTGGAGCGAGACGTAGTCTCTAGCAGCTCGGCGAGCAGCCATGCCGGCAAGGCAGCGAATCCGGATTGTCTTCGCAGGCCGAGCAACAGATCAAGGCATAGGCTTTCTTGGCGACAGGGGTGCTCAGGGAGCCCACCAGCACCGTCAACAGCCCGAGCAGAAGGAACAACTTCCGAAGGGGATTGAGCACGACATGATTACGCATCGACGTTTCTCCTTTTTGCGGACGTTTTAGGGTTTTCTTTGTGTCCGCTTAGACGTAGAACGAAACGGAATCTCAAACTCCCTCACTGCGGTCTGCCGACCCACTCCCCTGCCCGTTCCTATATGCTCCGGATGCCGCCAAATGTCGCGATATGGAGGCTTGCTATGGGTCGCGCATCGCTGGTCGTGCTGTTCCTCGGCCTCTGTAGCTGCACGACCGCCAGCCCGCCGCCGGCGGAGCGAGGGATCGTCCGTCTGGACGGCACGACGATCGATCCCGACGCCTTGACCGAGCGGATCGAGGAGCTTACCCGGGCGGCGCGCGTGCAGGGGTTGACCGTCACCGTCTTCAACGACGCCCGGACGGTCTACTCGCGCGCCTTCGGCTTCGCCGATCTCCCTGCCGGCCGGCCACTGCGGACGGATACGGAGCTCTACGGAGCGTCCCTCAGCAAAGCCGTCTTCGCCGTTCTGGCGATGAAGCTCGTCGAGCAGGGGATCATCGACCTCGACACTCCGCTTCAGGACTATCTGGACGAGCCGCTCTGGAAGAACCGGAGCACGTCGGAAAGAGCATGGCACGAGGATCTTGGCGACCTGCGCGACGAACCGCGAACCCGGCGGATCACGACCCGCATGAGCCTCAGCCACACCACAGGCTTTCCCAACTGGCGCTGGTTCGAGCCGGATCACAAGCTGCGCATCCATTTCGAGCCGGGCCAGCGCTTCAGCTACTCGGGCGAGGGGATGACCTTCCTCCAGATCGTCCTCGAAAAGCTCACCGGCAAGCCGCTCGAGCAACTGATGCAGGAGCAGATCTTCGGACCCTACGGCATGCGGACCTCGAGCTACACCTGGCAAGCACGCTTCGAGAAGGATTACGCGCTCGGTCACCGCGCGGACGGGACCGTGTACGAGAAAGACAAGGACAACGCCGCCCGGGCACCGAGCACTCTGGAGACGACGACCGAGGACTACGCCCGCTTCATCGAGGCGGTTCTGCGCGGCGAGGGTCTCCGTCAGGCGTCCTGGGACGAGATCTTCCGCCCGCAGGTGCGCATCCGCAGCAAGGCTCAGTACGGCCCGGGCGCCGCGGAGGAGACCGGCGCGAACGACGGGATCGAGATCAGCTACGGCCTGGGATGGGGCCTTTACCGCACTCCTCACGCCTGGGGAGCGTTCAAAGATGGGCACGGCGACGGCTTTCAGCACTACTCGATCGTCTACCCCACCAAGCGAATGGGCGTGCTCGTCATGAGCAACAGCGACAACGCGGAGAGCATCTTCGGCCACCTTCTCGCCGCCGCTGCCGCCGACACCTCCATACCTTTGGAGTGGTTTGGATATATCCCCTATGACCGGAAACCTTCTACCGCGCCTGGCAACCTTCTCCGGCGGCCATGAGCACATCCGGCGATACACCCTCCACGGCGAACCGGCCGCATGGCCGCCGCTCGTCACCGATCAGCAGCGGTGGCGGCGGGTGGCGAGAGACTATTTAGCGCGCCTCCAGGCGGCGGCCGCAGCGGGGTCGGCGAGGCGCCGGCCGCCGTCACAGCGCGGATCGCGCCGCGTGCGCCGTGCCAGCGCTTCGAGCGCGTAGGCGCGGGTGCGCAGGTCGCTCGGGTCCTTGCCCTTGGGGGTCAGATACCTCTCGAGCCGCGCGAGATCGGCCGGCAGGCCGAGGGCCGCGGCCATCAGCACCATGCGCTCGCGCACCCACCACCAGAAGTCGTCGTCGAGAGGCAGCGTCGCGAGGAGGCGCGAGAACTCGGCGTGGACGGCGGGCGGCGGAGCCGATGCCGGCGCGTCGCTCGGGCGCGGGAAGGCCTCGCGCAGGATCTCCGTCGCCGCGGCGGCGCGGGCATAGCGGCCGGCGGCGTACGAGGACGCATACCCGGCCCATTCCTCCACCACGCGAATGGGGTGCTCGCCCGACTCCATCACGTTCGCCACGGCGACGAAATCGGCGCTCGACCCCCCGGAGACGCTACCGGTCATTCCGAGCTCCGAGCCGTCCTCGCTCTCCTGGCGCGGGTCGGCGATGAACTTCTTCTCGTAGACGCGGACGAAGAGCGCCGCGCGAGCCGCCAGCGTCACGGCGCGCGCGGCGTCGGCGGGCACGCTCCAGGTCGCGCAGTCCACGAGCGCGAGGGGTGCCGGCGGGCAGGATCGATCCTCATCGTTACCGAGGCGCAGCACGCAATCGCTCGCCGAGGCGCGAGCGCCCTCCACGCTCACGTGCAGCAGCCGCAGGTGAGAGCCCATCGGCCGCCCGTCCTTACCGATCACGAGCATCGCGTGGCCCGACCCGCTCAAGTCGGTGGCGGCGAACGGCTCACCACGGGCGGCGGTCTCCTCCGCTGGCGGATCAGCTCCCCATACAGCGTCGCCGCGATCCTCCCGGAGGATCTCGCGGACCCTTTCGGTGACGGCGTCGATGCCCGGCGGTGGCGCGGCCCCGGCGGCAGCCGCGCTGTACAGCGCCGTGAGACTCGCGAGCGCGGCGGCGAGGACGGCTCGTGGACATGGGACTCCCGTGATGGTCATTCTGGGGGATTCTAGCGCCTTGCGTTGAGAAGAAAAGAGGCTCGCCGGTGAGCGGCGGAGGATTACCCGTCGCTCACCCTACCCCGCACTGACTCTCTTTTTGTCGTCCCCTGCAACCGGGCGCCCGCCCCCTTCCGCGTCAGCGGTGCTATCCACGCGGGCGGCTTTTCTGGTCAGAGCTAAAGGATATACTGGTTCGTGCATTGACGAGGCTGGCGCCTCATATACGTCAGAGCAAACCGGCGACTCAACATAGGAGAACCCCCATGCGATCGGCAGCATTGCGCTTCGGAACCTGGTTCTTCATTCTGACCTTATCCACGGTTGCCGCATATCCGCAACAACCAGGACTGACGCCGGGGAGCTGGGAGGAGACAACCTCCGAGGATCTCGATGGCGATGGCATTTCGCAGAACTTCGAGCTCGAGCTCGCCCGGCACTTTTTCCCGACGATCTGGTACGACAGCGGTGAGGACACCAGCTCGCCCGGCGGCAATCACAACCATCGCGAGAACAATCAGCCGGGCCGGCTGCTGTTCCGCGTCCGGCACCACCCGCAGGAGCCTTCCCACATCGCCATCACTTACGCGTTGTTGTACCGCGTCGACGGCGGCAAAGGGTTCGGCGCGACTTTCGCCTGTCACTTCGGAGACGTCGAGGCCTTTGCCATCACCCTGAAGGCCGATCCGTCCTGCCCTCTCGGCTACGGCATGGAAGCGATCCGCACGTGGGCGCATGAGGGGACCGGCAGCGAGCATGTGAGCACCCGGTACGCCAGCGGCTGCAACTGGGGTTTCTCGTCTGCAGCCGTTTCGTTCACGGATGTCGTCCTCGAGTCGGAGAACAAACACGGCAGCTATCTGAGCGAGGGCACTTGCGACGACGGTATCGGGGGTCTGGAGAACTGCAGTTACGACTGGACCGCGGGCGACGTGAACGCGTGGATCGGTCTCAACCTCGGAGAGTCCGATCCCGGGTGGGCCCGCCGGCATGCCGATCTTTCTCCGCTCGGGTTCAACAGCCCGTTGTGGGCGAACCAGAACTTCTGCGGCGGACCGCACTCGGCCGCTGATGTGAGCGAAGTGGGTGACTGCGCTTTCCAGCAGGATTGTCCGGCGGCGGCCGAAACCAAATTCACCGACACGTTCGTCGCCCCGTTCATCCCGCCCCCGCCCCCTTCGAACTACGTCGGCTGCTTCACCGACGATCCGAATCGTGCCCTGCCGGTCGGGCTGGGATCCGTCTACGACATCGGCACCTGCGTCAATCTCGTGCGCGCCAACGGTCTCGCCTATGCCGGGCTGCAGTGGTACGGCGAGTGCTGGGGAGGCAACGAGCTCCGCTATACGCAAGTGGGAGATTGGGAGTGCAATACGCCGTGCCCGAGCGGGCAGATGTGCGGCGGCGGCTGGCGCAACAGCATCTATGCGACCGGCATCACGCCGCCACCGCCGGGAGGCGGCATGCAGACCGACTCGGCCGTCCGCGGATGCTCGAACTACGTCGAGTGGTCCCCGGTCTACCAGCCCGACCCGAGCTCCTGCCATGCCTACTGCGCCCAGAACGGCGCCAATGCCTGTGAGTGGTATGCCAACGGCGACTGCTACGTGGAGTTCGGCAGCGGTTGCTACGTGCAGGGCGGGTTTTCAGGATGGTGGGCGGCGGTATTCTGAGACCCTGAACGGCCGAGCGACGGGGGGCGTGTTGCCGCACGCTCCCGGCCCTTTTGAGGACGGCGGGTGGAGCTTTGGCATCATTCCTCCCTCGCTCCTCCGCCGCTCGTGGCCGCAGCGGCCGGCTGCTTGGGTGCCAGGTCCCGGTCGAACTCCTCCGGCTGCAGCACGCCGTCGCCGTTCTTGTCGGAAGGGGTGAGATACCTCGCTCGCAGCTCCTCCTCCGTGAACACACGCAGCAGGACATTCAGTTCCTTGTCGCGGCGCAAATACTCCACCGTCTCCTCCAACGAAATCTTGCCGTCGGAGTTGGTGTCGACCTCCTTGAAGCGTTGCGCCGGATCCGGAGGTGCGGCGCTCTCACGGCCGCAGCACGCTCCGCAGCTAGTGACGCAGGCGTCCGGGCTGAGGGTCGCCGAGGAAGCGCTATTCTTACATTGGCAGGGGGGACTGCAGAAGGTCGGCCTGCAGCAGTCGCAATTGCAGCCAAAAAAATTGCAATTACAATCCGAGTTGGGGAAGAGGATGCAGTTGCAGATGCCAACGCAATTAGTGTGGCACGGAGCGATGCAAATAGCATCCGCCTTGGCGGTGCAGATCATGAAAATGGAAACGGCTAGCAAGCCCGCGAGGCCGAGGCGAGTCATAAATCCCTCCTTTCCAAAATCAACGTGTGACCGCATCATGCTCCTGCCGCTTGGCGATTGTCAAGAAGGTAAGCGATATCTGTAAGCTCCTCTCTCAGCGAAGGCGGAGTCGTCCATGAGATCGGACACGCGATCGGTCTCGAGCATGAGCACAACTCTCTGCCAACGTAGCGCCTTCTATGTGGCCCGGTTTGTCAAGAACATGTTTTTTCGTCGCACCTCTTCTCTTGCCCCGGCCGGAGGCTGGGGTCAAGGGCGGCGTAGCCGGCGAAGCGAACCCTTGAGCCCAACCTCCGGCCGGGGCACAATGGCAAGCGACGAAAACACCTCAAACAGTTCCTGCGTTCAGCTGGCGGTTTCCTGTTGGCGCGGCACTCAAAGCCCTCGACCGCCTTCTATCCGTGCCGGCCGAAGCCGGTCACCAGATGCTGTATTCGCCTTTGGCGAAAGTTGGAAACCTGAGGAGGCGGCCCACCTGGCACTCGGCTTCTCAAGAAGCCCGGCGATTCGACGGCACGCCCCACCAGCTCGTAATCCCACTTCGAACTCTAGGCTGCGATGCGCAGCTCGGCTCCCGCCGGCAGCAGATCTTGTTCACACCAGCGCCACAGAGCGATCAGGAGCTTGCGTGCCAACGCCACGATACCGATCCGCCGCAGCCGTTTGCCTCCACCTCCGAAGCGTTGCTGATACCACTGACTGAGCTCACTGCGGGGCTGGAAGCGCAGCCAGGCCCACGCCATCTCGATAGCCAGCGACCGGACATAGCGATTGCCGGCCTTGCTGATCCCTTGCTCACGCACCTGATTCCCGCTGTCGTAAGGTGTTCCCGTCAGGCCGGAGAGCGAGCCGACTTGCCGTCCGTTGCGCAGCTCCCTCCAGGCGAACAGCTCCATCGACAGCAGCCAGGCGCCGTTGGCCCCGATACCCCGCAGAGTGTTCATCTTCCGCGCCTTTGAGCCTCCCGAGCTATTCGCCGCGCAGCACGCTCGCGGGATCGAGCTGGCTGGCGCGGAGGGCGGGCACCAGGCTCGCCACGAGCGCGGTCATGACGAGCAGCAGTGCCACGCCGGCGAAGGTGGCGGGGTCGGTGGTGCCGACGCCGAAGACGAGCCCCGCGAGAAACCGCCCGAGCCACAGGGCGGCGACCGCGCCGACGATCACGCCGGCCGCGATCAGCGCCAGTCCCTGGCTCAGCACCGAGCGCACGACCTGCTCGGTGTGCGCGCCGAGCGCCATCCGGATGCCGATCTCCTGCCGCCGCTGCACCACCATATAGCTGATGACGGCATAGAGGCCCAGCGCCGCGAGCACCAGGGAGAGAATGGAAAAGACGCCGAAGAGCGCCATGGCGAGCCGGCGATCCGCGAGCCTCGCGGCCACCACGTCCTCCAGAGTACGCACCTCGGCCACCGGCAGATTGCGGTCCAGCGCGGCCACCATCCGGCGTAGCGAAGGCACGATGCCGTGCGGATCTCCGGTCGTCCGCACGAGGAGATAGGACCACTCCGCCGGACGCTGCGCGAGCGGGATGTAGATCGCCGGCCTCGCCGGTTGATGGAGCGCCTGCTCCCGGACATCTCCGACCACGCCGACGATCTCCTGCATCCCGCTGATACCCCACCTGAAGTCGACGCGCTTGCCGAGCGGGCTCTCGCCGGGGAAATAGCTCTGCGCGAAGGCCTGGTTGACGACGACCACCGCCGGCGCGCCGGCGATGTCGCGCTCGTTGAAGACGCGCCCGGCGAGGATCGGGATGCGCAGCACGTCGAAATAGCCCGGCGAGGCGATCCGCTTCTCGGCGAAGGGGTCTTTGCCGGGCGGATACTCGCGCCCCTCGATGCCGACCCCCCCGTTGGTCCCTCCGGTGAGAGGTATGTCGCTGACCAGGGCTGCGGTCTGGACGCCCGGGAGCGCCTGCGCGCGCTCGCGCACCTCGCGGAAGAAGGCGGCCTGCTGATGCCCCTCGGGATAGCTGCTGAACGGCAGGAGGAGATAGCTGCTGAGCACGTGCTCGGCGTCGAAGCCCTTGTCGACGGCGAGCAGCCGCTCGAGGCTGCGGAGGAGCAGACCGGCGCCGATGAGCAGGGCGAACGAGAGCGCCACCTCGGCCACGATGAGCATGCCGCGCAGGCGCTCGCGGGCCGGTCCGCCGGCGGTCCCGCGCACGCCTTCTTTCATCACCTCGCCGAGGTCCGCCCGCGAGGCGCGCAGCGCCGGGAGGAGGCCGAAGAGCAGCCCCGTGCAGAGGGACAGGACCAGCGCGAAACCCAGGATCCGCGCATCGACCGTGGTCTCGGCGAGCCGCGGCACGCTGCCGGCGCCGAGCGCGCGCAGACCCGCCACGCCGGCCCAGGCCACGAGCACACCGGCGGCGCCGCCGAGCAGCGCCAGCAGCAGGCTCTCGGCCAGCAATTGCCGCACGAGGCGCCCGCGCGCCGCACCGAGCGCCGCCCGAATGGCGATCTCGCGCCGCCGCACCGCCGCGCGCGCGAGCAGCAGGTTCGCCACGTTGGTACACGCGATGAGCAGCACCATGGCCACGGCGCCGGCGAGGGCGATGAGGAGGGGACGCGCATTGCCGATCACGAAGCGCTCCAGGGGGACGAGCTCGACGTCCTGGTCCGTCCCCACGGCCTCCTTGAGGCCGCGAGCGAAAGCCGCGGTCCGCTCTTCGGCCCGCGCAAGGGCGAGCCCGGGGCGCAAACGCCCGAGCATGTCCAGGAATTGCATGTCGCGCGGCGCGTTTTTCTCGTTGAGCCGCAGGGACGTCCACGCGTCGAGCTCCTGCGCGGCGGCCAGAGTAGTCGGCAGGGTCGAGCGCCGACCCGGAGGGATGATCCCGATGACGGTGTACGGCTCCTCCCCCAGCGTGATCGTCCGGCCGAGGATGCGCGGATCGCCGCCGAAGCGGCGCCGCCACAGCCCTTCGCTCAGCATGATCACACGCTCGGTGCCGGGCACATCCTCGGCCGGCGAGAACAGACGCCCGACGCGCGGCACGACGCCCAGCATCCGCGGCACGTTCGCCGACATCCGGCCGATCTGGAGGAGCTCCGGCTCCCCCTCGCCGGTCAGCGCGTACGTCGTCTTCCAGTACGCACCGAGGTCGGCGAAGACCTCCGTGTTCTGTTTCCAGTCGAGATACTGGGGAAACGAGGACGGTATCTGGCCGGGATGGTAGACGGCGACCAGACGCTCGGGCTCGGGATAGGGCAGCGGCCGGAGCAGGGCGGCGTCGATCACGCTGAAGATCGCGGTCGTGGCGCCGATGCCGAGCGCCAGCACCAGCACGACGGCCAGGGTGAAGCCGGGCGCCTTCCACAGCCTGCGCAATCCATAGCGGGCGTCCTGCAGCAGATCGCTCATGGCTTCGATCCTCCTGTCCCGGCGGAGTCGGCGCGTGTCGTGGTCGCGGAGCCAGCGCGCGACCTTGGCGGGGTCGCCGAAGCGGGCGAGGGCCTCCTCGCGGGCCTCGGCGGCCGCCAGGCCGTCGGCGAGGAAGTCGCGCTCCCGCATCTCCAGATGGAAACGGATCTCGTCGTCGATGTCCGCCTCGAGATCCGGTCCCCAGAAACGCAGGTAACGACGCCAGCGGGGCTGCTCATGCACCGGCCGGTCCACTTCAGACAACCGAAGGCTCGGCCTCGAGCGCGAGCATGACGGCGCGGGCGAAGCGCATCCACGTCGAGGCATCGGCGTGCAGGTGCTTCCGGCCCGCGCCGGTGACCGCGTAGAAGCGGGCGCGGCGGTTGTTCTCGGAAAGCCCCCACCGCGACTCGACGAAGCCGCGGTCCTCCAGGCGTCGCAGCGCCGGATAGAGCGAGCCCTCCTCGATCCGCAGCACGCCGCCGGTGACGTCCTCGATCCAGCGCGCGATGCCGTAGCCGTGCCGCTCCTCGCCGGCGAGCGCCTTGAGGATCAGCAGGCCCAGCGTGCCCTGTAGGAGATCTCCGGTATCGCGTCCCATCGTAGGCTCCTCCATCGCCCGCGAGGACGGTACATCATTTTCCCATAGCCTTGCAAGGGGAGGAAAAGAGGGAGCGGACGGGCTGCTTCCTCCAGGCACCTGCACCGCTTCCCGCTGCTTCCCCGCTTCCCCGAGGATCCCCCGGGGCGCGCAGGGCCTGCCCAGCAGGTCAAGCTCACATTAACCTATGTTGACGTATATTTATCCTAAATGTGTTGACAACTAGGCTAGCTCGCGTAGAATCTGGCCCGAAAGGCAGCACAACAACCCAAGGAGGGTAACCATGAACCCAACGGAGCCGAGCGCAGCCGAGGCGCTCGCCGCCATGACCCCGGAGAAGCTGGAGGAGATGGCGCGGCCGGCGCCCCGCGCTTCGCATCCGGGGCTGCGCGACTTTCTGGAGATCCCCTACGACGAGCTGGAGGAGATGAACCTCGAGGCCAAGGAGCAGCGGCTGGCCCGGCGGCCCGCCGACGTGGTCCGCGAACAGCGGATGCGCTATCTCAACGACGAGAAGCGCATCAAGGCGGTCACCGTGTGTTTCACCGACCTCGAAGGCCGGCTGCACATGCTGGACTATGACAAGAAGTTCCTGCTCAAGGCGGCGGACAATCTGACCTTCGACGGCTCGTCGATCCGCGGCTTCTCGCGGCAGCAGGAGTCGGACCTGCGACTGGCGATCGACTGGCCGGCCTTCTACTGGCTGCCGTCGGACATCTTCGGCCCCGGCAAGGTGCTGGCCTTCGGCGAGGTCCGCGAGCGCGACGGCAGCCCGTACAGCGCCGACATGCGGGCCCTGCTCAAGGGGTACACCGACAAGCTGTACACCAAGGACGGCATGGTCGCCCACGCCGCCAACGAGATCGAGGGCTTCCTCTTCCGCGGGCGCGACGCGGAGCGCACCTACCACGAGACCCGCCGCTTCGAGTTCATCTCCACGGGCGGCTATTACCACTCGCTGCCGGGCGACGCCCTGCGGCAGTTCATCGACACCGCCGCCGAGGTGCAGCGGGCCATGGGCTTCGCGAACGAGAAGGACCACCCGGAGGTTGCGCCCTCGCAGTTCGAGATGAACTACAGCTATACCGAGGCCTCGGTGGCCGCCGACCAGGTGCAGCTCTACAAGCTGCTCTCCCGGCAGGTCGCGGCGCGCCTGGGGATGACGGCATGCTTCCTGCCCAAGCCGGTGACCGGCATCAACGGCTCGGGCATGCACACCAACCTCTCGGTGACCCGCCAGTCGACCAATCTCTTCTACGAGAAGGACGGCAAGGACGGTCTCTCGGCCGCCGGCTGGGACTTCATCAGCCGCATCCTGGCCAGCGCCACGGACATCTGCCTGGTGCTCAACTCGAGCGTCAACTCGTACCGCCGCCTCGACCCCCACTTCGAGGCGCCCAACCAGATCAAGGCCTCGGCCATCGATCGCGGCTCCATGGTGCGCATCCCCCTCGGCAACGAGCGCTCGGCACGCGTCGAGGTGCGCTCCATCGCTCCCGACTCCAACCCATACCTGGCGATCTACACCCTGCTCAAGACCGGGCTCGAAGGTCCCCAGACTGAGGAGGAGGGGGACAAACGGCCGCGCACCCGCTTCCTGCCGGACAACATCTACGACGCCATCCGGTTGTTCAAGGGGAGCCGGTTCATGCAGGAGGCGATGGGGGAAGAGGTGCACGCCAAGTTCGCCGAGCTCAAGCTCGCCCAGGCCGAACGCTGCCCCAAGGCCCTCGGCACCCTCATCAAGGCCTCCGAGGTGCAGTTCCACCACGAGGTCACGAACCAGTTCCTCTGGTCGCAGTTCTGAGCTGCCGGTCCGGCATCTCGTTTTCCCTGCATGGCGGGAGGACCCTCCTCCCGCCGTGCGCCTGTTCGGCGTACCTCCCGGCAGCGTTCGCTTCCCGGCTCTCCGAACCGGAGGTCCGGCACCTTCTCCTTTGAGGCTGGCGCAATCAGCGCAGCTCGCTCAAAAGGAGACCCGCATGAAGCTCAGATCCACCCTTCTGGTGTTCGCCTCGCTACTGCTGGTCGGCCATCTGGCAAGTGCCGGCGACCAGACATCCATCCCGTCAAACCAGGCGAACGCTGATCTGGAGGCGATCTTCGCCGCCCCGTCCTCTCCAGACTGCGCGGATGCGAAGCTCCCCTCGTTCGAGCCGGCTCCCGTCGAGACACTCTTTACCTGCGGGAGCTGTAGCGACACGGTTTGCGTGGGCAAGGAGCGCGGAACGGTCTGCAAGGTGCAAAGCGGCCTGACCTACACGTGCCAGCCGGCGATCGCCGTCTGCACCTTCAGGGACTGTCAGTGCTGGCACGGACCGCTTCCGTAACCTTCTAAGAAGGGCTGGCCGCGGACGGTTCACGATGCGTTCAGAGCCGTCCGCGAAGGTTCATCATCCTCCTCTGCTCGATCTGAACCGTCCGCAACGCGCTGCTGATCCTTATCAACGATGATTGGCGAGGCACCCACCCGAACAGCGCGCATGGCACATCTACCGAGCTTCGCTACATCAGGCCGCGGCTGATCCGCTTACCCCCCACCCCTAGCTTCCCGGTTCCGCGTCCCGCAAAGCCCGCTGTCCGCCAAGAGGCTGGCCGCACAGGGTGGATTTACGTTGATCCTCGTTGATTTCCCGCACCCCCTTTTTACGCGATCAGGGATAGGCACCCCCGGTGCCCCTGCGCAAGGAGGGCTCCATGCCTGCGCTGCTCTTCAGGGAACGAACGTGGAGATCGAGGGCTCGGGCCGTCAGGGGTCCGCCTGAGGGACAGCTTTGGCGGCTATCCCCCACGTCCCTCAATGTCCTACCAATGGCTGAAAAGGAGGCTTTTCTCATGCGTCGATTGATTGGCTTCATGCTCTGTGCGCTGACTCTCGTCACCATCTCGTCACCAGGTCTGGCCCAGCCCGTCGGCGGGCGGGCCAAGGCGGCGGTGGCCGCGGCGCCTCGTCCGGTCTCCCTGGCAATCTACGACTACTGGGTCACGAGCGGGAACACGAGCGTCGCTCTCAACGTTCCCGCCGGGTTCTTCGGGAGCGGCTCGAATCCGCTGAACACCACGGTCCAGCTAACCGGTCAGCCCTTCGGCTCGGGAGGCGGCGCGGGGCTTCCCGCCGCGGCCGACACGTCGGTGCGGCGCACGAAGGACCCGAGCCTGCCCGCGATCGGCGACGTCGCCACCGTGGGCATCAAGATGAATGGCCTGAGCCTCGCAAGCATCGCGCCGGTGACCGTCACCTACAGCGGCGGCGGCAGCGAGCTGTGGGACGTGCACGTGGGGCTCTCGAGCCTCGCGCCGCAGCCCTGGGGGTCGTTGACCGCGACGAAGACCTACAGCGGCGGCGGCACCTTCGACAGCTCGATGACCGTGGTGCCCAAGTTCACGTTCACGCGCGTGTCGGGCGGTGCGGCCTACGTCCTGGACGTGGGGAATCCGGGCTGGGGGATTCCCGCGAGCACCATCGCCGCGAGCAACACGCCCTGGATCGCGAGCCTTCCCGGCCACATCGGCAGCTTCCATCCCGGCTACAGCGCCGGACCGACGCCGGCGCAGATCTACTACGCGACGGTGTACTCGAACAACTGCGCCGAGCATGAAGGGGAGCCCTGCGTGGACTGCCCGGACGGCGTGGTGGAGGAGCCGGTCGAGGTTGAGCCATACCAGCAGTGAGCGTCGGACGCTGAGCCGGAGACCGCGCCGCGCCGTTTCCTCCCGGCAGCTTCCCGCCGGCGTTGCCTTTCGTCGGCGGGTAAGCCTCGGCCGCCAGATCCCATCAACAGATTTCTTCTTCTCTAAGCCGCCGCCTCGCTACAACGCCACGATCAGGATGACCCGGACCTTCACCCGCTCGGCCGTCACGTCCTCGATGACCTTACAGGCCAGGGAAAAATGGGTGTCATCCACGACGTCGGCGAAAGGCAGCAAGATGTTTCGCGGCGGCGGCGCGAAGGGCTCGAACTCGCAGCGAGCATCCAGCACCTGGCTCCCCGGCGGATTGCCGGCTTCCAAGGTGTGGACAAGGGGATACTCATAGCCGCACTCACAATCACCGGGCGTACAGGCCGAGAGAAAACATACCTGAACTTCCTTGACCACGCGCTTGAAAGGCATAGACCCTCCTTCGGTTCGATCGGGAACTTCAGGTCCCCGCCGGTCGAGGAGGGACTGTCGCCAAGTGCTCGGGATCTCACCTCCGCAGTATCGGCAGACTACGGACTACTCTCTTCCTTTCCCTGCACCCGCCTGAGGGCCGGCTTTACCGGTCCAACGAATCAAGCAAGAAGCCGCCGCGGCGAGGAGCGGGACGGGCGGCCCCATACTCTGGGTGGGGCCGATCCTAGCCGTGGGTGGGGCCAGGCGCCTGGCACCGCTTCCCGCAGTTCCCTCCAGGGAGCTTCCCGCCCGCCTTGCCGTTCGTCGGTGGATGATCGTCGACCCGACCAGGTAGGTCCCGGACCACAGAATCCTCTTCGCCATAAGCTCGCCGGTAGCGAGGGACGAGGTGTGTCCGAAAGGCGAGAATCCCCTTCAACTAGGCGCCTGGCACCGCTCCCGGCTGGATTGACCCTTACTGCTGGTCGGCCATCTTCTTCTTCCGTCACCTCTACGAGGCGGCACGCAACCCGGGCGTCTCGAGATGACGGAGCGCTGCCCCCAGATGACGGGACGGTTTCTGAGATGGCGGAGCGGCTCCGTCAGATGACGGTGCGGTTTCTGATCCTGGGGAACGCCGCCGTCATCCTGCGGCGCCGTTTCTGAGATGACGGAGTCCCGCCCCCAGATGACGGGCCGGTTTCTCAGATGACGGAGCGGCTCCCTCATCTGACGGAGCGCCTTCTTATCCTGGGGAGCGCCGCCCTCATCCTGCGGTGCCGTTTCTGAGATGACGGAGTCCCGCCCCCAGATGACGGAACGGTTTCTCAGATGACGGAGCGGCTCCCTCATCTGATGGAGCGCCTTCTTATCCTGGGGAGCGCCGCCCCCATCCTGCGGCGCCGTTTCTGAGATGACGGAGCGCCGCCCCCAGATGACGGCGCGATTTCTCAGATGACGGAGCGGCTTCCTCATCTAACGGAGCGCCTTCTTATCCTGGGGAACGCTGCCCCCATCCTGTGGCGCCGTTTCTCAGATGACGGAGCGCCGCCCCCAGATGACGGCGCGATTTCTCAGATAACGGAGCGGCTCCCTCATCTGACGGGGCGCCTTCTCATCCTGGGGAACGCCGCCCTCATCCCGTGGCGCCGTTTCTCAGATGACGGAGCGCCACCCTCATCTGAGAAATGGCGCCCCCATCCTGCGGAGAGGCGCCGTCATCTCAGATGCGGCTCCGTCATCCTGGGGAATGCCGCCGCAAGCCGGTTTACGAGGCCAGCGTCCTGAGTGCCGTCTTTCATAGGCAAGGGCTCATCCTCTTCTTCCTCGCCCGAGGGCTCGGAAACTCCCTTGAGCCGGCTGAAGAACCGATCCCGCCTTTCTCAACTTGCGAATCCTGGCCGCGAGCCGGCGGGACCCGCCTCTCGGCTCGTGGAAACGCCTCCACTACCTTGCAGGGCCGTATCTCACCTTGCGGCGCGTCTTCTCGACTTGTGGGACGCCGCGCGGGGCTCGAGGGGCGGCATCTCGGCCTGCGGCGCGCCTCCTCGACTCGTGCGATGCCGCCACAGGCCGGCGGGACCGTATCTCAGCTCGTAGAACATCCTCTCAACTCGCGGCGCGGCAGACACCGGCTACGCCTCGGCGTTTCTATCCACTTGAGCATGGAACGAAACGGAACCCAAGACCCCCCTCACTGCGGAGTCCTGGCAAAAGACGCTTCCAGAACGCTCGAAATGAGCTAAAACCCCCATCCGCAAACTCAGGCCTGGCGCGGGTTTGTAAGAAAGCCGACGATTTCCGTCTTCTGTAAGATGTGGGACGCAGACTCCGCTATGCGCCCGAGGGAGGAGCCCTCGTCGATGTGACCTGCCGGACGGTCCAGGGTCGCTACCTGTTCCGGCCGAGCCCCGAATTCGACTACGAAGGCGATCGTAGGAGGTATCCTACCCCTCCTTTTCTCCAAGCACCTGGCACCGCTCCCCCACCGCTCCCCAGCTGGGGAGAGACCTTCCACCCCGGAGACCGTCGTGCTCTCCCCCCTCCCCTGCTGGAAGGACCTCTCGGACGATGCCTATCGGGCCCGCGTCGCCGAATTGGTCGAGGAGATCGAGGAAGAGGCGGCCGTGGAGAGGCAGCAGACGGGGAGACAGGTCCTTGGAGTCAAGGCCATCCTGGCCCAGGATCCACTGGGCGTCCATCCTAACTTCTTTTCTAAGAAAATGCCTCTTTCCGGGCCCTCGAAGCACCTTTATATGCGGAGGCGCTCTCACCTCCATGAACCAAGGAGGACTCTGACATGAGAATCATTCGCCTTTGTCTCGTCATTCTTCTCGCCCTGACGACGGCCACTTTGTCCGCCGCGCCGCACAAGAAAGGCGGGAGCCTCATCGGATCGCAGGCTCAAACGGATTGTCCTTATTATTATTACTGCTATAGCGATGGCATCGTAAAGGAGTGTTGCGGTGGGGCCTGTGAGTGTAAGGGTCGGTGCATAGATGACTGCGGAGGCCCGTGCGACTGGGACGACAGCTGCCCCTACTTGAGTTGAGCTTTCTGCCGGGGCGGCGGATCCTCCCTGCCTTCAGCGAGGGGGCGATCCACCCCAGGCGTCTGAGCTCAGCGAACGACATCCCCTGTTGAGCCAAAGCACTCTCGCGAGCATTCGGAGTACTCGCAGAAAGGCCCCGCCGATGCCGCGAGTAACCCGCTGCGCGCCATCATGGGTTGGCGGGGCCTCGCCGCTTCCCGGACACCGCTTCCCGGCTCCCGCCGCTCCCGCTCCCCGGCTCCCGCAGACGGGAGAGCCACAGCCTCGCCGATCTACTCTAACCCATAGGGGAATGCATTACCGATCCAGGTCCCCTGGTTGACGTGCACTTTGGGCTGGGAGATTAGTTGAACGTTGCTCCTCCGCTCGAAGACCATGACGAAGTCCGAGCCGCCGAACTGGAAGTAGCCCAGCTCCTCGCCTTTGTGGAGGGTCTGCCCCACCTCTGCCGTGATCACCACCGACGACACCTGGGCCATGCCCATGGGCAAGCAAGCCACCAGGCCGATGGGGGAATCGATCACGACCAGACCGCGCGTCTGGACGAACTGATAGCCCGTATTGTCCGGGGCGTTCAGGACGTTGATCCGTTTGCCGTTGTCGAGGGCGGGCGCCACGGTGACCTGGAGGTAGGCCTGGCCCTGGATGACCTGTGCTTCCAGGATCGTGCCGCGCACCGGCGCGTGCCAGCGATGGTAATCGAAAGTGTTCAGGAAGCTGTGGGTGAAGATCCCGCCTTTGAAGCGGTCCGCATAGACACTCCCGTCGAGAAGTTGGTGGATCGACCACTGGATGCCCTTGACGTTGATCGGCGGCTCGACGACGTAGATCTTGTCGTTCTGGCTGATCTGCCACCAGCCGACGAACGTGGAATCGGCGGGAGCCACCAGAATGCGGTCGTCGCATAGGCCCGCGATGGGGCGCATGCCGGGTTTGACGTGGCGGGCGAAAAACTGGTTGAACGTCTTGTAGCCGCTGGGCGGCGGCATGTATTCGGGCCAGTTGAACTGCGGATCGGTGCGGAATGACTCAACCGCCTGGGCCGATTCAAGGGTGTCGAGGTAGCTCCCCCAGGCGCTGGCGTACTCCACAATCCACTCAGACAAGGGCGTCAGCTTCTCCGGTTTCCGGCCCGGCTCGATGGGACTCTGCAGCCCTTTGACCGGATCCTGATCGAGAAAGAAATAGAACTCGACGATCTTGTTATAGATGTTGTTCGAGTCTCCGATTTCCCGCGGCGTCCAGGCCACCAGATCGTTGATGTACCGCAGGTAGTCATCGAGAGTCTGAATGTGTTTGATGGCAGGGACGTCGTGCGCCTGGGCGTTCTTGATGGCGAGCTCGAAGTCCTTCTGCCATCCGTTCTTCTCGATCAGGGCGACCAGCTTCTCGACAATGGGATGCATTGCGCTCTCCTTTCAAGGCTTTTGGCCAGGATCTTTGTGATCCATTGAGCAAGAGAGGTGCCATCGCCCGGTCCCGGGGAGGCACCTTCGAAAAGAACGGAGAGGTGAAGTGTCAAGAAGTGTCAGAGTCAGAGCGATGTGTCAGTGCCGGTTCTGACACGAGGGCGCCGCCGCCCCGCTTCCCGCCTCTTCGCAGGACTCCCCAGCGCGCTGGCGCGGACCGCTGTTTCGGGTGCTCTCCACTGGAAGAAGGGCCGGAGCAGCTCTCGGCGATGCATCACCGGACCCTTCCAGAACACTCGAAATGAGCTAAAACCCCCCTTCGCAAACTCAAGCCTGGAGCGGGTTTGTAAGAAATCCGGAGATTTTCCGTCTTCAGGGGGATGTGGGACGCAGACTCCGCTACGCGCCCGAGGATGGAGCCCTCGTCGACGTCACCTGCCGGACGGTCCAGGGCCGGTTTCTGTTCCGGCCGAGCCCTGAATTCAACGAGGTCGCGCTCGGAGTGCTCGGACGGGCCCAGCGGCTCCACCCGATCCGGATCTGTTGCGTCTCGGTGCTCTCCACACATCTTCACCTCCTGGTCGACGTCGACGACGCCCAGCAGCTCTCGGACTTCATGGAGTACGCCTCCTCGAATCTGGCGCGGGAGGCGGGCCGGCTGACGGATTGGGATGGGCCGGTCTTCGCCGGCCGCTATCACGCGATCATCGTCAGTCCCGAGGAGAGAGCCCAGGCGGCGAGGCTCTCGTACTGTCTGGCGCAGGGGTGCAAGGAACAACTGGTCGAGCGCGTCCGGGACTGGCCGGGAGTCCATTCGGCTCGGGCGCTCCTGGATGGCGAAGCCCTGACCGGATACTGGTTCGACCGCAGCCGGGAGTACAGGGCGCGCCGCCGGGGAGAGACCTTCGACCGCTATCGCTACGCCACGCCGGAGACTGTCGTGCTCTCTAAGCTGCCCTGCTGGAAAGACCTCTCGGACGAGGACTACAAGAAGCGCGTCGCCGGACTGGTCGAAGAGATCGAGGAAGAGGCGGTCTCCGAAAGGCAGCGAACGGGGAGACCGGTCCTTGGAGTGAAGGCCATCCTGGCGCAAGATCCGCAACACCGTCCCGCTCACCTCGACCGGTCGCCGGCTCCCCTCTTCCTGACCGCGAGCTACACCATGTGGCGGACCCTCTACGACGCTTACGCCTGGTTCGTCGCGGAGTTCCGTTCCGCCGCTGAGAAGCTCCGAGCCGGAGACCGCGCCGCGCCTTTCCCTCCGGGAAGCTTCCCGCCGGCGTTGCCTTTTGTCGGCGGGTGACGTTCAGCCGTCAGGCCTCATCAACAGATTTCTTCTTCTCTATGGGTCCGAGTGATCGAGGCCGAGGTGTGTTCCGAAACCAGGAATCAGGCGTCTGGTAGACAGCAGTGACGGGGCCGGACCGGTCCATCTGAACTTCTAGAAGCTCTATTCCAGGGCGATAGCGTCACCAGATCGACTACGACTG
>DASYTJ010000116.1:0-81394 GCA_036002325.1 Thermoanaerobaculia bacterium | reverse complement strand
CGCAGAACGAGGCCAGATCGAAGAACGAGGCCAAATCAAGGCTCGCGAGCTTCCAAGCAAACGCTTCGAACGGTTGACAGACCGACTACGAGAGAATCGCCCCGTTGACGCATCTTGATCAGACCTTCCCTAGGGATCAGCCAAGGCGGCCTTGACCATCTCAAGAGTGATCGGCGGAGATCCTTCAGGTACCAAGAACGTGGGGAATTCCTGATGCTTCTCGCCCTCCGCTTCGAGAGCCTTTCGCGCCAAATCAGAGAGGACCTCACCCACGCTGCGGTTTTCGGCTGAAGCCAACCGCTCCGCCGCCTTGTAGATGTCGTCGTCGATTTGCAAGCGGGCTTTCATAGAGATCAGGCTAAAGTTGGCAAGGCGCGGCTGTCAAGGGGCCGCCGGCTTGACCGCAGGCTTCCTGGCGGCCTTCGTGTACAGCGCCTCGTGCACGGCCTTCCCTTCCCGCGCCAGCCGGAGACGGCCGGCTTTCCGCAGGCGGCGGAGGGCGACGGAGACCGCGCGGTTGTCGACCGGCCGGGGCAGCTTGTCCTTGTAGCGGCGGTTGGTCTCGGCGGCGATCCTGGTGGCGCCGAACGTCTCCCCCTCGGCCATCCGGTCCACCACCTTCGCGATGAGCTTGCTCACCCTGACCGGCTGGCCGGCGGTTTCCCGGTCGTCCTCTTCTTCCTCCTTCACGGGAGGAGGGGGCGGCTCAGCCTCCTTCGCCAGCTCCGCCGCGGCGACCGCCGTGGCCTTGAAGGCCTCGAGATGCTGGGCGACCTTCTCCATCTCGGCGGTGTGGAAGGCGCTCCGTTCCCGGTGATGGGCTTCCTGCTCGGCGTGGAAGGCCGCCTGCTGGCGATGGGAAGCCAAGCGCTTCTCCAGCTTCTCCAGGATCTCCGCCACCGACAGGGCCGTGCTCATGCTCATCGGTATCTCCTTGAGCTGCCGTAACTTCGCTCCGCCCATCCAGGCTCGCGACAAGTCGCGACAGTATCCCCTTCCAGTTGCGACAGTCAAGCGTCAGTTGCGACACGGTCCCCGAGTGATGGGCCGTGAGAGCGTCTCTCCCATAGAATCAAGCTTGAGTCGCGGCACTGTCCCATTGCCTTCTTTCGCGGGAAACGTCCGGCGCCGCAACCCTTCCCTCCGGCGGCGCATTTTGCCGCGATCTCGCGGCACCAACTCGCCTAACTGTCGCAACTCAAACCTATAGCGCCGCGACTGAAGCTTGTCATGCCGCAAGCTGCCGCAAAGAGTCTGTCAGCGCCGCGATCTTGCAACAATTGAAGCTTGAGCTGCCGCAAGCCGGGCCTGACTTGCGGCAGATCACGGACCAGTCGCGGCAATTGAAGCCTGCCGTGACGCGACCTGAGCTTGCAGGGTCCCGCTGCCTCGGCGAGGCGACTCATGGTAAGGAGGGAAAGCCGCAATCCCTCGGTCAGTCGCGGCACCTCAAGCTTGAGTTGCGGCGATGCAAGCTGGCCTTGCCGCAACTGAAGCTCGAGTTGCGACAGCTTGCTCGTCGGTCGCGACAGCTCACCACCGGAACGCGGTGCGGCCGGCCTGCAGAGAGAGGAGAGCGAGCAGCTCGCGGGCGGTGTCGCGCGCGAGGTAAGGAATGTCCACGCGGTGTGCGGTAGCACCCGCTCCGGCCGTATCCACCCGCACTCGCGCCATGGCGGCGCGGCGGTCGAAGGGGGATTCGTGGAGCGTCACCGCCTGGATCTTGGCGAAGCGCGCAACGCTCACCTGCCGCCAGACCCAGCCGCTGCGGAAGAGCACCGTCCCCTCGGTCACGGCCCAGCCGAGATTGGCGACCTGAAAACGGGCGCAGAGAGCGCCCCATGCCAGGAGGGCGGCCAAGAGGGCGAGATCCCACCACTTCAGCATCACGACGAACGGCAGCGAGAGGCCGGCGGCGGCGACGATCCACTGCTTGAGCTCGCGGCGGAAGGCGCGCGGATGGGCGGGATTCCACTTCACGGCCGCCCAATCGAGCTCGGGCAGCACTTCGTGCAGGAAACCCGGCAGCGCCTCGCGGGGAAGGATCGGCGCCAGCCACTCGCGCTGCTTCTTGCCGCTCTCGCCGTCGCCTTCGCCGCCGTGGCCGCCGGCCGTCTCCGCCCGCACCGCGGCGCGCCGGAACAGCCGATGCAGCGGCCCCTCACGGATCGTCAGGGTCTGAATGCGACGCAGGGGGATGGTGGCGGCGACCCGCGTGAGGAGGCCGAACTCGCTGCGCAGATCCTCGCCGTCGCGGCGGATGGTGAAGCCGTGTAGGCGGACGAGGGCCCAGAGCATGGAAACCAGCCGGATGACGATGAGCAGGCCGACGAAGGCCGCCAGGGTGACGAGAATCCGGCCGAGCGGGAATCCGCCGCGTCCGAGCAGCGCCGCCAGGACCAGGCGGGTGAGGCCGCGCCCCGACTTTCGCTCGCCGAGCTGCCGGCCGACCTCGCCGAGCTGCTCGCCGAACAGACCCTCGATGAAGCCTTCCATCAGCCCCGCTTCCCAGACCAGGCCGAAAGCCGCGGCGACGAGCACGAAGCCGCGGTTCTCGATGAAGCCGCAGAGCAGCAGCTCGCGCGGCGAGAGGTGCAGGAGGGTCCGGCCCGGCGCCGGCGCGGCGGCGACCTCGGCCTGCTCCGGTTCGCCTTGCCTGCCGGCGAACACCCGCTGCCGCATCTCCTCGAGATCGGCGACGGGCAGCACGCTCATCTTCGCTTCGGGCTCCTGGCCGCCGCCGGTCTCGACGCGCACCTCGACGACGCCGAGAAGGCGATGGAAGACGTTCTGCACGGCGTCGAGGTTCTGGATGCGCGAGTAGGGAATGTGCCGCTCGTTGCGGAAGATGAGCCCCGAGCGGATGACCAGCTCGTTCACCTCGTAACGGTAGCGGAACGAGATATAGCGGGTGATGGTGACGATGATGTAGGGGATGACGAACGGCAGCGCCCAGATCTGCCAGGTCCCCCAGCCCGCCGAGCCCGCGATGAGGACGAGGACAACCGGAATCGCGAAGGAGCGGACCTGCGCGCCGACGCCGAAGAGGATCGATGCCGGGTGCAGCCGGCGCTCAGACGGCATCGCCGGCTTCCCGCGGCAGCAGATGATCGCGGATGCACAGGGCCGAGACGTGATCGAGCCCGGAAAGATCGACCCGCGCGTGATCGGTGCCCGCCGTGTAGATGACGAGCGTGCCGAGGCCGTGGCCGCGCTCGATCGGCCCCTGCGAAACGTCGGTGTGCTGCACGCGCGAGCGCGGCACGTTGATCACCTTGCGCCAGAAGACGCCGCGGCGGATCTCGATGCCCTGCGCGTCCACCTTATAGGAGGCGTGGCGGTGCTCGACCGCGGGCCAGGAATGCAGGAACGAGCCGAGGCCCAGCCCGAAGGCGAGCCAGACGAGTGGCAGCAAGGCCTTCAGCCAGCCCGGGAGAGGGGCCACGAAGACGACGATGAGGAGCGGCACGAGAGAGACCAGCGAGATGACGCCGGTGACGATCCAGCCGACGGTGCGGTGGAGGGTGACCGAGCGCGGGTCGAGCGAGCGCTCGACGCCGTCGGCGATCGAGGGCGGCATGGTGGCCGGGGGGGCTGGAGCGGCGGTGGCCGGAGCTTCAGGCTCCGCCGCGGCGCCTTCGTCCAGCCCGCCCTCGGCAGGTGGCTCGGGCAAGGTCATGGTGGCCATAGACTCTCATAGTACGCGCCTCCGGGCGCGGGGGTTTCGGGTCCGCCCGGTGCGGCAGCCGCGGGTCAGCGAGCCTCACGCCGGCCGCGGCGCGATGTTCTTGTTCATGAAGAAAAGGTTGCCCGGATCCCACCGCGCCTTCACTTCGACCAGGCGCTCATAATTCTTGCCATAGGCGGCGTGGATGCGGTCGCCGGTCTCTTCCTCGGTGAGAAAGTTGATGTAGGTGCCGCCGGTCGAGAAGCGGCGCAGGTCGCGCCAGACGGCGCGCGTCCATTCGATGTTCGCCGCGTCGTCCTCGGCCTTCTCCCAGGCGCTCGTGATGTTGAGCACGAGCTCGGCATCCCGGTTGCCCGCCGGAGAGTGTTCTTCGGGGAGCTGGCCGAGGGCGCCGCCCACCGGAAAGAGCACGATCGCCGAGTGCGGCGAGCGCAGGCTTCGTGCGTGCTCCTGCAATTTGGAAAGCATTTCCGGCTCGGCACGCGGCAGGTACTCGGATTTCCAATAATACCGGCGCCCCTTCGGCTGGGTCGCATCGAGCAGCGCCTGCTGCGAGACATACGACCGCCGCTGGACGATGTCGCCCACCGGCGAGCCCAGGGCCTTGATCGGAGCGACGAGCTCCTCGCCCTCCTTCACCGGACCGCTGTGGCAGAGGACCATCGCGATGATCGGCTGGCCGTGGATCTCCTTGGGCAGCCATGGCGCGGGCGGAGCGATGCGCAGCAGCAGCACGCAGGTCAGCTCCTCCGGCGCTTGGGCGGCGAGCTTGTGATACATCTCCACCACCGCCGGAGCCTCCTCGGCCCGCCAGGCGATGATGCCGGCCATGATCTCGGGGCCGACGGGATAGAGCTGGTATTCGAAGCTGGTGGCCACGCCGAAGTTGCCGCCGCCGCCCCGCAGCCCCCAGAAGAGGTCGGCGTTCTCCGTTTCGCTGGCGCGCACCAGGCGGCCGTCGGCGGTGACGACGTCAGCGGAGAGGAGAGTGTCGGAGGTCCAACCGAACCGGCGCGTGAGATAGCCGAAGCCGCCGCCGAGGGTGAGGCCGGCGATTCCCGTGTTGGAAACGAAGCCGAGCACCGCGGCGAGGCCGTAGAGCTGGGTTTCGCGGTCCACGTCGCCGAGAAGGCAGCCGGCCTGAGCGCGCGCGGTTTGAGCCGCCGGGTCCACCCAGACGCCGCGCATCAGCGACAGGTCGAGCATCAGCCCGCCGTCGCAGACCGCGAGCCCGGAAATGTTGTGGCCGCCGCCCTTGATCGACAGCGTGAGGCCATGGCCGCGGGCGAAGTGGACGCACGTCACGATGTCGGCCGTGCCCAGGCAGCGGGCGATGAGCCCGGGCCGCCGGTCGATCATGGCGTTCCAGATCGAGCGCGACTCGTCGTAGGCGGCCTCGCCGGGCAGCAGCAACGGACCGCGCAGGCGGGCACGCAGGTCTTCGATGGCCTTCGGCTCGATGTCTGGAGTCGTTTCCGGCACGAGGTTCCCTCCCTTGTGAGCTGGGAGAGAACCTATCAGAGAAATCCGTACTCCGTGTAGACGCTGAGCTTCTGGATCTCCTGGTACAGGCGCCCGGTCTGCGTGGCGACCTGGACGTTGAGACCGAGGCTCTGGGCGAACCCGTCGATGCCGGGGAAGAGCGTCGCGCGGTTGATGTTCATCTTGTTGAGCGCCGCCAGAATCTCGATGCGGAGGTGCCGCGGAATGACCAGCTTGTGCACGTGCTGGTTGAACTGATAGAGCGCGTACGCTAGCAGGTTGTCCTCGAAGGTGATTTCCGGGTTGCCGGGGCACAGGAAGAGCCCTTGCTGGATGACGAGCCGCTGGTTCATGCGAAAGGGTTGCAGCGGCGCCACCAGGTCGAGGGTATACCCCTTTTCGCGTAGAAAAGCCGAACGGAAGACCTCGGGCTTGCCCAGCGATTCCTGAGGCTCCGGGGGGTGAGGGACCGGGGGCACGGCTTTCGCGATGGCGGCAATCGCCCGCTCCTTGCACCAATCGAGATCGATCGCCCAGACCGCGGAGCTCGCCGTCTCGGCCGGAGCTTCGAGGGCGAAGAACAACGCCACGTAGGGCGACTTGGTCCAGTCGAGCAGCCGCGTCGGGGCACCGTGATGCTGCATGAGCGCCAGCCACTCCAAGTCGTCCTCGCGGCTGGGCGGATCGCTGATGTAGTGGTGCGCCCGGCGCTGGAAGGTGCTGAGGAGATAGCGCTCCGCGTCGAACACCGGCACCGCGTCGAGGCGTTCCAGCGAGGTGCGAAGCCGCCAGTCCGCGAAGCAGGCGCCGCGGAACGCCCAGGCGGGGCCATAGTCCCGCACGGTGTCGAGCACCTGCTGCCAGTTGACGATGTCGATCGTCGTCGCGTTTTCGGCTACGCCCATGCGAAGGGTTCTCGCGTTACGAGAGTAGCAGATTTCGGCCCTTTTCTGAATCCGAATAAACTATACCCGTGGAAGGTGACAAACGGCTCCACGTCAGGAAGTATTGGTGGTCCTGGATACATGAGCTCCGGTTTCCTCCAGGAGCCAGGCTGTCGACGGCATTTGCAGCTTGATCTGCAGCGGAAGCGCTTGGTGGATCTCCTTTGATATTCTGATCCAACCACTCACGAATATCGCTTAGCTGGCAGGCTCGATCGTATCCCGCAGGGCCACATTGCGTTGCCTCGCAGTTTGCCTTACAAGTACTTGTCTGATTTCTTCCAGTTAGCAAGCCTCATGGCATTATAATTTCGACTGAATTAGCGCAGGTTGTCCGAGCCGAAGCTCTCGCCGGGCTTGAGGCAGAAAGGGCTCTTTCCCCCACAGCTCTAGGCGGCGCTGGCTACCGCCGGCCATCGAGGAACCGCCGCAACGCGCGCTGAAGGAGAGCGGCGTTGCCGGCGGCCTCGGGGCCGAAGGCGATGCCCACGGTCTCGCCCTCGCGCCAGGTAATGGTGCCGCTGACGTCGAGGATGGCCGGCTCGCCGGGGAAGCCGACGCGGAACTTGACGAGAAAGCCGGGCTGCCAACTGGCGGGAACGCCCGAGAGCCCCACGCCCCCCAGCGACAGGTTCTCCAGGGTGACGGAGAGGCGGGCGCCGTCCTCCAGCTCCAGGACCGTCTCGACTCCCAGGCGGATGCGAACGTCCCGCTGGCCGGCCAGGGCGAGGAGCGACGAGACGTTGAGACCGTGGCGGCGGATGATCTCGGCCCGGAACTTCAGCTCCAGCCCGGGGTTGGCGGCCAGCAACTCGATGAGGTCGGACTTCTCCATCCGCAGCAGGGTGGTGGGTGCGGCGGTGCGGGCGGAGGCGAAGCGCCGAGCCTTGTCGTTGAGCAGACCCATCTCGCCGAAGAAGCCCCCCTCCTCCAACCGCGCCAACACCTGCTGCGGCTGGCCCGCCTCGTCGCGGTAGACCGTCACCAGGCCGCTGCGCACGACGTAGAAGGCGTCGACCGGATCGCCTTCGCGAAAGATCAGCTCGTAGGCGGGATGGCGCTCCTCTGTGAACAGGCCGGTCAGGCGCGCGAGCTGCCCGTCCTCCAGCTCGGAAAAGATCGCGACCCTCCGCAGGAACTCTCTCAGCAAGCGTAAACCTCCCTCTCCCGAGCTCGCCGCCGGACGAGCCGAAGCCGCTACGCCAAGGCGCCGGTCCGCTGGGGATACGGAGATATTCTGTGGCTTCCCGGGCCGGCCGGCAAGCGGGGGGGGGCCGGCCTTTACGGCCGGCTCGCTTTTTCAGCTTGCGCACACTAATAGATTTGTGCTAGATTCGCCCAACTCCGACGACAACAGGCGAAGTCGCAGACCCGATTTCCAACTGAAAACCGAAAGCTTTGCGCGCCGAAACGGTTTCGGCGCTTCATCACCTTGAACCCAAAGGGGGAACGTTTGTGATGAGAAAAGTGGCTTTCACCTTGCTGTTGACGTGTGGATTATTGATGTTGTCGGCCGCGGCAGCCTTCGCGGTCCGCGCGGACGGCTGGCCGACGGTGCGCGAGCAGCTCGCCGAGGCTCACGCTCCAGCCGGCAGCGCGCTCGAGAAGCTCATCCGCGCCAACCAGAACTTCTCGCTGCTCCGGCCGGACGAGGCTTACGACAAGATCCGCGTGCCGCCCTGGCTGCGCGTCGTCTGGCGCCGGGCCCACCCCGAAATGGAGTACTCGCCCGCCGACCCGACGGGCGGCTATCCCCTGGTCCTCAAAGAGGTCGCCGAGTGGATGGAGAGCCATCCCGACCTGCGGCCCGGCCGGCCGGAGCGGGACGTGCCGCCGCACGCGGTGAAGACCTCGGGCGGCGTCAACCTGCGCATCTCGGGAGCGCAGACCATCCCGCGGAGCGAGTCGGACATCCGCGTCAACTATTGGAATACCGCGAAGATCATCGGCGCCTCGAACAATATCGGCGGCAGCGGCCAGCAAGCGCAGTTCTTCTCCTCCGACGGCGGCGCCACCTGGGGACAGACCAGCCTGCCGCTGCAGACCGGCGACGCCTTCCACTCTGACCCCACCGTCGACTGGACCAGCGACGGTACGGCGTGGGCGACCACCATCGGCATCAACTCGGCCGGCACGCAACTGCGGATGCGGGCCTACAAATCCACCAACGGCGGCGCCACCTGGACCTTTGACAACACCTTCTCCGGCACCCAGACCAACGCCGACAAGCAGCTCATGTGGACGGATCACAGCGCCACGTCCTCGTTCGCCAACAACATCTATACCTGCTGGCACAACGGTGCGCCGCAGTTCGTCAACCGCCGCACCGGGCCCGCCGGCTCCTGGGGCACGCCGCTGCAGATCAGCGGCGCCGAGACCACCGGCACCGCCATCGGCTGCGACGTCAAGACCAACAGCTCCGGCGACGTGTTCGTCTTCTGGCCGGCCACCGGCAACCGTCGCATCCTGGTCGCCAAGTCGACCAACGGCGGCGTCAGCTACGGCACGCCGGTGATCGTCACCACCACGTTCGATTCGTTCGACATCGGCGTGCCGTCGTTCAACAGCCGCCGCATGCTGATCTACACCACCGGCGGCGCCTACCGCACCGCCACGAAGAACATGGTCTACGTGGCGTGGAACGACCTGACCGGCGCCACCGGCTGCACCAGCGCCACTAACGAGCCGGGCTCGAACGTCTCCTCCACCTGCAAGACCCGCATCAAGTTCTCCCGCTCGAGCGACGGCGGCGCCACCTGGTCGGCGCCGGTGATGATCAACAACCAAGCCTCGCTCAACGATCAGTTCAACCCCGCCATGGTGGTTGACGAGACCAACGGCCGTATCGCCATCATCTACTACGACACGGTCAACGACGCCGGCCGCAAGAAGACCGACATCTGGTATCAGACCTCCACCGACGACGGCGCCACCTGGAGCGCGGCGTTCAAGGTGACGACGGCGCAGACCGACGAGACCATCTCCGGCGCCGACTCGGGCAACCAGTACGGCGACTACAACAGCCTCTCCGGCTTCGCGGGCACCTTCTTCCCCTCCTGGACCGACCGCCGCGGCGGCGCCCGCGAGGAGATCTGGACCGCCGCCGTCTCCGAGACGGGCGGCGGCGGCTGCACGCCGCCGGCGGCACCGACCGGCGTGACCGCCACGGCCACCGGGCAGACCACGGCCACCGTGTCGTGGAGCGCGGTTTCCGGAGCCACCGAGTACCACGTCCTGCGCTCCACCACGAGCGGCGGCCCCTACACCCAGGTCGGCAGCGTGACCGGCACCTCCTTCAACGACACCGGCCTGACCTGCAACACGTCCTACTTCTACGTCGTGCGAGCCGCCAACAGCTCCACTTGCGAGTCGGCCGACTCGGCTCAGGCCTCGGCGACCACCAGCGCCTGCTCGGGCGGCTGCACCAACACGACGCTGTACAGCAAGAGCTTCGACAGCGACACCGGTTTGGCCGGCTGGTCGGTCGGCACCTTCGTCGCCGGCGGCAGCACCACGAGCTGGCGCGGCGTCCAGACCTGCACGGCCCACACCGGCAGCAACATCTTCCGCTACGGCGGCGCCCTGTGCACCGACAACTACTCCAACAGCAACTTCAACTTCGCCCAGCCGAACGGCGCGGCCGGCATCTCTATCCCCGCCGGCTCCACCACCACCCGGCTGTCCTTCTGGCATCGCCGGGCGTTCGAGAGCGGCTTCGACGGTGGCACGCTGACCATCTCCGTCAACGGCACCAACTACTTCTTCGTGCCCGCCTCGGCGATCCTCAGCGGCACCACCTACAACGGCACCACCAGCACCTCGTGCCCGCCATCGGGCGCCGGTGGCCGTTCGGTCTTCACGGGCATTTCGAGCAGCTTCACCAACACGACGGTGAACCTCGACGCGGCCTGCAACGTCGCGACGGGCGGCACCGGCGGCTGCGCCGGCCAGGCAGTTCGCATCGGCTTCACCTCGATCACCGACTGCACGATCACCGATGACGGCTGGTTCCTCGACGACGTCGCCGTGACGGCCTGCGTGCCGTAACGGGATCGCATCGGCCCTCACCAGGCCCGCGGGCGCGAAAGCGTTCGCGGGCCGTTTTTATCTGCGTTTACTCGCCCTTGTACTACGGACGGACATGCCCTTCGAAGCCTCACCCCCTGTCCCCCTCTCCCTGACGGGCGAGGGGGGACCCATGCGAAGGCGATTGCCTAAAAGCAGGCCCCCTATCAGCAAGGCAGGTTGTGAATCGTCCCCCCCTCTACCGTCAGGGAGAGGGGGACAGGGGGTGAGGCTTCGAAGGGCAGACCGGTTCCTATTCCTCGAACCTCCTGCACTCCTCCACCCTCTTGTCCTCCCGCACCCGCAGGAAAACCGGATGGCGCAGGTGTCCGCCCGCGGTCCACTCCTTGTAGCGGACCTCGACGACCAGCTCGGGCTCGATCCAGACCGGACCGCGCGTGCCGACCCGCCCCACGGGTAGACGGGCGGCGATCTCCGCCTTCTCCTCGCGATCGAAGCCGGTGCCCACCGTGCCGGCGTAGATCCAGCCGCCGTCGCCACGCACCGCCAGGTGGAGCTTGCGGAATCCCGAGCGCGAGGGATTGAAGCCGATCACGGCGAAGTCGGCGGTGCGGTCGACGCGGACCTTCAGCCAGTCCGCCGAATAGCCGGCGCGATAGGAGGATTGGGCCCGCTTGGCCACGACGCCCTCGAGACCCATGCCGGCGACGGCCGCGTAGAAATCCTCTCCCCGCTCCGCAACCTCGTCGGCGTAGAGGATCGGCCCCTCGTCCGGGAGGACGCGGCGCAGCGTGGATTTGCGCACCGCCAGCGGCAGGGGCCGGAGATCGAGGTCCGCGAGGCCCAGGAGATCGAAGGCGATGAACGCCGCCGGAGCCGCCAGGGCGGCACGTTCGGCGTCGACCGCCCGCGTGCGCATGCCCCGCCGCTGCAGACGCCTGAAGCTCGGCCGCCCCGTCTCGTCCAGCACCACGGCCTCGCCGTCCAGGATGAGACCGGAGACCGGTAGAGCGGCTACTGCCCGGACCAGCTCGGGAAAGACCCGCGCCGCGTCCACGCCGTTGCGGTAACGCAGCCGCGCCTCGCCGGCGCCGCCAGCCGCCAGCACGCGGAAGCCGTCGTACTTCAGCTCGAAGATCCAGCCCTCCTTGCTGAACGGCCGCTCGTGCGCCTGCGGCTGCATCAGCTTGACGGCCGCGGGATCGATCGCCGCGGCGGGCGCGCCCAGCCGCAGCAGCTCGGCGCGGATCTCCTCCAGGTTCGCTGCGTACGGGCCCTCGTTCCGTCTCAAGAGAACCGAAATCCTTTGGAAAGGTTAAAATCCACGCTCATCAGAATCGCTCAATTCACCGGTACATTCTTTATGTTAAATCCCGCCCGGCCGCTTCGCGCAATGTTATATTACGCCTCATGAACGCCAGATCCTTCGCCTCCGGAACGATCTCCTTCGGCCTCGTGACGATCCCCGTGAAGCTTTATTCAACGGGCGAAAGCTCGGCCGGAATCCAGCTCAACATGCTGCACAGGAAGTGCGGCTCCCGGCTGCGGCAGCAATATTTCTGTCCGGTCGACAACGAAGTCGTGGAAAGAGAAGAAATCGTAAAAGGTTATGAATACGCCAAGGGGCAATATGTCCTCTTCACGGAAGAGGAGCTCAAGGCGCTGGTCCCCGAGCCGACGAACGCGGTGGAGATCGCCCAGTTCGTGCCGCTCGAGCAGGTCGATCCGATCTACTTCGAGCGGTCCTACTATCTCGGCCCGGACCGCGGCGGCGACCGGCCGTATCGCCTGCTCGCCGAGGCGATGAAGCGGACGGGGCGGGCGGCGCTCGCGCGCTACGTCGCCCGCGGCAAGGACCAGTTCGTGCTGCTGCGGCCGTTCGAAGGCGGCCTGATCATGCAGCAGCTCCGCTACTCGGACGAGCTGCGTCCCTTCTCGGAGGTGCCCATCGGTCCGGCCGAGGTCCGCGAGCCGGAGCTCCAGCTCGCCATCCAGCTCATCGAGCAGGTGGCCACCGACGAGTTCCATCCCGAGGAGTACGAGGACAAGCAGCGCCAGCAGGTGCGGGCGCTGATCGAGCGCAAGGTGCAGGGCGAGGAGATCACCGCTGCTCCCACGCCGGCGCCGCGGGCGCAGATCATCGATCTCATGGCGGCGCTCAAGGCGAGCCTGGCCGCTCCGGCGGCCGCGACGAAGGAGCCGGCCAAGCCGGTCTCGCTCGCCGACCGCAAGCCGGCCCGCCCCTCTCCCCGCGCGACCGTCTCGGAGCCGAGGAGAAAAAGCTCGAAGAGATAGCCCGACCGGAGTACACTGAGAGCGATGAACCGGTCTTCCGCTCTCAGCCGGCCGGGCGACCTCGAGCGCCCGGCTCCGATCGGCGGATACTCGACCAAGGACGTGGCCGGCCTGCTCGGCCTTTCAGCCGAGCAGATCCGGTCATACGTCCGGGCCGGCTTCCTCGCGCCGGAGCAGGGGCCGCGAGGCGAGTACGCCTTCTCGTTCCAGGATCTCGCCCTGCTGCGCACCGCGAGGGAGCTCCTCGCCGCCCGCGTCCCCCGGCGGCGGGTGCGGCTGGCGCTGCAGAAGCTGCGCGAGCAGCTCCCCGAGGACCGGCCGCTCACCGGGGTCCGCATCTCCGCCCAGGGGCAGCACGTGGTGGTGCGTGACGGCCGGGAGGTGTGGAACCCGGAATCCGGGCAGGCGCTGTTCGACTTCGAGGGCTCCGAGCCGGCGCGCGAAGCTCCGACGCTGCCCCTGCGGCCGCCGCTGGAGAGGGCCGAGCCGACCCCCGCCGCCGAGTGGTACGAGCGCGGCTGCGAGCTGGAAGAGGACTCCCCCGAGGAGGCGTTGGCCGCCTATCGGAAAGCCCTGGAGCTCGATCCCCGCCTGCCGGACGCCCACCTCAATCTCGGCCGCCTCCTCCATGAGATGGGAGACATGGCCGCCGCCGAGGAACACTACCGCCTCGCCCTCGACGTCCTGCCGGACGATCCGACGGCGGCCTACAACCTCGGCGTCGCCCTCCAGGATCTCGGCCGGCTGCGCGAGGCCGTCGCCGCTTACGAGGCCGCGCTGGCGAGGGACGACCGGTACGCCGACGCTCATTACAACCTCGCGGGCGTTTACGAGCTGCTCGGAGAGCGCGAGGCGGCCTTCCGGCATCTTCGGACGTACCGGACGCTGACGCAGGAATAGGAAAAACCGCTTCGGGAGCGTGCCGCCTTGGCATTTTCCTGATCCCGGTGACAAGATACGCCGGCCGTTCGCCGTACCCGATCCAACCGAGAAGACCGGAGGTGTCCTGGATGGATTTCCGTCCGCAGTCGTTCGCTTTGGTTCTGACGCTCGCCGCTTTCGCCGCTTCGCCGGCCGTCCTGGCCCAAACCCAGCCCGGCGTCGGCTACGATCCGCAGGCACGGGGGCTCACGGTCTCGCGCTACCAGCTCGACACCCTGCTCAGCCCCTGGCTCAGCTATCACGCCGACTTCACCGCCCGGCCGGACCTCGCCGGCGCTAATCCCAACCCCTATCACCTGGACTTCTCCGACGCGGCGGTGCGCACGGCGATCGAGCAGCGCTGGGGTCCCAATACGGCCACGCAGCGGTTCAAGCGCTGGGCGGGTCCCGGCAACGAGGTGCGGTTCCTGCTGGCCGACGCGCTGGCCTGGGCCTTCGCCAAGCATCCCGAGCTGCTCGGCGGCGATACCGCCAACCACAACGGCCAGCCGACCGAGGTCGAGATCATCGACATGCAGGCGTTCAACGACAGCGCCATCTGGATCGCCTACTTCCAGGCGGAGCTCCCCGGCTACTCGCCGGAGCACCGGGTGGTGATCTGCGACGTCATGAAGCCCAGCGGTGACGGCCAGGAGACCGACCCGTTCTGGGGAATCCCCTACTACTTCCACAACAATTCCCAGCAGCCGCCCGTCTCGCCGCAGCTCCCGGCGGATCAGGTGTGCAGCGGGAGCTGAGCTCTCGGCGTGACCGTGGAACGAAAACGGTCCAAGCGGAGGGTTCTGACGCGACCGGCGCTCAGAAAGGGGCTGGCCGAGGCCGCCGGCAAAGCGATCGGCTGGTGGGTCCGCCCGCTGCAGACGGCCATCTTCGCCGGCGTTGGAGGGGTGGTCCTGGCGTGCGTCTGGCAGATGGGTCCCGGCACCCTCCTCGCCCGTCATGATCTCGCGGCCTACACCGGCAGGACCACCGGCCGCATCACCGCCTCCTGGCTCGCCGTCGATTTCGACCCATCCAGTATGGGAGAGACCGGCACCGAATGGCACGAAGCCTCGCGAGCGCGGATCTGCGAGGAGGTCGAATACCGCAGCCCGGACCGGCCAATCCCACGCCGGCTCGCGTTCTGCAGCCAACGGCTCGGCCTCCCCGAAAGCACCTCCCTCGCGCTCCTCGACGAGCTGGCGCCCGGCGTTCCTTTCGGTTGGCCGCGGGACGCGGCGGGCTCGCCGGTCGCCCAGATCCGCCTCTCCCGTGCGGCTCTCGACTGGCTCGCAACGAAGCCGGTCTGGAGCTGGCACGAGATGGGCTTGAAGCCGGAGATCGCCGCGGTGCGGCCGCCGCCGAAGAACGAGCTGGAAGCCATGATGTCCGCCTTCGACAAACCCCTCGACTTCCTGCTCACGGCCTGGAGCCGGCCGCCGGTGACGGAGCTCCCGGTGGCCTTCGTCCCCGGAGCGCCGGAGCGCGCGCTTCCGGCCGTCGTCGTCAAGCATGGACCGAAGACGAGCGGGAACGAATGGGCCATGGTCGTCGGCGGGCTCATCGTGGGGCTCGCCGCTTGGGTAGCAGGGATCTCCAGCCTGTCCGAAGATCCCCGCGTCTGCTGGGCCGCCGGCGTCCTGGGACTCGTCACCCTGCCCTGGTGGGGCGAGCACTTCCCGCGTGCCATCACCAGCCTCTCGCCGGCGACGGGGGAGATCGTCAAGGAAGCGTACCTCGACCTGACCGAGATCGAGGGGAGCGTGCACGCCTATGCACCGGACAGCGCCCCGGGCGCGCACGATCAGGTGCTGCGCTGGACCCTCGCCGGCACCAGCTATGCCGACACGCTCGGCACCGTACCGCTGGCGCAGCCCCAGCCGGCGCCGGCGAATCCGGACGCCGCGCTCGCCGCGCTGGTGGCGAAGGTGGACGCCCATGCCGCGGGGCTCTCCGACGCCGAGGTCATCGCGCTGCTGGATCGCCTATGGCGGGACAAGGAGGCGCAGCGCCGGGACGTCGGGATCGCCTTCGTCTCGGCCGCGCGCACCTGCCGCCTGGATCCCCGGCGGAGCGAAGGGGCGAGGCACGCCGCGGTCCGCTTCCTCGACGCCTGGACGACGCAGCCGGTCGAGGAGATCATCCGCACCGACCTCGGCTATGCCGAGCGCCTGCGCCTCTGGCGCACGCTGACCCGCCTGCCGGACACGGCGATCGCGAACTCGGCGAGCTGGGTGGTGGAGCGGGGTGAGGGGAAGTCGGACTAAACTCCCTCCGCTATGAAAACCGCCGCCGTCCTCCTCGTCAGCCTCTGTACTCTCGCTTCCGCCGCCCTCGCCGTCGAAGGCAAATGGACTCCCGAGCAGGTGCTCGAGCACGATCCGCAGTGGCTGCGCGAGCTGGGGCTGCAGATTCCGCCCGAGAAGCTGTGGAGCCGCGAAGGCGCCGGCCTGCTGGAGGCGGCGGTGAAGATCGAAGGGTGCTCGGCGGGATTCATCTCACCCCAAGGGCTCCTGATCACCAACCACCACTGCGCCTTCGGCATCCTGCAGCAGCACTCGACTCCCGAGCGGGATCTCATCACCCAGGGCTTTCTCGCCCGCACCCCGGCCGAGGAGCTGCCAGGGGCCGGCACCCACGCCACGCTCCCCCATCGCGCCACCGACGTGACGGCCGAGGTGGAGGGCGCGGTGCCGGCGGGCGCGGACGATCTGGCGCGCTTCCAGGCGATCGAGCGCAAGAAGAAGGAGCTGGTAGCGCAGTGCGAGCAGGCGGAGCACCGCCGCTGCCAGGTGGCGGCGTTCGACGGCGGGCTGCGCTACCTGCTGGTCGAGGACCTCGAGTTCCCCGACGTGCGGCTGGTCTTCGCGCCGCCGCGCGCGGTGGGCGAGTACGGCGGCGAGATCGACAACTGGAGCTGGCCGCGCCACACCGGCGACTTCGCCCTGCTGCGGGTCTACGCCGGCCCGGACGGCCAGCCGGCGCCGAAGGCGGACACCAACGTGCCTTTCCGCCCGCGGCACTGGTTTCCCGTCTCGCCGCGGGGCGCCGAACCGGACGCCTTCGTCATGGTCCCCGGCTATCCCAGCAGCCCCACCTACCGCTCCTTTACGGAAGCCGAGATGCGTGAGCGCGCGGAGCTCTACTTCCCTCACCGCGCCACGCTGTACCGCGCCTGGATGGATCGGATGGAAGCCGCCTCCGAGCAGGACGAGACGGCCCGCATTGCTCTCGCCGACCGCCTGAAGACCCTCGCCAATCGGGAGAAGAACGCCCGCGGCCAGATGGACGGCATCCGCCGCGGCCGCATCCTGGAGCGCAAGGCGGCCGACGAGCGGGAGGTGCTGGCCTGGGCGGCGAAGCGCCCCGATCAGAAAGAGGCCGTGGCGGCCCGTGATGAGCTGGCGCGGCTCATGGCGGAGCGGCGGCGGACCTGGGAGCGCGACTTCCTGCTCGACCAGATGAAGGCCGGCCCCAAGCCCCTCGAGCTGGCGCTCACCCTCGTCCGCTGGGCGGCCGAGAAGGCCAAGCCGGACCTCGAGCGCGAGCCGGACTACCAGGAGCGCAACCGCCAGCGCCTGGCCGAGAGATTCGAGCGCGAGCAGAAACGCATGCACCTGCCGACCGAGGCCGCTCTGCTGACTGACGTCCTCTCCCGCTTCGCCGGCCTGCCGGAGGCGACCCGTGTACCGGCGGTCGAGGGCTTTCTCGCCGGAGGCCGCGATCCGGGCGCCATCCGCGCCAAGGTGGACGGCCTGTTGTCCCGTGCTCGCGTCACCGATCTCGCCGAGCGCAAGAAGATGTTCGAGGAGAGCGAAGAGCAGCTCCGCGCGCGGCACGATCCGCTCCTCGATCTGGCCTTCGCGCTCGACCGCGAGCTCAAGGCTCTCAAGGAACGGGACGACCGCTTTCAGGGCGCGATCTCCCGCCTGCGGCCCCGCTGGCAGCGGGCGGTCGTCGCGCACGCCGGCCGGCCGGTGGCGCCGGATGCCAACGGCACCCTGCGCGTCAGCTTCGGCCGGGTCACGGGCTATAGCCCGCGCGACGGCGTCTGGATGCGGCCGCAGACCACCGTCGCCGGCATGGTCGAGAAGAACACCGGCGAGGAGCCGTTCAATGCGCCGAGGGAGCTTCTCGCCGCTGAACCCAAGGCGCCGGAGAGCCGCTGGTCGGACCCGAAGTTGAAAGATGTCCCGGCCGGCTTCCTGGTCGATGCCGATACGACAGGAGGCAACTCCGGCAGCCCCGTCCTCAACGGCCGCGGCGAGCTGGTGGGCGTCAACTTCGACCGCGTGTGGGAGAACGTGGCCAACGACTTTGGCTACAACCCGGAGGTGGCCCGCAACATCAGCGTGGACGTGCGCTACATGCTCTGGGTACTCGAGACGCTCTATGGCGAGGCCGCGCGAGGTGTCCTGGCGGAAATGGGAATAGAATAGGCTCTTCCCGATCGGCGATCGGAGAGGATTTGCTGTGAAGAGCCGACGCCGCCTCGCACCGCTGCTGCCGTGGACGATGCTCGCAGTCCTCGCCATGGGCTGTGACGGAACCGTCATCATTACCGATCCCGATGATGGCGCCGTGTCGTTCCAGACGATCGTTCAAAGCCAGGCTTCGGGCATCGAAGACTCCCGTGAGCAGATCATCGAATCTCGGAGTGAGTGGACCGCTGTCTGGTCGGAAATCGGCCGCGGCGGTCCGCCTCCCGCGGTCGACTTCGGCCGCGACATGATCGCGCTGGTTGCCGCGGGTTCCCGCCCCAACGGCTGCTACACGATCGAGATCCGATCGATCGACCTGCACGGCGGTTTGCTGCGGATCGATGCCGACCTCAACGAGCCGGGAGACAACTGCCTCTGCCCACAGGGGATCGTCCAGCCCGTGCACGCGGTCCGCCTGCGGCGGATCTCCAGAAGGGCGGACTTCGATCTCCGGCGGGTAGTACAAGACTGCCGCTGAAGAATGTCTCACGCGCTCGCCGCCAGCCGCTTGAACCCGCGCGCCCTGGCTTCCCTGCGCACCGCCGCGAGAGCGGTTGCCGCCGCGGGATCTCGCAGCCGGCTCTGAATCTCGGCGAGTGCGAGCCTCGCCTCCAGGCCGGTGGCGGCGAACCCGCTCCGCGCAGCGTCTTCAGCCGCGTGCCGCAGCAGCAGGATGGCCTCTTCGGGGCGACCCAGACCAACCTCGATCCTCGCCAGCCGCACGGAGACGCTGACCCGCAGTTCGCGATCCTCGCTCCGATCGAGCCCAGCACGCGCGCTCGTCTCGGCCTTCCGCGCCTCCTCCTTAAGGCCTTGACGAAGGTACGCCTCGGCCAGCAAGGCGAGAGCTCGGGTCTCGCCTGTCGGCATGTGGCGGCTCCGATACCAGGTCGCCGCCTCCCGGGCGAGGGTGATGCTCGCGCCGGAGCGGTCCTCGACGAGAGCGAGCCCGGCCAGCTCGAGGCGGGCCTCCATGGCTCGCGGTTCCTCGCCAAGATCAGAGCTCGACTCCAGGGACCGCTCGAAAGATTTGCGAGCGGCCGCCACATCGCCCGCGGCGAAATCGACGCGTCCCAGGTTCTGAAGCGCCCAGCCCGCGAGGGACCTCGCGCCGGTTTCCCTGGCGAGCCGGATCTGCTCCTCGGCGAGAGCTCGCGAGGCGGCGAGATCGCCCATCTCATAGGCCAACCAGGCACGCAGGCCAAGGATGCGGCCGGCGCCGATGCGGTCTCCGGCTCGCCGCTTCGCCGCCAAGGCTTGCGCCGAGCGCAGCCATGCCGAACGCATGTCGCCGAGCCGGGCGACGGTTCCGGCCCAGGCCGCCAGCGCCGAGGCGGCCTGGCTGGAGTTCCCCGCCCGGAGTAGAGTGGCGAAGGCTTCGCCGTGGTGGCGGCGGGCTTCCGCGAGCTCACCGTGGGCAGCCAGGATGCTTCCCAGGTTGCTCGTCGCCAGGGCCTCGTCGGTGGAGCTGGCGATCGCTTGGCTGAGCTCCAACGCTCTCTCGAACCGCTGCCGTGCTCCTCCAAAGTCGCCCTGTGCGCAGAGCACGGTGCCGATGGCATTCAGGGCCTGAGCCTCGCGCAACCGATCCCCCATCCTGACGCACCATTGCCGGGATTGCTCGAGGAGAGGCAGAGCCTTCGCGAGCTCGCCACGGTCGCGGTGCAGCTCCCCCAGAGCATGGAATTGTGCCGCGATACCGATCGCGCTGCCCAAGCGCTGCGCGATGGCGAGCCCCTCCTCGTTCGCCTCCTGCGCTCCGTCGAGATCGCCGAGAATCTGCAGACCCGTGGCTGCGTTCGACAGCGCCTGCCCGACTCCCCACTGATAGCCGGCCTTTTCGCAGAGGGCCGCCGATTCACGGAACAGGCGGATCGCCTCCTGGGTCCGTCCCAGCTTCAGCAGGGCGTCACCCTGATAGATCAGAGCCTGGGCGATGACGAGGCTCTGGCCGGACCTCCGGCCCTTCGCCGCTGCGGTCGCGGCGGCGCGCTGCTGGACGACGAGGTTGGTGTAGCGGCTGGCGTTCCTTGCCTCCATGATGTCGATACGCGGATCTTCGCCGGCCGGCGGCCGCAGCTTGCGGAGGGCGGCGAGAGCCTCCACAGCGTCGGCACCCCGGCCGCTTCGCATGAGGCTCTCGGCGAGCTGCAGTCCATAGTCGACGTCGTCAGGGAAAAAGGTCCAGAGCGACCGGTAGGTCTGGCTCGCCTTCTCCCAATCCTTCGCCGCCTTGTAGAAGCGAGCCTCGATGGCGAGCCGGTCTTCCTGCGGCAGCGAGGCCGCAAGATCCCGTGCCTTCCTTGCTTCAGCCACCGCCCGGGTGTCATAACCGAGGACCGACCATGACTGTGCGAGCGCGGAGTGGATCACCGCGGAACCCGGGTCCGCAGCGGCAGCCTGCTGCAGGAAGTCGAGCGCTCCCGGCGGGTCGAAGGCCCGGAGCCGAGCCAGTCCCTCGGAGTAGAGGCGATGCGCCTCAGGATTGGCGGGGTTCAGGGCCAAGGTCTCCCGGATCTGCTGCGGCGAAGGCTCGGCGATGTGGAGGGTGCTCCGCAGCTCCCGACCGGCACTGGCGATCAGATCGAACAACCCGGGTTCGGTGCCGACCTTCGCGACCGACGCCACCGTCTCGCCTCCCGGAGCCTGCAGGACTCTCAGGTCCAGACGGATCTCGTCGCCGATGGGCAGGTAGGAGCCGACCACGACGAGGTCGGCTCCCAACGCGTCGTGCAGCCGCTTCAGCTCATCCGGCCCCAGGCTGCCCCGATCGCGGAGCGCCAGCGACGCCGAAGCCTGTGCCACCGTTTCCCCGCGGATGACCCGCATCGCGCCGCCGGTCGCGAGCTCGGTGGTCAGCATCTCGGCGAACGCCGTGTCGAGCCAGCGTTTTTCGGCGCGCGGCGCGAGGCTCTTGAAGTCCAGCACGGCGATAGCCTGACGGACCGTTGCGTCGGCGGCGGCCATTCCCCGGGCTTGCGGCTGACGAGCGGCATCAAGGAGGCCGAAGAGCACCGCGCCGAGCGCTACCAGGGCGAGCAGCACCGACACGGCTCCGACCGAAGAGAGCCGTCGCTTGAGAGGAGGACCCGCCGGAGCCGTCGGCGCGGCCGGCACCTCGACGGCGGCGGGACGTTCGCCGCTGTCCGCGGTCTCCGACGGCGGCGGAGACGGCGGCGCGTCCACCACGATGGGAAACTCCGCCGTGGAGAGGCGTTCGACGCGACGGATCTCCGCGACGAACGAGTAACCCTGCCCCGGGATGGTGACGATGTAGCGGCTGACGGGTGCTCGTTCCGCCAGGGTCTTGCGCAGCGAGAAGATGTTCTGCGTCAGGTTCGCCTCGCTGACGAACACGCCTGGCCAGACCCTCTCGATGAGCTCCTTCTTCTCCACCACCTCGCCTGCCCGGTCGAGCAGGACCAGGAGGATGGAGAGCGCCTTCGGCGTGATCGCCACCGGCTCGCCCTGATGCGACAGGACACGCCGGACGGGATCGGCACGGAAGCCGTCGAACTCGAAGACCACCCGCTCTCTCTCTTCGGAACCCATCGTATTCTTCACAGCCTGTAAACTGAATTTTCTAAATTCTAACGCAAATGACGGAAACTTTGACCTCCTGCCGGCAGGTTGCGGCTGAGAGCGACCAGCTCCAACCGCCGGCCCTTGGCGACGTTGATCCCCCGCGCCGAGGCGATCTCCCGAAGGGGGAGCGGACCGTAGGCGTGAGCCACACGGCTCAGCGCGTCCCGCGGGAGAACCAGCACGCCATAGCCGCCGGCGCGGGCCCAGGCGGCAACCGCCCGCGCCGAAGGCAGCGGCGCGACGGGATTCCTCTCTACATAAAAGACCAGGCTCGGTTCGTCAAACTCGAAGGTCGCGAGCGGCGCGCTGGCCGGAGTCTTCTCCCGGATGGCGGCGGCGAGGGGGGGCACCGGCTTCAATCGGTCGAGGACGGGAAGCATCCAGGCGGTCGCCAGGAACTGCGCCAGCAGAGTGCCGGCGAGCAGCACACCGGCGCCGCGGCGGATGTCTCCGCGGAAGTGAGGCCGCAAGGCCGCCGCAGCCGTCGCCAGCACCGCGACAGCGAGAGCCAGGCAAGGCCCGCGCAATCCAGCTAGCGGCGGCTGCCAGGCGACGACGAAGAGCCCCGCCGTCTCGAGCAGTGCTAGCGGACCGAAGAGCCAGGCGCCGCGGCGCAGCCAGAGCCGGTCGCATGGCGCCAGCCGGTCCGCCGCTGCGAGCGTGCCGCCGGCGGCCAGCGCCAGGGCCGGCCAGATCGGCAACACGTAGTGCGGCAGCTTGGTGGCCACCAGGGTGAACATCAGGAGCACCGGCGCCGTCCAGCCTATCAGGAGCGCGCGGGCCCGCGCCTCAAAGCTGCGGCCACCCAGCAGGACCGAGACGGCGCCCGGCAGGTAGAGCGTCCAGGGAGCGAACCCCACCAGCACGATCGCCAGGTAGAACGGCAGGCTGATGAAAAAGTTCCCGCCGTGCCCCTCGAGCGGCACGAGCGAGCGTTCGATGACGTGATGCCCAAGCCCCCGCCGAGCGAACTCGCCGGCGGTCGCCGCGTTGGCGGGAATCGCCCAGACCAGGAAGAACCCGATGCTGGCGAAAGCGGCCAGACCCGCCGCCAGCACGTGAACGGAGAGGTCCGCACGGCTCTCCTCCCGCCACCGCAGCCAGACCAGGGCGCCCGCCATGGCGACCAACGGCACGGCGAGGCCCACCGGGCCTTTAGCGAGTTGCGCCAGCGTCAGGCAGGCCGTCATCGCCAGGACGTGAACGGCCTTGGGGCCGTGCGTCAGGGAAGCCGCGAAGGCCGCCATGGCGCCCGTGATCGCCGCCAGCAGCACGGCGTCGGTGGTCGCGGCCAGACCTTCCATCAGAGTCAGCGGAGTCGCCGCCAGCATGGCCATGGCCCACCACCCGGCATGCTGAGAGATCAGCCGCCGGCCGATGAAGGCCGTCAGCAGGGCTGCCGCCGCGAGACCCGCCGGCGACCAGAATCGCGCCGCCAGCTCGCGAGGGCCGAGCAGGTGCATGGGCAACGCCATGAGCCAATAGATGAGAATCGGCTTATCGGCGCGAAGGTGGCCGTTGAAGGTGGGATAGAGGTACTGATGCGAAGCGAGCATCTCGACGGTGGCCTGGGCGAAGCGAGGCTCGTCGCGGTCCCAGAGCGTCGTCCATGGCGCCATCGCCAGAAAGAGGACGAAGATCCCCGCCGCCGTGGCCACGGCGAACGGCCATCCTCTTTTTTCTGAACGCGGCTGCGAAATGTTCACCCGGAGTCCGTCACTTACAAGCGTGGGAGAGCTCGGAGCTCGGCAGCAATGGTCAAATCTCTCCGAGCTCTCCTAATCCTTCACGACCGCTTTCCCAGGCCCTGCAGGAGCCGGTCGTCCAACTCGGGGAACCGGTTCCGGTAGTCCTCCCGGCTTCTCTGGATCACCTCGCGGGCCTCTTCGCTGCCGTAGACGTGGGTGATCTCGACGGCGCTCTTCTCCGCCTCAGGCGGGCGCTTGTAAGTCAGGAAATAGTGCCTCAGCCGCTCGACGAGGGCCTCGGGCACGTCGGAGATCTCCCGATAGTGGCCGAACGCGGCGTCTCCCTTGAGCACGGCGAGGATCTTGTCGTCCGCCTGCCGGCGGTCGATCAGGCGCAGCCCGCCGACGGGCACGGCTTGCAGCAGGAAGTCGCCGTGCGAGAACGCTTTCTCGGAAAGGATGCAGATGTCCATGGGATCGCCGTCCCCTTCGACCGTCGCCAGCCGGGTCTTCTCCTGCGACAGGGCGGCTACTCGCTCGCCGCAGAAGGTCTGGGGGATGAAGCCGTAGAGCGTCGGGCAGACGTTCGAGAACTGCTGCGGCCGGTCCACCTTGAGGTGGCCGCTGCCCTTGTCGATCTCGTATTTCACCGTGTCGGTGGGGACGATCTCGACGTAGGCGGTCACCAACTCGGGAGCCTGAGAACCTATCGGCACGCCGTGCCAGGGATGGGCCTGAAAGAGAAGGCCCAGCAGCTCCCACGTTCTTTCGCGATCCTTCTCGTCCACTGAACCCGCCTCGCTTTCCGCGGCTGGAGCCGCACCCTGGAGATCCTAATATGATCAGCGGACCATGCGGTGGCTGGCGGTCTGGGTGGTCCTGACGGGCGTCTATCTAGCTGGCCAGCTCATGGCGCCGCTGCTGCTCGGCGGCCCATGGAATTACACGCGCGACGATCTCGCCCATCTCGCCACCGTGCCCCTCGCTCAGATCGTGGCCTTGCGGGCCGTGGCGTGGGTACGGCGGGGAGTGCGGAAGTAAGGCGAGCGACCGCTCGTGCCTTATCGACCTCTCCCCAACCCCTCTCGAAGCCCGAGCCTCACCGCCGCCCGCTCGCCACCGCACCTTCGAGGTAGCCCCTCACCTCCGCCAGCTCCGGCGAGTCGGGGTCCGCCTGGCGCCAGATCTCGGCGAGCCTGCCGTAGGACCGGCGGGCGGCGTCGCCGTCGCCGAGCTTGACCGCGGCGCGGGCGGCGCCCAGAAGCAAAGCGGCACGGTTGGGCATCCGCAGCAACGCCTGTGCGAACTGCTCCGCTGCCTCCTTGGCCTTGCCCTGCTCCATGAGCAACTCGCCGTATAGCTCCTGCGCCGGCTTGATCGGCTCCGGCGGACCGGAGGGAGGCCCCATGTGGGCTTCCAGCTCGGCCGCCTCGGCGAGGAGCTTCAAGGCCGTTTCGGCGTCCTTCTTCGCCAGCGCCGCCATGGCGGCGGCTTCCTTCTGCATCACGCCGGTCGCTCCCTCGCGGTAGCCATCGCCACCCTGAGAGGAGAGAGCGCTCAAGCGGGAGGCCGCCTCCTCGGCAGCGGCCGGGTCCCCATGGCGCGCCGCCGCCAGAGCGAGGGCCAGCAGCCGTGCGCCTTCGGCCTGGCCGTGGGACGCTCCCGCGCCGTGGCAGGCGCCGCCTTCCCCTTTGCCGGCGGCCGCGGCCTTGAAGTCCGCCGTGTGCCAGCTCCGCGTCTCGACGGCGTAGCGGGCCTCCATTCCCTGAACGGCTGCGGCGATGCGGGGGCTGTCGCTCTGCCGCGCCGCCTGGCGAACGGTCTCCAACGCCTCTCGCGCCTTGCCGTAGCGCCCCTGCTGCAGATAGGCGTACCCGAGCCAGGAGAGGCTGTGGAAGTCCTCCTTGTCGATCGCCAATCCGCGCCGCTTCACCCAGTCGACCGAAGCGGCCCAGGCGGCCTCGTTGGAGGCGGCGGTGCTCTGCCAGTCGCCGAGCTGGACGAAGATGTGCGACGGCATGTGGAGAGCGTGATGCGCCGCCGGCGCCACCTTGGCGTAGGTCCGCGCCGCGCGCAGGCCGAGCGGCGCGTGCAACGGATCGTCATAGGCATGAATCAGGTAGTGAAGGACGCCGGGATGCTGCGGATTGCGGACGAACTGCTCCTCCAGCAACGCCGCCGCCTGGATCAACGTCCGGTGCCGCTCCTCCCCCGGCGGGCCGGTGAGCGCCGGGCCGATGAGCGACAGGGCGTAGAAGCTCGCGGCTTCGAGGTCGTCCGGCCAGCGCTCGTGAATACGGCGCATGGCCGCAGCATAGGCCGTGTCTCTGGCTTTCTTGTCTCCTTCACCGTAGAGAATCTCGACCGCGTCCAGGAAGGCTTTCTCCCGTTCCGTCGGCGCCTTGGCGAGCTGCGCCTCGCGGTTCGGCGCCAGCCGGTTGAGCACCGCGCGCGCCGCCTCCGCATCCTGCTCGGACCAGATCGGATGGTTGTAGGTCATGGCCTCGCCCCAGTAGGCCAGGGCGAAGCCGGGTTCCGCCTTCTGCGCGGCGCGAAACGCGTCCGCCGCCTCGTCGTACCAGAAGCTGTGGAGAGCGGCAACGCCGCGCAGGAAGTGAGCCTGCGCCTCCGGCGAGGCCGAGGTCGGAAAGTCGACCTGGCCGAGGTCGGTCGCCGCGTGGGCCGGCACGGCGGCGGCAAGGACGGCGAGCAGCGCCGAAATCGAAACGAAGCGGAGGATTCGTGTCTTCATGAGCGGACCTCCTGCGAACGAGCCTATTATGGTTTGACCTCGGACGGTGTCGCTCACGCCGGAGAGTGTCGCGCAAGGAGGTGTCGGCAATGAGACGATGGATGACTCTCCTGAGCTGTCTCCTCTTGACCGTCGGTGCGGCTCCTCCGACGGCCGAGATCCGCGAGTGGCCGGTCCCCTGGAAAGATACGCGTCCGCGGGACCCCGCGGTGGATCGGCAAGGGCGGATCTGGTTCGCCGGACAGACGGGAGATTACATCGGCCGGTTCGAACCAGCCACGGAGAAGTTCGTGCGGTTCGAGCTCGAGCCTGGGACCGGACCCCACAACGTGATCGTCGCGAACGGAGAGGTCTGGTTCACCGGCAACCGCAAGGGCTATATCGGCCGGCTCGATCCGCGAAGTGGGAAGATCGTCAAATATCCCATGCCCGAGGCCGCCGCCGGCGACCCGCACACGCTCGTGCTGGCTGCCAACGGAGATCTCTGGTTCACCGTTCAGAACGGCGGCTACGTCGGCCGGCTGGAACCGAAGAGCGGCGCGATCCGGCTGGTCAAGGTTCCCACCCGCGGCGCGCGTCCCTACGGCATCGTCGTCGACGCCTCGGGGAAGCCCTGGTTCAACGAGTTCGGCACCAACGCGGTGGGCTCGATCGATCCCAAGACGATGGAGCTCGAGGAACACCGTCTGCCTGAACCGACCGCTCGCGGCCGCCGCATCGCGCTCGCGGGTGACGCCGGCATCTGGTATGTGGATTACGCCCGCGGGTTTCTCGCGCGCCTCGACTCCAAGAGCGGCAAGGTCGAGGAATGGCAGACGCCTGCGGGAGCAAGCTCCTTGCCGTATGCGCTGGCGAGCGACGATCGCGGCAGGCTGTGGCTGGTCGAAACCGGTCCCCAGCCGAACCGGCTGGTCGGGTTCGATCCCAAAAGCCGGCGGTTCTTTTCGGTGACCGAGATCGCGAGCGGCGGCAGCACCGTCCGCCACATGATCTTCGACCCGCGGGAGCGGACGCTCTGGTTTGGCACAGACAAGAACACTCTCGCACGGGCGCGCGTGCCATAACTCGGTGGGGTCTCACTCCACCGCCGGCTGCTGAAAGATCCGCCCGTCGTCCAGACGCAGCGCGGTGAGCTCGCGGCCCCAGGCGCAGCCGGTGTCGAGCGCCGCGACGCCATTCTCGACGTGCAGGCCCAGAGCCGCCCAGTGGCCGAAGATCACGGTCGCGGCGGCGCTCTTGCGGTCCGAGACGGAAAACCAGGGACGACAGCCCTTAGGCGCCTCCTGCGGCGGACCGCTGAAGTCGGGGCACATGCGTTCCTGTCCGTCGAGGGTCCGCAGCCGCGCGAAGCCGGCCAGCGCGACGCGCACCCGATCCTGACCGTTCAAGCCGTCTTTCCAGCGCTCCGCCGTCTTCTGATCGATGGCCGCGAGCAGCTTGGGCGCCTTGTCGCTCTGCAGCCGTTCCTCCACCTCCCGCGCCAAACGCTCCGCGGCGGCAGGACTCCAACTCGGGAAAAGGCCGGCGTGAACCAGCAGGAGATCTTCCTCGCGATGGACGAAGGGACGGTTCCGCAGCCATTCCAGGAGGTCGTCGCGATCGGCAGCCGAGAGCACCGCCTCCAGGTTGTCCCGCTTCTTGACCTCGGCCACACCGGCGGCGCGGGCCAGGAGGTGGAGATCGTGATTTCCCAGCACGACGACGATGCGGTCCCCCTGCTCCACCGCCCAGCGCAGAACCTCCAGCGAGCGTGGCCCGCGGTTGACCAGGTCGCCCACGAACCAGAGGCGGTCCTGCTGGGGATCGAAGGCGATCTGATGCAGCAGCCCTTTCAGGGTCTCGAAGCAGCCGTGGACGTCGCCGATCGCGTAGGTGGCCATGGGCCGTAAAGATCTCGCGGTGGAGACCAGGATGCAACCGCCTCCGAAAGTGGCAGCCTCAGACGCCCGCAAGCCAAGGGGAGTGTCACGCGACCGGAGACAAGGGTCACCTATTTATTGATGGAGATGATCGACGAGCCCAGCCAGGGGCAAGGGAGATGAAGATGGAACGGAAGACGACAAACCCGATCACCAAGCTCTATACGTTGGCACTGGCCCTGATGCTATTCGTGCCGCTGGCCTCAGACCTGTTCCCGCACGAGGTTTCCTCGCACAACCCCTGCGGTCATGGCTGCGGGTACACCTTCAAAAACGGCTGCTGCATCCCGGCTCCGTGGTCCGAGTGCCCGGAGATCTGCTAGACGCCGGCGTGCCAGGGGTACCCTCTGTCCTCCCAATAGCCGCCGGGCCGCTCGGCGGTGAAGGTCATGCTCGTCAGGTACTTGGTCAGCTTGTAGCCGAGCTTGATCGGTGAGTAGAGACGCAGCGGCGCGCCGTGCGCCGGCGTCAGCGGGCGATCGTTGAACGCATAGGCGAGGATCGTCTGCGGGTGCAGGGCGCTCTTCATGTCCCAGCCGTTGTAATAGTTGCGGTCGAAGGTGTCGAAGCGCAGATAGCGGGCCTCGGCGGTCGGCTCCACGAGAGCGACGACCGACGAAACCGGCGCGCCCGTCCAGGTGGCGATGGCCGACCAGCCTTCGACGCAGTGATGCTTGACGGTGTAGGTCACCCGCGGCAGCGCCTGCAGCATCTCCAGGGTGAGCCGCATCGGCTTGCGCACGAGGCCGCCCACCTCCAGCGCCCAGGTTCCCGGATCCGACAGTTGCGGCACCGGCCGCGTGATCGAATAGGCGGGGAAATACCGCTCCGGAGTGCGGCCGGAGATCGGATACTGCGGCGCCAGGCGATCCGAAGACAGCAGGACCTTCTCCCCCACCCAATCGTTGACGCGCGAGGCGCCGCGCAGCAGGGGCAGAAGGGGTCCGCCCTGCCAGCCGCAGGCGCCGGCGAGCGAGGCGGCGCCGGCGGTGAGGCCGAGGCGGAGGAGATGGCGGCGGCTCAGGGAACGGTCGTCAGTCATGGCTCGGAAACCTCCCGCGGTACCAACCGGTGATCATCGCCCGCAGCGAGGCGGGATCCACCAGGAACACCAGGGCGACGTGGACGAGGGTGAAGGCGACGAAGATCCAGACGGCCCAGAAGTGCCAGTAGCGGGCCAGCTCGTAGCCGCCGAAGGCCGCCGTCAGCCACCATAGCTGGACCGGCTTGTAGATCGCGAAGCCGGTGAGCACGGAGAGCACACCCAGAACGAAGATGAAGGAGTAGGCCGCCTTCTGCAGAGCGTTGTGCTTGCCCTGCGGCGGATGCTCCTTGCGCAGGCGGAGATAGTAGAGCTGCATCCGCCAGGCGCGGGGAACGTCGCGCGGCCGGAAGAGGAGCGAGCGCCACTCTCCCGAGGCGATCAGGTACACGAGATACGCGAGACCGGCGAGGACGAACGGCCAGGCGAGAGCGAAATGCCAGTTCAAGCCGCCGGCGAGCCAGCCACCGAGCCGTGCCCAACGGGGAAAGTACTTGCCGTCCCAGTGATTGACATAGTAGGGGCCGCCGCGCAGCCCGAAGTGCGGGAAGGCGTGGTAGATCTGCAGGCCGCTCATGATCATGCCGGCGAGCAGCACGGCGTTGAGCCAGTGCGTCGTGCGCACCAGCCAATGATGCCGTTTGACGAGCGGCCGGCGAGCAGGCGCCGTCCGGACCGGCTCCGGCTCGGCGGAGGCTTCGGGCTCCACGCTCTCCGCGGAGGCGGCGGGCCCGGCAGGTGCGGCTTCAGCAGGAGGGGGCGCCTCCTCGGCAGGCTGCTGCTCGGTGGGTTCGGAAGGCTCGAAGGGCGGCTCGGTCATAGGGCTCCTATAGGGCGCAGCATGCTGCACTCCTACAACGGCGGAATCGCCTAACAATACGCGCGGCAGATTCGATCCGGACTCTTGGATGCCGAACGAGGCCGTAGGGTTTCACAACCGGTCGGGAAGACCGGCGAGCCGGTCGAGCTGTCGCTCCCCGCGCAGCGCTTTCACCACCACCCTGGGCGCGATGCAGTACAGCCCTTTCTTATCGGTCCGCATTCCGCTCTACGTTCACATGGCGGCGCAGGGTGATTATGGGCCGATGATGCTGATGACCATCCTCGATCGCACCGATCCGGACTGGAACATCGGCCTTTATCTCTCGATCACCTGCGCCGAGGACGTGGCGCGCATCGACCCGCAGGAGGTTCCCGCACCCGTCTGCCGGGGGTCAGTGTTCTTCGATGCCCTTGGGATAACGATCCGCCACAAGCTTCAGCCTGACGTCGTGCTCGAGGAGCGCTTTCAGGCCCGCGAGCACCAAGGTAAAGCCTTGAGTCGAGCCGGTCACCTGTCTCACGAGATCATCCCCGTCGCCCGAGAAGCCGGCTTCCGTAATGCTGACGAACGTCGTGCCATCCTCTTGGGGCGCGAAGATCCACTCTACTGTGGTGAGGCCGCCGTATCCCGGCCACTCGATGACAATGCGCTTGTCCGGTTCGATAGTCTTCGCCGTCACCGGGATTGAGATGCCGTACATCTCCCACTCCCATTGCACCTGTTTGCCGGCCTCGAGCCGGCCGCTGCTCTTGGTGAACCAGAACTTCGTCGTGATGTCCGGATTGATGAAGGCCTCGAACACATCCGCGACCGGCCTGCGGATGAGCATTCCGGTCTTCATGACCGGCACTTGCGTGAGCTGGAGATTGTCCATACCGACTCCTTTAAGCAGCTAATCGGGACGGGGTCTGCCCGGCGAGCCCGGATGTAAGCTTGCGGCGCCTCGGACCAAGCTTGCGGCGTCACGCTGAAGCTTCAGCCGTCATGCTGCAAGCTTCAGGCCTCACGCTTGAAGCTTCTGCCGGCTCGCCTGAAGCTTGCCGGCAGCGGCTGGAAGCTTGTCGGGAGCGCCGCAAGCTTCAGGCGTCACGGGTGAAGCTTGCGGGATGAGGATTCAAGCTTCAGGCGCCGCAGGTGAAGCCCGCCATAGCCCCTTCAAGCTTGAAAGGAGCGGCCTGAAGCTTCAGGCGAGCCGCCGCAAGCTTCAAACGTCACACCGGAAGCTTCCAGCGGGACGCCCGCAGCTTCAAGCGTGGCGGCTGAAGCCTCCATCGCCTCGCCGCAAGCTTCCGGCGCGGCGCCAGAAGCTTGAATCGCGCCGCCGCACGGTTAGGGAATCCCGTCGTTCTCCCTTCCTCAGGCCGGCCAGCGGTCCTGGGAGGGACAGGGGAGGTTAGGGGCCCTCAGCTCACCGGCGCCTCGACCGGCGCTCCGAAGAGCTCGCGGCCCAGGGCGTCGAACTGCTGACGGAAGCTTTCCTCCATCTCCTGGCGCCGCGCTTCCGGCAGGAACGACTGGCGCAGCGCGGCCAGCGAGAGGCCGGCGAGCTCGGCGGGCGAGTACCCGAAAGTCTGGTGCAGACGCAGGAACTCCAGCGTCAGATTGGTGTTGAAGAAGGCCGGATCGTCCGAGCTCACCGACAGCGCCACGCCCGCACGGTAGAGCCGGTCGAAGGGGTGGCTCGGGTAATCCGGCACCACTCCCAGGCAGACGTTGGAGCTCGGGCAGACCTCCAGCGGAATCTGCGCCACCCGCAGCTCTTCCAGCAGGGACGGATCGTCGATCGCCCGTATGCCGTGGCCGATCCGCTCGGCGCCGCAGACCGCAAGGACGGAGCGGATCGACTCCGGCCCCGCGGTCTCGCCGGCGTGGGCCACGCGGTGCAGGCCTTCGCGCCGGGCGGTGTCGAAGTGCTCGAGGAACGGCTCCGTGGGAAAACGATTCTCGCTGCCGGAAAGGCCGAGCGCCACGACGACGCCGCGCTCGCGGCCGGCGAGCGCCCACTCCAGGGTGCGGTCGGCCGGCTCGATGCCGACGTTGCGGACGATGTCCGGAATCAGGCGCAGCGAGACACCATAGCGCCGCTCCCCCTCGGCGATCGCCTCCGCCATCGCCGCCAGGACCTCGCCGCCGTTGGCGCCATTGGCCAGGTGGGTGGAAATGGTGAAGTGGGCTTCGGTATAGACGATGTTCTGGTAGGCCTGTTCGGCGAGCACGTCGAGGGTCAGGAGCTGAAAGTCTTCGGGCCGGCGCAGGGCGCGCGAACAGGCGAGGTAGACCTGGACGAAATGCTCGAAGTCGGTGAAGCGGAACCAGCGTTTGAGCCCCGCCTCGTCGCGCGCCGGCAGATCGATGCCGTTGCGCCGCGCCAGCTCCAGCAGCACCGCCGGCCGCATCGAGCCTTCCAGATGGACGTGCAGCTCCACCTTCGGCAGGTGAAGCAGGAAGCGGTCGATGCTCATGCGTGGACCGAGGAGGGGCCGAGACGCTGCCGCAGGCGCGCGATCACCGGCTCGGGGACCAGGCCGGTCAGGTTGCCGCCCAGCGAGAAGACCTCCTTCACCAGCCGGCTGGAAAGATAGGTGTAGTCCTCCTTCGGCATCAGGAAGACCGTCTCCACCCGGGCATTGAGCCGCCGGTTCATCAGCGCCATCTGGAACTCGTACTCGAAGTCGGAGACGGCGCGCAAGCCACGGATGACGGCGCGGGCGCCTACACGGTCCATGAAGTCCACCAGCAGTCCGGAGAAGCTCTCGACCCGGACATCGGGGCCCACCATCTCGCTGATCGACTCCATCCGCTCCTCGACGGTGAACAGCGGCTGCTTGCCTTCGTTGCGCAGCACGGCCACGACGACCTCGTCGAACAGCGTACGGCACCGCTCGATGATGTCGAGATGGCCGTTGTGGATGGGATCGAACGATCCGGGGTAGACGGCGATCCGTGGGTTCATCGCTCTCCGGTCAGATTGAAGGTGACGACGTTGTGCGCGGCATCGGTGACCCGCAAGAGTCCCAGGTTCCCCGCCTTGCCGTTTGGAATCAGGAGGATCTCGGTGCGTCCGTCCAGCAGCCCGTCGGCGGATCGGACCGGCATCCACTCCTCCGCGTTGGCGCTGTACAGCGCCTCCCGCAGCGGGCTCGCCGCGTCGCGCACCGTCACCCGCAGCGCACCGTCCTTCTCCTTCTCCACCTTGCCCAGCGCCGGCGGCGTGTGATCGATCACCACCGGATCGCTCACCTGCTCGGCCTCCAGCGCGTTCTCGGGATCGTTCGACGGCTCATCGGAGGCGCGCAACCGGAAGCGGTAGATGCCGTCAGGGAGCGACAGGGCATCGAAGCTGAAGTGATCGTCCTTCAGGTCTTCCACCATCTTGAGCCACCCCCCCTTGTCGCCGTTGGCCGGACGGAAGGAGAGATCGTAAACCAGATCGTCGTCGTTGGGATCGGCCGCCATCCAGCGCAGCGTCTGATATCCAAGCTTCCAGAGGACCTTGTTGCGGCCGCCGCCCGTGTCGTCATCCGCGGCAGGCGTCAGGCTGGTGAAGATCCCCTCGCGATTCGGATGGGCCGGCTCGTAGACCTGATTCGTGGGGTTGAAGTTGGCGGGTACGAGAATCTGCCCGGGATCGAGCGCCGCCAGCAGGCCGATCTTCGGGCTCAAGTTCTCCTGCCGGTAGGAGAGCTCGGTCTCGTAGATCCGCGGCGAAGCGCCGTCTCCCGACCGCAGCTCGGCACGCCACTGGACGTAGCGCCCGTTCGGCAGGCCCCCCAGCGGCACTTCGCTCCCCGCGCGCGGCTCGGTCCAGGAGGACCAGGTGCGGTCCGGCTCGGCGCTGACGCCGCTGCGGAAAGAGAAACGGAGCTGAGCCCCCGGCGGGACTTCACCCTGCCAGGAGAAGGTGCCGAAGCGCGCCACCTGCTCGGCATCGAGCGCCGCGCTGGTGTACGTGCCGGTCCGCTCCGTCCCGGCAGTGACGCGGAACAGGGCGGCAGCGTTGGTGGTGGCGAACACCGGTCCCGGCTCGCCCGGCAGCACGGCGACGATCTGCCGTTCGTCGACGTCCTTCTCCAGGATCATCTGCTGATCGGCCCACCGGTAGAGCTTGCCCTCGAGACCGGTGGCCACCCACAACCGGCCGTCCTGCCAGAGCAGGTCATAGACCGTGTCGTCAGGGAAGCTCCACAGGCTTTCGACGACGCCGGCCGGCGAGATGGAGAGCACCTCGCTGCGCGGCCCTGAAGGCGCTGCGGCCGCGGCACGCCGGCCTCCGGGCGGCGCGGCGGGCGGCTGGTCGAACGGCTCGACGGTGACGGTGACCTGCGGCTGTCCGCTCGCCGGTTTCGCGGCGCCGCCCGGCGCGCCGGCAGCCGTTCCGCTCTGGTCCTTGGCCTGGTCCACCAGGCTCGCCTCGGAGGAGATCACGGCGGCGTAGCACGTGCCGTCCGCAGCCGCCGCGAGGGAAACCACCTCGGGCTCGTCGGCGTCGTAGAGGGTCCGCGCCTGACCGTCGCGGCCGACGCGCAGGATCAATCCCTCGCCGGCGGTGCCCATCAGCACATCGCCACCGGGCAGCGGCTCGACGGCGCGGACGTGAGTGTCGTCGCTGTCGTAGAGGACCTCGCCCCGTCCCTTGGCGTCGACCCGGAAGAGCTTGCCCTGCGTGCCGGTCCCCACCAGCAGGCCGCCGTCGGACGACCGCGCCAAGGCCCAGATGTAGGTCTCGCCGGGATCGAAGAACACCTCCCCTTTGGCTCCCTTCTCCTTGGGGATGCGATACACCTTGCCGCGCGGCGAGGTGCCGGCGAAGACGGTGCCGTCCGCATCGGCCCAAACCGCGAAGACCTCCGGCTCGGGCGCGGCGAACAGCTCGGTGACCGTGCCCTTGCGGTCGATCTTGAGCACCTTGCCGGCGTTCCCCGTGCCCACCACCCAGCCGTCCGGATGCACGGCGGCGGTGAGGAGGAACGGCTCGGCGAGCGAGGCCACCCGGTCGACGCGGGGAGCGAGCTGAATGCGGCCGAGGGAGTCGACGCTGACGCCCTCCATGGTGCCGGCCAGGAACGCCGATTGGCTCTGGGTTTGAAAGATTTTTACCTGCGTGCCGCGCGCTGGAACGGCCGCGAGGGCCAGCAGCCCGGCGGCCGCGATTGCGATCCGCGATGTCATGACCTCCCCTTCTCAGAGCCCGGCGCTTTAGCCCGGGTGTTGCTTCCCGGGCGGGAAGGCGGCGTCGATTTCACCGTCGGAGATTTCGCGGCGCCCTCCGGGCCTTTCTCGCCCTCGCCGGCCAGCGGCTCGCGCCGCCGGACCTCGAGATCGATCCTCACCAACCCCTGCATCGGCACCTCCAAAGCTTCGTGCCGCTCCTGGGCGACCGTGGTGCGCAGCACCGCCGCGCTGCCCGAAGCCGCGGCGCCCCAGAGGGAGCGCACCGAACCCGGCAGCCGCGGCATCACCTCGCCGGCGACGGACAGACCGGCGCCGCCATAGACCCCCAACACCATCAGGTCGCGCCGCGAGTGGAGGGAGCGCAGCAGCTCCAGCGCCTGCGGGAAGGTGACCGGCTCGGCCGGCTCCATCGCCAGGCGCGCGGCGTCTACGCTCGCGCCGTCACCCACCAGCAGCGAGTAGCGGCCCGCCGGCAGGTCCTCCGGCAGATCGAGGCTCAGCGAGTGGCGGAAGCGGTCTCCCCGATAGGCCACGAGATCGAGATTCAGCGTCACCCGGTCGCCGGGACGCACCACCGTACGGCTGGCGTTGGCTCCCACCAGGTCGGCAAGGCGCGGCTGCAGCGACTGCACCAGATCGACCTCGACGCTCTCCAAGCTCACCTTCTCCAGGGTGTTCTGGGAGAGATAGGCGACGACCGACAGCAGGAAGGCCGCCGCGTCCGTGCCCGCGTTGTCGCCGTCGAAGCTCTGCCGCACCTCCAGGTCGCCGTGCCCCTTGAGGCGCAGGTGGGCCGTCATGTCGAGGCTCTGCGAGCCGGTCGTGTAGCTCGCCGACTCCAGCCCCGCCAGCACCGAGCTGCCCACCAGCAGGGGCATGAATTCCGGGAGATCCGCCAACCGCATGTGGAACTCGCGCGGGCGCTCGCCGTCGACCCGCAGCACCATCGGCACCATGGGCGCCACGGCGCCGATCCGTCCCTGAATGCCCATCTTGCGGTCCTGCTCGAAGGCGCCGACGATCCGGCCGCTGTTGGAGATCTTGAACGAGCTGTTCTGACTGGAAAGGACGGTCACCACCTCCGAGGTCGCCATCGGCACGCGCACCGGTCCCAAGCCGAGGAAAGGATGGCCGAAGGCGAGCACCTGATCACCGTAGCGGTCCGTCACCGTGCCGGATGCCGCCAACTGGAAGTCGCCGTCCACCAACACCACCGAGACCGCCTTGCCGGGAGTGAGATCGTCCGGCACCGAGCCCGGCGCGGCCTTGCCTCCCGAGCCGACGCTGCCGAGCGCCTGGCGCAGGAGGCTCTGCGAACGCTCGCCGAAGCCGGCGGCGGACCATTGAACGGCCGAAGTGGCGCCGTCGACGAAGCGCGGCCGGAGCTTGCCGAGCTCGCTGGCCAACAGGTCCGGGGGCACGCGGCCGGCGAGGAGATCCGAGAGCTTGACCGGGGGCGGCGGCGGGGTCAGCGGCAGGGGTTTGAGGCCCGAGAGCTGGCGCATCGACTCGATCGGCGTGATGCCGGCGATCGCCTCGTTGGTGAACGGCCAACTGAACGCCACCGCGCCGGCGAGGCGGCCGTCCAGAAACACCGGGCTGCCGCTCATGCCGGCGGCGACGCCGATCTTCTCCAGCCCCTGGCCCGTCAGGCGGGCCAGGATGTAGCTCACGTCGGGGCTGACGTTGCGCATGATGCCGAGCACCTCGACATCGAAACGCTCGGGCTCCGTCCCGGCGAAGACCGACAAGCCGTAGCCGCGCTGGCCGCGCTGGACCTCGGCGATCGAGATCGTGGGCAGCGCGCCCGCGGGAATCGCCGCGTCGTCCGCGGTCTTGGCCGTCGCGGCCGAGACCGGCCCGGCGAGCAGCAGGACCGCGATCGACAGCACGACCTGCCGAACCGAAAAGTTGAACCTTGGATCCTTCATTGCTTCGTCACTCCCGACGAACGAGCGAGCAATCCCATCAGCCGCTCGGGGGAAAATCTCCCTGTCCGTAGAACCACCGGCCCCTCTCCTTCTATTGCCATCAGCGTCGACGGCGGTCCGCCCGGCAGCACGCCGCCGTCCACGACCATCGCGTCCTCGCCGGCGAGCAGCTCGGCGGCGCCGGCCGGATCGAGGATCGGCTCGCCGCCACTCCAATTGGCGCTCGTCGCCGTCAATCCGTGACCGAGAGCGGCCAACAGCTCCCGCAAACCTTCGTGCTCCGGCACCCGCACCGCCAGCCGATCGCCTCCCGCCGCCGCCGGCAGCGGATGGGAGATTGGCAGCACCACCGTCAGCGGCGCCGGCCAGAGCGCGAAAAGACGCTCCACTATATAGAGGTTAGGAATGGCGCCCAAATCGATCCCCATGGAGCTCATCTGGTCGCGGCCGGAGACCACCACCGGCAGCGCCTTGCCACGTTCCCGCCCCTTGATACGGTAGATCGCCTCCACCCCCGCTGAGTTCCGCGGATCGGCCCCCAGACCGTAGCTCGACTCGGTCGGGATCGCCAGGACGCCGCCGCGGGTCAGAAGGGCCTGAAGGGGGGCGATGGGATCGCCGAAATGCCAGCGGGGGGCGGGGGCTTTCACGGGAGGAATTGTATCCGTGCGTCCCGCGTGTTCGCCCGGCGGGGCCCTACCCCCGCCTCTTCCGCGCCGCCCCGGCGATCAGCTCCTGCGCGTGCGAGAGCGACAGGTCGGTGATCTTCTTGCCGGCCAGCATGCGGGCCACCTCTTCCACCCGCGACTCGGCGGCCAGCTCCTCGACGCTCACGCTGGTGCGGCCGCCGGCCACCTGCTTGCCGACCTTGAAGTGGCGGTCGGCGTGGCTCGCCACCTGCGGCAGGTGCGTCACGGCGAGGATCTGGCCGCCCTTGGCGAGGCGCTGGAGCTTGGCGCCGAGGGCGGCGGCCTCGGCGCCGCCGATGCCGGCGTCCACCTCGTCGAAGACCAGCGTCGGATGGGCCTTGTCGGCCTCGCCCCGCGTGGCGAGCTGCAGGGCGAGATGGATGCGCGAGAGCTCTCCGCCGGAGGCGATCCTGGCGAGCGGGCGCGGGTCCTCTCCGGGGTTCGGCGCGAAGAGGAAGACGACCTGATCGACGCCGTCGCGGCCGAGCTCCACCTCTTCGCCGCCGAGGACGAGCGGGCTGCCGGCCCGGCGCCGGCGCTCCAGCGAGACGGCGAGGCGCGCGCGGCCGAGACCGAGATCCTTGAGCTCGCCCTGGATCCGCTCCACCAGCGCCGCGCCCCAGGCCGCGCGCGCCTGCGACAGCGCCAGCGCCGCCTGCCGGTACTCCGTGAGAGCGGCGGCTACCTTCCCTTCCAGCTCGTCGCGGTTCTCGGCGTCCCCTTCCAACTCGGCCAGCTCGATTTCGATCTCGGCCCGCCGGGCTAGCACCGCCGCGGAGCTGCCGCCGTGCTTGCGGAAGAGGCGCTCGAGGACCGCCAGACGCTCCTCCACGAAATCGAGCCGCGCCGGGTCGGCCTCCAGACCGTCCAGCCGCTGCTGCAGGGCGCGCGCGGTTTCGGTCAGGCGGATGCGCGCCTCCTCCAGCTCGGCCTTCCACGAGGCGGCCTGCGGCTCCCAGGCCTCCACCTCGCCGAGGAACGTCTGCGCCTTCGCCGTCCGCTCCACGGCCGAGCCCTCCTCCTCGAACAGCAGGGCGAAAGCGGTGCCGAGGGCACGGGTGATCGCCTCGGCGTTGCGCAGCACGTCGCGCTCGGCGTGCAGCTCCGTCTCCTCGCCGGCCCGCGGCCGCGCGGCGTCGATCTCGCCCGCCTGGAAGCGCAGCAGATCCAGCCGCTCGCGACGCATCCGATCATCCCCCGAGAGGCTCTCCAGCCGCTCGGCCAGCCGCGAGTACAGGTCGTAGGCCTCCGCCACCTTGCCGAGGAGCGGCATGGCCTCGGCGCCGCCGCTGCGGTCGAGCATCGCCCGCTGCAGGTCCGGCTCGATCAGCCCCAGCTCCTCGCGCTGGCCGTGGATGCGCAGCAGAAAGGGCGCGAGATCGGCGAGCAGCCGCAGGGTCGTCGGCTGGTCGTTGACGAAGACGCGGTTGCGGCCGCTGCGGCTGATCTCGCGGCGGACGAGGAGCTCCTCGCCTTCCGCCTCCAGGCCGGCCTCCTCCAGCGCCGCCCGCCAGCCGTCCCCCTCCGGCTCGAAAACGCCGGAGACCGTCAGCGCTTCCGCCCCCGTGCGGACCATGTCGGCGCTCGCCCGTGCGCCGGCCAGCAGCGACAGCGAATCGACGACGATGGACTTGCCCGCACCCGTCTCGCCGGAGAGGACGTTGAAGCCCGGTCCGAACTCGACGGACGCTTCGGCCAGGACGGCCAGGTTGCGGACGTGGATCTCGCGGAGCACGTCGGTAAGGATCGGCTCGGGGTCAGCGGTCGGTCACGGAAAGACGATACCTCGGGACGGCGGAAGTCTATCAGAGGGGTGAAGCGGAGCGCCTGGGCTAGGCGGGGGACGCGGCAGGCCGCGCCCCCTGTTCTCACGCCGCCTGCAGCGCTCGCGTCGGGTCGACGCTGGCGGCGCGGCGGGCGGGCACGGCGCTGGCCAGCAAGGCGGTGGAGACGAGCACGATGATGACTGCGGCCAGGGTCAGCGGGTCCGTGGGTTCAACGCCGACGAGGCTCGCGGTCAGCACCCGCGTCGCCGCCACGGAGGCCACAAGGCCGAGGATCACTCCGGCAGCCACCGGCAGGATGGCCCGCCAGAGCACGAGCCGGAGGACGTCCCGTCGCGTCGCGCCTAGCGCCATGCGCACGCCGATCTCCGCCGTGCGCTGGGTGACGAAGTACGCCGCCACGCCGTAGATGCCGCCGGCGGCGAGGAGCAGTCCGAAGCAGCCGAGGAGCGTCAGCAGCAGGGTATTGAAGCGCGCCGTGGCCAGCGAATCCTTCATCCGCTGCTCCATGGTGAGGGCATTGTAGAGCGGTACGTCGGGATCGATGCCCGCGGTGAGGCGGCGCAGGGGCGAGACGGCCGTCTCGGGATTGCCGCTCGTGCGCGCCAGGAGGTACATCGAGCGCTGCACCCAATCCCACGCCACCGCAGGCGCCTGCTCGATCGGCAGGTAGAACTCGGCCGGGATCTCCTGGGCCAGGCCGCGCGAGCGCAGGTCCCTGGCCACGCCGACGATGAGCTTGTAGTCCGGACCGCCGTCCGGTCCCGGCTCACAGCAGGAGACCCGCCGGCCGATCGGATCCTCGCCGGGAAAGAGCGCGGCGGCCAACGTCTCGTTGACGATCATGACCTTCTGCGCGCCCCGCCGGTCGTCCGCCGTGAACGCCCGGCCGCGGACGATGGGGATGCCGAGCGTCCGGAAGTAGTCCGGCGTGATGATGCAGAGCCGGGAGTCCACGGCGTTTTCAATGGCGTTCGGCTTGCCCTCGGGCACCAGTCCATTCGTGCTGTCGCCGCGTCCCATCGGGATCTGCGAGGAGAGCGCCGCGAAGCGCACCCCGGGGATCTCTCCCGCCTCGCCGGCGAACCGTTCGAAGGTGGCAACGACTCGTTCGGCTTCCTTGTATTCAGTGGCCGGGAGGGCGATCCGCGCGGTGACGACGCCCGCCGGATCGAAGCCGGGGCGGACGCGCTGCAGCTCGAGCGCGGACCGGATGAGAAGGCCGGCGCCCGCGAGCAGGAGGACGGAGAGGGCCACCTCGGCCGAGAGCAGGCCGGAACGCAGCCAGTCGCGGCCGCCGCCGGCGAAGCCTCTTCCACCCTCCCGGAGGGTGCCGCTGACGCTGCCGCGCGCCGCGCGCAGAGCCGGTATGAGGCCGAAGATGAAGCTGCAGGCGAGCGACAGGGCCAGCGCGAAGGCGAGAGCGGTGGCGTCCACCTCCGCCTGTTCGAGTCGCGGCACGTTCGGCGGGCTCATGGTGACGAGGACGCGGACGCCCCAGAGCGCCAGCAGCACTCCCAGGGCTCCGGAGATGAGAGCGAGCACGGCGCACTCGGTGAGGAGCTGGCGGACGATGCGGCCACGGCCGGCGCCGAGCGCGGACCGGATCGCCAGCTCGCGCGCCCGCGCCGCGCTCCGGGCCAGCAGCAGGTTGGCGACGTTGCCGCAGGCGATGAGCAGCACGGCACCGACAGCGCCGAGCAGTACGAGGAGACGGGTGCGCGAGTCGCCGACGAACTGGTCGACGAAGGAGTCCACCTGAAAGCGGCGCCCCGTGTTCACCTCCGGATGGCTGCGCAGTAGCTCCGCGGCGATCGGCTCCAGCGCCTGTTCCGCCTGCCGCCGCGAGACGCCGTCGCGCAGGCGCGCCACCACCGTCAGGTAGTGCTCGTCGAACATCGCCTTGCGCTCCGGCGTGAAGGCGATCGGCACCCACAGCTCTTCGCTCGTGTCCGTCAGGTCGAACTCGGGAGGCATGACTCCGAGCACGGTGTACGGCTGGCTGTTCAGACGCACGTCGCGTCCCACGATGGCGGGATCGGAGCCGAACCGCCGGCTCCACAAGCGGTGGCTCAACACCACCACCTGCTCGCGTCCCGGCTGATCCTCGTCCGCGCGGAAGACCCGGCCGATCGCCGGCGAGACACCGAAGACGTCGAAGAAGGAGCCGGTGACCCGGGCTCCCAGCGCGCGCTCGGCAGCCTCCCCTTCTGAGAGGTTGAAGCTGGAGAACTGCACTGCGCTGATGCTGGCGAACACCTTCTGCGCGGCGGCCATGACGGTGTAGTTGCCGACCGAGACGCCGGAGGGCTGGTCGCGCCACTCGCTGAAGACGAAGACGAGCCGCTCCGGCCGCTGCACCGGCAGCGGCCGCAGCACCACGGCGTTGACGGCGCTGAAGATCGCCGTCGTGGCGCCGATGCCGAGGGCGAGCGTCAGCACGGCGATCAAGCTGAAACCGGGATTGGCGGCGAGCTGGCGCAGCGCGAACGCGGCGTCCTGTCGCAGCTCGCCGAAGACTTCGCGGCGGCGCATCTCCGTATCCCTCCTTCTGCCGATATCGCGGCACGTGGCCCCCACCCGCTCGAAGTTCCCGAAGCGGCGGCGCGCGCGGCGTCCGGGTCGAGGCCGCGCGCCATGTACTCGCGGGTGCGCATCTCGAGATGGAAATCCAGCTCCTCGGCCACCTCGTCGTCGACGCTCTTCTTCCACAGCCAGCGCGGCATGAACGGCTCCTCTCCTCCGTTTCAGGCGGGCAGCAACACCTTCGAGACCGCGGCGGCGAAACGCGCCCACTGCTCGGTCTCGGCGGCGAGCTGCTTGCGGCCCTTCGGCGTCAGGCGGTAGAGCTTGGCACGGCGATTGAGCTCCGACATGCCCCATTCCGCTTCGATCCAACCCTTGCGCTCCATGCGGTAGAGCGCTGGATAGAGCGAGCCCTCCTCGATCTGCAACAGCTCGTCGGTGGCCTCCTCGATCCAGCGCGCGATGGCGTACCCGTGGCGCGGACCTGTGACGAGCGTCTTCAGGACCAGCGCGTCGAGCGTGCCGTGAAGGAGGCTGTTGGATTCCTGTGGCATCGGATGGGTTCCCCTAGAATTTCTAGGTAATCTACCGGCGCAATACCTAGGTAGTCAAGGTATACGGGTCCACAACGGCGAAGTTTCAGTTCTGGAGAGGAGGTGCTAAAATTCTAGCGCTTCCTCTCTATAGGAGCTCCCCCCGATGGCCGCGCGCACCCGCACGCCGAAGACTCCCATCGACCGCATCCGCGTCATGCTGTCCAGCCGCAACAACGACCTCATCCCTGACGGCCAAGGCGGCGCGGTACCGCTGCATACCGTGCGCGAGGACCTCCAGCGGCAATTGCAAGGCGACAAGCTTCTCGGCCACCAGCTTCTGGAGGTGTGGATCAACGAGGAGGCGGGAGCCGAGAGCGGCGCCACCGACATCTGGGAGACCTGTATGGGCCAGGTGGATCAGGCCGACATCCTGGTCGTCATCTACAACGGCGAGGCTGGCTGGGGCATGGAGACCGGAGAGACCGGCATCTGCCACGCCGAGATGGCGCGAGTCTGGGGGCGTTCCCCCTCCAAGCTGCGCGTCATCGGCCTGGATTTTCCTTCTGATCCGGCTCTCAAGCTGACCAGCCCCGGCGAGGCAGCGGAGAAGAACGAGGCGAACCGGCGGTTCAAGGAGGATCTGGACACCTTCCGGCTCTTCCAGGCGCGGCCGAAAGACCGGCCGTCGCTCGAGAAGGCGGTCAAGCTGGCCGTGGTCAAGGCCGTGGCCGAGCTGGCCAAGACCGGCAGCGAGGAAGGGCGCAGAGGACGTTACTATCTCGGCTCTCCCCTCGATTGGTCACGTCTCACCTATCCTCAGCGCAAGAGCGAGATGGAAGGAGTGATCCGGCGCTACCTCGCCAGGGTGCGAAAAGCCGCCGGCGATCCCGATTCCGCCGAGCCCCTGCAGTTGACCCTGCGCGGCGAGAAGGTGCTGTTCGCCAGCCATGCCGTGCCGGCGGGCTTCGGCACTCCGGAGGCCCGCGAGCTGGTCGGCCGTCCCTATCTGCGCGACCACGAGATCCCGTTTGCCGGCACCGGCGGCGCCGTCGGGCCGGTGCACGTCATCGCCTGCCACAAGACGTGCACGGAAGGCCAGATCAGCTCCTTCATGGGTCATCCGGACCTCTTCACCGTCCAGGCGCCCTTCGGCTTCTTCGTCGCCGATCTGGTCAGCTTCGTTCAGACCTTCTTTCTCAACGCCTGCCGCGATGAAACCTCCACGCAGGTCGCCCTTCGCCGCATGTTCGACTGGGTCGAGCAGTCCGGCGAGATGGGCCGCATCGTCGAACGCGGCCGGTCGCGTCGAACGATCCTCGAAACGGTGGCGAAGGAGATTCAGAAGGCAGAGGCGACGGGGCTGCGGTAAGCTCGCCGGCACAATCGAAATGCCGGAATAAACGTCGGCGGCTCCCTTGTTACCCGCTCACTGCCAGCCCATACCCGCCAAAAAATTCCGGAAATTTCCACCTTCGCGATCGCGGCAAACTTTTTTTCGACGCGTTCAACTCGAAGTTGGATGCATCCAACATGACTCTCGATGCATCCAACGAGACTCTGGACGCGTCGCGAGTCAGGCGTTGCCTATTCACCTCAATGTTGGACGCGTTCAACAAGAGTCTCGATGCATCGAGAACCGTGCGTTGTCCGTTCCACGGCTTTTCGGACGTGCCCAACATCTCGCTGAACGCATCAAGAATCGAGTTTGGCCCGCTCAGTTTCACGCGCGAAATGCCAGACGCTGATGCCGAACAGCGCCCCGCCGAAGCAGAACCAAAGGTCGTACAACTGCATCGGATTCGGCTTGAAGCCTCGGAAGGCGATCAGATATACGCCCTGAATCACGCCTGCAAGGCCACGCAGGCCGAGGAGCCCAGCCGCGCCCCAACCGAGGAACAGCAAGAGCCGCCGGGGCAGTCGCCTTCCCCAAGACTGCACGAGCGCCAGCGCCACGAACACGGCGACGATGCACATGCCGGCGACGATGAGGTCGTATACGAGGAACCAAGTCTGCTGGAACCAGTGCCGCGCGTCCTCGGCCGGCAAGCCGACGTACCAGCCCATCGCCCACACCGCGTGCGCCAACGCGAAGAGCAGCGACCAAAGCGCCGCGGCGTATCCTGCCCGCGCTCCATCGCCATGGCCTGAGCGGGATTCCGTGGTCGTCATGGTATTCGGGCCCAGGTCTCGCAGCTCACCGATGCTCTTCCACCCCGACCTGCCGGCACATGTCCAGCACGGGGCAGGTCGAGCACTTCGGCAGGCGGCCGGTGCAGATGTGCTTGCCGAAGGGGACGAGCAGGCTGTTGATCTCGATCCAATAGGCGCGCGGCAGCTTCTCTTCCAAGGCGAGCATGGTCCGCTCCGGCGTCGGCTGTTGCACGTAACCCCAGCGGTTGGTGACGCGGTGGACGTGCACGTCGACGCTGATGCGGACCTGGCCGCAGGCGATGCCGAGGGCGAGATTGGCGCATTTCGGTCCGACGCCGGGGAAGGAGACCAGAACCTCGAAGTCGCAAGGCAGCTCGCCGCCGTGCTCCGCCTCCACACGGCGGGCGATCTCCAGAATCTGCCGCGCCTTCGCGTCATGAAAGGTGCTGATGCCGATCGCCGCGTCGATCTGCCTGGCGGTCAGCCGGCTCATCTCCTTCGCCGTGCGGGCGAGATCGAACAGCTTCCGGGCGCAGATGACCGTGACTTCGTCGCGGGTGCGGATGGAGATCATGCAAGCGACGAGCTGCTCGAACGGCGAGGCGAACCCCTCGTCGGCCAGCTCGAACATCGCCGCCTTGCGAAACGGCCGGACGGCGGCACGGATGCGCTCCATCGCCAGGTCGATGTCGAACGGCCGGTTTCCCATGGCCGATCTTCTTGCAGCGTTCCTGCCAAGACATGTCAAAGCGTTCCTGGGAAAATGGGAGACATCTCCTCGAGACGCGACGCCCTGTTCAATCCCCTGCCTTCGGCGGTGTTCCGGTCCGCAACGCCTCCAGAAAATTCGCGCTCCACAAGGCCAGACCTTCGCCGTCCTTCCGCGGACGGGCCGCGGCCACCTCGTTGTAGGCGGCCAGCAGCGCCCGTGGATCGCAGACGAGCTTGACGAGAGCCTCTCTCCCCCGCGTTCGCTCCACCATCGCCGCCATCTTCCAGCCGACGGTGTAGAAACCGCCCTGGGGAACGTCGCCTGCGTTAATGAACTCGAAGAGTTTCTTGTTCTCCTCGTCTCCTGAGAGCCGTCCGGCCAGGACGTCGCGGAAAAAGGACTCGATCCGGCCGACATCTCTGTTGAAGCTCGCGATATCGCGCTCCCAGACGGCCCAGGCTTCCGCCGTGTCGGTGGCGTGAGGATGGACATCCGGACCGCCGGCGGCCGCCAGGACGGCCAGACCTTCGTTGAATCCGCCCAGCTCCCGGACGACCCTCTGATGCACCGCCGGCAGTTTGTCGAGCCCCGGCGGCTCCGGACAGCCGGCGATCCCCACGTGGTGCAGCTCGTGAGCCAGAGTGTTCTCGAGTTTCGCCGGATCGCTCTTCGATTCGACGTACATGAAGAGCGCCGGATCGGTCTTGAGCTCGAAGACGAAACTGTTTTCGGATTTCTTGATCACCGGGTAGAGAGTCGCCCGCAGGCGCTGACCCGCGGGCAGGTAAGCGGCGGCGCGGCGCGCGGCGGCCGTCGCGTCGAGGTGCTTCCAGGTGTCCACGGCGGCGTGGAGATCGGCGAGATGGGCGAGCGGCTCCTCGGACATCAGGAACTCCCGGAAACCCTGCTCCACCTCCTTGGTGCCGAAAGACTTCTGCCGTTTTTTCAGCCGGACGAAGCCTTCGCTCTTGAAGAGCCGCTCCCAGCTCTCCGGTTTGACCGCGCCGGTCTCCTGCCGTTCGCCGAGGATGGCGAGCGCCGCGTCCGCTTCGTCCGTCACGACGCGGATCTGCAAGACGCCGTCGTCAGAGAAAGCTGCCGCCGAGAACATTGATTGCAAAAGGAAAAGCAACGCGATCCGCCATGGCCATCGATTCATGATCACCTCACCGTCGCCCAGCATGGATACGGCGAGAGGCTCGATCGGGTTGCAGGCGCGGGCGGCCGATCAGGCGAGCGCGGAAAGCTTCCGCAGCAGCTCGGCGCGCGTCGTCCGGCAGAGATTGCCGCCGGTAAAGAAGGGATCTTCGGTGACCTCGAGCTTGGCGAAGGCCGGCGGTTCGATCGGCATGAGCTCGTCGAGCCCCTCCGCCTCCGTTTCGCACAGCACGAGCCCCTGCAGTTCGCCTTCGAGCACGTCGACCGAGAAGACGCGGCCGCGATCGTGGTGGTAATGACGGATCTTCCTGAGCCGGTCCCCTTCGAGCCGATCCAGCGCCTCGTATTCGTCCGGCGAGAGCAGAATGCGGCTGATCGTACGGAAATAAGACGAATCGGACTCGAGTTTCTTGTTCAGTTTGAGCACCCGCCGGCCGGGTCTCTAAGGTGTCCATGGCATTCGATCCCTCACCTGGAATATAGTCTACCGCTGGTCTGTTGCCGAGATGCACAGCTAGCTGGAAGACCGGCAAGTTGTGACCAGCCATCGTGAGGGCTCTCTCACGAACGAAAGCCACGTAGATGGGTACGGTTCGCCGTCTCAGACTACAGAGGAGCGGCAGAACATGCGTATCAAGGGCACAGTCAAGTGGTTCAACGAGTCGAAGGGCTTCGGATTCATCACTCGGGACGACGGAGAGAAGGATTGTTTCGTTCATCACTCCGCGATCCAGGGCGGCGGGTTCAAGAACCTGGCCGAAGGTGAGAAGGTCGAGTTCGACGTCGTCCAGGGCCAGAAGGGCCCGGCGGCGGAAAACGTCGTCCGCGTCTGAACCAAGACATTCGAGCGTTGACATCGGGCCGGTTCACCAGTCGGCGAGCCGGCCTATGGCTTTTCTATGAGATCAGGAAACAGCAAATCGTTCTAAGGTCGGTGTCACTCGGTCTCGGCGCTCGCCAGCTCCTTCACCATCGTCACCAGCGGTGTCCCGAACAGATCGTGCGGCTCTTCGTCCGTACGCCGGAAACCGGCCCGCTCGTAGAGGCGGATCGCCGAGGCGAGGAACGGCGTCGTGCTGAGGAACAGGCGTGAGCAGGATCGCCCTCTCGCGAACTGCTCGACGGCATCCAGGAGGAGGGTCGCCACGCCTCTCCCTCGCGTCCACGGATAGACCGCCATACTGCGGATGTAAAGCCCTTCGTCCTTCAGCACCGCGGATACGGTGCCGGCGATCGCCTCCTGCTGCTCCGCGATCCAGATCGGTCCCTCGGCGAAGCGATTTCGGATCTCGTCGCCCGCCGGAGTCGTCGCCTGATATCCCTGCGGCGTGTAAAGGGCTTCAAATTCAGCGAAGGCGGCTCGCAGCAAGGACGCGATCGATTCCGCGTCAGCCGGAGATGCTGGACGAACTCGGACGGGAAACCGCTCTTCCGGTGAGAGATGCAGAGGCTCGTCTTCACTCATCAGCCCGGGCCAGAGATTGGCGCGCATGAAGGCCTCCTCCAAATACCAGTTCCACTGCGCGTCCATGCCGAGGGAGGGGTCGCGAAAGTAGAGGAAGCCCCAAGGGAATTCAGGGCCGAAACCTTGCTCGCAGTAGGCGAGCTCGATCTCGCGCTCAGGAACCTCTGCTACGGCCCAATACTGAAAGCGCTCGTCCGGTGCGCCATAGCTCCAGGAACGCTCGCCCAACACCGGTTCGATCAGAATGGCGCGCAACGCCTCGCGCCGCGCCGGATCGGCGACGATCGCCGATCCAACCGGACGCAGAGGCTCATTCATGGGGAACTCTCGGCATCAGGTGAACGCCTCTGGACAGGGAGGTGAGGAGCGAGGCAGCAGGGTAGACTGCGCCGCATGCGGCTCGCTCTCGTCGCCACCTGCGTTCTCGGGCTGGAGGAGATCCTGGAGGGAGAGGTGCGCAATCTGGGGGTCCGGGATGTCGAACGCCGGCGGGGCGCCGTCTCGTTCTCGGGGGATTGGCGGGACTGCTGGCGGGCCAACTGGCGGCTGCGCACGGCCAACCGCGTACTGGTCGAGCTGGCCTCCTGGGAGGCGGAGGACGGGCCCGCCATCGCCGCCGGGGCACGGACCCTGATCTCCGGCCGCTCCGGTCCACGGCTCAAGAAGGGGGGACTCGATCTTGCCGGCCTCCTGCATCCGGACCGCAGCTTCGCCGTGCAGGCCACCTCGTCCGCTTCCGGAGTGAGGGACACGCGCTGGGCGGCTCTCTCCCTGAAGGATGGGCTGGTGGACGGTCAGCGCGACCGCTGGCACCGGCGCTCCGACGTCGACCGGGAAGACTCGGACCTCCATCTGCGCCTGCGCCTGCACCGCGACGTCGCGACCCTGCTGCTCGACACCTCGGGCGACCCGCTCGACCGCCGGGGCTATCGTGCGGTGACCACCGCCGCGCCGGTGCGCGAGCAGCTTGCCGCGGCCTGCGTCCTCGCCTCGGGTTGGGACGGCCGCGGACCCGTGGCGGATCCCATGTGCGGCTCGGCCACCCTGCTCATCGAGGCCGCCTGGATCGCTCTCGGTTGGCCCCCTGGCCGCCTCCGCCGCCACTGGGCCTTCGAGCGCCTTCCCGGCTACGATCCCCGGGCCTTCACCGAGCTCCTTCAGGAGCCGCTGCCCGTCCCCGGCCCCGACGTGCGCCTCTACGGCAACGATCTGTCGGCGGAAACCCTGACCGCGGCGAGGGCCAACCTGGAGCGGGCCAATCTGCTCGACCGTGCGGTCGTCGCCCGGGGCGATGCTGCCGCCTTCGAGCCGCCGCCGGGCCCCGGCCTGGTGGTCGTCAACCCGCCGCACGGGGAGCGTCTGGGTACCGGAGCGGACCGCTGGCGCGCTCTCGGCGATCTCCTGAAGCAGCGCTTCAAGGGATGGAAAGCCGCCGTGCTCGCCGGCGGCGAGGACCGCGGCAAGCACATCGGGCTCCGCCCTCGCCGTCGGATCCCGGTGATGAACGGGCCCCTGGAAGGACGGATTCTCGTCTTCGATCTCTATTGATGGAGGAACTGCCAGGCGGGCTCGTGCGCCCGTCGCGGGGGTCTCGACTCCAGAGAGGATCAGAGGCTGCGCTTCTTGGCCCGCAGTCCCCGCCGGCTGCCGCCTTCCTTGCGCGGCTTGAAGTTGCCGCGGTTGAAGCCGCCGCCGAATCCGGGGCTGCCGCCGCCGAAGTCATCGCCGCCGCCGAAGCTCGGGCCGGGGTTGAAGTCGGCGCCGTAGCCGCCGCCGCGCTCACCGCCGTAGCCGCCGCGGCCGCCGCTGTACCCGCCGCCATAGCCACCGCCGCGGGGACCTCCGGGCGTGCGCTCGCGCGCTTCGTTGACGTTGAGGTTGCGGCCCTGGAACTCGTAGCCGTTGAACTGCTGGACCGCCTTCTGGGCTTCCTCATCCGTGGCCATCTCGACGAAGCCAAAGCCGCGGGACCGGCCGGTGGCGCGGTCCATCATCACCGTGGCAGACTCGCAGGTGCCCGCCTGGCTGAAGAGCTGGCGCAAGTCGTCGTCGTTGGTCTTGAAGTTGAGGTTCCCGACGAAAAGCTTCTTTCCCATTGGTCTCTGTCGCTCCTGGCCTCTGCAGGCCGTAATCTCGATATAACCGACCCACTGCCGCCGGGGTCACCGTGTTCGAGGGCGGTGGGTCTCTGGCCGCGGCGCGACAAAGACGGACGCCTCCCTGTCTCAGGACCCATTAAGATACCAGAAGCCGGCAACCGGCCGCAAACCTATGGGCAGCTCGCGAAGGCGTTGCCGTCGGTCACGGCGAGGGGTGGGGCCCCTTGCGGAGTGAAGTAGATCCGCGCTCTCCCGGTGCGGGTGTCGGTCACCGTCAGCAGGTGCTGGAGGGTGGTGGCAGGCCCGGTGAAGATCCAATAACGGCCGTTCTGGGCGCAGCCGTCGAGCACTTTCACCAGCAGCTCCAGGTTATCCGGCGTGAAGAACCAGAACAGGCCGGAGTCGCCCGCGGCGACCGGCATCACCCGGCCGGTGCTGGCACCGCCGCCGGGAGCCTGCCAGCGCGCCCGCACGCGGAAACGCCCTCCCTTGAGGCAGAGGGTCCAGGCGTCGGTCACGCAGGGGCCAGGCACATCGTCGGTCGCCGCACGCGCCTCGTTGGAGTAGGCGGAGAAGCTGCCGGTGCGGGAGGCGCGGACGCGGAAGACGTAACCGGTGGCTGGCGTCAGGCCCGCGACCGCGACGATGGTGGAGTCGGCGGGCACCGAGCCGACGTCCGCGAAGTCGCCGTCGACGGTCCGCACCTCGACACGGTACTCCGTTTCGTCAGCGGCGTGGTCGCGCCAGGAGATACGGACCTCCGTCGGCGAGAGCACGACGGCGCTGAGGCGGGTCGGCGCCGCCAGGCCGGCAGCGGCGAGCGGCGAGGCGGCGAGGCCAGCGGCGAGCGCGAGGCCGTAAAACTTCAGGCGAAGGCAGGCGGCGGTCATACCATCTCCAGCGGAGCGGCTCGGAAAAGGATTTCCTGTGAAAAGCCCGCTGATTCTACATCGAGGTCCCGAGGACCCGCCGCGCTCCTACAATTCCGCTGCATGAACATCGTCGGCATCTCCGCCTTCTTCCACGAGTCCGCCTGCTGTCTGCTGCAGAACGGACGGCTGGTGGCCGCAGCGGAGGAGGAGCGGTTCTCGCGCATCAAGCACGACCCGCGGCTGCCCGTCTCGGCGTTCCGCTGGTGTCTGCGGCAGGGCGGCATCGGGATCGTCGACGTCGACTGCGTGGCGTTTTACGAGTCCCCTGCCAAGAAGCTCTCGCGGCAGCTCTGGGCCGGGCTTGCAGCGGATCCGGCGCGCCTCGATCCCGGCCGCCCTGAACGGACGATCCGCGAAGGTTTGGGATACGAGGGCCCGGTCCTCACGTTCGACCACCACCTCTCTCATGCCGCCAGCGCGTTCTTCTTCTCCGGCTTCCCCGAAGCCGCTGTCCTGACGGTGGACGGCGTGGGCGAATGGACCACGACCGCGTACAGCCGGGCGGCCGGAAACGCCATCGAGCCGTTTGAGGAAGTGGAGTTCCCCCACTCCCTCGGCCTCCTCTACTCCACTCTCACGGCCTACCTGGGCTTCGAGGTGAACGACGGCGAATACAAGGTGATGGGCCTCGCTCCCTATGGAGAGCCGCGGTACCTCGCAGAGATGCGGCGGCTCGTCTCTCCGGGACCGGCCGGACAGTTCCGCCTCGACCTGCGGTACTTCGACTTCGTCCGCGGCCGGCGCATGTACTCCGACGCCCTGCCCCGGCTGTTCGGAGAGGCGCCAAGAGAACGGGAGGCGGAGATCACCCCCTTCCACCGCGACGTGGCCCGGAGTCTTCAGGCCGTACTGGAGGAAGTCCTGCTTGAGAAGGCCGGTTATCTCCATCAGCGGACGGGCCTGCCCGATCTCTGTATGGCGGGCGGCGTCGCGTTGAACGTCGTAGCCAATGGCCGCATCCTTCGGGAGGGTCCCTTCGCGCGACTGTTCGTGCAACCGGCGGCGGGGGACTCGGGCGCCTGTCTGGGAGCTGCGGCCCTCGCGCACGCCAAGCTGACCCACGAGCGGCCGGGCGCGCCGCTCCGGCAGGTCTATCTCGGCCCGCGCTGGACAGTCGAAGAGATCGCGAGCCTGCTCGACGCTGCCGGGATTCGTGCCCATGACTTCCGGGGGAGAGAGGCCGAGCTCCTCGAAGCCTTGGTCGACCGCCTGGCTGGCGGCCAGGTGGTCGGCTGGTTCCACGGCGCCATGGAGCTCGGCCCGCGGGCTCTGGGGGCGCGCAGCCTCCTTGGCGATCCCCGCGATCCGGCGATGCGCGAGCGGCTGAACCGGCAGGTGAAGAAGCGGGAAGCGTTCCGCCCCTTCGCGCCCAGCGTGCTCGCGGCCCACGCGGCGCGGCACTTCGATCTCGATCGTCCCTCCCCCTTCATGCTGGAGACCTGCCGCGTGATCTCGCCCCTCGACCTGCCGGCGGTCACCCACGTGGACGGCTCGGCACGCCCGCAGACGGTCGAGCCCGCCGACGCGCCGCGCTTCGCCGCTCTGCTCGAAGCCTTCTACCGGCGGACGGGCTGCCCGCTGCTGGTGAATACCTCCTTCAACGTGCGCGGCGAGCCGATCGTCTGTTCGCCCGCGGACGCCCTCTCCTGCATGGGAGTCTCGGAGATCGACAGTCTGGTGCTGGAGGATTTCCTCGTCGACCGGCCGATGATCCCCGCCAACTGGACCGAGCTGCTCCCGGCCTGGCGGGAACGCCCGCGGAGCGGCTTCGCACAGGGGAAGAGCGCGATCAGCGAGGACCTGTACACGTTCGTATGAAGCCGCGCCCCCCCGAGCCGATCAGCATCTGGCAGCCGCGGGAGATCGGCGGCGAGCTGTGCTTCGTCCGTCCCGATCCCCTGCCGCTGGGAGACCACTACGCGGCGGCCAAGGTGCTCCGACCGAAACGGGCCCAGCTGCCGCTGCGGGTGGTTCTCTTCGGCGAGTCGGTGGCGGCCGGCTATCTCTACGCTCCCCGGCTGACGCCCGCCGGGGTGCTGGAGGCGCAGCTCCGGAGCGCGGGAGGGGGGGCCAACTTCGAAGTCATCGATCTCGCCCGTACCAACGAGACGCTCGGCTCTCTCGCTGAGACGGTACGCACCTCGCTGCAGATCAATCCCGACGTGCTGGTGCTCTTCACCGGTAACAACTGGAACCTGCTGGAGACGCCCGCGGTCTCTCCCTATGCTCCCACCGCCGAGGCCCGACAACGGTACGCCCAGGCCCTGCGCGAGGAGGGGATCGCCGGGCCGTTGCGCCTCGCCGAGGAAGAGCTGAGGACCAAGGCCGAGGCGACATTCGAGCTCATTGCCCTCATCGCTCAGGGGGTGAAGATTCCGGTCGTCTTGGTGCTGCCGGAGGTCAACCTCGCCGACTGGGAGACCCGGCAGCCTCCGCCGGGGCTGGCGGGAGACGACGGCGCCCGCTGGCACTCGCTGTACGCAGAGACCTGCGATCGGCTCGGGCAGGGAGATTTCGCCGCAGCGCTCGCCGCCGCCCGATCGATGCAGGATCTGGACGGCGGCCGATGCGCCTCCTCCTGGCGCCTCCTCGCCCGCGCCTGCCTCGGCATGGGAGAGGTCGCGGAGGGCCGGCGAGCAGCCCTCGCGGAAGTGGACGCCGCCGCCTACCCGGCGCTCGCCTTCTTGAGCGCGCCCCAGGCCACCACGGCGGCACGGGATCTCCTCCGGAAGGCCGCACGCCGGCACGGATTCGCCTGCGTCGACCTGCGGCAGGTATTCGCGGAGCATACTGGCTCTCCCCTGCCCGACCGGCGTCTCTTTCTCGACTACTGCCATCTCACTTCGGAAGGCATCCAGATCGCCATGGCCGCCGTCGCGGCCGAGGTCTTGAACCTCTCGGGGCTGTGCGACGAGGGAACGGATTGGCAGAGCCTGCTGCCTCGCCTCCCGGCCCCGGAAATCTCTCCCGAGGCGGAGGCCACGGCCCGCCTCGGGGCCGCGGTCCACACCGCCCACCGCCTGCTGCCGGTAGGCCCCAAGCGGCCGTTCCTGGAGCACTGGTGCGAGGCGGCCCTCGACGCCTCCCCCGGAGTCGAGGAGGCGATGCTCGACCTGATCGCCGCCCGCTGCGCCCCCTGTCCGGCGGTGCTGACCACGGCCCAGCAGCGAAACCTCGCATCGCCCTACCGGCTGCTCCTGCAGCATGGGTGGCGCTGGGATCATCTCGACGCCGACCTGATGGAGGCGATCGCGATCGTCCTGGAGCGCCGCGGGCGGCTGGTACGGCAGACGATCGCCAATCACCTGCTTCGGCACCACGCGATCCCTGAGGACGGAACCGAGCTCACCGAGCCGCCGTACCTCTGGGAGCCGCTGCAGAGGTTCTACCCGGAAGTCATGCGGTTCGAGGACCTCTCCGAGAGGGGCACCTTCCGCTCTCCCTGGCCGGAGTCCTCGTTCTGCCTGGTCTGCGACGGCGCGCGCGACGTCGAGCTGGAATTGACCGCGCGCCTGCCTGCGCTTCCCGGGGAGGGCCGGCAGGGAGACGTCGTTGTGGCCGTGAACGGCCGCGAGATCGGCAGTGTTCACGCAATCGAGCACTGGACGCGGACCCGCCTGCGGATCGACCGCGGGTGCCTGCGCGTCGGGCTGAACCGCCTGAGCCTGCGCTGGCCCCCTACGGGCGACAATGACGAGAATGTTTTAGAGGCGGCCATCGAGAGGCTGGAGAAGGGGATCAAGGCCGACCTGCATCCGGTCTTCGGAGAGGTTTTTTCTCTAGTTGCACGATTGTTATATTGATTTTCAATTGTTCACTTTTCATGGTCCTATTGTAGGTAGCGGGATCTAATCGACAAGAACCCAAAGTTCCTTTATAGTAGTGGCATACAGGGCCGCACGACCCGCTCCGCTCCGGCCGTCGCACCGCGACGGATCGCAGCCCGAGTTCTCGATCTACCCCTCCGGGGCGTGAGTTGGGCGGTGTCCCAGTTTCTTCCTTTTTCCGCACTTATTTGGTGTCCTGACGGTCATCTGGCGTGCTTTGAACTTGGTTCCGAGACCGACTCTCCGGGTCCGGATCGCGTAGGTCTGGTCCCTCGAACGAAGCGGTACGAATGGAAGGAGGAGCAATGATGAGGAGCAAGCAATCCGGGTTGTGGGTGGCTGCGGCCCTGGCGATCGCCTTCGGGCTGCTGTCAGTGCCGGCGACCGCCGGACCGTCGGCGCTGGCTGCCGCGAGCGTCAGCCCGCACGGTATCGACTGGCAGCCGTCCGTGCAGTACGAAAAGATCGTCCTGACCGTCACGGGGCCGAGCGGTCTGGTCGTGCGCCGTGAGTTCGCCGCGGGCGCTTCACTTTCATTCGACGCCATCGGCGCCGACGGCTCGCCGCTCGCCGACGGCTCCTACACCTACGAGCTGGTCGCCGCGCCGGTCCTCGATCGGGCGACCAAGCGGATGCTCGCCAACGCACGCCGGAACGGCGACGACGCCGTCGTCGAGAAGCTGCGCGCGGCCGGCAAGCTGCCCAGCAGCCCAATGATCCAGTCAGGCTCCTTCATGGTGTCCGGCGGCGTGATCCTGCAGCAGGACGATCGCGAGGAACAGACCGGCGGCAATGCTCAGACCAAGGCCGCACCCAAGCCGGTCACCGCGGCCGACCAGGTGATCCCGGACGACCTGATCGTCCAGGGCAGCGAATGCGTCGGTTTGGACTGCGTCAACAACGAGAACTTCGGCTTCGACACGATCCGGCTGAAGGAGAACAACCTCCGCATTCACTTCGATGACACCAGCACCTCGGCCGGCTTCCCCGCCAATGACTGGCGCCTCATCGCCAACGATTCGGCGAGCGGCGGCTCCAGCAAGTTCTCCATCGAGGACTCCACGAGCGCCAAGACCCCGTTCACCGTCACCGCGGGAGCGGCGACGAACTCCATCTTCGTCGACAGCACCGGCCGCGTCGGCTTCCGCACCTCGACCCCGGTGCTCGACCTGCACGTCGCCACCAGCAACACGCCGGCGGTCCGCCTCGAGCAAAACAACTCCGGCGGCTTTACGGCCCAGACCTGGGACATCGGCGCCAACGAGGCCAACTTCTTCATCCGCGACGTCACCGGTGGCTCGAAGCTGTCCCTCCGCATCCGCCCCGGCGCGCCGACCAGCTCGCTCGACATCAGCGCCGACGGCGACGTGGGTGTAGGTACGGCTTCGCCGGACAGCAAGCTGCATGTCTCCGGTAGCGATGGAGCGACGAAGCTCCACGTCTCAGAGACGAATGGCACCGCCACCTTGAGGAATATGATGACGCTGACCAACAACGGCGGTGTTCAGTTCCTCCTCGAGCGGACCGACGGCACTGCCAACGAGTGGCAGATTTCCAACTTCAACTCTACGTTCGAGATTTCGGTTCCAGGCTCCTCGCCTGGGCAGTTCAGCTTGAACTCCAACGGGAATCTGACCATCGGCGGCACGAATTACTTTACAGGCTCGAGCCGGGACTTGAAGGAGAACTTCGTGCCGGTGGACAGCGTCAAGATCCTTCAGCGCCTGGTTCAAATGCCGCTGACCGAGTGGAGCGCCAAGAACGACCCGACCCAGCGGCACCTCAGCCCCGTGGCCGAGGACTGGTGGGCTACCTTCCGCCTTGGCCCGGATGACAAGCACGTATCGCCAACCGACATCGCCGGGGTCGCCCTGGCGGCGATCAAGGGCCTGAATCAGGTGGTCAGCGAAAAGGACTCTGCTATCGCGCAGCTCAAGACGACGGTGGACGAGCTGCAGAAGCAGAACGACGCGATGGCCGCGCGGCTGGCGGCGATCGAGCAAGCTCTGAAGGCGCAGCAGCAGTAAGCTGGCGGCTGCGGCGAACGTAAAATTGAGGGGGCGCGCTTCGGCTCGCCCCCTCTTTTTTGATTCTTCCCGGTCTATGGATCCCCGCCTGCCTTCCCTTATTATTTACGTATCGCCAAGGGTGCATGTCCCTTCGTGCGCTTGGGTGTCGAATTCCTAATGGAGAAGGAGGCACGTATGAGAACGAGCACTGTCAAGACGGCGCTGCCGAAGGCCATCGCAGTCGGAACTCTCGTCGTGGTGACGCTCGCCGCGACGCCTGCCCCTGCCCAGGTCTGCGGCCCGAACCCGGACGGCCGCGTGGCCAATGCCGTCTATCGTGACACGACCATCGTGTGGGAGCCGGTCGTCGAATACGAGCAGATGGTCCTCACCATCGGCGGCCCCTGCGAAGACATCGTCCGCGTGTTCCGCCGCGGCGAGCCGATCTCCTTCGACATCCGCGAGATCGAGCGCGTGCAGGACGGGGCCTATACGTGGGAGCTTCGCCGTGCTCCCGTCCTCGATGCCACCACCCAGGAGGCTTTGGCCAAAGCCCGCGCGCTAGGCGATGACTCCATCTGGTGGGATCTATGGCAGAGGGGGGCTATACCGCAGGGTCCTTACGTCGACTCGGCATCGTTCCGCGTTGCCAAAGGAGTGATCGTGCCTCCTGGCTTGGGGACCGAAAAGAACGGGCTGACCGCCATGAACGACAAGTCCGCCGCGCGGCCCGTCAGCTCAACCTCTCTGGCCCAGGCCTCCTCCGCCGCGGTCGCCAGGGGATCGGGCCTCACTCCGATCACCGCCGCCGACCAGGTGATTCCGGACGACCTGATCGTCCAAGGGAGCCTTTGCGTCGGCTTCGACTGCGTCAACAACGAGAGCTTCAGCTTCGACACGATCCGCATGAAGGAGAACAACCTGCGGATCAAGTTCGACGACACCTCGACCACCGCTGGCTATCCTAAAAACGACTGGCAGCTCACCGCCAACGAAAGCGACTCGGGGAGCGCTAGCAAGTTCTCGATCGAGGACATCACGGGCGCCAAGGTGCCGTTCACCGTCCGGGCCGGCGCGGCGTCCAACTCGATCTTTGTCGACAGCACCGGCCGGGTGGGCTTCCGGACCTCAACCCCGGTTCTCGACCTCCACGTCAACACCAGCAATACACCTGCATTGCGGCTGGAGCAGAACAACTCGGGCGGCTTTACGGCCCAGACCTGGGACATCGGCGCCAACGAAGCCAACTTCTTTGTCCGCGACGTCACCGGCGGCTCCAAGCTATCCTTCCGCGTCCGCCCCGGCGCGCCGACGAGCTCGATCGACATCAGCGCCGACGGCGACGTGGGCGTCGGTACGGCCAGTCCGACCGGGGCGCTGCACGTCAGCCGGAGCACTGGAGCGGCTGCCGCTGTGTTGAAATTGACCAATAACAGCGGTATCCAGATTCTTTACGACCGAACCGACGGCGTTGCCAACGACTGGCAGCAGTCCAACTTCAACGGCACGTTCGAGATCTCGGTCCCGGGCTCTACTCCTGCGCAGTTCAGCCTGAACGCGAACGGCAACCTGACGATCGGCGGCACCCAGTACCTGACCGGCTCGAGCCGTGACTTGAAGGAGAACTTCGTACCGGTGGACAGCCGCATGATTCTCCAACGCCTGATCGACATGCCGCTGACCGAGTGGAACGCCAAGACAGATCCGCAGCAGCGACACATCGGTCCTGTGGCCGAGGACTGGTGGACCAGCTTCCGTCTCGGTCCGGACGACAAGCACGTCTCGCCGACCGATATCGGGGGCGTGGCCCTGGCCGCGATCAAAGGCCTGCATCAAGTCATAGCCGAGAAAGATGCCGCGATCGCGCAGCTTGAGCAGACAGTGGACGAGCTGGCAACCCGGCTGGCGGCCATCGAGAACATGCTCAAGAGGCAGGACGAGTAGCGCAGCGAGCGACCGCGGCAGGAGTGATCGTCCAAGGGGGCGAGCGAAGTTCGCCCCCTTTCGCTTCGATTCAGGCGCGCCGCCCGATGAGCAGTCGAGCCATGCGACGCAGGAGGCCGGGGCCAGCGGGAGGTTCCGGATTACGGTCTGCGACGCAACCCCTCCGGATCTCCGGCTCCCCTAGCTGCGAATCGAGAAGTCCCGCATCCTCCCGGAACCTCGCCAGCGTCTCTCGGTGACGCTGACGACGCGGTTCGTAACTCTCAGGAGAGACCATTATCGGAGCTCTGAGCATGCCCAGAGGCCGGTCCTGGAAGCCGACCTCAAAGCGCGCGGCGAGACGTAGCCAGAGATCATCTTCCGTTGTCACGTCGGCTTCCTGGGGCGCAACCTCCAGCCAGCAGGAACGGCGAAAAATGGCGGTGGAACGGGGTATCTCGTAACCGTCGATGAGGCTCTCCAAGGCCGTCCCCGAGATATCGTCGCCCACGACGTCCTTTCCAAACACCCGCGCCGTGCGGCGCCCCCGGTCGTCCACTACAATCGCCTGAGCGTAGCCGAATCCCAACGCCGGGCGCTGCTCCATGAAGGCCAGCTGCTCGGAGAGTTTGATCGGATACCAGGCATCCTGACTGCTCAGGCAGGCGACGTACTCCCCCGTGGCCTCTGCCAGGGCTCGGCGCCACATCTCTTTGCTAGAGGCAGAGACGATCAAACGGACTGGATGAGAGGTTGCCAATTGCCGCGTCAGCTCCGCAACGTCTTCTCTACTCTCGTCAGAGAGCAGTAGGAAGATCTCCAGATTTCGATGAGTCTGGGCCAGGAGGCTGGCAAAACAGGTCCGCAATGATTCAATTGACTCTTCGACCAGGAGACAGACGCTGACTCTGGAATGGTCCTGAGGCGCGGTCCAACCTCCGAGATCCGCGGAAAGCACCAGGTCTCGAGGTTTTTTCTCGTAGACTGCGAACATCTCGGTGGCCCGGAGACCGCCGCTTGCGATCTGCTCCAGATCGAGGCGAAATAGCGAGTCTAGGTATTCCTGATCCTCGGCGCGATTCAGATCGAAGCTGAGGGCGATCGTCGGATGGGTGCAGAGGAGGCGCACGAAGGAGTTGTATTTGTGCATCTTGAGCGGGTGAAAATAACGGCCGATCTGCTCCTCCAGCTCCTCCTGCCGGATGCCCTCCATTCCCTCCTGCGCCGCGCCGTCGATATAGCCTGGGAAAAGAGTCCTCGCGTCGGCCTCCAAACCTCTCCGATACCGCTCCGGCATTTTTGCCACCAAGTCGGTGGCGAAGCGAACGTTCTCCGGCCAGAACAGGACCTGCGTCTTGCCGATGATGTCGAGCACGATGAGCCGCCCGCCGTTCCGGAGCGCTTGGTGAACCTGTCCGAAGAGGTGTTCGAAGTTCAGCAGGTGATGCAGGGAGGCATGGGCGAAAACGACGTCGAAGGCGCTCTCCTCGAACACAACGTAATTGAGATCGACAGCCTGGAGCTCGACGTGCAGTCCATCGCGAGCGACCTCCTCGCGCGCACGGCGAAAGAGGTTCTCATTGACGTCGAGTGCCAGCATCTCATAGGGTCCACTGAGCTGGCGCGCACAAGCGAGCTCCATCCCGGCATAGCCGCAGCCCAGGCTGAGGAGGCGTGGCGCCTCGAAACGGCGGGCGGTCTCGACGATCTCGGCGATGAAATCGGTCTGCCAGAGCGCCGCCAGGAACTCGTACCATCGGAACCAGGCGCGGTTGGCGGCGATGCCGCCTTCCTTCAGATCTTCCGTCACCTCGATCTCGGAGTAATGCTCGATCTCCTCCGAGATCAGCGTCTCGTAACCGAAGCATTTCGTCCAATCGACTGCCACCTCAGGTGTAGTGCGGGCGTGCTTCATGGGGGCTCCGAGATCCCGTTCGTCAGTAGATCCGCACACCGTTCGGCTCGGCCTCGCGCGCTCCCCCGCCTTCGACGGGAAGCTGGAATCGCCGTTCGAACTGATACCAGCCGACATAGATCCGCAGGCCCGCCGGAGGCGCTTTGGGAATCCACACTTGCTCCTCGATGACTTCGCCCACCCGCCACCGCGAAGTCGGATGGTTTCCATGCGCTGGATAATGATCCCCATTGGCAAAGACCTGTCCATCAGGAGCGTACGCGTGCACGTAGACTCTATAGTCCTCCTTCATCTGGGCGGTGCATTGCCACACCAAGCTGAGCTTCAACCCGTGCGACGTATCCGCTACGTCGGAATTCACCAGCGAAATGCCGCTGCCGAAGCGCACCACCCGGCCCTGGCCCGGAGCGTGCAGGCGGAAGTAGTCCTCAGGTCTCCACACCCTATAACCCCGCTCGTTGCGCCGAAAGAGGAAGAGCTCACTCTGATCTGGCAACGCGATGGAAGCGATACGATCGAAGGGAAGTCCCGCACCCTGCAACAGGTCGAGGACCTCGACGTTCTTGACGTTGAGAAACTCCGGTCCCAGAGATGCAGATTTCGTGAGCAGGTAGTTTGACTCCGTCCTGACGCGGCTGGCCAGCTCGCTCGATGACTCCGTCATCTGGATATTGCAGGTAGTGAAACGGACCGGAAACTCATGGAGCGCGCTCAGGTAATTCAAATTATGGGAGCTCAAGCGGGGATGAGAAAATAACACCGCGGCTTTCGATTGAGCGAAGCCCTGCTTCTGAGCGTCGTCGGCCAGGATTTTGGCGACGTCCTCATTCGGCCAGGGCTCCGCCGTCGGCGGATGGGCCCACTTCAAGTTATTGCTCGACACGATCAAGGGTCCGGCGCGCCACTCGAGCCCGGCGTTCCGGGCCACGAACGAGTAGTAGGTGTAATGCAAGATGCCCAAAACCGCGATCAGTCCCAGACCGGCGGTCCCCCACCGCCGCCTGGCGATGGCCGCGCACCCGGAGCCCAGCAGCAGCGCTATCGCCGGCAGGTACGGCACTGAGAAACGAATGTCTTTGCTCACCGTAAAGGTTAGGGCCAGCCAGGGAACGGTCCACCATGCCAGCAAGGGGTACAGATGGTCCCTGGCAATACCGAATGGGCCCTCTCTCCTCAGCGCCTTCACCGCAATCCAGCAGGTAACGATTACGAGCACTAGAAACCAGTAACCGCCGATGCCAAAGTTGATCAGGTCCAGCCAGTAGGTTCCCACGGTCCCCATGGAGAACACGCTGCCCTTGCTATAGGCCTGCGCCCAGTCGCCATAGCCGGCTTTCATCACGAAACCGAAGACAGCCGCCCAGTTCTTGAAGTACCAGATCCCCGCGAGCGGCACCGCGACGACAGCGACGCGGGCGAGGCTCGCCAGGGTCGATGCCCGTAACCTCCGATGCCGCAGCACGTCCCGCAGGAGGACCAGCGCCGTCGGCACCCCCACGTAAAGCGGGAAGGTGACCTTCAACAGCATCCCGAGGCCCAACACGATACCCAAAGCCCACGCCGAGCTCTTCTCCTCACCTCCCTGCCAGCGCAAGAGGTAGTACATCCACAGGATGACCAGCGTCATCAAGCCGTACTCGACAAGAACCTGCCTGGCCATGCCGGCAACCAAGGGAAATGTGTTCAGGATGATCACGCCGAGCAGCGCCGCCCGCCGCCCCGCCACCAGCTCGCCGAGCCGAAACAGATACCAGGACGCGATGAGGATGAACACCACGTTCACATACCGCGCGGCCAGATGACTCTCGCCCAGCAGGAAATAAAACGGCAGCGGCAGCGCCGTAATTAGCGGCGCTTTCATTCCCATGACTCCCGAGAAAGCCGACAGGAACGCGACCGGGCCGCTGTGGCGGAGCGTGTGATACAGGATCTCGCTTTCCTGGAGGTACTGGGACTGGTCCCACAGCGGCGGCACGGTGTCGAGGTTGACCCACACCGCGGTGGTGACGACGAAGAAGACGGTCACCAGCATCAGCGCCCACTCCGACTTACCCCAACGGAAGCGAACCGGCGCTCGCTCTCCTCGCGCAGGAGGTCCGTCCGGGGCCAACCGATCCATGGCGTCGAGGCGTCTAGACTCGGTACAGCGAGCTCAGGTGCGAGTGAAGACGGCGGCGAACTTCAGGTAGCAGTCGGCGGCGACCTCCTGATAGTTCTCGACACGGAAGAGCTGCAGGCGCAGCCGGCCCAGACTGCCAAAGATCCGCTCGACGAAATGCGCGGGGTCGTAAAACCGCCCGTGGACCTCGCCCCACTTCTCCGCTACGCAGACGAGGGCGTCGCGTTCGAGCTCCGGGCGCCGCAGGTGCCAGGCCGCCAGATCGGTCTGGATGCAGTAGCTCCAATTGGTGTAGAGAGGCAGGATGCACAGACGGCCGCCCGGTCGCAAGACGCGCTCGGCTTCGCGCAGAAACCGCGCGTCCCGGTCGCCCTCGAAATGCTCGAAGGAACAGTGCAGCGTCATGCCGTCGGCGAACTCCGCGGGCACGGGCAGCGAGGCGGCGTCGCCGCCGATCCGGTCGCCCTCTCGGCCCGGCGGATAGGACCAGTCTTGCCGGTAGGTCTGGCAGCCCCAGCGGTCCCGCACGATGTCGGGGAACGGCGAGCTGCAGCTCGCGATGTCGATGAAGACCTCCGACGGCTGTGGGCGCATCAGGTCGATGGAGACGAAGTGCTCGAGCCACTTCTCGGTGCCGGCTCGCGCCTTACCCCCCTCCCAATAAGCCATCTGCCGGTAACCCGACTCCTCGACGTAGCGCCAGAATGCGTCCACGTCGATGTGGTAAGGTTTCACCTCGACTCCGTGCTCGACCAGGTGCGAAGTGATGTCATCGTAGGTCGTCCACCCGGGGTACACGCGCCGTCCGCCCTGCCGCCAGATGTCGTATCGCCCCCGCAACGGCACCGGCGCGGTCCAGATCGAGGAGCCCTTCAGTCCCGAGTCCATTTTGATGATTCTATCAGACGTCCCGCAGCCGAATCCACTCAATCTCGTCTAGTATGTTAGCCGATGAGCGATCTCCCCTTCGTCAGCGTCGTCGTCTGCACACGCAATCGGGCGCACATCCTGGCGCAGTCGAGCGCTGCTCTGCTGGCGATCGACTACCCGCCCGACCGGTGGGAGGTCCTGATCGTCGACAATCGCTCCACGGACGACACACTCAAGGTGGCGCACGAGATCGCTCGCCGCAGCCCGGACCGCGTGCGGGTGATCGAGGAGCGCGAGCTCGGTCTTTCGGCGAGCCGCAACGCCGGCATCCGCGAAGCCCGAGGCGACATCATCGCCTTCATCGACGACGACGCCTTCCCTGAATCCGGGTGGCTGCGCACCCTCGTCGAGGTCCTTCAGCAGGGTGACGCGCTTGTTGCCGGTGGACCGGTGGAGCCCTGGTTCCAGGCGGAGCTGCCGGCTTGGTTCGGCGATCGCTATCAGCCCTACCTCGCGGCCTGGGACAGGGGAACAGAGGTCCACTCTCTAACTTACAACGATTATCCCCGCGGCAACAACATCGCCTTCCGGCGGGTCGTTTTCGAGCGCTACGGATACTTCAGCCGGCACCTCGGGCGCACCGGCTCCTCGCTGCTGTCCTGCGAGGAGACCGAGCTCTGTCTGCGCGTCGAGCGCGGCGGCGACCGCATCCTCTATGCGCCTGGGGCCCGGATTCGCCACCTGACCGTCACGGACAGGCTCACGCCTGAATGGCTCGCTCGCCGGTTCTTTGCCCAAGGGCGGTCGGAGGCGATCGTCGAGTGGCGGCACGCCGGCTGGCGAGGGTTGGGACGGGGCTGGCTTCATTGGAGCCGGATGGGCGCGGAGGCCATGCGGCAACGGCGAGACCTGCCGGATGGTTGGATCTATCTCCGCTGTTTGAGGTATGCGCTGACGGGTTACTTCTGGGGAATCTTGACTGCACCGCTCACGGTTCCTCGGTACCGTCCCGCCCATGGCGACTCCGAGTGGGTGCCGTGGCAGAAACCGGCCAGCGCGTGAACTGGCGAGCTCGCGCCGCTAGGGCGGAGTCCAGCGCTCCAGCTTCGAACCGTTGGCAGGCCGGTAGCGAGGCACCGCTGCAAACGCCAGCGGAATTTGGCGCAGATAGCCAAATAAAGCTCGACGGCGGCAATGAGTGAGGATCCGCGCCGCCTCCTGCAGCTCCGCCTGGCTCTCGGGTCCAGGGACCGTGCCGGTAAGCCCCTCGAACCCAGCCGATCGAAGTGCCAGGACCGACTGCCAGCTTGCGGCTCGCAGATTGGCCAGATGAACCCGGCTGCCCAGCACCAGCCCTCGCAAGCCACCATGCATCCAGTTGACGATCGCCTCAGAACGGCCTTGCGCGGCGAAGCGCCGGGATAGCCAGTTCACCGTGAACCGCCGCGCGTCGACACAGTGACGGACCAGACTCTGCGGTGAGTAGACGATACGACCGCCGTTCCGTTCGATGCGCAGACAGAGCTCGGTCTCTTCACAGAAGAGCTGTCTCTCTCCTCGCAGACCGAGATGGGAGCTGAAGAAGCCATACCTATCGAAGACCTGCCGGCGAAAGGCCAGATTCACTCCTCGCGGGAACTCGTTGTAGGTGAGTTGTCGAAACTCATCGGCTGGCCGCCAGATGGCGAGATAGAGCAGATAGTTCTCCAGGAACCAACGTGGGAGCTCACCGGACAGAACGAGCTCCACCGGTCCACCGCTCGCCTCCGCCCCTTCCCGATCGATAACCTGAACGAGGGTGCGCAGCCAGCCGGGATCGGGCAGGGCGTCGTCATCGGTGAAGGCGACGATCTCGGCACTCGTTTCTTTGACGCCGAAGTTGCGCGCCGCCGAGTGGCCGAGCTGATGACATTGTACGGCGCGTACCCGCCCTGGGAATCGCTGCGCGAGCGCGAGCGCCACTGCGAACGTGTCGTCCGTCGAGGCGTTGTCGACGATGAGCAGACGCCAGAGCTCGGCGGGATAATCCTGGCCCAGGATCGCCTCGCACGTGCGCGCCAGCAGCTCCGAACGGTTCCGAGTACAGAGGACGACGTCGACGCGGAGATTGCTCGCCTCCGTCATGGCAAGCCGGCCATCAGAGCCTCACCGCCCGGCTCCAGCGATTGCCGCGGAAGAGGAGCAACGGCCGCAGCAATGGGAAGAGAAGCTCCGCCCACGATCGGATCTGACCGCGCACCAGTCCCCGCAGGAGATCGGCACCCATGTGAGGACGCAGGATGTCCGCCAGCATGTCGAACAAAGAATAGGTTTCTCCCAGGGTCCGCCAGCCGAAACCCTCGCTCACGCAGCGTCTCCACAAACTGTTCATGTCATAGTTGTGCGTATGGAAAACCGCCGCGTGCGGCGCCACCGTGATCCCATAGCCTGCCTCCACGATCTCCCGCTGCCACTTCTTGTCTTCCATGATGGGGGCATAACCGAAGGGATGCCGCTCCCAGGCGTCCCGCCGGATGGCGGCATTGACCGTCGAGAAACCGATACCAAAGTACCGCTCGATCCAGCGTTTGCTCTCACGAGTAAAATAAAAGCGATCGCCGCAAGAATCCCAGTAGAAACGCTGGCCATTGTCAGGAATCTCGACGATGGCGCCCTGCACGGCGACGCAACCGTTCGGCGCAAACAGCGGCGCGACGAGGTTCTCAAGCCACGCGGAATCGCAGGGGACCGCGTCTTGATTGAGAAACACGAGCACACGACCACGGCTTTCAGCCGCTCCCAAATCCCGCGTCAGGCCATGATTGAACTCCGACCGGTCGATGCGAATGATCCGGGCGCCATAGCGTTCCATCGTCGCCAGGTCGGCCGGGGAGGATCCCGAATCCACGCAGACGATCTCGACCGACCGCTGGGTCTGCTGGCGGCGGACCGCGGCGAGGCAGCGTTCCCAAACGGCACCGCCATTGAGCGTAGGAACCACGATCGAGATGTCGACTTCGTCGTCAGCAGGAGAGGTCTCCGCGAGGATCGCGAGCGGCTCTGCCGCGTTCCCATCCCCGGGCGCTGCGCCGTCCAGCAGGCGTGCGTATCCCTCCATTGCCGCCGCGGCACTGTGTTCCCAGCTGTACCGTCTCTCGATCAACTCACGACCTGCCTGGCCCAAACGGACACACAGGTCGTCGTCTTCCAAGAGCCGGCAGACACCCTCGATCATCTCCGCCGGGCTGTCGGCGATCAGGAAGTGCTCACCGGCGGTGCCGTCGATCCCTTCCGCCCCGATCGTGGTCGTCACCACCGGGACAGCGCACGCCAGCGCCTCGAGGATCTTGAGCCGGGTACCCGATCCCGCCCGGATCGGTGCCACCAGCGCCCGGCACCGCTGGTAGTAGGGTTTGGTCTCGGGCACCGATCCCACGACGGTGACGCCCTGGTGGCCGTCGTAGCGCCGTACCGACTCGCCTGCTCGGGCCCCCACCACCAACAGCTCGGCGTTCGGCATCCGCTGCCGAACCTGCGGCCACACCTCCCTCAGCAGATAGTCCAGGGCGTCCAGATTCGGCAGGTGCTCGAAGTTGCCGACGAACAAGAGCTGTCGGCCCCTCCGCAGAGCATCGGCGGGAGGACGGTAGTCACCGAGATCGACCGCATTCGGCACGACGCGAATCGTTTGCCAGCCACCAGGCAGAAAGCGCGCCAGGTAGGCGCCATCGGCATGGGACATGACGTGCACCTGGTCCGCCCGCCGCGCCACCTGCAGCTCGTAGTGAAACTGTCGCATCCAGTCGGTCAGCGAGTGGCCGAAGACGCGATCCAGCTCGTAGCGGCGATGCATGCCTGCCTGGCGTCGCCGGGCACGCGAGCGGAAACTGATATCAATCTCGCTGAGGACGACCTTGACTCGGGCAAAGCGTGGCAGGCCGTACTGGCCCAGCTCGGTGTACTCGAGCTGCAAGATGTCGATCTGCTCCCGCGACAGGATCTCGTTGACCAGCGAGCGGACCTCGGGCGCCTCGAAGAGCTGGACGCCGCGCGGTTTGAGGCCCCAGATGTCCTTTTGCCACCTCGGCCGCCAATGGTGGAAATTGAGCTTCTGTACCCACGGCTCCAGCGCCTGGCGCTGATTCGGATCGTCGTCTCCCTGGATGAAGATCAACAGGTGGAGGTCGCAATGGCGGGACAGGCGACGGATCAGGTTATAGATCCGTACGGCTCCCCCATGATCCGCGGGGTACAGCGAGTAGGGGCAGACGATCAGGATCCGCGGTCGCCGGGGGAGAAGCAGCGGCGTTACGCCGCTCAGCCGCCGGTCGGGCTCGGAGGTTGGCAGCCGGCCGCCGCGCCAGACGGCGCTCAGCCACGCTCCCGCCGTCCAGGTGACCAAGTAAAGCCAGCCCAAGGCGCGCGCCACAACGCGTCGCGGTAGATCGACCAGCTGGCGACCTTGAAGCCCCGCGCTCCCCGACCCGCGCCGTAAGGCATCGATCGGGGACAGGACCGTTCGTCGCACCGACTGATAAGCCATCCAGAGGCGCCACATCTTCGACCGCTGGATCGCATTCAGCTCCGACTCGCGCCCCTGCCATTGCCAATAAGACCAGTCCAGGTCGGCTCGCGTCCGCTCCAGCGTCTGCCGCAGCTCATCGGTCTGCCGATCCCGCTCCGCAAGCACTGCCGCCATCGCCTGCCGCCCAGCTTCGGCCGCAGCCAAGGCCGAGTCCAGCGTCGCGCTCTTTTCCCTCCGGGCGGTGTCCTCGGCGATCAAGCGGAGGATTTCCACCTCGAGATTCATCCGGCGCGACCGTTCAGCCTCGAGCTCGCCTTCAAGCGCGGAGACCTGCTCGCGATGCCGCCGCTCCAGCGCCTCCTGGGTCTCGACCGCGGCCATCGGGTCGCCGAACTTCGCATCCGGACTTCTTTGCTGCACCTCCAGGCTCAGCCTCCTCGACCGCTCCTCCGCCAGCTCGCCGCTCAGGCGGGCGACCTCCCCCTGCCTTTCGGCGTGATGGCGCTCGATGTCACCGCCAAGCTGGCGAATCCGCGCGTCGAACTCTCCGAGCTGCGCCACCAAGTGATCCACGACGGCCTGGTATTCAGCGCGGCCCTCCGCCTCAGCTTGGTCACGGCGGGAAGCCTGTTCCTCGAGGAAGGCTTCCAGCCGGCCGGCCATCACGGAATCGCCCACCAGACGCTGGCGCGGTTCTTGCCGGCGTTGGCACAGCGCGAGCAAATAGGTGGACTCCGAGCCCTGCAGCAGGTCAGCTCCCAGGTCGGGTTCGGGCTGGAAGGTCTCGATCCGGCGAGCGGGCCAGGGGCGGCCGAGATCCCAGATGGCCGATCCGGCCATCAATCGCTGGCCGAAGAGCACAACGCTGTCAAAGCTGCGGGACAGCAACGCCCGCAGCTCCGCGATGTCGAATTCGCGCACATGGAACGGATTCGAGTAGCCGCGGGCCTCGCTGTAGACCGGCCGGTTGGGAGTGGAGAGCAGCAACCGTCCATCGGCAGAGAGCACGCGGGCGATCTCCGCCAACACCGCTTCGCTCTCCCGGAGATGCTCGATCAATTCGAAGCAGACAACCCAATCGAAGGAGGCGGCAGGAAACGGCAGAACGCGAGCATCTCCTACCAGATAGTCGAGATTCGGCGCCGTGAATTCGACTCTGGCGAAGCCGATCGCAGGAGGCGAGCCATCGAGGCCGACGACACGCCGGGCGGCGCGGGCGAGCTGCCTGGAGCCATAGCCAACGCCGCACCCGAGGTCCAGCACCGCGCCATCGACGATTGAGGCCGCCAGGAGGTAGCGATGAAGATGCTCCAGATGGATACCCGGCCCGCCATAACCGGGCATGAAACGCTCGCCGGAGTAAGACAACTGCATAGTCTTTGGTAGGCGGTCCTCCCCGATCTACAAAACCACCACTAGAACTTCGTCAGCGAAAGGCTTCCCGCCCTGCTGTGTTTGTGAGAAAGCTAGCATCGGGAGCTTCAGGAGGTCAAGGCAGGCGATGCGGCGGCGAAACCGCCCACCGCGTGGGGCGGCCTGAGCCTCCCCACGCGGTAGCCGACTCACTGACAATCCAGCGTGGTATCCCAGATGTTGAAGATCGTCGTATCGATGTATGGACCGTACATCTCGTCAGGCAGGGAAGGCGAGATGTACTTGTAGCTGTTCAGGCCGTTCCAGTACTGGCTGGTTCCGCCCTGCTTGTAGTCCTTGATCCAAGCGCCGCCGCTCGAGCCGCCGGTCATGAAGTTGCCCACCCCAACCGTATTGGGAGAGAAGCTGCCGTCGAGGTCCGCCGTTGACCCGATCTCGAATACCAGATTGCCGCCGCCGAACGGCGGGGCTGCGGGCCACCCCGTCATGGTGTAATGAACGGGCTGCGCCTGGTTCCACGCGAAGCCCAGGGAACCGGTTACCTGCTGCAACTCCTGAAAGGAGCCGTTGGGCGCGGTCTGGAGGAAGCAGACGTCCCGCCCCGGGTTGCCGGAGGTGAACCAAGAGGTGGGAACCGTGACCTGCTCCCAGTCCCAAACGCCGAACGGAGCCGCGCTCGCGCTCCCCGAGTTGCAGTTGGCGCCGAAACAGGCGGGCACGAACAAGAAGTTGTCGTACCAGGTGACGCCGTCGCCGGCGGCGCAGCAATGGCCCGCGGTCATGACCAAATTGAGGCCGCCGCAAACCATTGCGGCACCGGAACAGACGTAGTTGGTGGAGCCGTCCGAGAAGAACAGCTTGCCCAAGGCGCTGTGTGGATAGTAGGTGAGGCCGAAACGGGGGAAGTACCGGGTGTGAGGAGGCGGGTACGAATACCACTGGCTGCCGCCAAAGATCTGCGGCTCCGCCGTACCGGTCTCGATGGAGACTTGGGGCGTGAACGCGCCGCCGGCCGCGCTTCCTGGAAAGACACCCAGCGCGACACCCGCCGGGCCTGGCGGAGAGAACTGCTGCGGCTTGACCGGCCCGCCTTCTTCGGCGAGGAGCGGCATCGGAATCGCCGCCGCCGCCGTCGCGTTCGTCCAGTGAGCGACCGCCCGGCCGGGCTGCTCATTACGTTGCGTCACAGCCTCCTGCGCGGCGAGCGCCGCGGGTAGCGTCCCGATTCCGTCTGAGAGCAGGACTATCGCCAAGACCACGATGTGACTGACCGATTTCCCTCTGTACATTGCCTTTCTCCTTTCATCCCTCTTTCTGAGACCATCTGCGGGTTCATGCACCGGCTTTCCCTCGCCGGGCCGATGAGGCCGGCCTTCAATGTGCCCATAGAAAAATTTCAAATATTTTAAAGTTCTACGGAGCCTCTGCTCAATGTGTCAACCCCTCTCGTTTCGTTTCATCACGGATGCCTGGCGGTCACGAGGCGCCCTGGTGTAGCATCCGGCGGTTCGAAGGGTCCCGAAGTGCCCAGACTGAAGACCACCCACCATCGCCGGCTCGCGGGAGCGACCTTGCTGGCGATCGCTTGCGTCGCCGCCGTCGCCTCTGCAGCCTGCTCCTCCTCCGAGTCCGGAGCGGCGCCGGCGGCCCGCAACCTGGTGGTCATCTGCATCGACACGCTGCGGGCCGACCACGTGAGCAGCTACGGGTATGCGCGGCAAACGACGCCGTTCATCGACGAGCTGGCACGGGCCGGCACACTCTTCGCGAACGCCTATGCCCATTCCGACTGGACGGTGCCGTCGACGGCCAGCCTGCTCACCTCGCTCTACCCCTCCGAGCACGGCGCCGGGATCGAGGGGGAGAGCCGGCTCTTGGGAGAGACCACACCGGTCCTACAGATCCGTAAGGGGGTGCGGACGCTCGCCACGCGCTTGCACCGCACCGGCTTCCGCACCGGCCTGTTTTCCGCCAACCCCTTCCTCTACGGAAGCTTTGAAAGAGACTTCGACGCCGCCGAGGTCGAGCGGAAAAACGCCGCCGAGCTGACTGCCGCGGCGCTGCGCTGGCTCGATCAGACCGCAGGCGATCGGTTTTTCCTCTACGTTCAGTACATGGACCTGCATCAGCCTGTGGAGCCACCGCCTCCCTTCTTCAATCTCTTCCCGGTCGCCGAGGGAGGGGTTCGCGGACGCGAGCACACGGACTGGAGCTTCGGCGGCATCCAGGACCAGCGGGCTCTCGAGGATCCCGCCTTCCGGCGCTACCGCGCCCATCGGATAGCGCTCTACGACGGGGCTCTGCGGTTTATCGACGAGGAGATCCGGCGACTCTATCGGCGGCTCGAACAGGCCGGCCTGGCCAAGCAGACCCTGGTCGTGATCACCTCGGACCACGGCGAGGAGTTCTGGGATCACGCCCTGGCCGAGCGCGCCTCCGGTCATGACCCGCGCGGAATCTGGGGCGTCGGGCACGGTCACTCGATGTACGAGGAGCTGCTACGGGTGCCCTTGATCCTCCGCGGCCCCGGAGTCGCCGAGAGCCGCAGGCTGACCTGCCCCGTCCGGCACGTCGACGTCATGCCGACGGTGCTCGACCTGCTCGGCCTCGCGGGCGGTCCGGGGCTGCGCGGACGCAGCCTCGTACCCATGCTCGCCAAGAGCCCTGAAGCGGACGACTGCACTGCGGTGCCACTGATCGCAGAGTCGCCGGCCTACGGTCCGGACAGCAAAGCCGTCATCTGGAAAGGCCGCAAGCTGATCGTTCGCAGCCAGGGAGGCGACTTTCTCTTCGATCTACGCGACGATCCCGGCGAGCGGCGCAACCTGCTAGGCACCCCGCCTCACCTGGCCGCCGGCCTGCGGGCCATCCTCACGCGGGAGCTGGCCGGAGTCCACGGTCCGCGCGCCGAGCCCCTGACGCTTGACGAAAAGACCAAACGCGAACTCCGCGCCCTTGGCTATCTGTGATGGTGAGCCTCCTCTGTGGTCGTCGCCCGAAAGCCTAGCCCACGGCTTGCGTACGCTGCCTACCGCGATTCCCGCTCGAGCACAATGTGGGCAAACATGGCGATCTTTTCGCGGAAGGGAGCGAGGGCGCGCTCGAGAGCCCGCCAGAGTGGAAAGCTGCCGGCAGGGACGAGTTGTTTCAGCGAGATTCCTCCGGAGACCAGATAGCGGAAGGGCATCATGGGCCTCACCAAGCGGACCTGCCACTCAGGCGCTGCTTGCTTGAATCGCTCTCGGTCACGCTGGAAGAGAATCCAGGGGAGGGCGCCATTGGCTGCCGAGAGCGGCCCCCCAGCAGCAAGGTCCCAACTTTGCGCCCCGGGCAGGAAGGGTTCGTGATGAAAGCGCGTATAAACAAGCCGGGACCAGGGCGTCACCCAGGGCTCTATCATGGTAACGACACCACCTGGATGGACGCAGCGCGCCGCTTCCGTGAAGAACTGGACCGGGCGCGGGAGGTGATGGAGGACGTTGATCATCACGATACCCCTGAGGCAGCCGGTAGCTAGCGGAAGCGCGAGGCCGTCCATGACAACGTCTACCCAAGGCGTGAAGAAGATCTCGGAATGCACGAATCCGGGGACGAAATCAGCCAGGAATCCAGCACCGGCCCCCAGCTCCAACACGGCCCCAGGTCCCGGCGGCAACGGAGCGGTGACGACCTGGTACCATTCTTTGTAAATCCTTCGGAGGAAGGGTTTTTCCTGGAGGATCTGGCGGCGCCTCAGAGTGGTGCGCGGATCGTCGATGTCCAGACCCCGGGTCAGCGGGTGAGCCAACCATTCTCTCAGGTTATTCATCAGATGAATTTGATCCGCCCCGCGGCGAACAGGCACATCTTGAGCAGCAGCCAGCCATGCCGCCAGCGCTGGATATTCGTCGTGCCGTACGTGCGCTCGCGATAGCGGATGGGCACCTCGACGATTTCCAAGTTCATCTTAGCTGCCCCGAAAAGCAGGTCGAAGTCTCCGAACGGATCGAAATCTCCGAAGTAGGCACGGTTGGCGGTGAGCCACTCGTAGTCGGCCTTGCATAGGACCTTGGTACCGCAGAGAGTGTCCTTGATCGGCTGGCCGAGAAGCCAGGAGAAGGCGAGGCTGAAAAACTTATTGCCCAGGAGGTTGGCGAAACGCATGGCCTCCTTCTCCATGGGATAGACGAGCCGGACCCCGTTGGCGAACTCCCCCCGGCCCGAGCGGATCACCTCGTAGAACCGGGGGAGGTCTTCCGGCGGCACGGTCAGATCGGCGTCGAGGATCATCAACACCTCGCCGCCGGCCTGAGAGAAGCCGAGCCGGACGGCATCTCCCTTGCCCCTGCCGGTTTGGCGGAAGGCGCTCGCCCGCCGCTCGGGATGAACCGCCATCTCTCGCTGAATGGCTTCCCAAGTGCCATCCGTGGAATGTCCTTCGACGAAGATGATCTCGGTGCCGCCGCCCATCTCGGGTACCCGGGCGAAGATGTTGGCGATGTTCCCCTCCTCGTTGCGCGCCGGCACGATGACTGAGACGACCGGCTCCTCCTCCGCGGGGGCGGGGGCCGGCCGGGCCACCAGGAAATTGGCAAGCGCCAAGTGCCGGAACGGCCAGAGCTTCACCAGCATGCGATTGCACAGGGGCGCGAGCAGGGGGATCGGCAGCGGCAGGAGCACCTCCTGCCAGGACCGGATGGCATGGAAACCGGCGAGCCGCAGCAGATTCGTGACGTCCGCGACGGTGAGCCAGTTCTGGTAGAGCACCGGCCGCGCGAGACCCAGCCGTTGCGCGAGGCCGAGGGGCAGCTCCCACAGCCGGCTGTAAACGTTGAGGATCACCCTCGTCCGCGGAGTGGTGAGAGGAAGGACGGACTCGAGCAGCCGCTGGACATCCCAGACGTCGTTGATGAGGTCGGAGAGGATTACGACGTCGAACGTCTCCTCCAACACCCCGATCTGGTGAGCATCGGCCTCGACAAACCGCAAATGCGGATGGCGCGCCGCCGCCGACCGGATCATCTCGTTGGAGAAATCGACCCCCACGCCCACCGTGGGCTCAAGGGCGGCCAGCAGGTCGCCGGTGCCGCAACCCAGCTCGAGCACGCGGGCCCCCGGCGGCACCAAGAAGCGGTAGATCCGCTGCAGCCGCTGATGATAGGCGCCGCCGAGGCCTTTGCGGCGCTGCCAGAGACGAGCGACGCGGTCCCAGTGGGCGATGCGTTGCCGCCGGTAGAGATCCTCCGCCGGATCGCCTCTCCCGGGCTCTGCCGGCAGGACGCGGTCTGCCAAGATCACAGGGAGAGCGTCCTATGCGGTGGCGGCGCGGACCTCGCGCCGCAGGTCCGCCCGCTGGCAGTGCTCCTGGAACCACAGATAGGTCTGCTCGATTCCCTGGCGCAGCTCGATCCGGTGCCGCCAGCCGAGGGAGCGGAGGCGGCTGACGTCGAGGAGCTTGCGGGGCATGCCGTCCGGCTTGGACGGATCGAAAGCCAGCCGCACTCCGGGGGCCACGACGTCGCGAATGACCTCGGCCAGCTCCCGTATGCTCAGGTCCTCGCCGGTGCCGACGTTGATGTGCCCATCCTCATCGTAGTGGCGCATCAGGAAGAGGCAGGCGTCCGCGAGATCGTCCACGTGCAGGAACTCTCGCCGCGGCGAGCCCGTACCCCACACCGTCACCTCGCCGCCGTCCGCTTTGGCCTCGTGGAACTTCCGCATCAGCGCCGGCAGCACGTGAGAGCTCTGCAGGTCGAAGTTGTCGTGCGGACCGTAGAGGTTGGTCGGCATCGCCGAGATGAAGTCGCAGCCATACTGCTTGCGGTACGCCTGGCAGAGCTTGATCCCCGAGACCTTGGCCACGGCGTAGGCCTCGTTGGTCGGCTCGAGCAGCCCCGTCAGCAGGTACTCTTCGCGGATCGGCTGCGCGCATTCGCGCGGATAGATGCAGGAGCTCCCCAGGTACAGCAGACGCTTCACGCCATGGAGATAGGCGGCGTGCACCACCGTGGCGTGAATCATCAGGTTGTCGTAGATGAACTCCGCCGGCCGGGTCGAGTTGGCGAGGATACCGCCGACGGTGCCGGCGACCAGAAAGACGTACTCGGGGCGATTCGCCCGGAACCAGTAGTTCACAGCCGCCTGGTCCCGCAGGTCGAGTTGCTCGCGGGTGGCAGTGAGAAGATCCTGGAAACCTTCCCGGAGCAGGCGACGAACGACGGCCGAACCGACCAAGCCGCGATGGCCCGCAACATAGATACGGGCGGAACGTGGAAGATTGGGGCGCATCGGGATCAGGTGCTTTGGAACGAAGACGAAAAAAATTCTATCACGGCCTGGATTCTGGAGAGCTCGGTCTCCTTCGTTCGCCGCTGGCGTACCGCCGCTTCTCGACGAGCGGCGAACTCAAGGAAGTGGGGGAGCCTTGCGCCGGCGGCGATCGAAATCCCGGTGATGTTGTTGTCGATGGTGCTGTTCGAGACGCGGATCCGCGCCCCCAGACACCGCCGCGGCCAGCCCGGCATTGTTGAACAAAATCAGCACACACCCGTCTCCTGAAGCGTTGATTATCATAGTCCACGTGCCGGGTAAAGACAATGTCTCCTCTCGGACCCAAGTCACACCTCACGCCGGCGCAACCTCAACGGCGGGCCTCTGCCGCACGCATTGGGACGGTCAGGCTTCGCGCGGTCCGGCCCGTTCGCGGGCTCCTTCGGTCAACCTTGCTCACTCGGTACAGGCAGACGCCGTTATTGTGGACGTAGACCAGCCGGGCATACCTCTCCAGGAACTCAGGCCGGAACAAGGGCGCACTCTTCCACGCAGGCGGGATCGCAGGATACTCGATGATCAGGTAGTGAACGCCGTGCTCGGCGAAGCGGGCAGCCAGTTCGTCAGCGCTGCGTGTCGAGAGGATCCAATCTCCGCCGGTCATGTTCGAGATGAGCCGCGCCCGGCTATAGAGCTGCGGCCCGTCGGGAAGCATCACGACGCCGGCTCCCGGCCGAATCATGCGATCGAGGCGACGCAGGACCTCAAAGGACGGCACCCGGCGTGCGAGATACTCCTCCGGCGTCTGTAGTGAGGCGAGCACCGCCACGGGCAGGCTCCCCGGATACACGAAGAACACTGTGGAAAGGAACAGCATGGGGGCAAAGGCCAGCGATCCCGCCAGTGCTACGGAGTAGGCCTGGCCGGCGACCCTTCTCGGCAGCGTCGGATTCCTCGCGATCAGGGCGGAGAGTTGGGCGAAAGCGATTCCAAGAAGGACCGCGAGCAGGCCAATGGCCGGCAGCACGTAGCGCAGGTATTGAGCTGTGAAGAACCAGAGCAGCGTCGCGACCAAGGTCGTGACCACCAAGCCCGCCGTCGCACGGGTCCGCGGCAGGAGCACGATCAAGGGCAGCAGACCGAGCAGGGCCAATCCCGCGAAGCCGTCCATGCATTCGGCGAAGCGGCCGGTGTGGAAGGTCACATTCCACGGTAGCCGCAGCAGCGCCGCGAGGCCGCGGCCCGTCCCAAATGAAGGCAGATTGGAGAGCGACACAGGCGCAGGCCCGCCGCGCCAGGGGAGAGCGTCGAGCAAGAGCCTGGCGCCGGGGATCTCGCCGGTGAGGGCAGCGCTCCGCGCCAACCAGGGACCAAGCGCCAGGAGACTCCCCAGACCAACGGCAATCAGCGCGACCAGCCGCTCGCCGATCCCGCCCCTCCGCCTGCCCAAGAGAAAAACGGCGAGGCCGAGGCCCGCGCCGACGAAACCCGCGGTCAGCTTGGCCGCGACGGCGGAGCCCAGCTCGGCTCCTGCCAGCAGAAGCCAAGCGCGCCCGCCGGTGCGCTGCCAGTTTAGGATTGCCGCGGCGGCCAGCAATGAGTAAAAGGCGGCGAACAGGTCGACATACGCCGTGCCCAGGAGCCAGCCGACCATGGGCAGGGTCGCGACGAGGGCAGCGGCAACGACGGCGCCAGTGCGCCCCGCCAGCTTTCCAGCCGCCACTGCCGCAGCCAGCGTCAGGCCCACGCCGGCAGCGGCGTGGAGGAGCTTGGCAGTGATCGCATCGTCAACGATCAAGCCGACGGCGTAGAGGACCTGCGCGAGCAACGGCCACGAGGTGATCGGGAACTGCTCGATGACATCGATCCTGCCGCTTTCGGCGAAACGGCGCGCCAGCGCGAGATGCAGCCGAACCGCATCGGACTCGACTTCGGGTGCCAGCGCCTGAGTGAACGCGGCAAGGAGGGCCGCTGCGGCAAAGGCGACGCAAGCCCCCTCGAGCCAACTGAGCTCCAGCGCGGCAAGACCGGCAATCCGAGCCTGGAGCCAGACACGCCAGGCGCCCTGTGCGCGGAAACGGCGCCAGCCACGGAAGATCGCCAACGCGAGCAGCACACCGACGAAAGCCCACACCGTGGACCGTTCCAGTCGGCCGCCGAGGCCGAGCCCCAATCCCGCCAGCGACAGGAGACTCGCGCCTAGACCGGTACGGAAGAGCGCCATCTCGACCGGTCCGGCGCCGGGCAGAGGGAGGCGGGACAGGATCAGCCGGCCGACCTCCGCGGCAGCGAGCAGAAGGCAACTCAGCGCCAGGAAAGCAACGAGGGCTCGCGAGCCGGCGGCGAACATCAAGACAAGAAGGGCGGCAGCTCCCGCCATGACCACCAGGGGCGCGCGAGGGCGCCAGCGCCGCGGCGCGCAAACGGGCCACAACAAAAAGGCGCATAAGCCGGCGGCGAGGACCGCAGACCAGGTCTGGGGAGGATTCCAGCGTACCGCCGGCCAGAGGCGGCACGCGGTGTCCCAGACCAACCTACCCGAAGAGAGCACCAACCCGAGAGGCCACAGGCTCAACACCCCGAGCAGCAGGCTCGTGGCCCGGTCCCGGCGCAGGGCCGGATCCTCAGGAAGCGGGCTCACCGATGACCCGGCAATAGAAGAGCTCGGTATTGAAGATGCCGCACCGACGATCGTCCTCCCGCGTGTATTCCACTTGAAAACCGAGGCGCTGGAGCTCGCCGTCGAGATCGAGGCCGTAGAGGCGGTACGCCAGGGCCCGGTTTTCCGGCGAGTTGGCGTCGCCGTGGTACTCGGGCTCCATCAGCAGCTCGTCACGCGCCGGATCAGCCGGATCGACGATCCGCACTCGCTCGAGCGTGGTGGCCCTGCCGCGATCGTGTGGCACGGTGAACAGGTACACGCCGCCCGGGCGCAGGACCCGGCGGATCTCGCGATGCGCCGATGCCGCCAGGCGGACGTGCTCCATGACATCGCTGGTGATCACGACGTCGAAGGCGGCGTCGGGAAAAGTCAATGCTTCCAGGTTCTGATTGCTGACACTCTCGGCCACCGCGGCACCCCAGGCGAGCGACGGCTTGAAGACCGACATCTGCAAGTCGATCCAGGGCACCTCGCTCAGTATCGCCGGCAAGGGATAAGCGCCCAGCATCGCGGTGATCGGAACCTGCGTGTCATAGAGGGCCAGCCGCGACGGCGCCGCCAGGCCGGGCAGCTCGGCCACGCTGGACGCTTGCACTCCCCTCAGCTCCGCCACCGCCCGCAAGAGACCTTTGGCAATCGAGCGGTAGCGACTCGTGGAGCGGCAGGACAGACAGATCACCGACTCGCGCGCGCTCGGCCAGTCATCGCAAAAGAAGGTGGTCGACTTGCCGCAGAGATTGCACCAGCCGGCGAACCCGGGGCTGCGGAAGAGCGGTTCTCCTTCACCGCCCGGCCACCGCCGCCTGAACCGCCCCAGCAGGGCCGACACCGGCTGGCGGAAAAGTCGTCCCAATCGCATCATCACGGCCTGGGGAGATCTTATCCTTTCCCGCCTGGCGGATGGGAGAATCCCCACCGGCTCTCTCGCCCGGTTGGTCTTCGCAGATGGGGACTGCTAAACTCCGGCCGATGTCCGACACCCCGGGTTCGCCTCTCCTCCAACGATGATGGTCCGTACCGCCGCATCGCCGGCGGCGTCGTTCGTCCACTGGCTCGCGGCCAAGGCAAGACGCGGCATCGCACGATTCTTGCCGAAACCCTGGAAGCAAGGCCTGCGCCGGGGCTGGCGCGCGATTCTGCGCTGGCGCCGGCGGCTGCGGGATCGGCGAATGCCGCGGCTCCTGCCGCCCACGCCGGCGTACGACCTGCTGGTCTTTCCGATCATCGACTGGGATTTCCGCTTCCAGCGGCCGCAGCAACTGGCGCGGGAGCTGGCGGCGCGCGGGCACCGCATCTTTTATCTCGGGACGAGACTGCACGAAGGCGACCGCGCCGTCGTTCGCGGAGTGGAGGAAAGAGTCGCCGTCGTCGATCTGCCCGGCCCCATCGAGTTCAATCTGCATCGCGAACGGTTGGAGCCAGAGACCGTGGAGCCCTGCCTTGCCGCGCTCGCCCGCTTGAAGACGGACTTCCAATTGGAAGAGGTTGTCTGCTGTGTGCAGTTCCCCTCCTGGGGACCGTTGGTCGAGGCCGCGCAGCGCCGCTGGGGATGGCGGGTGATCTACGACTGCATGGATGACCACAGCGGTTTCGTCACCAGCGGCGCCGGCCTCAGTAGCGAGGAGGAGGCTCTAGCCGCCGCGAGCGATCTGATCGTGGTATCCAGCCAGGCGCTGCTCGCTCGCTGGCAAGACCGCTCGCCGCGCACGCTGCTGCTGCCCAATGCCACCGACTTCGAGCACTTCCACCGGACTGCGCCTGAGCCGACGGAGCTGCGCGGCCTGCCCCGGCCGATCATCGGCTACTACGGCGCCATCGCCGAGTGGTTCGATGTCGAGATGGTGACGTCGGCGGCCAAGGCGCGGCCCGATTGGCAATTCGTCCTCATCGGACACACTTTCGGCGCCGACCTCGCTCCCTTACGGATGCTGCGCAACGTCCATCTCCTGGGCGAGCAGCCGTACGCGGGTCTTCCCGGTTACCTCCACGCTTTCGACGTGGCCATCATCCCCTTCCGGCGTACGGCGCTCACCGAGGCGACCAATCCGGTCAAGTTCTATGAGTATCTCAGCGCCGGCAAGCCCGTGGTCGCCGTCGACCTGCCCGAGCTCGCCCCGTTCGGCGATCTGTTCTATCCGGTACGGTCGGCGGCGGATTTCGTCCCCCAGCTCGCGGCGGCGTTGAACGAGTCGTCGCCGCCGGCGCGGCAGGCGAGGATCGATCTGGCGCGGCGCCATACGTGGCAGGCGCGTGCCGACCAGTTGTCCGAGACCGTGCGCACCATCCATCCCAGGACAGCCATCGTCATCGCGGCTTATACCGACGCCGCGCGGCTGCGGCTCTGCCTGGAGAGCATCTTTCTCAAGTCCCAATATCCCAACCTCGCCGTCGTCGTCGTGGACAACTCAGGCACGGTGGACGTGCGCGAGCTCTTGAATGAGAAGGCACGCCAGCACCCTGACCTGAAGGTGATCTTCAACGAAACCAATATCGGCTTTCCCCGCGCGGTCAACGCAGGCATCAGGGCAGCCGGTGCGTGCGAGTACCTGGTGTTGCTCAACGACGACACGGTCGTCACTCGCGGCTGGCTTGTCCGGCTGCTGCGGCATCTCGAAACGCCTGGAGTCGAGCTGGTGGGTCCGGTCACTAACTGGGCCGGCAACGAGGCGCGGATCGAGGTCGACTACGAGACGCTGGACCAGATGGAGGAATTCGCCGCCGCCCATGCCCGCGATCACGAAGGCGTGGTCTGGGACATCCCCATGCTGGCTCTCTACTGCGCGGCGATGCGGCGCGAGCTGCTGGACCGGATCGGCCTGCTGGACGAGCGGTTCGGCGTCGGTATGTTCGAGGACGATGACTTTTCGCGCCGAGTGCGCGCCGCCGGAGGCCGCGTGGTGTGCGCCGAAGACGTCTTCATCCACCACTGGGGCCGGGCGTCGTTCGGCGCCATGGAGACGGAAGCGTACCGCCGCTTGTTCGACGAGAACCGCGGCAAGTTCGAGGAGAAATGGGGGGAGCCCTGGCAGCCTCACAGCGCCCGCTAGGGTGCCAACCGCGTTCATATCGATACGGTCGATAGGGACGTTATCGAGGGTGGCCGGCAACGTTCCGGGGCCTTACTGCCAATAATAGGGTATA
>DASYTJ010000115.1:0-2089 GCA_036002325.1 Thermoanaerobaculia bacterium | reverse complement strand
CCGCCGAACCAGCGCGCCGTCATCCTCCTGCGGGAGATCCAGGGACGTTCCTACGCGGAGATCGCGGAGGAGCTGGAGCTGTCCCTGGCGGCCGTCGAGACGCTCATCTTCCGTGCTCGCCGCAGCCTGAGCCAGGAGCTCCAACTCGCAGACCACGTCCCGACGACTCAGCCCACGCGCAGGCTCCGGGGCCTCCTGGCCCTCCCGCTGCCCGGTTTGGGGAAGCTCTCGCTCGGCTTCTCGGTCAGCAGGGCAAGCGTCGCCGCCTTTGTGGGAGGCGCCGCCATCGTTGCGGTCCCCCTCACCGACATGGGAGCGAACCCGCCGAGCGCGCCGGCCGTTCAGCGCGCCCCCTCGCGCGCAGAAATGACGGGTCCGGCAGTCGCTCCGGGGATCGCATTCTTGCCGCTGGAGAAAGCCATGCAGGCGAAGCGCTCGAAGATCACGGCCCAGCCCAGTGATTCCGGCTCATCAGGCGAGTCTGTGGCCGACAGCCTGAGCGGCGGCGGCACGCTTCCCTCGCTGCCGCTTCCCTCCGTCGAACCGGGCTCCGATGTGTCAGTGCCGGCCCTACCGGTCGAGCCGCTGCCCTTACCGGTCGAACCCCTCCAGGTCGAGGCGCCTCCTTTGCCGGTCGAGCCGCTGCCCCTGCCAGTCGAGCCGCCTCCCTTGCCGTCCACGCCGACGCTTCCGCTTCCCTAGCGCGGTCCCTGCAAGTTGCGCGGGGGCGTCTACATCCGAAAGACGCCGAACTTCGTCTCGGGAATCGGCGCATTCAAGCTCGCGGCGATGCCGAGCGCGAGGACGCGACGCGTGTCCAGCGGGTCGATGATGCCGTCGTCCCACAAACGCGCCGTGGAGTAGTACGGGCTTCCTTCCCGCTCGTACTTGGCGCGGATCTCGTCTGGGTCCGCTCGTCCGACGGCGGTCAGGACCGTGGCCGCTTGCTCGCCGCCCATCACGCTGATGCGCGCGTTCGGCCACATCCAGAGCTGCCGGGGCGAGTACGCGCGGCCGCACATGCCGTAGTTGCCCGCACCGAACGACCCCCCAACGATGACGGTGAACTTGGGCACCTGGGCACACGCGACTGCGGTCACCATCTTCGCCCCGTCCTTGGCGATGCCGCCCGCCTCGTACTCCTTCCCGACCATGAAGCCGGTGATGTTCTGGAGGAAGACGAGTGGGATGCGGCGCTTGCAGGCCAGCTGGATGAAATGAGCGCCCTTGAGAGCGCTCTCTGAGAAGAGCACGCCGTTGTTGGCGAGGATCCCGACGGGAAGCCCTTCGATGTGGGCGAAGCCGCAGACGAGCGTCTCTCCATAGAGAGCCTTGAACTCGTGCAGGCGGCTGCCGTCCACCACCCGTGCGATCACCTCGCGCACGTCGTAGCCCTTGGCGTAGTCCTCCGGCACGATCCCGTAGAGGTCGGCGGGATCGTAGAGGGGCTCCTCGGGCGCTTCAGGCTCCCACGGCGGCTCGGGCTGGCGGCGGCCGAGGTTGGCGACGATCTCCCGCGCGAGCGCCAACGCGTGCTCGTCGGAGACCGCGTAGTGATCCGCGACTCCGGAGACGCGCGCATGGACGTCGGCGCCGCCGAGTTCCTCAGCGGTGACCTCCTCGCCCGTGGCGGCTTTCACCAGGGGCGGGCCGCCGAGGAAGATCGTCCCGGTCCCCTTGACGATCACCGTCTCGTCGCTCATCGCCGGAACGTAGGCGCCGCCGGCAGTGCAGGAACCCATGACCACGGCGATCTGCGGGATGCCCTTGGCCGACATGACCGCCTGGTTGAAGAAGATCCGGCCGAAATGATCGCGATCCGGAAAGACCTCGTCCTGGAGCGGCAAGAACGCGCCTCCGGAGTCCACGAGATAGACGCAGGGAACGCCATTCTGGTCGGCGACTTCCTGGGCCCGCAGGTGCTTCTTCACGGTGAGGGGGTAGTAGGTGCCGCCCTTGACCGTGGCGTCGTTCGCGACGACCACGCACTGGCGTCCGTCGATCACGCCGATGCCGGTCACGATCCCGGCGCCGGGTGCCTCTCCCTCGTAGAGCTCCCAGGCCGCGAGCGCGTTCAGCTCGAGAAAGG
>DASYTJ010000114.1:0-20458 GCA_036002325.1 Thermoanaerobaculia bacterium | reverse complement strand
CTTCGGTTCGCCCTCGACAACGAACTGGTAGCCAAATGCCGTGCCCCTCTTCCGAGGCACCCTGTCCGTAATAGTGATCAACGTCGGCAGCTTCTGCCCCATATAAACCTTGCCGGCAGCAGTGACAGGCGCGGCCTGAACATTCGGGTTTTCCATCGCGAACAATCCATATTGGGTGACCACCGTCCGTTCAATTCTTGCGTGAGACACGGAGCACGCTGCCACCGACGCCGCCATAACCACTCCAACCAATCTTCCCTTCATGCCACCTCCAGTTTGGTCCGCATAACGAATAAGCTTCAGGGGCAGGCAGCCTCACCGAACCCAAAGCATGAGCAGATGCCCGGCTGCCTGTCCCTGCAAGCAAGGGTTAGGCGCGGAGCCTACCTGTCGAGGGTGCCGAGATGGCCTACTCATTTGATTGATGACCCAGGATCAGCTCGACAATTTCGGCGCAACTCTCTTCGGCCGACTTCCCTTTGGTATATACGGTCTGCTTCGCCAGATCGTAGTTGGAATGGTGCCGCACGAAGTGCTCATCGACGTCGAACCCGTTGCTGATAATCTCCCCTCTTCGCTCGCGCAGAATTGCAATGGACTCATCCTGATCCTTGGAAGGCAAAACGAGGATTACATAGGGATACGGTGCAAGTGCCCGCTCCACGCGAGCGAACAGTACATCGTCTTCGTAGACGGAGTGCCCGCCGCCGAAGTCTAAGACCGCCGAACCCTCCTCCGCGACAAACCGCTCGACCGCATGAGCTTCGAAAGGCTTCCAATACCGGTAGAGACCGAGGAAGCCTTCGGCATCATGGATCTCCTTCGCACGCTCCTCATCGTAGCCAATCTCGCTGTAATACTGAGTACGGATCCCATCCAGATGGCGGCATGGTAGGCCGAGCCGGCTTGCGACCAGTCGACTCAGCGTGCTCTTCCCTGTGCTGATGGGTCCAATCAGTATGACTTTCAGATCCATCGTTTGGACATCTAGCTGGGGAGCGCCGAACGATATGGGCCTCAGCGGCGGAGCCGCGCATTATGCGGTTTCCGTCCGCTGCAGGCCAGGGGTTGGGCGCTGTCTCCTCAATTGGCACTCAGCTGACACCAAGTACCAAATCTGAAAAGTGTGCTTGGTCATAGTTTTTCTCAGTCTCAAGGAGCGTCGTGATAGTGCGACCATTGAAAGGCATGTGAGTCCGAGAAAGGTCACCGCGACGAGCCAGAGCGGCAATGGCGCGATAAGTCGCGCTCTACCAGATAAGTCGACCCAGAGAATCCAGGCAGAGAGAAATACCAACCAGACAGAGACGCCCATCGCGACCACCATATTCTGGCAGAATCTCGAAAGGATGGAATGACGGCCGATAAACTCTCGATATAGGTTACCTGCGTGGCGATGGGCAACGCTGCGCCCTATTTCGCGCAAGGTTTCGGCACTCACGGGATCCTTCAGGATAGTTAGGCATTCCTCCGTCGAAATCTGCAATTCAACTGCTACCACCTGCGCAAATCGTAACCTAAACCAATCGTCATCATTGAGTACTTGAGCAGCAATCTTCTGCTCGCCAACTCGGCCTACCCAGGCATTGATCGCAGTCAAAACATGCCCGATGATATAGGCCGGAAAAATGATGAAGGCCAAAGCAGGCCAAGGATGGGTAAGGAACAAATCGATAGGCGACAGCTCTAAATCAAGCTTAGCGTTGAAGACCTCCAGGCTTAACCCGACCGCAGAAATCACAATAGCGCCTGGGGCTGTATACTCCAGAAAATCTCGTAGGACTACACTGTCGTAAAATTCAGAAACTCCCATGGTGCGAGTCCTCTTCTAGCTTCGGGGTCGCTGCTGGCGCCCAACCTACGCTTGATCTTCTCCTCCTGATGCCACGTGCTTATCGCTCCGTTCTGGGTCCCCAAGGGAAATGGAAGCGGCGCATGGCCAACCGTCTATAACTCACTCTTGTAAGCACTTAGATCATGGTAGGCCAACCCGCTACTTGCGTCAACGTCAGGCCCTAAGGCGGCGGCATGGATGCTTCTCACCGCGGATCCGGCAATGAGCAGCGACTCCGCGAAGTGCCTGACTGGCATAAGCTCCTGTAGCGCCGGAATTTAGGCTTATGCCGGAGCCAGAGCCTTCGGTGCGTAGGACCTGCCATCCTCGCGATAAGGCGTCAAGGTGAGTCGATCCGGCTCCGAACTTCGCGTCCGAGCCGGTGGAAGATCCTGGAGTCCAGCTCCTGCTGGAGGCGAGCAACGCCAAGCCGTCGAGAACGAGGCGGCCGCCAGCAGCGAGGCGGTGAAGAGCACGATGAGGACGCCGAGGACGCCGCCGCGGGGGCGCATGCCAAGCCACCGGGTGATTGCGCTCCCCCGCGCGGTTCTGAGGCACCTTTTCTTATTGAAGAGAGTCCGGCGGCCCGTCGGACTCTGGGCTGGCAGCCTCATGCAGACGCTCCAAAAGGAGGCGATCATGTCGACCAAAGTCGTCGGACTTTTTCTTCTCGCGTGGTGTTGGATGATTCCCGCGGCGTACGCCAAAGGAGCTTCTCGCCAGTGCCTGGCCGCGCTGCCAGGGGAGGCACCGGGGAACATCGTGCCGTTCCTGCTTCCAGAGCCCGAGACGAAGTCGGGGACCTGCTCAGTCACCTGCGGCGACACGGGCGGCACAGCGACGGTGAGCTGTGTTGGGACCTGCGAGCTTCAGGACCAGGACTGCGCGCAGGGGCAGCAGGGTTATGTTCGGTGCCTGGCTACCGGTGCGTTCAGCCAGTGCCCGCCCTGTCAGTCGTGCACCGCGTGGACGAGCTGCCCGGACGGCACGGTCCTCGAGTGCACGGGATGGAGCGGGGTCTGCCAGGGAGCTCCCCTCTGCTACGTCTGGTGCGGCGGTTATCACACCTTCTGCCCAGGCCACTTCGGAGAAGAGCTCTGCGAATGAGCCCTGTCCTCGGCGCGGGCTACAGACGCTTTTCCCAAACCTCCGCGACGAGATCGTGGCCGAAGCTGTGGTGCGGCTTTTCGCTCACCAGACGGTAGCCGGCCTGCTCATAGATATGGCGGGCGGCGCCGAGAACGCTCTGCGTCCATAGCGTGATCTTGCGGTAGCCGGCCTGACGCGCGAAACGGTCGCACTCCTCCACCAGCCGCTTGCCGATCCCCAGGCCCCGGGCGCTCGGCTCGACCAGCAACAGCCGTAGCTGAGCCGCCGTCTTCGACTTCGCGGCGAGAAAGACGCAACCCACCCTTTCGCCCTCGCGCTCGGCGATCCAGCACCGCTCACGGCGAGGATCCAAACGCTCGATGAACTGGGCGGCGATCCTCGCGACGAGGGCCTCGAACTCTTCGTTCCAGCCGTACTCCTCAGCGTAGAGCTCGCCGTGGCGCTGCACCACCCAGCCGAGATCTCCCGGCCGGTGCGGGCGGAGGAAATACGGCACCTTCGGCTCGTCCCGCTCGCCGAGCCGCCCTTCGATCGTGCGCATGGCCTCGACGACCCGCTGCTGATCCGTCATCGAGAGCCGGGCCAGCATCTGTTGAATCTCCTGGCTCGCCCGAGCATCGAGATCCTCGAAGGTGCGCCGGCCGAGAGCCGTGAGCGACAACAGCCGCTGCCGGCCGTCTTCCGGCGACGCCTTCTGCGTGATCAGGCGCCGCTGCCGAAACCGCTGGAGCGTGCGGCTCAGATAGCCAGGATCAAGGCCCAGTGCCGCGGCCAGATCCGTCGCCGTGGAAGTCTCGCGATGGGCGAGCTCGTAGAGCACCCGGACTTCGGTGAGGCTGAACGGGCTGCTGAGATGGCCCTCTCGGAGAGCTCCGATCTGCCGCGTATAGAAGCGGTTGAACCGCCGCACGGCAGCCACACGGGAAGTGGTTGTTTGAGAGACAGGCTCGGTCATATTCGACCCGGTTCGTCGTTCAGCACGATCTCATAATGGCGCACCCGCCGGTCCCACGCCGTCAGCAGCGCCGCGGCCTCCTCCGCGACCACCGCACGCTCGAAGTCGTCGCCCGCGAACCGGCGAACGGCCTCCAAAGAGCTCCACCGCGTGGTGACGACGACCTCGACGCCTTCGCCGTCGGTCCGGCTCTGCATCGTCGCGCCCGCGTAGCCTTCGATGGCCCGCAAAGCCGGCAGGACACGCTGCTCCAGGTGTTCCCGATACGCCGCTGAATTCGCCGGCGTGGTGCGCGCCGTCCAGACTCGGGCGATCACGCGAGCACCCTCAGGTAAATGATCATGTCAACCACAATACTTGACTCAGTCAACTATGTCAACGAGACCCAGAAGAGCGAGACCACTGGCGAGCCTACATCGTCCGCCGATACCGCCGGAACGCCTGCGTCGCCAGAAAGCCGCAGACTAAGGCGAAGCCGGCCAGCAGGGCCAGCCTGAGCGCCACCGCGGCAGGAGCTTCGCCCTCGAAGCCGAAGCGCGCGGCGGTCACCGCCCAGTTGAGAGGATTGAAGCGGGAGACGCGGCCGATCCAATCGGGCATCAGGCCCGGCTGCATGATCATGCTGGAGAGGAACATCATCGGCAGGATGGTGAAGTTCATCACCGCGATCACCAGCTCCTGGCGGCGGGCGAGCAGCGCCAGGCCGTTGGAGAACGAGGCGAAGGCGGCCGCCAGCAGCGAGGCGGTGAAGAGCACGATCAGCACACCGAGGATGCCGCCGTGGGGACGCACGCCGAGCACCCAGGAGACGAGGAGGATGATGCTCGCCTGCACGATCACCTGAACGGCCGAGTGCAGGATGCGGCCGGCGATCAGGGCACCGCGCGAGACCGGCGTCGCCAGCAGTCGGTCGAGCACGCCGCGATCGATGTCCGCCAGCAGGCCCATCCCCGAGTAGGCGGCGCCGAAGAGGGCGGTCATGATGGCGATCCCGGGAGCGAGGAATTGCACGTAGGAGTCGCCCTTGAAGCCGGGGATCTTGGCCACCGAGCTGAAGAGCTGGCCGAAGAGCGCCACCCAGAGGATCGGCTGGACGATCGAGATGATGACGAACACGGGCATGCGGATCGTCGTTTTCACCAGCCGGAGGAAGAGGTACCAGGTGTCGCGCAGGAATTCCATATCGTTCAGCGGCGAGCCGCGGTCGCGGCGCCCTCCTCGTGATAGGCGTGCCCGGTGGCGGTGAGATAGACGTCGTCGAGCGACGGGCGGGAGAGCGACACCTGGGAGACGGCGAGGCCCGCCCTTTCCAGCGCCGCCAGCAGGGCCGGCACCGCCCGCGCGCCGCTGCTGACGTGAGCATAGAGGCGCGGCCCGTCCACCACCACGCCGGAGACGTCCTCCATGCCCCGCAGCATCAGCTCGGCCTCGGAGAGGCGGCCGCGGTCGGTGAGGTCCACCGACACGACGTCGCCGCGCAGTTGCCCCTTGAGCTCCTCGGGGGTTCCCTCGGCCACGATGCGGCCGCCGTCCACGATCGCCAGGCGCTGCGCGAGCTGGTCGGCTTCCTCCAGATAATGGGTGGTCAGCAGCAGCGTGAGCCCGCCTTCCGCCAGCCGCCGGACCTCCTTCCACATCACCGCGCGGCTCTCGGGGTCGAGACCCGTCGTCGGCTCGTCGAGGAACAGCACCTCGGGGCTGTGCACCAATCCCATGGCGACGTCGAGGCGGCGCTTCATGCCCCCGGAGTAGGTCATCGCGGGACGGTCCGCCGCGGCCTCGAGCTGGAAGAGGTGCAGCAGCTCCTCGACCCGCGACCGGAGCTGCGCCGCCGGCAGACGGTAGAGATGGCCTTGCAGCGTCAGATTCTCGCGGCCGGTGCCGGTGATATCCACACCGGAGGCCTGGGCGACGTAGCCGATGCGGCGCCGGACCTCCCGCGGCATCTCGATCACGTCGAAGCCGGCGACGCGGGCGCGCCCGGAGGTGGGAGCCGAGAGCGTGGTCAGGATGCGGACGGTGGTCGACTTGCCGGCGCCGTTCGGCCCCAGCAGCGCGAAGACCTCGCCGGCTTGCACGGCGAAGGAGATGCCGCGCAACGCCTGCACCCCACCGGCGTAGGTCTTGTGGAGGTCTTCAACCTCGATGGCATCCATGGACGCGGCGTGCCCTCCCTCCCCGGTGCTCTCAGTGCGACTTCGAGGATGGGAAGAGCTTGCCGCCGATCAGGCTTCCAGGCACGTGGGTGAACTCGCTCGAAGCCTGGCCGTGGCGATGAGGGTCCATGGGCCCGCGAGGCAGGACCCAGAACCCGGGAATCACCACCACCGGCGCGCCGTAGAAGGGGTTGGCGTAGAGGGGATAAGTTGGAGCGGCGGAGCGCGCCAGCTCGCGGGTCAAGGTCAGCTCGGTCAGGGCGGCCAGGCGGTCCTCGCGGGCAGCGCGGGCCCGCTCCTCATAGGCGGCGCGGCGCAGGGCGTCCTCCTGCTCCCGGGCCCTCACTCGCGCGGCGTACTCCTCGCGGGTGATCCACTGGCCGTTCGCCAGCACGAAGCCCTTCCGCCGCATGGACTCTTCGTAGGGAATCCAGCGGTCGAGCTGCTCGTCGAGCACGTAGCCATAACCGCGCAGGATGGGCGCCAGCCCCGCGAGATGGGGATCGAGCGCGGCCGCGGTGAGGGCCGACTCGCGGGCGGCCTGACCGAGGTCCTTGCCGCGGGCCCACAGCGCCAGCTCCAGCCAGTCGGAGGCGCTCGCCGCAGGGTTCTTCCGGAGAGCTTCCTTGCGATGCAAATACTCGGCAAGGTTCGAGTCCCCCTCCTCCACTCGCAGCACCTGGCTCTTCGGCAGGCTCAGGACGCCGCCCTGCATCCGGATGCGCACCTGCGAATCGGTGGTCTCCGCGATCACCCCCTCGAACTTCCGCCCGTTGGTCAGGTACACGTCGTCGGCGAACACGGGAACAGCGGCGAGAGAAATGAGGAGAAAGAAGAGAGGACGGGTCCGCATGTGAGCTTCCTTTCGTCCGCGGCGAATTGCCCGTTGATCTTAACACTTCGGCAGAGCCGTTTGCTTCCCCTTGGATTAAACTGAAGGCACTTAAAAGGAGGAATCCCATGCACAGGATCCTCGCCTTCGTCCTCACCGCCAGTCTGCTCCCAGCCCTTCCACTCGCCGCCCAGAAGCCGCAGGGAGCCGTGATCAAGGTCAACAACCTTCGGGCCGCCAGCCACAACTTTCCTCAGGTTGCCATGGCGTCGAGCGGAGACTATGTCGTGGTCTGGCAGACTGGGAGCGATGGGTCGGCGGAGCTTCCGCGGGTGTGGGTCCGCCTCTTTCGGGCCGACGGAGCTCCGAGGACGAAGCAGTTCCGGGTGAGTCCCAGCCGGGCAGGCCAGACACTTCCGCGGCTCGCAGTGGGGGCCGACGGCTCCTTCGTCGTCGTCTGGCAAGGGGGCTCTTCGCTCGGGGACACCAGTGTCTTCGGCCGTCGCTTCGACGCTGACGGCCGTGCCCGCGGCGGCAGGTTCCGGCTCAGCTCGACGGGGTCGGGTGTTCAGTTCGAGCCCGCGGTCGCCGTCGCCCCGGATGGCACCTTCGTCGTCGCCTGGACGAGCATCGATTACAGAGGCGATTCTACGGACATCAACGCCCGGCGCTTCGATGCAGCGGGACAGCCGCTCGGCCCCGAGTTCCGGGTCAACGTCGCGACCGAGGACGCGCAGGACTATGCGCAGGTGGCGGTCAACGCGAGCGGTGAATTCGTGATCGGCTGGGCGGGTTGGGCCGGCGAGGGTTCCTTCGACGACGTCTTCGTCCGGCGCTTCGCGGCAAACGGCCTCCCCCTGAGCGGCGAGATTCAGGTCGAAGACCAGATTCTCAGCCAGTACGCGTTTGCACTCGGAATGGCGGGAAACGGCGCCTTCGTCGTGCTCTGGAGCGAACTAGACCTGGTAACGGACACGTTTTACAACCTCTTCGGCCAGCGGTTCACCGCCAACGGCGAGCCGGCTGGCCGGCCGTTCCTGGTCAACGTCTCGCCGCTCGGAAGCCAGGAACAGCCGGCGATCGCCATGGCGGCGGACGGCGGCTTCTTCGCCGTCTGGGGGGGCTCCGGACCCGAGCCCAACGCGAGATTCATCGTCGGCCGCGGATTCGCGAGCGACGGAACGCCTCTCAGCAGCGAGCTACGCATCGATCTGCCTCCGGCCGGCGACAAGGGCAGCCCCGCCGTAGCGCTGGACGGCGACGGCCGGGGCCTCGTGGTGTGGCGGGAGAACGCCAGCGTCATCGCGCGCCGGCTGGCGCCGCCATGAAGCTCCGCCGTCAAACGCCTCAGCCGGACATGCTAATCTCCTGCAATAAGAAAGGAGATCTCATGTTCAGAAACCGCCCGCTCCTCGCCGCCGTCCTTCTGGTCGCCGTCTCCCTCCTGATCCCCGCCCTGGGAACCGCAGCGAAGCCGGCCCCCCAGAGCTGCCAGGTCTTCTTCTGCCCGTCCACCGGACTCAACTTCATCTGCTGTCCGTTCCAGGGGCCCGATTGCCCCTGTAACACCTGTGCCGACTACTGCTGAGCTGACGGACCCGCAGAAAGGAAAGGGCGGCCCCGCGGGACCGCCCTCGTAGATCCACCTTCGGATGGTGAAGAGGACTAGTCGCCCTCGAGCACCTCCTGCGGCAGGCTGCGGATCTCCTCCTCGCCGAACTCGAAGAAGAGCTCCTCCTCGGGCTCCGCCTCGGGCTCGACGAACTCCTCGGCCATGTGGAAGTCGTGGTAGTAGTCCATGCCGGTCCCGGCCGGGATGACGCGGCCCACGATCACGTTCTCCTTCAGGCCGCGCAGGCCGTCCACCTTGCCGCTGATCGCCGCCTCGGTGAGCACCCGGGTGGTTTCCTGGAAGCTCGCGGCGGAGATGAAGCTGTCGGTCGACAGCGAGGCCTTGGTGATGCCGAGCAGCAGCGGCCGGCCGATGGCGGGAGTACCGCCGGCGGCGACCACGCGGTCGTTCTCCTCGCCGAACTTCCAGCGGTCCACCTGCTCGTCGATCAGGAACTCCGTGTCGCCCACCTCCTCGATCTTCACCGACCGCATCATCTGGCGCACGATCACCTCGATGTGCTTGTCGTTGATCGCCACGCTCTGCGACCGGTAGACCTCCTGGATCTTGTCGGTCATGTAGCGCTGCAGCTCCTTCTCGCCGAGCACCTGCAGGATGTCGTGCGGATTGATCGGCCCGTCGATCAGGGGATCGCCGGCGCGCACCCGCTCGCCTTCCTGCACGTTGATGTGAATCGACCGCGGCACCAGGTACTCGCGAGTGTCGCCGAGATCGCTCTCGACGATCACCTTGCGCATGCCCTTGTGCACCTCGCCCAGGTGGACGACGCCGTCGATCTCGGTAATGATCGCCGGCTCCTTGGGGCTGCGGGCCTCGAAGAGCTCGACGACGCGGGGCAGACCGCCGGTGATGTCCTTGGTCTTGGTGGTCTCGCGCGGGATCTTGACCAGCGTATCGCCGGCATAGACTTCCCCGCCGTTCTGCACCACGAGGTGCGAGCCCGACGGCAGCAGGTAGCGCTTGTCGCGGCCGTCGTCGCCGTGGATCATGATCGCCGGCACCCGCTTCTCGTTGGCGGAGGCCTCGACGATGATCTTCTGCGACAGGCCGGTGACCTTGTCGGTCTCCTCGCGGACGTTCTCGCCCTCGACGATGTCCTGGAACTCCGCCCGGCCGCCGATCTCGGAGAGGATGGCGTAGGTGAAGGGGTCCCAGGTGACCAGCTCGGTGCCCGGCTGCACCTCGTCGCCCTCGTGCACCAGGAGCTGCGAGCCGTAGGTCAAGGCGTAGCGCTCCCGCTCGCGGCCCTTCTCGTCGGTGATGACGAGCTTGCCGCTGCGGTTGATCACCACCAGGGCGCCGCGCTTGCTCTCGACCGTGATGACGTTGAGGAACTTCACCAGGCCCGGGTTCTTGGAGATGTGCTTCGACTGCTCGGAGACGCGCGATGCCGTGCCGCCGTAGTGGAAGGTCCGCATGGTGAGCTGCGTGCCCGGCTCGCCGATCGACTGGGCGGCGATGACACCCACCGCTTCGCCGATCTCCACCATCTTGCCGGTGGCCAGGTTGCGGCCGTAGCAGAGGGCGCAGACGCCGCGCCGCGCCTCGCAGGTCAGCACGGAGCGGATCTTCACCCGCTCGATGCCGGCCGCCTGCACGGCGTTGCCGAGCGCCTCGGTGATCTCCTGGCCGGCGCTCAAGATCAGCTCGCCGGTCATCGGATCGTAGATGTCCTCCTGGCTGACGCGGCCGACGATGCGGTCGCGCAGCGGCTCGAGGATCTCGCCGCCCTCCATGATCGCCGTCACCACGATGCCGTCGATCGTGCCGCAGTCCACCTCGTTGATGATGACGTCCTGCGCCACGTCGACCAGACGGCGGGTCAGATAGCCGGAGTCGGCCGTCTTCAACGCCGTGTCGGCGAGGCCCTTGCGGGCGCCGTGGGTCGAGATGAAGTACTGCAACACCGACAGGCCCTCGCGGAAGTTCGCCGTGATCGGCTGCTCGATGACCTCGCCCGAGGGCTTGGACATCAGGCCGCGCATGCCGGCGAGCTGGCGCACCTGCTCGCGCGAGCCGCGGGCGCCGGAGTCGGCCATCAGGTTGATCGGGTTGAAGACGCCCGTCTCGTTCTCGATCTCCCGCATCTCGCGGAACATCTCCTCGGAAACCTTCTCCGTCACCCGGTGCCAGATGTCGATGATCTTGTTGTGCCGCTCACCGGCGGTGATGACGCCGGCCGAGCGCTGGTTCTCGATCTCGACCACCTCGTTGCGGGCCTGCTGCAGGATCTCCGGCTTGCGGCTCGGCACCACCATGTCGTCGACGCCGAAGGAGATGCCCGCCCGCGTCGCGTAGAGGAAGGTGATCTCCTTGATCTCGTCGAGCATCTCCACCGTCTTGTCGTTGCCCAGGGTGATGAAGCAGTAGCCGACGAGGTCCTGCAGGCCCCGCTTCTTCAGCAGGCCGTTGACGTACGGGATCTCCTTCGGCAGGTGCATGTTGAAGATCACCCGGCCGACGGTGGTGTCGATCAGCTCGCCGTTCAGCTCTTCGAGCTCGGCGTGCACGACGTTCTGCTTGTCGAGCTGCGTCTCAAGGTTGATGTACGGCCCCGAGTAGCGCACCCGGACCGGCGTCAGCGTTTCCACCTCGCCGGCGTCGAGGGCCAGCAGCACCGAGTCGAAGTCCGGGAACACCCGGCCCTCGCCCTTCGCTCCCGCCTTGCCGAGCGTCAGGTAGTAGCCGCCCAGCACGAGGTCCTGCGACGGCACCGCCAGCGGCCGGCCGTGCGCCGGCGACAGGATGTTGTTGCTCGCCAGCATCAGCACCTTGCTCTCGATCTGCGCCTTCGGCGACAGCGGCACGTGGACCGCCATCTGGTCGCCGTCGAAGTCGGCGTTGAAGGCGGCGCAGACCAGCGGGTGGATCTTGATCGCCTTGCCCTCGATGAGCGTCGGCTGGAAGGCCTGGATGCCCAGGCGGTGCAGCGTGGGCGCGCGGTTCAGCAGCACCGGGTGGTCCTGAATGACCTCCTCGAGGGCGTCCCAGACCTCGTCGACCTCGGCCTCCACCAGCTCCTTGGCGGCCTTGATGGTGCCCACCAGCCCCTTCTCTTCCAGACGGTTGTAGATGAACGGCTTGAACAGCTCGAGCGCCATCTTCTTCGGCAGACCGCACTGGCTGAGCTTGAGCTCCGGCCCCACCACGATCACCGAGCGGCCCGAGTAGTCGACGCGCTTGCCGAGCAGGTTCTGGCGGAAGCGGCCCTGCTTGCCCTTGAGGGTGTCGGAGAGCGACTTCAGCGGCCGGTTGTTCGAGCCCTTGAGCACGCGGCCGCGGCGGCCGTTGTCGAACAGCGCGTCCACCGCCTCCTGCAGCATGCGCTTCTCGTTGCGCACGATGACCTCGGGAGCGCGCAGCTCGAGGAGCTTCTTCAACCGGTTGTTGCGGTTGATGACGCGCCGGTAGAGGTCGTTGAGGTCGCTGGTGGCGAAGCGGCCGCCGTCGAGCGGCACGAGAGGCCGCAGCTCCGGTGGAATCACCGGAATGACGTCGAGGATCATCCAGTCCGGCCGGTGACCCGACCTGCGGAAGGCGTCCACCACCTTGAGGCGCTTGGCGGCCTTCAGGCGCCGGATCTGGCTGGTCTCGGTGCGCATGATGATGCGCAGCTCCTCGGCCAGCTCGTCGACGTCGATGCGCGACAGCAGCTCCTTGATCGCCTCGGCGCCCATCTTGGCGGCGAAGGCGTCCTCGCTGTACTTGTCGCGCAGCTCGCGGAAGCGCTCCTCGGTGAGCAGCTCCCGCTCCTTGAGCTCCGTGTCGCCCGGATCGATGGTGACGTAGCTCTCGAAGTAGAGGATGCGCTCGAGGTCGCGCAGGCTGATGTCCAGGAGGTGGCCGATGCGGCTCGGCAGCCCCTTGAAGAACCAGACGTGCGAAACCGGGCAGGCGAGCTCGATGTGGCCCATCCGCTCGCGGCGCACCCGCGAGCGGGTCACCTCGACGCCGCACTTGTCGCAGATGACGCCGCGATGCTTCATCCGCTTGTATTTACCGCACAGGCACTCCCAGTCCGTGATCGGACCGAAGATCTTGGCGCAGAAGAGCCCGTCCCGCTCCGGCTTGAACGTCCGGTAGTTGATCGTCTCCGGCTTGGTGACCTCGCCGTAGCTCCAGGAACGGATCTTCTCCGGGGACGCGATCGAGATCTTGATCGCGTTGAAATCCTTGAGCGACTGTGGCCTGTCAAAACTGCTGAATGGTTGCAACGGTCGGTCCTCCCTTTAAACCTTGAGGAGTTCAACGTCGAGACAGAGGCTCTGCAGCTCGCGCACGAGAACGTTGAAGGACTCGGGCAGGCCCGGCGGCTCCGGGACGTCGCCCTTGACGATCGCCTCGTACACCTTGCTGCGGCCCTCCACGTCGTCGCTCTTGACGGTCAGCAGCTCCTGCAGCGTGTAGGCGGCGCCGTAGGCTTCCAGCGCCCAGACCTCCATCTCGCCGAAGCGCTGGCCGCCGAACTGCGCCTTGCCGCCCAGCGGCTGCTGGGTGATCAGCGAGTACGGTCCGATCGAGCGCGCGTGGATCTTGTCGTCGACCAGGTGCGACAGCTTGAGCATGTAGATGTAACCCACCGTCACCTTCTGCTCGAAGGCCTCGCCGGTCATGCCGTCGTAGAGCGGCGTCTTGCCCGAATCCGGCAGGTTGGCCTGGCGCAGCAGCTCCTTGATGTCGGGCTCGCGGGCGCCGTCGAAGACCGGCGTCGCGAACTTGAGCCCCAGCACCATGCCGGCCCACCCCAGGTGGGTCTCCAGGATCTGGCCCACGTTCATGCGCGAGGGGACGCCGAGCGGGTTGAGCACGATCTCCACCGGCGTGCCGTCCGGCAGGTAGGGCATGTCCTCCTCGGGCAGAATGCGCGAGATGACTCCCTTGTTGCCGTGCCGGCCGGCCATCTTGTCGCCCACCTGCAGCTTGCGCTTCATGGCGACGTAGACCTTGACCAGCTTGATGACGCCGGGCGGCAGCTCGTCGCCCTTCTGCAGCAGCCCGATGCGCTCCTCGTTGACGCGGTGCAGGACCTCGATGTGCGAGTCCGTCTTCTTGTAGACGATCTCGACGGCGTCGATCAGCCGCCGCTCGTCGACCGGCAGGCGCAGGATCTCCTGCCGCGTCAGCCGCTCGAGCGTCGCCTCCTCGATCTTGTCGCCGCTCTTGAGGATCTCCTGGCCGGTGCGCGACTTGACGGTGGCGGTGACCTTCTTGCCGAGCAGCAGGTCGCGCACCTTCTTGTTGCGCTCCTCGGTCAGGATCCGCACCTCGTCCTTGATGTTCTTCTCCAGGCGGGCGATCTCGGACTCCTCGATTTCCTTGGCCCGCACGTCCTTCTCGACGCCCTTGCGGGAGAAGATCTTGACGTCGACGATCGTCCCCTCGATGCCGGGCGGCACCTTCAGGGAGGCGTCGCGCACGTCGCCCGCCTTCTCGCCGAAGATGGCGCGCAGCAGCTTCTCCTCGGGGGTGAGCTGGGTCTCGCCCTTCGGCGTCACCTTGCCCACCAGGATGTCGCCGGCCTTGACCGTGGCGCCGATGCGGACGATGCCGCTCTCGTCGAGGTCCTTCAGGGCCGACTCCGAGACGTTCGGGATGTCGCGCGTGATCTCCTCGGGGCCCAGCTTGGTGTCGCGGGCCTCGATCTCGAACTCCTCGATGTGGATGGAGGTGTAGTAGTCCTCCCGCACCAGCTTCTCGGAGATCAGGATCGCGTCCTCGAAGTTGTAGCCCCGCCACGGCATGAAGGCCACCAGGACGTTGCGCCCGAGGGCCAGCTCGCCGTGCTCCGTGCAGGGGCCGTCGGCCAGCACGTCGCCCTTCTTGACCCGCCGGCCCTCATTGACCACCGGCTTCTGGGTGATGCAGGTGTTCTGGTTGGAGCGTCGGAACTTGATGAGCTGATAGATGTCGGCGCCGAAGTCCTTGGTCTCGCCCGTCTCCAGGTCCTCGCCCTCGACGCGCACGATGATGCGCTCGGCGTCCACCGAGTCGACGATGCCGCCCCGCTTGCAGAGCACGACCGCGCCGGAGTCCTGGGCCACGATCCCCTCGAGGCCGGTGCCCACGATCGGCGAGTCGCTGCGCAGCAGCGGCACGGCCTGGCGCTGCATGTTCGAGCCCATGAGGGCGCGGTTGGCGTCGTCGTTCTCCAGGAACGGGATGAGCGCCGCCGCCACCGACACGAGCTGCTTCGGGCTGATGTCCATATAGTCGATGCGGTCGCGCTCGATGGTGCCGAAATCGCCGCCGGCCCGCGAGCTGACCCGGTCGCTGATGAACACGCCGTCCTCGTCGACGCGGGTGTTGGCCTGCGCGATGATGTACTTCTCCTCCTCCCAGGCCGAGAGGTAGAAGGCGTGCGGCTCGGCGTCGACCTGCCGCTTGCCGGCCTTCTTCAGCCGCGCGTTCTCCGCCTTCAGCTCGTCGCCGGTGACGATCTGGCCGAGCCGGAAGCTGCCGTCGCCCACCTTGAGGATGCGGAAGTGGTCGAGCACGCGGCCGTTCTCCACCTTCTTGTACGGGCTCTCGATGAAGCCGTAGTCGTTGATCCGCGCGTAGGTGGCGAGCGACGAGATGAGGCCGATGTTCGGGCCTTCCGGCGTCTCGATCGGGCAGATGCGGCCGTAGTGCGTGGCGTGCACGTCGCGCACCTCGAAGCCGGCCCGCTCGCGCGACAGGCCGCCGGGACCGAGGGCCGAGAGGCGCCGCTTGTGCGTCACCTCCGACAGCGGGTTCGTCTGGTCCATGAACTGCGAGAGCTGCGACGAGCCGAAGAACTCCTTGATCGCCGCGATCACCGGCTTGCTGTTGATCAGGTCGTGCGGCATCGCCGAGTCGATGTCCTGGTGCACCGACATCTTCTCCTTGATCGCCCGCTCCATGCGCACCAGGCCGATGCGGAACTGGTTCTCCAGCAGCTCGCCGACGGCGCGCACCCGGCGGTTGCCCAGGTTGTCGATGTCGTCGACGCGGCCGGCGTCCTTCTGCAGGCGCAGCAGGTACTCGATGACGCGGAAGAAGTCGTCCGCCCCCAGCGTCTTCTGGTCGACCGGCACCTCGGTATCCAGCTTGATGTTGAACTTGAAGCGGCCGACCCGCGAGAAGTCGTAGCGCTTGGCGTCGAAGAACATGCCGTAGAAGAGCGAGCGGGCGCTCTCCAGGGTCGGCGGATCGCCGGGGCGCATGCGGCGGTAGATCTCGATCAGCGCCTCCTTGGAGTTCTTCGTCGTGTCCTTGGCCAGGGTGTTCGAGAGCGTCGCGCCGACCAGCTCCCAGTCGGGGAAGAAGAGCTGGACCGGAGTCGTGTTGTGCCCGTCGAGCCGCTCGCCCATGTCCTCGGGCACCAGCTCGTTGGCCTCGAACATCACCTCGCCGGTGTCGAGGTCGACGACGTCGGCGACGAAGAATGCCCGCTCCAGGTCCTCCTGGTCGACCTCGAAGGAGAGGGTCTGGCCGGTGTCGAGCTTGCCGATGCTCTCCTTCGACAGGGTGATACCGGCGAAGATCGGGTACTGCTCGCGGCGGCCGCGGCTCTGCCGGTCCTTCAGGCGCTCGGGCTCGAGCACCTTCGGCGAGACGTGCAGCAGGTACTTGCCGCCGCCCTGGGCGGTAACGCCCACCGGGGTATAGAACTGGCGCAGGATCGACTCATCCGACTCGAGCCCCAGGGCGCGCAGGAAGACCGTGCCGTGGAACTTGCGCTTGCGGTCGATGCGCACCGAGAGCACGTCCTTCTGGTCGTACTCGAACTCCACCCAGGAGCCGCGGTAGGGGATGATCTTGGCGAGGTAGGAGCGCGGCCCTTCTTTGGTGAAGAAGACGCCGGGGCTGCGGTGGAGCTGCGAGACGATGACGCGCTCGGTGCCGTTGATGATGAACGTGCCGTTGTCCGTCATCAGCGGGATGTCGCCGAAGTAGACCTCCTCCTCCTTGGCGTCGCGCATCATGCGCGTGCCGGTCTCGGGATCGCGGTCGTAGACGAAGAGGCGGAAGGTGACCTTGAGCGGCACGGCGAAGGTCATGCCCCGCTCCTGGCAGTCGGAGATCGAGTACTTGAGCTGCAGGTCGACCGGGTTGCCGCAGATGTCGCACTTGGTGACCCGGTTCTTGTTCACGAAGCCGCACTCGGTGCAGGTGACCGTCTCCTCGTGGGGGTGGTCCGTCATGATCTTGGCGCCGCAGTTGGTGCAGGTCATGCGGAGGTACTCCAGGCCCTTCAGCTCGCCGCACTTGCACTGCCAGTCGCCGATCGAGTACTTGACGAAGTCCAGCGAGCAGGTCTCGCGAAAGTCGGAGAACGGGAAGATGCCGGTGAACACCGACTGCAGGCCCTGGTTGGCCCGCTCCTCGGGCAGCAGGTTCATCTGCAGGAAGCGCTCGTAAGACCGCCGCTGCACGTCGATCAGATTGGGGATCGGCAGCGACGTCTTGATCCGGGAGAAGTCCCGCCGGTGGCCATCGTGCGCTGTCATCTGTTGGGTGGAAAACTTGCTCATAGGGGTCTTGCTATCTCCTCGATGCCTCGGTAGATGATTACGGCTCTACGCGGCAACCAATGGGTCCGCCTCGGGGGGCGTCCGGACTCCGGTTTCGGAAGCAGGAGACACCATGGCCCGCCCCCCGCTCGCCCCGCGGAAGGTCACCAGGCATGGCGTGCAAAGTCCACAACAGCGCCGAGCCCGGGTTTAATCCCGAACCGGCGCTGGTTCCGGCGTCGAATCGCCTCGGATGAGTAAACGTGGTGGCGTCCGCTCCGCGTTTACTTGATCTCGATCGTGGCGCCGGCCTCTTCGAACTTCTTCTTGATCGACTCGGCCTCGTCCTTGGAGACCCCCTCCTTGACGGTGGCAGGCGCGGACTCGACGAGGTCCTTGGCCTCCTTCAGGCCGAGGCTCGTCACCTCCCGCACCGCCTTGATGACGTTGATCTTCTTGTCACCGGCGGCCTTCAGCACCACGTCGAACTCGGTCTTCTCCTCGGCCGGCGCGGCCGCAGCGGCGGCGCCGCCGCCCGCCGGCATGGCCACGGCGGCGGCCGCGGCGGAGACGCCGTAGTGCTCCTCGAGCGCCTTGACCAGATTGTTCAGCTCGAGCACGGTCATCTGGTCGATCTGACTGATGAATTCTTCGGTCGCGATAGCCATTTTCTCTCCTTGATTCTCTCCCAAAGTGCTGCGGACTCAGAGGTCCGGCAAGCCTTGTTTCTGATCCTCTACGCTTCTTTCTTCTGCCGGACCTGATCCAGGACCGAGACGAACGATTGCGGCACGGCGGCCAGCACCCGCGCGAAGCGGGTGATCGGCGATTGCAGCAGGAACAGGAGCTTCGCGATCAGCTCCTCGCGGCTGGGGAGCTGGGCGATGTCCCGGATCTGCGCCGCCGGGATGGCGCGCCCCTCCACCAGGCCGGCCTTGAACTGCAGGGCCGGGATGTCCTTGGCCGAGTCGGTGAGCGCCTTGGCGAGCGCCACCGGGTCCTTCTGGCTGAAGACCACGGCCGTCGGGCCGACGAAGTGCTCCTTGAGCTCCCCCAGCGCCTGGCTGTCGATGGCGCGCAGGGCGAGGGTGTTCTTGACCACCACGTACTCGCCGCCGGAGGCGCGCACCCGGTTGCGCAGCTCGGTCACCTGGGGCACGGTGATGCCCTGGTAGCCGAGCAGGAAGGCGTGCGGCGCCTTGGCGAGGCCGTTCTCGTACTCCGCCAGCAGCTGCTCTTTGTCGTTGCGGGTCAAAGGCATTTCAGTCTCTCCCTACGCCTCGGCGGCGGTGAGCGTGGTCTCGTCCACCTTGATGCCGGGGCCCATCGTCGAAGAGAGGCTCAATCCCTTGACGTACTTGCCCTTGGCTGCGCTCGGCTTGGCCTTGAGCACGGCGCCGATCAGGGCCTCGGCGTTGTCCTTCAGACGGTCGGTGCCGAAGGAGAGCTTGCCGACCGGCGCGTGGATGATCCCCGTCTTGTCGACGCGGAACTCCACCTTGCCGGCCTTGATCTCCTGCACGGCGCGGGCGACGTCCACCGCCACCGTGCCGGCCTTCGGGTTCGGCATCAGGCCGCGGGGACCGAGCACCTTGCCCAGCCGGCCGACGACCCGCATCATGTCCGGGGTGGCGACGACGGAGTCGAAGTCCAGCCAGCCCCCCTCGATCTTCTTCGCCATCTCCTCGCCGCCGACGAAATCCGCCCCCGCCTCCTCCGCCTCGCGGATCTTCTCGCCGCTGGCGAACACCAGCACGCGGGCGGTCTTGCCCAGGCCGTGCGGCAGCACCACCGTGCCGCGCACCATCTGGTCGGCGTGCTTGGGATCGACGCCCAGGCGCATCGCCACCTCCAGCGTCTCGTCGAACTTGGCGAACTTCACCTGGCCGGCGAGCTCGATGGCCTCGCCCAGCGGATAGGCCCGGGTCTCGACCTTGGCGTCCGCCTGCCGGAACTTCTTTCCATGCTTCGGCACGATTGCCTCCTTACCCCTGAACTTCCAGGCCCATCGAACGGGCCGTCCCCTCGATCGTCTTCACCGCCGCCTCCAGGCTGGCGGCGTTCAAGTCGGGCATCTTGGTGCGCGCGATCTCCTCGACCTGCGCCTTCGTCACCTTGCCGACCTTCTTCTTGTTCGGCTCGCCGGAGCCCTTGTCGATCCCCGCCGCCTTGATCAGCAGGATCGCCGCCGGCGGCGTCTTGGTGATGAAGGTGTAGCTGCGGTCGGCGTACACGGTGACGACCACGGGGATGATGAGGCCAGCCTGCGACGCGGTGCGGGCGTTGAAATTCTTCACGAAGTCCATGATGTTGACGCCCGCCTGGCCCAACGCCGGGCCCACCGGGGGCGCCGGCGTCGCCGCGCCGGCCGGGATCTGCAGCTTGATCATTCCTACGACTTTTTTAGCCATATGTCGTTCCGCCTCAGAGCTTCTGCACCTGCGAGAAATCCAGCTCGACCGGCGTCTGCCGGCCGAAGATCGTCACCATGACCTTGAGCGTGTTGCGGTCGAGGTTGACCTCATCCACCACGCCCGTGAAGTTGTTGAAGGGGCCGTCGGTGATCCGCACCGGCTCCGACTTCTCGAACATGTACTTCGGCTTCGGCTTCTCCTTGGCGGTGACCACCTGCTCGAGGATGTTGTTGACCTCGTCCTCCGAGAGCGGCGTCGGCTTCTTGCCGGTGCCGACGAAGCCCGTCACCTTCGGCGTGTTCTTCACCACGTGCCAGGCCGCGTCGGACATCTCCATCTCGACGAGGATGTAGCCGGGGAAGAACTTGCGCTGCGTCTCCTTCTTCTTGCCGCCCTTGTACTCCACCACCGTCTCGGTCGGGATGCGGATCTCGCCGAAAGCCTCCCCCATGCCCAGCGCTTCGGCGCGCTGGCGCAGGGTCTCCTTCACCCGCTCCTCGAAACCGGAGTAGGTGTGGACGATGTACCACTTGCGATCGGCGGTCTTCGTTTCCGTCGTCATCCGAACCACCTGACGATGCCCTGATACGCCCGGATGATCAGCCAGTCCGCGATGAACAGATAGACTGCGAACACGAAGCTGGTGACGAGGACCACGATCGTCGTCCCCACCACCTCATCCCGGGTCGGGAAGGTCACCTTGCGCATCTCGGCGCGAACCTCCGACAGGAACTCCTTTGCCTTGGTGAACCAGTTCATTCCGGCGCCTTTCCCCGATGTTTGCCCAATCGATTGCCTAATAATGATTGGCAGGGCAGGAGGGATTCGAACCCCCAACCCTCGGTTTTGGAGACCGATGCTCTACCGTTAGAGCTACTGCCCTTCGTACTTCTTCTTCCTTCCTATTCCTACGCGAGGATGTCCGTGACCGTGCCGGCGCCGACCGTGCGGCCGCCCTCGCGGATGGCGAAGCGCACGCCCTTCTCCATCGCGATCGGCGCGATCAGCTCCACTTCCAGGTTCACGTTGTCCCCCGGCATCACCATCTCC
>DASYTJ010000113.1:0-113549 GCA_036002325.1 Thermoanaerobaculia bacterium | reverse complement strand
CCGGCAGCTCGAGGAAGTCCGGTACGCCCGCGAGGGAGCCGCGCCAGAACCCGAGCTGCTCTTCCAGGAGCTTTCCCGGGAGCCGGCTCCGCTGCCAGGCGGCAAAGTCCCGGTACTGCCAGGGCAGCTCCGGCAACGGCGATGGGCGGCCCGCCGCGAAGGCGTCATGGAGGGCCGCGAGCTCCGCCAGGAGAACATCCAGCGACCAGCCATCGAAGGCGATGTGGTGGACGTTGAAGAGGAGGTGGTGCTCCGCTTCGCCGAGGCGCACCAGGCAGGCCCGCAGGACCGGACCCCGTTCGAGATCGAAGGGGACCGCAGCGTCCTCGCCGGCGAGGCGCTGCGACTCCCGGCAGCGGAGGTGCTCAGGCAGATCCGCGAGGTCCACGACTGGCAAGGCGAAGGGCGCGGCGGGATGAATCACCTGACAGGCGTCCCACTCGCCCGTGACATAGGTCGTCCGCAGCACCTCGTGCCGGCGGACGATCTCACCCAGCGCGGCGGCGAGAACGGCCGGCGAGAGACGCCCTGCGATGAGCAGCGGGAACGGCAGATTGTAGACCGGGGAGCCGGGAGCGAGCCGGTCGAGAAACCAGAGGCGCCGCTGCGAATAGGAAACCGGAAGCCGGGTGAGATTCGGGGCTGCCTCGAAGCCCTCTTCGGCGAGCTCTCCGCCCCCGGCGCCCTCAATGGCGGCAGCCAGACCGGCCACCGTGGGCTGCTCGAAGAGCGTCCGCTGGGTGAGCTCCACCCCAAGGCTCCGGTGAACCCGCGAGAGCACCCGCGTGGCCAGCAGCGAATGCCCGCCGAGGACGAAGAAGTCGTCTTCGATGCTCACTCGCGGCAGACCGAGCACTTCCGCCCAGATCCCGGCCAGCCTCTCCTCCAGCGGCGTCCGCGGCGGCACCCAGGCCTCGGGAGTCGCGGTGAGGTCCGGCTCCGGCAGGGCCTTCCGATCGACTTTGCCGTTAGGGCTGAGCGGCAGCTCCGGGAGGACGACGAAGTGGGCGGGCACCATGGCGTCGGTGAGGCTCGCCTGAAGGTGCACGCGCAGGGCGGCGACGTCCAACGACGTTCCCGGAGAGGGGACGACGTAGGCGACAAGGATCTTCTCGACGACATCGGCGCGGCTCTCCAACTCGCGGGCGACGACGACCGCGTCCGCCACTCCCGGAGCGCGATCGAGGGCCGCCTCCACCTCGCCGAGTTCGACGCGAAAACCCCGGATCTTGACCTGAAAATCGATCCGTCCCAGGCAGTCCATCTCGCCGGCAGGCCGGAAGCGGACGAGGTCGCCGGTGGCGTAGAGGCGCTCGCCGGGAGCCGCGGCGTAAGGATTGGGCACATAACGCTGCGCGGTGAGGTCCGGCCGGTCGAGATAGCCGCGCGAGAGCCCCGCGCCGCCCAGATACAGCTCCCCTTCCTCGCCTGGTCCTACCGACCTCATATCGCGATCAAGGAGATGGGCGCGGGTGCCGTCGAGCGGCACGCCGATCGCCGGCGGAAGGGGATCGCCCGGACGCATCAGCGCCCAGGTCGAGTAGGTCGTATCCTCGGATGGGCCGTAAAGGTTGTAGATCTTCTCGACGTGGCCGAGCGCATACAGCCGCTCCACCAGAACGCTGCGCAAGGGCTCACCGCCGAGGTTGACGACGCGCACGGAACGCGGGATGCCGCCGCCGCGCACCAGCTCCGCGGCGGCGGAGGGGACGGTATTGACCAGCGTTACCTCGCCCGCGGCGGGCAGAGACGGCAGGGCGAGGGCGTTCTCCGCCAGGATCAGCGTGCCGCCCAGCGCCAACGTCGCGAAGAACTCGAAAACGGACATGTCGAAGCAGACCGAGGTGGAGCCGAGAACGCCGGCCATCTCGTCGCGGGGGAACATCCTGGCGGACCAGCGTATCCGCGCCACGGCCGAGCGGTGCTCGATGGCGACGGCCTTCGGGCGGCCGGTGGAGCCGGAGGTGTAGATAAGGTAGGCGAGGTTGGACGGCCCGGCCGTCGCGTTGAGGCGGGTGTCGCTCCGCCGCGCGACCTCGGCGCGGTCGCGGTCGACGCAAAGGGTGGCCGCGACTGCGGGCAGGCGGTCAACGAGATGATTCTCAGTGATGAGGATCGCCGGCCGGCTGTCGGCGAGTAGGATGGCCTGCCGCTCGCGGGGATAAACAGGATCGATGGGGACGTAGGCGGCTCCCGCCTTGAGAACAGCCAGCAGGGTGGCGACCAGCTCTGCCGTTCTCTCCAGGCATACGGCTACCCTGACCTCGGGTCCCGCACCCAACTCTCGCAGCCGGTGAGCAAGTCGATTGGCCGAGCGCTCTAGCTCGCCATAAGAGATCCGCAGCTCGCCATCGACCAGGGCTGTGACTGTCGACTCTGCATCCGCCCGCTCTTCAAAGAACTGATGCAGACAAACTTCACTCAGGCCGGCGCCTGCAAAATCGCCGGGAAGTTGGAGGGATGCCTCTCCAGAAGGAGCGAGTTCAGCCGCTTTATCCGGCAACACTGTCCGCTCCTTCCAGCGCTCCGAGCTGTCGTTCGATATCTGCTAACAGGAGCTCCTCGATTGCGATGGCAAGACCCTCCACCGTCGCTTCGTCGAACAGGGTTCGCAATGGGATTTCCACCTGGAACGAGGAGCGCAGGCGGTGCATGACCTGCGGCAGCAGCAGCGAATGGCCGCCCAACTCGAAGAAGTTATCGGTGGCGCCAACCCGATCCAGGCCAAGGACCGTCTGCCAGATGGACGCAACAGTTTCTTCAGCGGCAGTGCGCGGAGGGATGAAAGCGCTATCGGCCTCGGCTCGGAACCGATCCGGAGCAGGCAGGGCCCGTCGGTCCACCTTGCCGCTCGGGGTGATTGGCAGCGACCGGAGCGTGACCACGGAGGCCGGCACCATGTAGTCGGGTAACCTCTCACGTAGAAAGGCGCGGAGTTCGGAGGCAGGAGCTTCGCCGTTGCAGGGTACGACGTAGGCCACCAGCCGCCGATCCCCGGGAGTGTCCTCGCGTGGCACCACCACCGCCTCCGCCACTGCAGGATAAAGACCGAGGGCGGCCTCGATCTCCCGCAACTCCACGCGATAACCGCGGATCTTCACCTGATCGTCGATGCGGCCCAGGAACTCCAGATCTCCGCTAGGGAGCCACCGTACCAAGTCTCCGGTGCGGTAGAGGCGGGCACCGGGCTCGGCGCTCCAGGGATCAGGCAGAAAGCGCTCTGCCGTGAGATCTGGGCGGCCTAGATATCCCCGGGCGAGGCCGGCACCGGCAATACAGAGCTCTCCTGGAATTCCCTTGGCGGAGAGGTCCAGGTAAGGATCGGCAACGTAGGCACGCGCACCTGGGACCGGCTGACCGATCGGCACCTCTCCAGGCACATCGCGCCCCGCCGTCAACTCGCAGCGCGTCGCCACGATCGTCGTCTCGGTTGGGCCATACGTATTGACGAGGCGAAGCTGTTCGTAGCCCAGACCCTGCCAGGCGGCCAGCCGCTCCGGCTGGACTCGTTCGCCACCGAGGATGGTCAAGCGCAGGGAGGACGGCAGCTCCGCCGATTCCTCCAGCAGGCGCGCCGTCATCTCGTGCCAGAAGGCGGTAGGCAGGTCGAGCACGGTTACCCCAAGCTCTCCGCAGGCGCGCAGGAAGTCCGGCGTGGAGGCGAGCATCTCCTCGTCGCGCAGCACCAGCGTCGCGCCGCTGGTCAGGCAAGGATAGATCTCCTCGGCGCTGGTGTCGAAGCCGATGGAGGCGAACTGCAGCACCCCGTCCTGCGGGCTCAAGGCGTGCTCCTCGCGGAAGCCGGCGACGTAGCCGGCGAGCGCGCCGTGGCGGACCATCACGCCCTTGGGACGGCCGGTCGAGCCGGAGGTGTAGATCAGGTAGACCAGGTTATCCTCGTCTACCACGATGTCCAATGGCGCTTCGCTCTCCCCCGCCGGACCGTCGCCGTCGAGGAGCAGAGGCAAGGCCTGTCCCTCGCCGAGCGCCGGCACGGCAGCGAGAACGGCGGCGGTGGTCAGCAGCACCGTGGCAGCGGCATCGTCCAAGATGAATGCTAGGCGCTCCGGCGGGTAGGAGGGATCCAGCGGCGCGTAGGCGCCGCCAGCCTTAAGCACAGCGAGCAACGCGACGATCAACTCCGGCGAGCGCTCGACAGCCACTCCCACAACCTGCTCCGGCCCCACTCCTAGCAACCGGAGACGATGCGCCAGCCGATTCGACCAGCGATCCAACTCACCATAGGTCAGGCGCCGCTCGCCCGCGATCACTGCCACCGCGTCCGGCGCCGCCGCGGCCCTTTCTTCGAAGGCGCGGTGCACGGGCACGAAGGGAACCGCGGCAGTCTCCTCGGGTGCACCGCCCCAGACGAGCACCTCGCTCCGCTCCGTCTCGGACAGCAGATCGAAATCCCACAGGCGCTGCTCGGGGTTCGCCACGGCGGCGAGCAGGCGGCCGTAGCGTTCCAGCAATCGGACGACCGTCGCCGGGTCGAAAAGCAGCGCGTTATAGGTGATGGAAGCCGAGAGGCCCCCGCCGTCCCGGCGTTCCGCGAGGGTCAGGCCGACCTCGAAGGCGGCCGTTCCCAGATCCCCGAGCCGCTGCTCCGCGTCCAACACCGAGAAGGTGAGGCCCGGCACCGCCAGCTCGCTGGCGGGCACGTTCTGGAGGAGGAACATGATCTCGAAGGGCGACGCCCGGTCGACATCGCGCTCTGGATGCACGGCCTGCAGGACAATTTCCAGCGGCAGGTCCTGATGCGCGAAGGCGTCCAGGGCCGTCTCCCGCACTCGGCCGAGGAGCTCACCGAACCGCGGATTGCCCGCGAGATCGGTGCGCAGCAATAGGGTGTTGAGGAAGAAGCCGATCAGCCCTTCCACCTCGGTGCGGTTGCGGTTGGCGATGGGTGCGCCGACGAGGATGTCCTCCTCCGCCGTGAGGCGCGCCAGCAGACCCTTCCAGGCGGCGAGCAGAGTCATATAGAGAGAGGCGGCCTGCCGGCGCGAGAGCGCGTGGAGCTCCGCCGTCAGCGCTGCCGGCAGATCGATGGCCTGTGCTTCCAGCTTGAAGCCCTGCACCCCGGCGCGGCGGCGGTCGGCGGGGAGCCGCAGGGGAGGCGGATCGCCGGCGAGCCGCCCCCGCCACCAGGCGATCTCGGCCTCCAGGGTCTCGCCCGCGAGCACCCGCCGTTGCCAGACGGCGAAGTCGGGGTACTGCACCGCCAGCTCCGGCAGGGACGAAGGCTCTCCCGCCACAAAGGCGCGGTAGAGCGCCACCAGCTCGCGCACCAGGACGCCGAACGACCAGCCGTCGGAGGCGATGTGGTGCATGGTCAGCAGCAAGGCGTGGTCGGCGTCGTCAAGGCGGAGCAGCGCGGTGCGCAGGGGCCAGTCGCGCGCGAGGTCGAAGGGGAGAGCCTGATGGTCGGTGGCGAGGCGGCGCGCTTCGGCGTCGCGGTACGGCGCGGCAAGCGCGGCGAGGTCCACCACGGGCAACGGCAGGGGCGCGGGCGGCTGGACGACCTGCGCCGGGCCGCCCTGCTCTTCGCGGAAGACGGTGCGCAGCGCTTCGTGCCGGCGCACCAGCTCGGCGAAGCAGCGGTCGAGCGCGGCGATGTCCAGATTCCCGCGCAGCCGCAGGGCCTGGGCGAGGTTGAAGGCGGCGCTGCCGGGGGCGAGCTGGTGCAGGAACCACATCCGCTGCTGCGCGAAGGAGAGGGGGTAGGAGCCCTGCCGCGGCATGCGGACGGCGGGCGGCAGGCTCAGCCCGGCGCCGCCCGCCCGGGCCTCCTCCACCAGGCGCGCCAGGGCGGCCACCGTGGGCGTCGCGAACAGCTTCTGCAACGGCACCTCAATGCCGAGGGCGGTGCGCAGGCGCGACACGACCTGCGTCGCCAGCAGCGAGTGCCCGCCGAGCGCGAAGAAGTCATCGTTCGCGCCGACGCGCTCCACCCGCAGCACCTCGGCCCAGATCGCCGCCACCAGCTCTTCCAGCGGTCCGCGCGGCGCCGCGAAGGCGGACGCCGGGGCCGCCCCGGCCTCCGGCGCCGGCAGCGCTCGGCGGTCCACCTTGCCGCTGGGGGTCAGCGGGAACGCGTCGAGGACCACGAAGGCCGCCGGCACCATGTAGTCGGGCAGGAGGTTCTTGAGGTGCTGCCGCAGCTCGCCGGCGGCGGGCCCGCTCTCGCCGCCCGCCACCAGATACGCGACGAGACGCTTGTCGCCGGCGTCCTCGCGCACGACCACCACCGCCGCCCCGACGGACGGGTGGCGGAGGAGGGCCGCCTCGATCTCTCCCAGCTCGATGCGGAACCCTCGCACCTTGACCTGATGATCGAGCCGCCCCAGGAACTCCAGCTCTCCCGACGGCCGCCAACGCACCAGATCGCCGGTGCGGTACAGGCGCGCGCCGGGCTGGGCCGCGAACGGATCCGGCGCGAACCGCTCCGCCGTCAGGTCCGGCCGTCCCAGATAGCCCCGGGCCACGCCGTCGCCGGCGATCCACAGCTCTCCGGCCACGCCCACCGGCACCGGCTCGAGATCGCGGTCCACCACCAGGAACCGGGTGTTGCCGATGGGCCCGCCGAGCAACACCGGACCGTCGCCCGGGGCCACCCTGCCCGCCGACGACCAGACGGCGGTCTCCGTCGGCCCATAGACGTTCCACAGCTCGGCCACCCGCGGCAGCAGCGCCGCGGCCAGCTCGCGCGGCAACGCCTCGCCGCCGCACAGCGCCTTGAGGCCGGCCAGCCCTTCCCAACCCGCGTCGAGCAACAGGCGCCAGGCGGCGGGCGTGGCTTGCAGCGCCGTCGCTCCCGAGGCCTTCAGCCGCGCGGCGAACAGGGTTCCGTCGGCGACCTCCTCGCGCCCGATCACCTCCACCCGGCCGCCGACCGCCAACGGCAGGTAGATCTCCAGCCCGGCGATGTCGAAGGTCAGCGTCGTCACCGCGGGCACCACGTCGGCCGCCGTCAACCCCGGTCGCCGCAGCATGGCCAGCAGGAAGTTGACCACCGCCCGGTGGGGCAACTGCACGCCCTTCGGGCGGCCCGTCGAGCCCGAGGTGTAGATCACGTAAGCGAGGTTCTCGTCGTCGGCCGCGCGCGGCGGCGCGGCGGCGCTCTCGGCGTCGATCGCCGGCCGATCGCGGTCGAGGCAGACCACCCGCGCGGCGTGAGGCGGCAGCGCCGCCAGCCAGCGCTCCTCGGTGACCAGCACCGCCAGCTCCGCGTCGCCGATGACCATGGCCAACCGCTCGGCCGGATGGCTCGGCTCGAGCGGCACGTAGGCGCCGCCCGCCTTGAGCACCCCAAGCAGGGCCACCACCATCTCCGGCGTGCGCTCGAGGCAGAGCCCCACCCGCACCTCCGGGCCGACGCCCAGGCTTCGCAGGTGGCTGGCCAAACGGTTCGAGCGCGCGTCGAGCTCGCCATAGCACATCACCGCCGAGCCGAAGGAGACGGCGGGCGCTGCCGGCGCCGCGGCCGCGCGCGCGGTAAAGAGCTCGTGGATCAGCCGCCCGCGCGGCCTCTCCATCGCCGTCTCGTTCCACCCGGTGAGGAGCTGGGAGCGCTCTTCCGCCGCCAGCAGCGGCAGCGCCGAGAGGGTCCGCTCCGCATCCGCCACGATGCCGGCGGCGAGGTTGCGGAAGTGGACCGCCATGCGCTCGACCGTCCCGGCATCGAACAGATCGGAGTTGTACTCGAGGGAAGCCTCGAACCGCTCGCCATCCGGCGTCTCGGCGATCGTGAGGGTGAGGTCGACCTGTGCCTGGCTGCGGGCGGTGCGGATCGTCTCGAAGATCAACCCCGGCAGCTCCAGCCGGTCCATCGGCTGGTTGAGGAGGTTGAACATCACCTGGAACAGCGGCGAGTGGCTGAGCGAGCGCTCGGGCCGCAGCTCGTCGACCAGCTTTTCGAAGGGCAGGTCCTGATGCGCGAAGGCGCCGAGCGCCGCGTCGCGCACCTGCTCGGCCAGCGCCGAAAACGACAGCGCGCCCCCCGGAATGCGGGTGCGCAGCGCCAGCATGTTGACGAAGGTGCCGATCAGGTTCTCGAGCTCGGCGCGGTTGCGGTTGGCGATCGGAATGCCGACCACAAGATCCGCCGCGCGGGTATAACGCCAGAGGAGGGTCTCGAACGTCGCCAGCAGCGTCATGAAGGGCGTCAAACCCCGGCGGCGGCTGAGCTCCTTGATGCCCTGCGCCGCCGCCGCCGCCAATTCGAAGCGGTGGCTGGCGCCGCGCGAGCTCTGCAGCGCGGGCCGCGGCCGATCGGTGGGCAGCTCCAGCAGCAGCGGCGGCGCGCCGGCGAGGTGCCCGCGCCAGAACTCGAGCTGCGCGGCGAGCCTCTCGCCCGCCAGCCAGCGGCGCTGCCAGACGGCGAAGTCGCCGTACTGGATCGGCAGCTCGGGCAGCGGCGAGGGGAGGCCCTCCCGATCCGCTGCGTACAGGGCCGCCAGCTCGCTGATCACCCGGCGCACCGACCAGCCGTCGGCAACGATGTGGTGCAGGAGGATGACGAGGACGCTCTCGTCCTCCGCCAGCTCGATCAGCACCATGCGGAACAGGGGGAGGGCCGCGAGATCGAAGGGCTGCGCGGCGAGCCTCTGGGCGCAGCGCTCGATCTCTCCCTCGCGGCGCTCGGCGGCGAGCCGGCGCAAGTCCACCTGAACGAACGGCACGGTCACTCGCGGGTGGACGATCTGCCGCGGACCGCCGCCGCCCATCGCGAAGGCGGTGCGCAGCACCTCGTGGCGCCGGGCCAGAGTGCCGACCGCTCGTTCCAGGGTCCGCGGATCCACGATGCCCCGGAGGCGGACCGACTGCACCAGGTTGTAGGCGGTGAGCTGCGGATCGAGCCGGTGGAGGAACCACAGCCGTTCCTGCGCGAACGAGAGAGGAAGGTCGCCCTCGCGCGGCTGCCGGGAGATCGGCGGCGGCGGCGGCGCTCCCTCACGCCGCGCCTGCTCGACGGCGCGGGTCAGGCCGCGGACGGTGGGCGCCTCGAAGAGCCGCTGCAAGGGCAGCTCGACGCCCAGGGCGGCGCGGAGGCGCGACATCACCTGGGTGGCGAGGAGCGAATGGCCGCCGCGGTCGAAAAAGTTGTCCTCGGCCCCGATCCGTTCGGCGTGCAGCACGGCCGACCAGATGCCCGCCACCAGCTCCTCGACCGGCCCCTCCGGCGCCACGTAGCGCTCCTCGCCGGAGACGAGGCCGCCCGGCGGCGGCAGCGCACGCCGGTCCACCTTGCCGCTCGGCGTCAGTGGCAACGACTCCAGCGGCACGAAGACCGCGGGCACCATGTAGTCCGGCAGCAGGCTCTTGAGATGCTCGCGCAGCTCGCCGGCCAGCGGGACTCCGCCGCCGGTGACCAGGTAAGCGACGAGGCGTTTCTCCCCGCCTTCCTCCCGCACCACGACCACCGCCTCGCGCACGGACGCGTGGCGCAGCAACGCCGATTCGATCTCTCCCAGCTCGATACGGTAGCCGCGCACCTTCACCTGGTGATCAAGGCGGCCGAGGAACTCCAGGGCGCCGCCCGTCCGGTAGCGCACGAGGTCGCCGGTGCGATAGAGCCGCGCCCCCGGTTGCTCCGCGAACGGATCCGGCGCGAACCTCTCCGCCGTCAGGTCCGGCCGGCCGAGATAGCCCCGAGCCACTCCGTCACCGGCGATCCAGAGCTCCCCCGGCACCCCCACCGGCACCGGTCGCAGGCGGCGTTCCACCACGTAGAAGCGGGTGTTGGCGATGGGCGCTCCGAGCAGCACCGGCCCTTCGCCCGCGCCCACCTCTCCGGCCGCCGACCATACCGCCGTCTCCGTGGGACCGTAGACGTTCCACAGCTCGCCGACCTTCTCCAGCAGCGAAGCCGCGAGCTCCCGCGGCAGCGCCTCGCCGCCGCAGAGCGCCTTGAGCGCGCGATCGCCCTGCCAGCCCGCATCGAGCAGCAGGCGCCAGGTCGCCGGGGTGGCCTGCAGCAACGTCGCACCGCAAGCGGCCAGGCGCGCCGCCAGCAGCGCCCCGTCGGCGGCCTCTTCCCGTTTCACCATTTCGATCCGTCCGCCGACGGCAAGGGGGAGATAGATCTCCAGGCCCGCGATGTCGAAGGAGATCGTGGTCAACGCCGGGATCACGTCCCCAGCCTGAAGCCCGGGACGCTCGGCCATGGCGAGCAGGAAGTTCACCACCGCCCGGTGCGGGAGCTGTACCCCCTTCGGCCGCCCGGTCGAGCCCGAGGTGTAGATCACGTAGGCCAGGTTTTCCGCCGTGGCCCAACGCTCCAGAGGCGCGCCGCTGTGGACGGCGATCGCCGCACTCTCCCGGTCGAGGCACAGAACCGCGGCGCCGTGGTCAGGCAGGGCGCCGAGCAGCGTCTCTTCCGTGACGAGGACCAGGAGGTCGCTGTCCTCGATCACGAGGCCGAGCCGTTCGGCGGGATGCGACGGATCGAGCGGCACATAGGCGCCGCCGGCCTGGAGAATCGCGAGGAGGGCCACCACCATCTCCGGCGTCCGCTCCAGGCACAGGCCCACCCGCACCTCGGGACCCACCCCCAGGCGGCGCAGGTGGCGCGCCAGCCGGTTCGACCGTGCCGCCAGCTCCGCGTAGGTCAGGGTCTCGCTCCCTTGGGAGACGGCGACGGCCGCCGGCGTCCGCGCTGCTTGCGCCGCGAACAGCTCGTGGACGAGCAAGTCCCCATCCCACGCTCGCTCCGTGTTGTTCCAGTCCGCGAGGAGCTGGGAAATTTCCGCGCCGGAGAGCAGCGGCAGATCGCCGACGGAGCGGTCGGGATCCGCCGTCGCGGACTCCAGCAGGCGGCCGAAATGGCCCGCCAGGCGCGCGATCGTCGCCTCCTCGAAGAGGTCGGTGTTGAATTCGAACGTGCCGGCGAGTCCGTCCGGCGCCTCGAAGAGGGTCAGCGTCAGCTCGAACTTCGCCGTTGCCAACGGGAAGGTAAGGGGAGTCACGGAGAGACCCGGCAGCTCCAGGGGACCCGAGCCGGCGTTCTGCAGGATGAACATCACCTGGAACAGGGGCGAGCGGGCCAGGTCGCGCTCCGGCCGCAGCTCCTCGACCACTTTTTCGAAAGGGACCTCGAGATGTGCGAACGCGGCTACGATCCTCTGCCGCATGCGCTCCAGCAGGGTGCGGAAGCCGGGGTCGCCGGCGGCGTCGGCGCGCAGCGTCAGCGTGTTGACGAAGAAGCCGATCAGCGGCTCCATCTCCGCGCGGTCGCGGTTGGCGTGCGGCGTCCCCACCGTCAGGTCGTCCTGCCCGGAGTAGCGGTGCAGCAGGGCGACGTAGGCGGCGAGCAGCGTCATGAAGAGCGTGGCCCGCTGCCGCTGGCCGAGGGCCGCGACGGCGGCCGTGAGGTGTCCCGGCACGACGACCGGGAAGCGCGCGCCGCGGAAGGTCTGCACCGGCGGCCGCGGGCGGTCCGCCGGCAGTTGCAGCGGCTCGACGCCGGCGAGGGCCTCGCGCCAGTAGGCGAGCTCCCGCTCCAGGATCTCGCCCTGCAGCCAGTCTCTCTGCCAGCGGGCGTAGTCGAAATACTGGATCGGCAGCTCGGGGAGAGGCGACGGCCGGCCCTCGCGGAAGGCGGCGTAGAGCACCGAGATCTCGCGGATCAGCACGCCCATCGACCAGCCGTCGCTCGCGATGTGGTGCATGCCGAAGAGAGCCGTATGCTCCTCGGCTCCGAGCCGCAGCAGGAGAGCCCGCAGCATCGGCCCGCGCTCGAGGTCGTACGGCCGAGACCCAAGCTCCAGGGCGAGACGCTCGGCCTCGCTCTCGCGTTCCTCCGCCGGCAGGCTCGCCAGATCCACCCGCGGCAGAGCCACGGGCTGCGCAGCCGCGACCACCTGGGCCGGCCGGCCCTCCCTCTCGGTGAAGAAAGAGCGCAGGGCCGCGTGCCGGCGGACGATCTCCGTCAGGCTGCGCGCCAGCGCCTCCGCGTCCAGACGGCCGATCAGGCGGACGGCGGTGAGGATGTTGTAGGCCGGGCTGCCGGGATCCATGCGGTCCAGCACCCAGAGCCGCTCCTGGGCGAAGGAGAGCGGCCAGGCCTGGCCGGACTCGACGGCGGCCGGCGCGATCGCAGCCCAGGCCTGCGGCCGCTCGCGCGGATAGCCGAGCCGCTCGGCCATCTCCCAGGTGACGCCGCCGAGGAAGTCCTCGGCGGCCAGCTCCCGCCACCGCTCCGCCACCGTCCGGTCGATGCCCGCGTGCTGGTGGAACTTGACGTCGCCCAGCATGCGCGACCAGGCGTAGATGCCGTCGGTCATGCGCGCCGACTTCTCCCGGTAGGGCGCGGCCATGTCCGGGTGGTACTCCACGCCGAGGAACTCGGCGACGCCGCGCAGCACGGCCTCCGGCGCCGCCAGCAGCTCCTCGAAGCGCACCTGCATCTGCCGCTCCGGCGGCACCTCGGCCAGGAACTCCAGGATGTTCTGCTGGCTCACCAGCCAGATCAGCTCCGCCAGCTCGCGGCGGGAAAGCGAGTGCGGATGGCGGAAGAAGACCTGCTCCAGCTTCGCTTCCTCGAAGGAGCGGATCATGCCGTACGGATGCCGCAGCAGGTGGATGTAGCGGGCGCCCGCGAAGACCGCCTCGGCCCGCTGCAACACCCCCGGGTCGAGCGCGTAGGAGGGCGTCTTGTCCACCAGCGTGCGCTCGCCGATCCAACCCTGCAGCCGGCGGTACAGCGCGCGGGTGGTGCCGCTTTCGCGCTCCATCTCCGCGAGGAGGGCCTCGGCCTCCTCGGCGCCGCAGCCCCGCACCTCCATCACCGCGCGGGTGACCCCTTCCAGCCAGAAGCTGTTGCGCCCCGGAAACGCCGCCCGGCGCTCGGCCAGCGTGTCGAACGACAGCAGCTCCAGCTCCGGCGGCGCGAACAGGCGCGGATTGCCCGCCAGCATGACGCGCAGCAGCGTCGAGCCCGAGCGCGGCGGCGAGAGCACGAAGGCGGCCGGCGGGTTCTTCTCCACCGCTCCGGAAAGCGGCGCCGGCGGCGGAATGAGGGCGCGGAACGCCGCCACCCGCGCGGCGTCGACGCGGGCCGTCCAGGCTTGCCGGCGCGCGCTTCCCAGAGCTTCGGGGCCGAAGAGGCGGACGACCGCCTCGGGGTAGTTGTCCGCCACCCAGGCGGCGAGTTGCGCCACCGTGGGAGCGTCGAACATCACCACCACGTGGACGATCTCGCCCAGCTCGCGCTGCAGGCGGTTGACGAACATGGCGCCGCTGATGGAATTGCCGCCCAGCGCGAAGAAATCGTCGTGCGACCCGACCCGCTCGACGCCGAGGATCTCCTGCCAGAGGCCGGCGAGGAACCGCTCGAGCTCCGTCGCCGGCGCCACGTACTCCCGTGCGCTGATGCGTGCGCCGTCCGGCGCGGGCAGGGCCTGGCGGTCCACCTTGCCGCTGGGAGTCAGCGGCAGGACGTCCAAGACCACCACGGCCGCGGGCACCAGCGGCTCGGGAAGCGATCCGGCCAGAGCGCTCCGCAGGGAGGCGGGATCGAGGACCGCATCCGCGGCCGGCGCCACGTAAGCCACCAGGCGCGCCGGCCCGGAGCCGTCTTCGCGGGCCACCGCCACCGCCTCGCGCACCCCCGGCTGGGCCAGCAGGGCGGCCTCGACCTCTCCCGGCTCGACGCGGACGCCGCGCACCTTGATCTGATGGTCGATCCGCCCGAGGAACTCGAGGTTGCCACCGGGGAGGAAGCGCGCCAGGTCTCCCGTGCGATACAGCCGCTCGCCGGAGGTGCTGGAGAACGGATGGGGAACGAAGCGCTCGGCCGTCAGCTCGGGCCTGCCGCGGTAGCCGCGGGCGAGCCCGATGCCGCCCACGAGCAGCTCGCCGGGCACGCCCGACGGCACCGGTTGGCCCACCTCGTCGAGGACGTACGCCTCGGTGTTCTGAATCGGCCGGCCCACGGGCAGCCGGTCGCCGCCGTCGTAGAGCGCCGCCGTGGCGCAGACGGTCGCCTCGGTGGGACCGTAGGCGTTGACCAGACGCCGGCCCGCGGACCAGCGCCGGGCGAGCTCCACGAAGCACGCCTCGCCCGCCACGACGATGGTGCGCAGATCGGGGAGCTCCACTTCCGGCAGCGCCGCCAGGGCCGACGGCGGCAGGGTGACGGTGGTGATCCGCTGGCGCTGCAACAGCTCGATCAGCTCCGGACCCGGGAGCAGGTCGCGCCGCGGCGCCAGGCAGAGCGCCGCGCCGGCGTGGAACGCCATGGCGATCTCCGAGACCGAGGCGTCGAAGCTCAGCGAGGCGAACTGCAGGACCCGGCTCTGCGGTCCGACCGCGAACAGGCGGGTCTGGGCCTGCGCCAGATTGTCGAGCCCGCGATGGGAGACCAGGACCCCCTTGGGCCTCCCCGTCGAGCCCGACGTGTAGATCACGTAGGCCAGGTTCTCCGACCCGCTCCCGGCGCGGAGGTTGCGCGCGCTCTCCGCGGGCTCCTCGTCCACGATGACGACCTGCGCGGCGTGCGGCGGCAGGTCTCCCCGCAGGTGCTCCTGCGTCAGCAGCACGGTGATCCCGGAGTCCTCGAGCAGCCAGGCCAGGCGCTCGCGTGGATAGGCGGGATCGAGGGGCACGTAGGCGCCGCCCGCCTTGAGCACGGCGATGAGCCCCACCACCATCTCCGGCGAGCGCTCGACACAGACGCCGACCGGCACCTCCGGCCCCACACCCAGCCGCCGCAGGCGCCGGGCCAGCCGGTTGCAACGGCCGTTGAGCTCGGCATAGCTCAGCTCGCCGCCCTCGAAGATCACGGCCGGGGCGTCCGGCCGTTGCTTGGCCTGCGCCTCCACCATCGCATGCAGGCTGCGCGAGCCGGCCTTGACGACCTCGCCCCGGCTCCAATCCGCGAGGAGCTGCCGGCGCTCCGCCTCCGCCACCAGCGGCAGCTCCGAGATCCGCCGGCCGGGAGCCGCCGTGATCCCCTCGACCAGGTTGCGCAGGCGGTCCGCCAGGCGCTCCACCGTCGGGTGATCGAACAGCTCGCTGTTGTATCGCCATTGGCAGAGCAGGCCGGCGGGGGTCTCGTTGACGGTCAGGGTCAGATCGAACTTCGAGACCTCCTGCGGGCTCGGCTCGTCCCGCAGCAGCAACCCCGGCAGCTCCAGCGTCACGGCGGACGCGTTCTGCAGGGCCAGCATGACCTGGAAGAGCGGCGAGTACGAGAGGCTGCGCTCCGGCTGCAGCTCCGCGACGAGCTTCTCGAACGGCAGGTCCTGATGCGCGTACGCTCCCAGCGCCGTCTCCCGCACCCGCGGCAGCAGCTCCGCGAATGAGGGATCGGCCGAGAGATCCGCGCGCAGCACCAGGGTGTTGACGAAGAAGCCGATCAACCCTTCGAGCTCGGCGCGGTCGCGGTTGGCGGCGGGCGTGCCGACGACGAGATCGTCCATTCCGGTGTGGCGCCGCAACAGGACGGCGAAGGCGGCCAGCAGGACCATGAACAGCGTGGCTCCCTGTCGCTGCCCGGCCGCGCGCAGAACCGCGTGCAGCTCCGGCGGCAGCCAGGCATCCACGCGCGCGCCCCGGAAGCGCTGCACCGCCGGCCGCGGCCGGTCGATGGGCAGGCGCAGCAACGCCGGCGCCCCGGCGAGCCGCTGGCGCCAATAGGCCACCTGCGCGCTCAGGGCGTCGCCTTGCAACCGGTCGCGCTGCCAGACGGCGTAGTCCACGTACTGGATCGGCAGCTCCGGGAGGGACGCCCGCTCGCCGCGGGCGAAAGCACCGTAGAGGGCTCCCACCTCGCGGACGAGCACGGCCAGCGACCAACCATCCGAAACGATGTGGTGCATCGAGGCGAGCAGCAGATGCTCCTCGTCCCCCAGACGCACGAGCGTCGTCCGCAGCAGCGGACCGCGCTCGAGGTCGAAGGGCTGGCGGAGATCCTCCAGCACCAGATCCCGCGCCTTCGCCTCCCGCTCGGCCGCCGGCAGGCCGGCGAGATCGATCATCGCCAGGCCCACGGCCTGTTGTGGATGGATCACCTGCACCGGCTCGTAGCCATCGTCGGTGAAGGTCGTCCTCAGCACCGCGTGGCGGCGCACGATCTCCGCGAGGGTGGCGGCGAGGGCCGCGACGTCGAGCTTCCCCACCAGGCGCAAGGCGGCGGAGATGTTGTAGGCCGGACTGTCGGGATCGAGCCGGCTGAGGAACCAGAGCCGCTCCTGGGCGAAGGAGAGGGGCAGGGGCTCGCCGGCGCTCCAGGCGCCCCGCGGGATCGGGCTCCAGGCCGGCTCCGGCGGCGCGATCGCGTAACCCAGCCGCGCCGCCAGCTCCCGGGTCGGCCCGCCCAGGGACTCCTCGGAGTATTCCTCCCGCCAGCGTTCGGCCACCGAGGCGTCCACTCCGGCGTGCTGATGGAACTTCACGTCTCCCAACATCCGCGACTCGGCATGCAGGCCGTCGGTCATCCGTTGCCGCGTCTTCCGGTACGGCTCGGCCATGACCGGGTGGTATTCCAAGCCGAGGAAGGCGCAAAGCCGGCGCAGCTCCGCCTCCGACTCGCGCAGGAGATCCTCGAAGCGCACCGTGCATTGCCGCTCCCGCGGAATCTCCCGCAGGAAGGCCAGAGTGTTCTCGTAGGCCACGCCCCATAGCAGCTCGGCCAGCTCGCGCCGGCTGAACGGATGCTCGCCGTGGAAGAAGATCTGATCGATGCGCGCCTCTTCGAAGGAGCGCACCATGCCGAGCGGATGGCGCAGCAGGTGGATGTAGCGCGGCGAGTCGAACCCCGCTTCGGCCCGCCGCAGCGCCTCCGGGTCCCAGGCGTAGGTGGGCGTCTTGTCCACCAGCGTGCGCTCGCCGATCCAGCTCTGCAGGAGGCGGTACATGCGCCGCGTCGAGGCGCCCTCCCGCTCCAGCCGCGCCACTTCCTCGCCGGCCTGCTCGGCCGTGCAGCCGCGGGCCTCCATCACCGCCCGCAGCAGGCCCTCCAGCCGGAAGGCGTCCCGCCCCGGGAAGGCCTCGCGCCGCTCGCCCAGGGCGTCGAAGTTGAGCAGCTCCAGCTCCGGCGGCGCGAACAGCCCGGGATGGCCGCCCAGCATCACCCGCAGCAGCGTCGAGCCCGACCGCGGCGGCGACAGCACGAACACAGCCGATGGATTCTTCGGCTCCGCCGCGATCGGCTCCGGCAGCGGCCCGAGGACGCGGATCCAGCTCCTCACCTCCGCGAGGCTGGCTGCGTCGATCCGCCGGCCCTCGGTCGTCCCGGCGAATTCGCCCGCCGGCTCCTCGCCCAGCAGGCGCGCGACGGCGCGCGGATACTCCTTGACCAGCAGCGCCGCGAGACCGGCGATCGTCGGCGCATCGAAGATCGTCACCACGTGGACGATCTCGTGCAGCGTCTCCTGCAGCCGGTTGATGAGGATCGCGCCGGTGATCGAATTGCCGCCGAGTTGGAAGAAGTTGTCGTCCACCCCGATCGACTCGGCCTCGATGCCCGCCAGCACCTCGCTCCACAGGCGCGCCAGAATTCGCTCCAGCTCGGTGCGCGGCGCCACCCGCTCCGCCGCTGCCGCAGCCATCCGCTGTGGCTCCGGCAGCGCTTTGCGGTCCACCTTGCCGCTCGCCGTCAGCGGCAGCGACTCCAGCACCACCAGCGCCGAGGGCAGCATGTACTCCGGCAGCTTCGCGCCCAGATGCCGGCGCAACTCGTCCAGGGTCGGCGCCTCCTCTGCTTGACGGGCCGTCACATAGGCCACCAGGTTCACGGCTCCGACCGCCCCACCGTCCGCGCGCGCCACCACCACCGCCTCGCGTACGGCCGGGTGGCCGGCCAGCGCCGACTCGATCTCCCCCAGCTCGATGCGCAGCCCCCGCAGCTTGACCTGATAGTCGATCCGACCCAGGAACTCCACCGCGCCGTCGGCCAGCGCCCGCGCCAGATCGCCCGTGCAATACAGCCGCGCTCCCGCCTCTCCCGACACCCCGTCCGGCACGAACCGCTCCGCCGTCAGCTCCGGCCGCGCCAGATAGCCGCGGCCCAACTGCACGCCGCCGATCAGCAGCTCCCCCGCCACTCCGATCGGCACCGGCCGCTGCCACCGGTCCACGATGTGGATCCGCGTGTTGGCTACCGGATAGCCGATCGGCACCGTGCTGCGCCGGCCCTCCCGCTCGCAGGCCCAGAAGGTGACGTCCACCGCCGCCTCCGTCGGACCGTACAGGTTGTGCAGCTCCGCCGCCGGCAGCCGCGCGAAGAACCGCCGCTCCAGCTCGGCCGGCAGCGCCTCGCCGCTGCAGATCGTCCGCACCAGCGAGGCGCAGCCCTCCACGCCCGGCGCCTCCAGGAACACCTGCAGCATCGAAGGCACGAAGTGCAGCGTCGTGATCCCCTCCTCCTGGATCGTCCGCACCAGATAGCCGGGGTCCTGATGCCCGCCGGGCCGTGCCATCACCAGCCGCGCTCCCACCAGCAGCGGCCAGAAGAACTCCCACACCGAGACGTCGAAGCTGTAGGGCGTCTTCTGCAGCACGCGGTCTTCCGGCCTCAGCCCGTAGCGCTCCTGCATCCACAGCAGGCGGTTGACGATGCCGCGGTGGGTGTTCATCGTTCCCTTCGGCCGGCCCGTCGAACCCGAGGTGTAGATCACGTAGGCCAGGTGGTCCGGCGCCACGGCGGCATCAAGCGACTCCGCTGGGTCGCCGCCCTTCGCCGCCGCGCCGTCGAGCGGCACCATCACCGCGCCGTGCGCCGGCAACTGAGCCAGGAGATGCTCCTGGGCCAGCAGCACCGGCACCGCCGCGTCGGCCAGCATGTAGGCCAGCCGATCGGCCGGATAGGACGGATCCAGCGGTAGATAGGCCCCGCCCGCCTCCAGCACCGCCAGCAGACCCACCACCATCTCCAGCGAGCGCTCGGCGAAAACGCCCACCGCCACGTCAGGCCCCACCCCCAGCTCGCGCAGCCGACACGCCAGCCGCCGCGCCGCCGCCAGCAGCTCGCCGTAGGTCAGCGTCTCGCCTTCATAGGAGACCGCCGGCCGCTGCGGCGCGCGCGTCGCCTGCGCCGCGACGAGCCCGTGCAGGGTGCCCGCCGCGAGCCACTCCGCAACCGCCGTGTCGTTCCAGCCGGCGCGGAGTTGGTGCTCCTCGGCCGCGCTCAGCAGCGGCAGGTCCGCCAGCGCCCGTCCGGGCTCCGCCACCGCCGCCGCGAGCAGCGCCTCGAAGTGCGCTCCCAGCCGCCGGATCGTCGACTCGTCGAAGAGGTCCGTGTTGAACCGCCACAGCAGCTCCAGACCGTCGGGCCGCGCATGCGCCCACAGCGTCAGGTCCAGCTTCGACGTGTTCTCCTCCAGGGGCACCGCTGACAAGGAGAGGCCCGGCAGGCGCAGCTCCGCGTAGTCCGCCTCCACCAGCAGCATCTGCACCTGGAAGAGGGGCGTGTGGCTGAGATCGCGCTCGGGCGCCAGCTCCGCCACCAGCTTGGCGAATGGCAGGTCCTGGTGGGCGAAGGCGCCGAGCCCGAGACCGCGCACCTGCGCCAGCAGCTCGCTGAAGGAGGGATCGCTCTCCAGCCGCAGGCGCAGGACGAGGGTGTTGAGGAACGGGCCGATCAGGCCTTCGAGCTCGGGCCGCGTGCGGCCGGCCACCTGGGTGCCCACCGCCAGATCGTTCGCGCCCGAGTGGCGGATCAGCAACGCGTAGAAGGCCGCGAGCAGCCCCATGAAGAGGCTGGCGTTCGCTTCCTGCGCGCGGCGGCGCAAGGCCGCGAGGCTCTCCCCCGGCAGCTCCTGCCGCAGGCTCTGGCCGTGGAAGCGCTGCACCGGCGGCCGCGGCCGGTCGAGAGGAAGCTGCGACACCGCGGGAGCGGCGTCCAACCGCTCGCGCCAGTAGTCGAGCTGGGCGGCGAGCTCCGGCCCCGCGAGCCGGCCGCGCTGCCATACGGCGAAGTCCGTGTACTGGATCGGCAGCTCCGGCAGCGGCGAAGAGAGATTCCGCGTGAAGGCCGCATAGAGGGCGGCGATCTCCCGGATCACCACCTCGATCGACCATCCGTCGCCTACGATGTGGTGAAGGCAGAACAGCGCGCTCCACTCGCCGTTGGCCAGCCGCAGCAGGATCACGCGCAGCAGGGGACCGCGGACGAGATCGAACGGCCGCCGCGCCTCGGCGATGCTCCACCGCGCCGCCTCCGTCTCGCGCGCTACCGGCGGCAGGGCGCGCAGGTCGATGACCGGAAGATCCAGCGCGAGCGCCGGCGCCGCCACCTGCACGGGTCCCGAGCCGCCCTCGACGAAGGTCGTCCGCAACGCCTCGTGACGGCGCACGATCTCGTCGAGGACGCTCCGCAGCGCGCCGACGTCGAGGTCCCCCGCCAGGCGGAGATGAAACGGAATGTTGTAGGCGGCCGAGCCCGGCTCCAGGCGGTCGAGGAACCACAGGCGCTCCTGGGCGAACGACAGTGGAAACTCGTTCGTCCCTTCACGGCGCGGCAGCGGCCGGGGGCGGTCCGTTTCATCGTCGAGCTGCTTTTTACGCCGCAGCTCGAGCAATCGCCGCTGCTCGGGTGACAGCGCGGCGATCCGGCGCGCCAGCTCGGAATCGGTCCTTATCGCTCCCTCTTCCGCTAGGATCGTCATCCCTGCTCTCCCGCGACCTGGCTCAGCTCGGCGCGATAGGCGGAATCCGCCTCGTTGGCCGACATCGCCTCGATCTCGCGCAGCAGCGCTTCCAGCTCCTCGGCCTCGGCTTCGCCGGCGGGAGCGGGGACCGCGGCGGCCGCCAGCCCCGCCACCGTGGGAGCCGAGAAGAGGGCGTCGAGGGGCAGATCCACGCCGAGCGAGTCGCGCAGGCGCGCCAGCACCTGCGCCGCCAGCAGGGAATGGCCTCCGAGGTCGAAGAAGTTGTCGTTCGCTCCCACGCGTTCGAGCCCCAGGAGCTCCTGCCAGATGGCGGCGATCACCCGCTCGGTCTCGTTGCCCGGCTCCACGTAGCCGCTGCGCAGCTCGGGCCGGGCGTAGGCGGCGCGGCCCGGAGCGGCCGCGACCCCCTCCTCCCCGCGCGCCCGCCGCTCGAGCATGGCGAGGACCGCGCCGAGGTCCTTGGTGGAGACGAGGATCTGCGGCGTGGCGGCACGCGACAGAACGCTGGAGAAGACCTCGCGCCCTTCCGCCGGAGCGATGCCGGTGGCGAGGGCTTCCTCCCGCGCCTGCCGCTGGTCGGCGGGGAGCGCGGAGAGGTCCGCCACCATCCCCACCTCGCGCCAGGTGTCCCAGTCGATGGCGGCGATGAAGGGGTACACCCCACCGCGCGCTTTCGCCTGGGCGAAGGCGTCGAGGAAGGAGCTCGCCGCGCCCATATGGACCTGCCCCAGCTCGCCGGGGAGGGCGCCGGCCGCCGCGGTCAGAATCAGGAAGTCGAGGGTCTCGCCGGCGAGCAACTCGTCCAGAACCCGCAGGCCTTCGACGGCCGGCGCGAAGGCAGCCTCGAATTCGGCGATGGAGTGGCGCTGGATGAGCCCGCCGAAGGAGATTCCCGCGGCATGGACGACGCCGTGGAGACCGCCGAAGCGCGCGCGCACCTCGGCGAGGGCCGCCGCGAGGGCCGCGCGGTCGGTGACGTCGGCGGCCAGCGTCAGCACCTCGGCGCCCGCCCGCTCGAGGTCCAGGACTCGCTGGAGCCTGTCTGCCAGGCGGCCTCCCGCGGCGAGCCGCTGCGGCCACTCTTCCCGCGGCGGCAGCGCCGTGCGGAAGAGGAGCGCCAGGCGGACCCGCCGTCCCCGCGCCAGCGCCGTGGCCACTTCCAGGCCGATGCCACCCAGCCCGCCCGTGACGAGATAGACGCCGTTTTCGCGCACGCGCGGCGGCTCGGCGTCCGCGCCGTCCAGCCGGATCGGCTCCCACACCTGGACCCAGCGCCGCCCGCCGCGCAGGGCCACCTGCCGCTCGGTCGCGCCGCCGCTCGCCTCGCGCAGCACGAGGGCGGCCAGCGCGGCCTCCGCCTGGGATCCCGAAACGGACGGCACGACGTCGACGACGCGGCAGGAGATGCGCGGGTACTCCCAGGGGATGACCCGTGCCGGTCCGAGCAGGGTCGCCTTCTCCGGCCGCAGGTCCTCCTCGCCGCTGACGTCGAACAGGCCGCTCGTCACCACGAGGAGATCGAGCGGCTCATGGCCGCCGGCCTCGCCCCACGCCTGCGCCAGAGCGAGCAGGCTGCGGAAGCCGCGCTCCTGGGCGTCCGCGAAGGAGCCGTCTCCCTCCAGGCTCCACAGGTGGAGCACCGTCCGCGGCCGTCTGCCTTCTCCGGCCAGGCGGCGGAACAGCGCGGCGTAGTCGCCCTCCCCCTGTCGTACTGCGATGGGGTCATGGCCCGCCGCGCGCAGCCCCTCGAGGAGACGCTCCCCCAGGCTGTGATCCGCGGTCAGCACCAGTACCGGCCCGGCGACATCGCCGGACGGCTTCGCGAGCGACCGTTTCCAGGTCGGAGCGTAGAGCCAGTCCGCGGGATCGGGCCGCTTCGCGAGGTCCGGGCGCGTCGACGAGGCCTGGCCGATTCCCAGCGGTCCGTTCCCTTGCACCCAGTAGCGGCGGCGCTCGAAGGGGTAGGTCGGCAGCGGCACCCGGCGCCGCCGCTCGCGGGAGTAGAAGCCGGCCCAATCCACTCGCACGCCGGCCAGCCAGAGCTTGGCCAGGGCGGTGAGCAGGAAGGCGGTGTCCGGCTGGGAATCCCAGGAGGAGCGCAGGGTCGGGATCGCCGTCAGCTCTCCCGGCGCCTGCAGGGCCATGGCGGTCAAGCCCTGGCCGGGGCCGACCTCGAGCAGCACCCGCCCGGGCTCCCGGGAGAGCTCGGCGAGGCCGTCGGCGAAACGCACGGCCTGGCAGAGGTGGCGCACCCAGTACCCGGGATCGGTCGCTTCCGCCGCGGTGATCCAGGTGCCGGTGACGTTCGAAACATAGGGGATACGCGGCGGCGCGAGGCGCACGCGCGCTACCATTTCGGCGAAGGCAGCTTGAATGGGCTCCATCATCCGCGAATGGAAAGCGTGAGTGGTGGGCAGGCGGCGGCCGGGATGGCCGCGCTCGGCGAGCCGGCGCTCCAGCTCCGCCACCGCGGCTTCCGGACCGGTGACCACGCTGACCGCCGGGCCGTTCACGGCGGCGATCGACAGCTCGTCGCCGAGCAGCGCGCTCGCCTCCTCCTCGGGCAGCGGCACGGCGACCATGGCCCCGGCCGGCAGGCCGTCGATGAGGCGCGCCCGCCGGGCGACGAGCGCCAGAGCGTCCGGGAGAGTCAGGACGCCGGCGAGGCAGGCGGCCACGTACTCGCCGAGGCTGTAGCCGATCATCGATTGCGGGCGGATGCCCCACTCCATGAGCAGGCTTGCCAGGGCATACTCGACGGCGAAGACCACGGGCTGCGCATAAAGCGTGCGGTCGAGCTCGCTCGCCGGCCGCTGGCTGCGACCGAGCATGGCGCGGAGGTCGGTGCCGGAGGCGGACCCCGCGGATTCCGGGAACAGCAGTTGGCGCAGATCGAGCCCCAGGTGCGGGCGCAGCAGCTCGCAACAGCGGTCCAACTCGGCTCGGAACGTGGGCTCCGCCGGGTAGAGATCCCGGGCCATGCCGGGGTAATGCTCGCCGAGGCCCGAGAAGAGGAAAGTCACCGGCCGGTCGGTGCTCTCCTGTTCGCTTCCCAGCAGCCGCCGGGGGCCAGTACCTTCGAGGGCCGCCAGCGCCTCGTCGCGGTCCTCCACGACAACGGCCAAACGATGCGGGAAGCTGCGCCGCCCGGTCTGCAGAGTGTAGGCGACGTCGGCGAGATCGGCCTCCGGGTGCTCGCGGAGGTAGGCCGCAAGGCGGTCGGCGGCGACGGCGAGGGCGGTCGGAGTCCGCGCCGAGAGAAGCAGGAGCTGCCAGGGTCGAGAAGCGCTCCCCGCCTCGCTCTCCGGCGCCTCCTCGAGCACCACGTGCGCGTTGGTGCCGCCGAGCCCCAGCGAGCTCACCCCGGCGCGCCGCGGCGCCGGCCCCGGCGGCCAGTCGGCGAGCCGATCGGCGACGCGGAACGGGCTCTCCTCCAGGCGCAGCCTCGGGTTGGGCGCCTGGAAGTGGAGCGTCGGTGGGATCTGGCCATGCTCCAGCGCCAGCACGGCCTTGATGAGGCTGGCCGCGCCCGCGGCGCTGTCCAGGTGGCCGATGTTGGTCTTCACCGAGCCCAGCAGGCAGCCGCCGCGCGGCGCCCGCGGCCCGAAGGCCTGAGTGAGGGCGGCGATCTCGATGGGATCGCCGATCTCGGTGCCGGTGCCGTGGGCCTCGACGAAGCCGATGGTCTCGGGCTCGACTCCGGCCACGGCCAGAGCCTGCGCGACCACCTGCGCCTGGCCGTCGACGCCCGGCGCCGTGAAACCGGCGCGGACTTCGCCGTCGTTGTTCATCGCCGAGCCGCGGATGACGGCGCGGATGGCATCGCCGTCGCGCAGCGCGTCCGACAGCCGGCGCAGCACCACGACGGCGGCGCCGTTGCCGCCCACGAGACCGCCGGCCGCGGCGTCGAAGGCCCGGCAGCGGCCGTCGGCGGAGAACAGGCCGTTGTCGTGATGGTGATAGCCCTGGGTCTGCGGCAGGCGAAGGGAGACGCCTCCCGCGAGAGCCGCGTCGCACTCGCCCGCGAGCAGGCTCTGGCAGGCCAGATGCACCGCCACCAGCGACGTCGAGCAGGCGGTCTGCACCGACAGGCTCGGACCTTTGAGCCCCAGCTTGTAAGAGACGCGGGGCGCCAGGAAGTCCTTGTCGTTGCTGATCATCAATTGGAAGTTGCCGACCGCGTCCAGCGTCTCCGGATCCGCCAGGAAGTTGAGAGCATAGGTGTTCATGCCAGCGCCGGCGAAGACGCCGACGTCGCCGGGGAAGCGAGCGGGATCGTGGCCGGCATCCTCCAGGGCTTCCCAGGCGCACTCCAGGAACAGCCGCTGCTGCGGATCGATGACCTCGGCCTCGCGCGGGCTGTAGCCGAAGAACTGGGCGTCGAACTCGTCGGCGCCGGCCACGACGCCGCGGGCGCGCACGTACCGCGGATCGGCGAGCGCCGACTCCGGCACCCCCGCCGCCCGCAGCTCCTCGTCGCTGAAGAAGGAGATCGACTCGACGCCGTTCTTCAGGTTGTCCCAAAAGGCCTCGACGTCGTTGGCGCCGGGGAAACGGCCCGCCATGCCGATGACGGCGATGGCCTCCTCCACGAGCGAGGCCTGGCGCCGGGCCGCCGCGCGCGCCTGGCCGGCCGCGACGGTCGGCACGGCGCCGCCGCCGAGGAACGCCGCCAGGGAGACCACGGTCGGATACCGGAAGAGGTCGAGCAGCGCGATCTCCCGGCCCAGGATCTCGGCCAGGCGGGCGTGCACCTGCGCCGCCAGCAGCGAGTGGCCGCCGAGGTCGAAAAAGTTGTCGCCCGTGCCCACGCGATCGAGCTTGAGGACCTCGCGCCAGACGCCGGCGATCGTCCGCTCGAGCTCCGTTCCGGGATCGACGTACGCCGTCTCCACCGCGCTCTCGCGGCTCCCCGCGGGCGCCGGCAAGGCCTTGCGGTCCACCTTGCCGCTGGGCGTCAGCGGGAACGCCTCAAGAGCGATGAAGGCGGCGGGGATCATGTAGTCGGGCAAAGTTCTGCGCAGGTGCTCGCGCAGCTCGCCAACTCCCGGTGCGGCCCCCTCCGTGACGAGGTAGGCCGCCAACCGCCGGTCCGCGCCCTCGCCGTGGGCCACGACGGCTGCCTGACGCACCCCGGGATGGCGCCGCAACGCCGTCTCGATTTCTCCCAGCTCGATGCGGAAGCCCCGCACCTTGACCTGCTGGTCGATCCGCCCCAGGTACTCGAGATCGCCGCCGGGGCGGTAGCGCACGAGATCTCCGGTGCGATAGAGGCGCGCTCCCGGTTCCGCGCTCCAGGGATGGGGAACGAACTTTTCTGCGGTGAGGTCCGGCCGGCCGAGATAGCCGCGGGCCAGGCCGGCGCCGCCGATCAGCAGTTCACCAGCGGCGCCGAGGGGCACGGGAGAGAACCTCGAATCCGCCACGTACAGCTCGGTGTTGGCGACAGGCCGGCCAAAGGCGACGGGACCCTGACCGGGGACGACGCGGCAGCCGGCTGAATAGACTGCTGTCTCGGTGGGACCGTAGAGGTTCCAGAATTCGGCGCAGCGGGCGAGCACCGCGTCGGCGAGGTCGCGGGGGAGCGGCTCGCCCGCGGTGACTGCACGGACCCTCGGAGCGCCTTGCCATCCGGAATCCACGAGCAGGCGCCAGGTGGCCGGCGTTCCCTGCACCACCGTCGGACGCGACGCGGCGATACGCGCGGCCAGCAGGCGGCCATCCGTGGCCTCATCGCGGGTCGCCACCTCGACGCGGCCGCCCACGACCAGGGGGGCGTAGACCTCGAACGCCGCGACATCGAAGGTCAGGGTGGTCAGAGCCAGCGTCGTATCGTCCGGGCCGACTCCCGGCCACTCCAGGACGGAGCGCAGGAGATTGACCAGGGCGCGATGCGGGAGCTGCACGCCCTTGGGCCGGCCGGTCGAGCCCGAGGTGTAGAGGACGTAGGCGAGGCTCTCCGGAGCCGCCAGGCGAGGCAACGGGCCGGGGTCCTCGGCGGCGATCGCGGCGGCGGCGCGGTCCAGGCAGAGGATCGGCGCGGCGTGGTCGGGGAGGACCTCGAGGAGGGGCTCCTCCGTCACCAGCACCGCCACGCCGCTGTCCTCGAGCACCATCCGCAGCCGCTCGGCGGGGTGCGAGGGATCGAGAGGCACGTAGGCGCCTCCCGCCTTGAGGATAGCGAGGAGCGCCACCACCATTTCCCCTGACCGCTCGACGCAGAGGCCGACGCGCACCTCCGGTCCCACGCCCCGGCGCCGGAGGTGACGAGCGAGGCGGTCAGCCCCCTCCGCGAGCTGCCGGTAGGTCAGCGTCGTGCCGCCGAACGAAACCGCGGGCGCGTCGGGGGTCCGCAAGGCCTGCTGCTCGAAGAGCTCGTGCACCAGGGTCTCTCCGGGCCACTGGCGACCGGTGCCGTTCCAGTCGACGAGGAGCTGCCGCCGCTCGGTTTCGGGAAGAAGGGGCAGATCGGAAACCAGCCGCTCCAGGCCGCCGGGGAAGGACCGCAGGAGCGTCGCGAGCTGCTCCGCCATGCGCTCCACCGTCGCGGCGTCGAACAGGTCGGTGTTGTATTCGATCCAGCCGGCGACGCTCTCGGCGCCCTCGGCGAGCTGCAGGGTCAGCTCGAACTTGGCGGTGCCGGTGTCGAGATCGCGGGAGCGGAGGGTGAGGCCCGGCAGGCGCAGCGCCTCGGCCTCGGCCCGCTGCAGGGCGAACATCACCTGGAACAGGGGCGAGCGGCTGAGATCCCGGTCGGGATGCAGCTCCTCGACGAGCCGGCCGAAGGGCAACTCCTGATGCGCGAAGGCGGCGAGCTCGGCCGCCTTGACCCGCCCCAGGAGCTCGCCCAGCGAGGGCTCCCCCGTCAGGTCGCCGCGCAGCGGCAGGGTATTGACGAAGAAGCCGATGAGACCCTGGACCTCGGGGCGGGCGCGGCCGGAGACCGGGGTGCCGACGAGCAGCGCTTCCTGGCCGCTCCAGCGCGCCAGGAGCACCTCGAAGGCACCGAGGAGCTGCATGAACAGGGTTTGCCCCGCAGCCCGGCCGGCCTCCCGCAAGGCGGCGACGAGCCGCGGCTCCAGATGCATCGCCGCCTGCGCGCCGCAGAACGTCTGCACCGCCGGCCGCGGGCGATCCGTGGGCAGGTCGAGGACGAGGGGAGCGCCGGCCAGCGCGCCGCGCCAGAAGGCGAGCTCCCCCTCCAGCGCCTCGCCCTGGAGCCGCTCGCGCTGCCAGACGGCGAAGTCGGCGCACTGCGCCGGCAGCACGGGGAGCGGTGAGGGCTCCCCCGCCCGGCAGGCCGGGTAGAGCGCCGCGACCTCCCGCACCAAGACACCCATCGACCAGCCGTCGCTGACGATGTGGTGCAGGGTGAGGACGGCCAGGTGGTGCTCGCTCCCGAGCCGCAGCAGCAGGGTGCGAATCAAGGGTCCGCGCGCGAGGTCGAACGGCCGGCGGGCCTCGGCCGTGGCCAGCCGCTCCGCCTCGCTCCTCCGCGCCGGCGCGGGCAGCGCCGCGAGGTCCACCACCGGCAGCGCGATCGCCGCCGGCGGATGGATCACCTGCACCGGCTCGCCGGCGCGGGCCGCGAAGGTGGTCCTCAGCGCCTCGTGGCGGCGGACGACCTCACCCAGGCTCGCCGCCAGCGCGGGCACGTCGAGGCTCCCTTCGACCTCGATGGCCGACGGCAGGTTGTAGAGCGCGCTTCCCGGCTCCAGACGGTCGAGGAACCAGAGCCGTTGCTGCTCGAAGGAGGCGGGGAGCTCGCCGCCGCCGGCATCCCGCGGCTGGCACGGGATGCGGTCCGCCGCGGGCCCGCCGCCGGCGGCGCGGCCGCGCCTCTCCAGCCGCCGCAGCAGCAGGTCGCGCTGCTTCGGCGTGAGATCCTTCAGCGCCGCTTCGACCTCGACCATACTCAACTCAGAAATCGAACCGGCGCGTCGCCTTGATGGTGATCGTCCGTCCCGGCCGCAACGGGCTGAAGCCGGACTCCCGGCGCACCGTGTCGAGATCGTCGACGTCGTTGTAGACGAGGAAGAGATCGGAGCCCGGCCGGTAGGTCCAGTCGATCAGGAAGTTGGCGCGGAAGTTGTCCCTCTCGCGCCATTGCAGCGTCACCCGCGTCGAGAGATTGGGCGTCAGCGAATAATCCACCGAGGTCTGGCCGATCTGCGAGATGAAGTGACCCCAGGGGGCATCCACCTTCACGCGATCAAAGCTCGGCGCGATGATGAGACCGTCGTGCGGCCGGATCAGCAGGGAGAGGAAGGTGCGGAGGCGGTCGCCGCCATAGTAACCCCCTTGGTGGTACCAGAGGGTGAAGCCCACCCGCTTCGAATAGCCGGAGGAGATGCCGGTGAATAGGCTGCGGAAGCGGTACTGGCCGGCCGGGATGGTGACGTTCTTGGCGATCGGCAGCGGCGTCGCCAGGTTCTCCAGGTCGTCGTAATAGAGGAAGGCCACGCCCGCCCGGCTGCGCCCGGCGAGCGTCACCTCGTAGGTGGTGAGCTGCGTCTCCAGGTTGCCGTGCTGATCCATGATGTGGTTCACGTCGGCGAGCGGGATGACCTTGTAGATGTGGAACGGCGCGTTTTCGAGCACCAGGGTCCACAAGGCATTGAAGTGGTTCTTGACGATGCCGGAGCGAGTGAGGAAGCCCATCTCCGGATTGAAGTTCTCGCCGATGTTGGTGTAGCGGTGGCGGAGCCGCAGGGTCGGAGAACGCCAGACGAGGTCGGCCGAGTAGGCGCTGTCGCGCCCGTCCAGGCTGGGCGTGTCGGTGCGCGCCACGTAACCGGAGGATCGCCAGGCTTTGCCGAACGCCAGATCCCAGTCGACGCCCAGACCGCGGTTGTAGTCGCTCCCCCGCGGGTCCTTGTTGAGCCCGATCAACCCGATGGTCGAGCCGCCGAAGATCTGCTGCTTCAAGCGCAGCACGGTGAAGTTCGTCTCCGGCTCCTCCACCGGCACGCCGCGCCCGTCGAAGTAGCTGGCGCCATCGGTGGACAGGTTGAGGAAGCCGATGCTGGTGCCGCCCACCCGGCCCGCCAGCTTGGCGCCACCCAACACCGGGATCACCACCTGGCCGTTCTCCGCCAGGCCAATCTGCCGGCTGAAGAAGAAGCGGAACTTCTCCGGCACGTCGAGCGGCTCGGGCCGGTCGCCGAAATAGAAGAGGTTCGACCCCTCGAGAAAGAACTGCCGCTGCTCCGGATAGAAGAGCTTGAAGCGCTCGAGGTTGATCTGCTGCTGGTCGGCCTCGACCTCGGCGAAGTCGGTGTTGACCGTCAGGTCCGCCACCAGGCCGGAGGTCAGTTGCATTTTCAGGTCGCCGCCGAGGTCCCCCGTGCCCTCCTGATAGGCGCGGCCGGGCGGCTCGTCGCGCAGCAGCGAGTATGGCTTGAGCTGATACCGCCCACCCTCGGTGATGGCGGTCATGCCGCGGATCTCGCCGAACTCCGAGACCCGATAACCGGGTGCCGAGCCCGACTGGCGCGCCATCGGCTTCCAGAAAGACGTCTCCTGCCGCCGGGTGATGTAGCGGCTGATGTTGAAACCCCAGCTCTGGGGATCGTCGTGGTTGAACCGCAGCGTCTTGAACGGGATGGCTATCTCGACCGTCCAGCCCTGCGCATCCCGCACCGCCGCCGCCTCCCACAGACCGTCCCAGTCGGCGTTGACCTCCTCACCCTCGTTGCGCACCAGGGCGTCGGTCCTGGCGCCCAGGGGATTGACCTGAAACAAGAAGCCGTTCCTGCGGTCGTGGAAGGTGTCGAGGACGATGGTGATCGAGTCGTCCTGACCCAAGTCCAGATCGGGCCGCATGCCGCTGCCGAGGATCTTGGCCGGCTCGCGGTCGTAGCAGCGGATGCCGAAGTAGATGTTTTGCGAGTCGTAGCCGACCCGGGCCTCCGTCCTCTCGGAAGCCGGCTGGCCCCGGTTGGGGTCGAACTGGATGAAACCGTCGAGCAGGTTCCCCTCTTGCCACACCGCGTCGTCGAGCTTGCCGTCGATGACCGGGGCGCTGCTCAGCCGGTGGATCTCCAGTGAGTAATCCTGCGACGGCCGCGGCATCGCCGCAGCGGCGGTCGTCCCGGACGGCTCCCCGGCGGCGGCCGGCGGCTCTTGAGCGGCGACGCCCACAGCCGACAGGCACAGCAGCGAAACGACAGCGATGCTTCTCTTCATTGACTTCTCCCTTTCGCCTGGTCTTGAGTAGCTCTCTGTTCCACCCGGGTCCGTCACGGCGCCCTCCCCTCGGCCAATTCGCCCTCCAGCTCTTCCTCTGAGAGCGACTGGACCTCCGCCAAAAGACGCGCCAGATTCTCGTCGCCGGCGGCGGCCACACGGCCCTCCACCACGGCCGCAGCCACTCCCGCCACGGTCGGGTTTTCGAACAGGCGGTCCATGGAAAGCTCGATCGCGAATTCCTCGCGCAGCCGGGCCATCAGCCGCGTGGCCAGGAGGGAATCGCCCCCCATCTCGAGAAAGCTGTCGTGGACCCCGAGATCAGCGAGGCCCAGGATCTCCCGCCACAGCCCGGCTACGCGCTCCTCCAACTCGCCGCGCGGCGCCACGTAGGGCGTTGCCAAAGGCGGCCGGGGATGGAGGGTCTGGGCCGGAGCAGCGCGCTCTGGAAGGGGCGTGGCCGAGAGCGGCTTCCCCGGCTCGATCCAATACCGATGGCGCGCGAAGGGGTACGTCGGCAGCGGAATCCGCCGCGGTTCCTGACCGGCGAACAGCGTGGCCGCGTCAAGGGGCTCGCCGGCGAGCCAGCGCCGGCCGGCGGCGATCAGATCCGCATAGGTGGCGTCCGCCTCCCGCGGGCTCGCCGGCGGGATCGCGTCCCCTTCCACCGCTGTCAGGACGCGGGCCGGATCGAGGCTCTCCAGACAGGCCGCGGCGTCGGCGACGTCGCGGCAGACCGCAATCCGACGATGACCGAAGGTCTGCCGGCCGGTGAGCAGGGTGAAAGCGGCATCTCGCAGACTCGTCTGCGGGCGATCGTGGAGGAACCTCGCCAGGTCGCGGGTGGCCGCCGCCAGGGCCTCCTCGGTCTTGGCCGAGAGGGCCAGCAGCTGCCACGGACGGGACGAGCCGGCTGCCGCCAGCGTCGGCGCTTCCTCCAGCACCAGGTGCGCGTTGGTGCCGCCGAAGCCGAAGGAGCTGACGCCGGCACGGCGGGGACCTGGCCGCGTCCACTCCTGCAGCGAGCGATTCACGTACACCGGGCTGCTCGCGAAGTCGATGCGCGGGTTCGGCCGCTCGAAATGGAGGCTCGGCGGGATCTGCCGGTGCTCGAGCGCCAGCACGGTCTTGATCAGCCCGGCCACTCCCGCGGCGATGTCGAGATGGCCGATGTTGCTCTTCACCGTGCCCATGGCGCAGAAGGGCCGCCGCGAGCCGAAGGCGCGGGTCAGGGCCTGGACCTCGATGGGGTCGCCGAGAGCCGTGCCGGTGCCGTGGGCCTCCAGGTAGGAGAGGCTCCCGGGCTCGACGCCGGCCACCGCCAGGGCTTCGGTGATCACCGCGGCCTGCCCTTCGACGCTGGGGGCCGTGTAGCCCACCTTGAGGGCGCCGTCGTTGTTCACCGCCGAGCCCAGGATGACGGCGCGCACGGCGTCGCGGTCCCTCAGGGCATCCTCCAGCCGCTTCAAGACCACCACTCCCACGCCGCCGCCGAAGACCGTGCCGCCCGCGGCGGCATCGAAGGCGCGGCAATGGCCGTCGGGAGACAGGATCGAGTCCTCCTGAAAGCGGTAGCCGCCGCGCTGGCCGACGTTGATCGAGACGCCGCCGGCGAGCGCCATGTCGCACTCGTGATCGAGCAACGCCTGGCTGGCGAGGTGGACGGCTACCAGCGAGGAGGAGCAGGCGCACTGCACGGCGTGGCTCGCCCCTTTGAGATCGAGCTTGTAGGAGACGCGGGTGGCGAGAGAGTCCACGGCGTTGCCGACGATGAGCTGCAGCGGATCCACCGTCTCCAGCACCTGGCGGTTGCGGGAGAGGTTGAAGAGCAGATAGGTGCTGGTGGTGGTGGCGCCATAGACGGACACCACTCCCTCGCCGGTGCCAGGGGCATGGCCGGCGTCCTCCAGGGCCGTCCAGCAGGCCTCCAGAAACAGCCGGTGCTGTGGATCGAGGATCTCCGCCTCGCGGTGGCTGATGCCGAAAAACGGCGCGTCGAACTCGTCGATTCCGGCGGGCATCGCCACCGCCGGCACCCAGTCCGGGTCAGCGGCGGCCGCGCGGGGAACCCCCGCGGCCGCCATCTCCCCCGGGGAGAGGAAACGGACGGACTCCACGCCATCCCGCAAGTTGCGCCAGAGCTCGCCGGTGTCGCGCGCGCCCGGGAAGCGGCAGGCCATGCCGACGATGGCGATGCGGCCGGCGAGGCTGTCCACGCCTGCCATGATTTACGACACCTCCGCCGCAGCATGCCGGCTCCGCCGCGCCGCCCGCCGCCTTTCGCCGCGGCTGCGTCCATCCACGAAATCGGCAACCTTCTCATCGTCCGCGGGAGCGAGGATCTTCGCCAGCGATGCTACCGTCGGACCCTCGAAGATGCTGACTTCGGAGACGTCAATGCCGAGCTCGGCCTTCAGCCGCGAGATGACACGGATGGCCATCAGGGAATTGCCGCCGAGATCGAAGAAATTGTCGTGGACACCGATCCGCTCGATGCCCAGGAGCTCCTCCCAGACCCCCGCGATGCGTTTCTCGGCCTCGCCTCGGGGCGCCACATAGGCGTTGGCCAGCAGCGGTCGCGGATGGGCGGCACGTGCCGCTTGGGCCTTCTCAATCTCCGCCAGCGCGTGTATCCCTTGGCTCTGCTCGAGGCGGGCAGTGAGATCAAGGGTGGAGACCACCAGCCATGGGACCGGCATTGCCAGCACGCGGCGGAAGACCTCGACACCCTCGGCGTTGGTCAGGCCAGTTTTGAGCTCCTGTCGCCGCCATTCCCGCAGCTCGGCTGGCACCTGCGTCTCCACCGCCATTCCCACCTCCCGCCAGGCATCCCAGCCGATGGAGACGGTGGGCTCGCCGCGGCCCGAACGTTGGCAGGCAAAGGCGTCCAGGAAGGCATTGGCCGCCACGTAGTCCACCTGCCCCGGCTGCGCCAGCACCGCCGTGACGGAGGAGAAGAGCACGAGAAAATCCAAGGGAAGGCCGCGGAAGACTTCGTCCAGGGCCAGGGCGCCGCGCACCTTCGGAGCCAGCACGTCCTCGGCCGCAGTCCACGTCTTCACCTGAATGACGCCGCCGCCCGGCCGGCCGGCGGCGTGGACGACCCCATGGATGGCGCCGAAGCGGTTCAGGGCTTCTTCGACCACGGTGCGCAAGGCCGCCGGGTCGGCGACGTCGGCCGCGGCCAACATCACCTCCGCACCCGCGGCTTCCAGCTCCCGCACCCTCCGCAGCCGCCGGCTCACCGGATTCGTGTCGTCGTGAGCGGCCAGCCAGCCGTCCCAATCCTCCCGATCAGGCAGCGGATTGCGGCTCACCAGCACCAGTCGCGCCGCCGCCGTCCGCGCCAGCAGGCTGGCTACCTCGAGTCCCAGGCCGCCGAGGCCGCCCGTGATCAAGTAGACGCCGCTCTGGCGCAGGCGGGGAGACGGTTCGGACGGCTCCGGCAGCGAAGCCGGCGCGAACTCCTGCACCCACCGGTAGCTCCCACGCAGCGCCACCGCCGCACCACCCTCCCAGCCGAGATCGAGCTCAGCCGCAACACGGCCGGCCAGACGTATCAGGCTGTCGCCGTTCGTCCGGGGCAGCAGCACATCGAGACTGCGGCAGGCGACGTTCGGATACTCGCGCGGGATCACCCGGCAGGGGCCGAGGACCAGAGCTCCCTCGGGCCGCAGCTCCTCCTCGCCGGTGACGGCGTGAACGCCGCTGGTCACCGCCAGGATACGCACCGTCTCGGTAACGCTCGTCTTGCCCAACGCCTGGGCGAGGAACGTCAAGCTGTAGAAACCCAGCTCCAGGGTATGGTCGAGATCGTCGAGTCGGGAACCGGCGGCGAGACCGCCAGCGGGGACGACGTTCCACAGGTGGATCACGGCGCCGGGCCGGCTGCCCAACCGTTCCAACTCTTCCAGCAGGGCTTCGTAACCGGCGGCGCTCCAGGCATCGACCGTGAAAGACCGTTCGCCCGTCCGGGCGAAGACCTGGCCGGGGCTGACCTTGAGCACCGTGCGCCCCCGCTGCTCCAGCGCCCGGGCGACCTCTTCTCCCAGGCCGCAGTCGTCGAGAAAGATCAGACAGGGCCTGGTGTCCTCCTCAATCGCGAAAGCCGGCGGCGCCTGCTTCCACACCGGAGCATAGAGCCAGGAGGCGAGGTCGCGGCGCCGCTTGCCGGTCGCGCGCTCGCGGCTGTCACGGCGCGGCTCCACCCAGTAACGCTGACGCTGGAAAGGATAGGTCGGCAGAGGCAGCCGCCGCCGCCGCTCGTGGGCATGGAAACCGCTCCAGTCCACGTCGGCCCCGGCGAGCCAGAGCCGCGCGACCGAACCGAGAATGAAAGCGAGATCGTCTTCCCGCTCCCGCGGATGGCGCAGCGATGGCAGGACCGTGTGACGCGGCGTACGCGCCGGATGCTGACGGGCCAGTGTGGTGAGAGCGTTGCCAGGACCCACCTCCAGCAGCACCCGATCGGGCTCCTTCAGCAGCTCCGCGATGCCGTCCGCGAAACGCACGGGGCAGCGAATGTGCTCCGCCCAATACGCGGGGTCGGTCGCCTCCTCCGGACGGATCCAGGTGCCCGTCAGATTCGACAGATAGGGCAGCCGGGGCGGCGAGAGCCGCACACCGGCCATCCACTCGCCGAACGGCTTGAGGATCGGGTCCATCATCGCGGAGTGGAAGGCGTGGGAGGTGTGGAGCGGCCGGCCTTCCACGCCGCGCTCGGCCAGCTCCGCCCGCAGCCTGTCGACCGCCGACGAGGGCCCCGATACCACACAGAGCGAGGGCCGGTTGACGGCCGCCAGCGACAAGCCGTCGCTCAGCAAGGGCAGCACCTGCGGCTCAGGCAGGGGCACAGCCAACATGGCGCCCGGCGGGAGAGCCTGCATGAGCCGGCCGCGGACCGCCACCAGCGCCAAGGCATCCCGCAGACTGAACACGCCGGCCAGGCAGGCGGCCACGTACTCGCCGAGGGAGTGGCCGATCATGGCCTGCGGACGGACGCCCCACTGCATCCAGAGCGTGGCGAGGGCGTACTCGACGACGAACAGGGCCGGTTGCGCTACTTCCGTCTGCCGCAGCCGCTCCGCCGCCTCGTCTTCCCTCTCCGCCGGAGGGAAGAGCAGCTCCCGCAGATCGAACCCCAGATGCGGTCGCAGCAGCTCGCAGCACCGGTCCACCTCGGCACGGTAGGTGGGCTCGGCTTCATAGAGCCCGTGCCCCATATTGGGATATTGAGAGCCCTGGCCGGTGAACAGGAAGACGATCGGCCGGTCGCCGGGTTCCGGATTCGTGGTGAGAAGGCGCTCCGGGTCGCGGGTGGCAAGCGCCCGCGCCGCGTCCTCGAGCCCTGAGGTCAGAAGCGCCCGCCGGTGGGCGAACGGGCGGCGGCCCACCTGCAAGGTATAGGCAACATCCGCCAGATCCACCAGTGGAGCGCGATCGAGGAAGTCGGCCAGCCGACTGGTCGCCTCCTCCAGGGCTGTTGCGGCGTGCGCAGAAAGGAGCAGCAGCTTCCAGGGACGAGACGGGCCCGAGGGCTCCAGGGCCGGTGCCTCCTCCAGGATGACATGGGCGTTGGTGCCGCCCATGCCGAGAGACGTCACTCCGGCCCGCCGCGGCAGTCCGCCCTCCGTCCGCCAGTCGCGCAGCGCGGCGTTGACGAAGAACGGGCTGTCGGCGAAGTCGATTTGCGGGTTCGGCCGTTCGAAATGGAGGCTCGGCGGGATCTGCTTGTGCTCCAGCGCCAGCACGGTCTTGATCAATCCGCAGACGCCGGCCGCCGAGTCGAGATGGCCGATGTTGGTCTTCAGCGATCCGATGGCGCAGAAATTCCGCCGGTCGGTATGGGCGCGGAACGCTTGGGTCAGGGCCGCGATCTCGATGGGATCGCCCATCGGTGTAGCCGTGCCGTGGCACTCGAGGTAGGTGAGGGTGTCGGGAGTCACCCCGGCGTTCTCGTAGGCGGTCGAGTAGACCTCCACCTGACCGTCGACGCTGGGAGCGGTGTAGCTCACCTTCAGCGAACCGTCGTTGTTGCAGGCCGAGCCCTTGATCACCGCGTGGATGTGGTCGCCGTCGCGCAACGCGTCGGCCAGACGCTTGAGGGCCACGATGCCCGCGCCGTGGCCGCTGACGAACCCCTTGGCGCGGGCGTCGAAAGCCCGGCAGTGGCCGTCGGGGGAGGTCGTCCCGCCGTCGTGAAACATGTATCCCGAGAGCTCCGGCAGGTGGATGGAGACGCCGCCGGCGAGCGCCATCTCGCAGTCGCGGTTAAGCAGGCTCTGACAGGCCACGTGAACGGCCACGAGGGACGTGGACGAGGCGCTCTGGATGGTGATGCTCGGCCCTTTCAGATTCAGCTTGTAGGACACCCGCGAGGTCAGCGGGTCCTTGTCGTTGCCCAGCGACGCCTGCAGGGTGTCCGCCGAGGCCACCAGCTCGAGGTGCGAGAGGAGATTGGTGATCAGATAGGTGTTCATGCTCTCGCCGCCGAACACCCCCACCCGGCTGAGCGGCTTGCCCGAGTTGTAGCCGGCTCGCTCCAAGGCCTCCCAGCAACACTCCAGGAACAGGCGGTGCTGCGGGTCCATCAGCTCGACCTCCCGCGGCGACAGGCCGAAGAGCCCGGCGTCGAAGAGATCCACGTCCCCAAGCACACCCTTGGCCTTGACGTAATCGGGGTTGGCCACCAGCTCGGGATCGACTCCCGACTCCAGAAGCTCCTGATCCGAGAAGAAGCGGATGGCCTCGCGGCCGGCGCGCAGGTTCTCCCACAGCTCCTCGACCGAACGCGCGCCCGGGAAACGGCCGCTCATGCCGACGACCGCGATCTCGTCGTACGACCGGCCCACGCTCTCCTGCCGCCGGGGAGCCCCGGCCGCCGGCCGCCGGATCGTCTCACGAGCTGATTGCGACCGCGGCGCCGGCCGGCTGAGAGCTTCCGCCAGCGAGGCGACGGTGGGATTCTTGAACAGGTCCACCAACGACAGATCGCGCTCCAGCACCTCGCGCAGGCGGGCGTGTACCTTGGCCAGGAGCAGCGAATGACCGCCCAGGTCGAAGAAGTTGTCGTGGATGCCCACCTTCTCCACCACCAGCGCCTCCTGCCAGACGGCGGCGATGATGCGTTCGAGCTCGCTCTTGGGCGCGGCGAAAGCCGCCGCGAGCTCCGGGCGGACCCGCTCGGGCGCCGGCAGGGCCTTCGCGTCCACCTTGCCGTTGGGCGAAAGCGGCAGGGCAGGGAGGAAGACGAACGCCGCCGGCACCATGTACTCCGGCAGCCGGTCGCGCAGCCAGGCCTGCAACTCGCCGATCGCCGGTGGCTCGCCCGGCGCCGCAACCACGTAAGCCACCAGGCGGCGCTCGCCGCTCTCTTCCTGCCGCGGCACCACCGCCGCCTGCGAGACGCCGGAGTGCGCCGCTAGCACGGTCTCGATCTCTCCCAGCTCGATGCGGTAGCCGCGCACCTTCACCTGCTGGTCAGAGCGGCCGCGGTAGACGATGTTGCCGTCCGGCAGCCAAGCGGCGAGATCTCCCGTGCGGTACATCCGCTCGCCGCGGCCGAACGGGTCGGGGACGAAGCGGTCCGCGGTGAGGGCCGGATTGCCGAGATAACCCCTGGCCAGGCCGTCGCCGGCGATATAGAGCTTGCCCACACAGCCGATGGGCATGAGGTTGAGCTCGGGATCGAGGATGTAGAGCCGGTGGTTCATCAGGGGCCGGCCGATCGGCAGCGTTCCCCCCGACTGCACGTCGGCGATGCTCACGGTGTGGATCGTCGAACAGACGGTCGTCTCCGTGAGGCCGTAGCCGTTGACGATGGTGGCCGACTCGAGAATGCGATCGACGTCGCCTGCGGTCAGCGCCTCGCCGCCGCAGAGGATGAGGCGTAGCCGCGGCAACTCATCCTTCATGGCGTTGAGAGTCGCGATGAGAGACGGCACGGTCGAGAGGATCGAGACGTTGGCGCGAACGACGAGCTCCAGCAGCCTGGTCGTGTCGAGGATCTCTTCGCGGTCCGGCAGCACCAGGGCGCCGTCGGCGCAGAGGATGGGGAACATCTCTCCCACGAAGCTCGCCGAGGCCACCGAGGTCAACGGCAACATGCGGTCTTCGGGTCCCGGGCTGTAGCTGCGGATGAACGAGACGATAAGGTTGACGATGCCGCGGTGGGTGAGCGCGACCCCTTTCGGCTGTCCCGTCGAGCCGGAGGTATACACCACGCAGGCGGCCCCCTCCGGCAACCCGCGGCGGGACGGCCGCGCGCCACTCTCGGCGGCGATCTCCGCCAGTGCGTCAAGACAGAGCGCCGGCACGCCATCGGGTACCAGCGGTTGCAACCGCTCCTCGGTGAGCACCAGGCGAGCCCGGGAATCGGCGAGCATGAAGGCCAGGCGATCGCGCGGATACTCCGGATCGAGAGGCACGTAGCAGGCGCCGGCCTTCAGGGAGCCGAGGATGGCCTCCACCAGGACATGCGAACGCTCGAGGAAGATTGCCACGCGGTCCTCGGGCTCGAGGCCCAGCCGCTGCAGATGGTGGGCGAGCCGATTGGCTCGGGCGTCCAGTTCGCCATAGGCGAGCTCCTGCTGGTGATGGACCACGGACGTGGCGTCCGGCGTCTGGTCCACCTGACGCTCGAACAGATCGTGAACCAGTGCCTCGCCCGGGTAATAGGCCCGGGTGTGGTTCCACTTCACCAGCAGCCGGTGCCGCTCCGCATGGGTGAGCAGCGGCAGATCGGCCAGCGGGCTCTCCGGCAAGGCGGCGATGCCGGCGAGCAGCGTTTCGAAGTGGTGCGCCACGCGCGCCACCGTGGCCTCGTCGAAGAGGTCGGTGTTGTAGTTGAACGCGGCCACCAGCCCATCCTCGACCTCGCCCATGGTGAGGGTGAGGTCGAACTGGGCGAAGCTCTCGGGGAGCGGCGTCGAGACTACGGGCAGGCCGCCGACCACGATCCGCGTCTCCGGCTCATTGAGGGCGAACGGCGTCAGGTCCTGTCCCTTCAGACGCGGCGCCCGCTGCAGCACGAACATGGCCTGGAACAACGGCGAGCGGCTCGGGTCGCGTTCCGGCTGCAGCTCCTCCACCAGCAGTGGGAAGGGATAGTCCTGATGCTCGAATGCCTCCAGGGCGCTTTCCCGCACCTGCACCAGGAGGCGCTCGAAGCTGGGGTTGTCCTGCAAGCTGCTGCGCACCACCACCGGGTTGACGAAGTAGCCGGCGACCCCGGCAAGGCTCGCCCGGCCGCGGCCCGCCATGGGCACGCCGACGGCGAGGTCCGCCTGACCGGTGTAGCGATAGAGCAGCACCTGGAAGGCGGCGAGGAGGGTCATGAACGGCGTCGCCTGCCGTTCCCTGCCAGCGGCCGCCAGACGACCGGCGAGGGCCGGGGTGAGGCGCACGCGCTGGGTGGCGCCGACGAAGCTCTGCACCGGCGGTCGAGGCCGGTCGGTCGGCAGATCGAGGACCGGCAGCTCGCCGGTCAGGCGCTGCCGCCAATAGGCGCGCAGCCGCGCTCCCTGCTCTCCCGCCAGCATCTCTTTCTGCCAGCGGACGAAATCCGAGTAGCGCAGCGCCGGCTCCACCAGGGCCGCCGGCTCGCCGGCCAGCTCGGCCTGATAGAGCTCCCCCAGCTCGCCGAACAGCACGGCCTGCGACCAGAAGTCGGTGACGATGTGGTGCATCACCACCAGCAGGACGTGCTCCTGCTTCGAGCGTGCGAAGAGGTGGACGCGCAGGAGAGGCCCGGTAGCGAGATCGAAGGGGCGCTCGGCCTCTCCGGCCAGCCGCTCCGCCAAGGTCTCAGCACCCCAGCGCGAGGCGTTCTCCTCCACGAAGGAGATCTCGACTCGCGGCTGCACGCGCTGCACCGGTTCCCCTAGTGGCGCAGCGAAGCTCGAGCGCAGCGTCGCGTGACGATCGGCGAGGGCCTGGAAGGCGCGGCGCAGAGCCGCCGTGTCCAGCTCCCCTTCGATCGTCACCGCCGCCGGCACGTTGTAGGCGGCGCTGGCCGGATCGAGCTGATGCAGGAACCATAAGGCCCGCTGTCCGTGGGAGAGGGGGTGCTCGGCCTCCTCCTCCCCCTCCTGGGCGGGGCCGAGCCCCGCCCCTACATCCTTCTGCGAGCGGTGGGCCGCGAAGGCGCGCTCCACCAGGCTGGAGATGGTCTCGCCCGCGAAGAAAGTCTCCATGGGCACGGCCAGGCCGAGCCGCTCCTCGACGGCGTGGGCCAGCTCCATGGCGTGCAGCGAGTCCAGGCCGCAGCGCGAGAGAGGCTGGTCGACGTCCACCGCCGACGGCGCCGAGCCCACCCGGAACGCCAGCTCGGCCGCCAGCCAGGCGCGGGCTCCTTCCTGCGTGGTGACGTCGGACGGAAGCGCCTCCAGGGTCAGCGTTCCGGTGGCCTCCTGCTCCCAGGCGGCCACCACGGCGAGCTCGTCGTGCAGGTAGGCGTCGCGGCAGGCCTGGCGCCGCACCTTGCCGCTGGAGGTCTTGGCCAGGCTGGCGGTGCGGATGAGCACCGCCGCCAGGAGCTGCACCTCATGCTCCTCCGACACCGCCCGGCGGATCGCTTCCAGGACCTCCGTGAAATCCGCGTCGCGCGCGTCGCGCCTCACTTCCTGCACCACCACCAGCCGCTCCTCACCCCCTCTCTCCACGGCGAACGCGGCGCCGCACCCCGGGCGCAGAGCCGGATGGCTCTTCTCCACCGTCAGCTCGATGTCCTGGGGGTAATGGTTGCGGCCACGGATGATGACCAGGTCCTTGAGGCGGCCGGCCACGTAGAGGTCACCGCCATGCAGGAAGCCGAGATCGCCGGTCCGCAGGAACGGCTCCTCGCCCTCCGCCGTCCGGGCCTGGAAGGCATCCTTCGTCAGCTCCGGCCGGCTCCAATAGCCGCCGGCGACGCTCGGCCCGCGCAGCCAGATCTCTCCCACCTCGCCCGGCGCGCGGCGGCGCAGCGTCTCGGGATCCACGATCGCCACCTCGTGGCCATCGCCACCGGGCTGCGGCCTGCCGCTGGCCACCAGCCGCCGTACCTCGCCCGCGGCGGCCTCGGCCACCTGGTGCCGCGCGAGGTCGGCGGTGCGGAAACCGCCTACCACCGGCGGCTCGCCCACGGCACCGCCGGAAACGAACAGGGTGGCCTCCGCCAGCCCATAGCAGGGATACAGAGCCTCCCGCCGAAAACCGCAAGGCGCGAAAGCCGCGGCAAAACGGTCGAGGGTCTCCGCGCGAACCGGCTCGGCGCCGTTGAAGGCCACCTGCCAGCGCGACAGGTCGAGACCTTCGAGGTCGGCGCCCGTCACCCTGCGCGCGCACAGGTCGTAGGCGAAGTTCGGTCCTCCGGAAACGGTACCGCCGTAACGCGACAGGGCCGCCAGCCACCGCCGCGGACGCTGCAGGAAGTCGACCGGCGACATCAGCACGCAGGGGCAGCCGGCCCACAGCGGCTGCAGCAGATTGCCGATGAGTCCCATGTCGTGGTAGAGCGGCAACCAACCCACGACCACCGAGTCCGCCGTGACGCCGAAGGCGCGCTCGATCAGCCGCTCGTTGTGCACCAGGTTGCCGTGGCTCACCATCACACCCTTGGGCGCGGCGGTGGAGCCGGAGGTGTACTGGAGGAAAGCCAGATCTCCCGGCGACAGGACGGGCTCCCGCCAGTCCGCCGCCGCCTCGAAGTCCAAGCCGTCGGTGGCCAGCCACTGGATTCCGGGCTCGCCGCCCAAAGGGCGCTCGGCGGCCGGCAGGATCGCCGAGGTGGTGAGCACCACCCGCGCCCGGGCATCCGTGAGGATCGACCGCACGCGCGGATCAGGCCGGTTCGGTCGCGGCGGATACACCGGCACCGCCGCCACCCCGGCGTAGAGACAGCCGAAGAATGCCGCCGCATACGGCAGACCGGGAGGATAGAGAAGCAGGACCCGTTCGCCCGCCGCGTCCAGGGCCTGCAGGCGGGCGGCGATGGCCCGCGCCTGCAGGTCCAGCTCGCCATACGTGAGGTGGACCTCCCGCGCCTCCCCGTCCAACAGAAAGGTATAGGCCCGCCGGTCGGGCTGATGCAGCGCCCGGCGGCGCAGGACCTCCACCAGATTGGCGGGTTCCTGTCCGGGATCGAAAGGCCGTTGGCTCATGAGTCACCCCACAGCGTGATCAGAAATCGAACCGTCGCGTCGCCTTGATGGTGATCGTCCGCCCCGGCTGCAGCGGGCTGAAGCCGGACTCCCGGCGTACCGGGTCGAGGTCGTCTACGTCGTTGTAGACGAGGAACAGATCGGAGCCGGGACGGTAGGTCCAGTCGATCGCGCGACCGAAACGCAGCGTCTTGAACGGCACCGCGATCTCGGCCGTCCAGCCCAGCGAATCGCGCGTCGTCGCCGCGTCCCAGAGTCCGTCCCAGTCGACGTTGACCTCCTCGCCCTCGTTGCGCAGCAGAGCATCGGTCCTGGCGCCGATGGGATTGACCGTCAGCAGGAAGCCGTTGCGACGGTCGAGGAAGGTGTCGAGGATGATGGTGACCGAGTCGTCCTGGCTCAGATCGGCGTCGGCGCGCATCGCGCCGCCGAAGATCTTCTTCGGCTCGCTGTCGAAGCAGCGGATTCCGAAGTAGAGGTTGACAGCGTCGTATCCCACCCGTACCTCAGTCTTCTCCGAAGCCGGCTTGCCCATCTCCGGCTCGAACTGGGTGAAGCCGTCGAGCAGGTTTCCCTCCTGCCAGACGGTGTCTTCGAGCTTGCCGTCGATCACCGGCGCAATGCTCAGCCGGTGGATCTTCACCCGGTAATCCAGGGGAAGGCGCCGCTTCGGCCACGGTGACGGCCGGCGGCGGAGTCTCCTGCGCGGCGACGCCGAGAGCCGACGTGCACAGCAGCAGGAAGCCAACGATGGTGCCCTTCATCAGACGTCTCCTTAGAACCTGGTGCCGCTCTCCCTCTCACCTGAACCCGGGTCCAACAAGGACGCCGGCCCGCGCCACGCCACCACGGCCGCGGTCGTCGAAGGCACGGAAAGCCGCAAGTCGGGAAACGCGGAAGGCCTGATGATCTACGGCGCGGACACCTCGGAAATGCAACAATTCCTACAGCGCGGTCACGACTTTCTTGGTGATAAAAAGATGAAAGAACCCTTACCGGCCGACCGCCGGTAAAGCCGCCCTCTCGGATATGTGAGTGCATGCATCGTCCAGAAACGGGACAAGAATCGAGCTCGGCCATCTCAGAAGTCCACCCGCCGGCTCAGCTTGGCAATGATCGATCGCCCGGGTGACAGCGAGCTGAGTCCGGAGTCGCGCCGCACCAGGTCGAGGTCCTCGACATCGTTGTAGACCAGGAAGAAATGGGACCCCGGGCGGTAGATCCAGTCGATCAGGAAGTTGGCGCGGAAGTTGTCGTGGAAGAGCTTGAAGCGGTCGAGGTTGAACTGCTGCTGGTCGGCCTCCACCTCCGCGAAATCGGTCCGCACCGTCAGGTCGGCCACCAGATGCGAGCTGAGATTCACCTTCAGGTCGCCGCCGAGACGTCCCTGGTCGTCCCTCTCGGCGCGGAACGGACGCTCGTCACGCAGCAAGGAGTAGGGAGTGAGCTGATAGCGCGCGCCCGCAGCAATCCCGGCCAGGCCGCGGATCTCGCCGTACTGTGAAACGCGGTACACGGACTTGAAGCCCCAGTTGCGACGCATCGGCTTCCAGAAGGACAGCTCCGGTCCGCGGGCCACCAGACGCCGGATGTTGAAACCCCAGCTCTGGGGAAAGCCGCTGCTGAAACGCAGCGTCTTGAAAGGAATGGCGATCTCCGCCGTCCAGCCCTGGGCGTCCCGCGCGGACGCCGCCTGCCACAGACCATCCCAATAGGCGTTGATCTCTTCGCCCTCGTTACGAATCAAGGCGTCGCTCTTGGCGCCGACCGGATTGACGGCGAACTGGAAACCGTTGCGGCCGTCGTGGAAGGTGTCGAGGACGATGGCCACCGAGTCGTCGTTGACCAGGTCCGTGTCCGGCCGCATGCCGCCGGTGAGGACCTTCTCCGGCTCCGTGTCGTAGCAGCGGATCCCGAAGTAGAGGTTCTCGGCGTCGTAGCCGATGCGGGCCTCGGTCCTCTGGGTGGCTGGCTGCCCCTGGTTCGGCTCGAGCTGGACGAAGTCCGTCAGCAGATTCCCCTCCTGCCATACCAGATCGTCCAGCTTGCCGTCGATCACCGGCGCGCCGCTCCTCCTCGGATCATGGGAATGCAGCTCGCCGGACCGCGCTCGCGCCCGCGGGGAGCGGCCATCGGCGGCGAGACCTGTGAAGGGGAAAGGGATCGGGGTGGATGAGAGAAAGCCCGCGGACGCGAGGGCTTGACCTCCGGCATCCGCATACAGATTGCGCGGTTCGAGGCCGGCTGGCCGGGCTGCCAGGCGGCAGCCCGCCGGCTCCTCCGCCAAGACGCTGTCGCGCGGCCGGCGCACACGGCACCTGACCGCCCTCCCCTGCTCTACCCGTGCTTCATGGATTGCACCGGCCGGCGCCGGCAGCACGGGACCGGCGTGAACGGGGACCTTCTTCGCCAGGCCCTGCTGTGGGCGGCGCAACCGCGGATGGCGGAAATCCGTGATTCGTGGATGGCTGTGGGACCGCACGTCGCCGCCTCTCATCTGCGGAGGGGACTCGCGGCGGCAGGTAAGATCTTCATGATGTCGGGGGAACCGCGTCGAGGACAGCGCAGCGCGCGTAGCGAGCGCCAAGCCGGCCAGCGCCAGCACCATCATGGTGGCGAGCCACCGGCGTGCGGACGTCGCGAGCTTCACTGAAGCAACCACCTACACGTCGGTCCCGCCGCGAGATTCCGGCGAGGATCAACCGGGAGGGCTCATCCCCTCGCTAATTGGGTGCTCGGGCGTGTGGGAAGGGGGACAGGCCCAGAGGAGACCAGACATGGAGCGGATCGACGTTGCCATCATCGGCGCCGGAGTCGCAGGGCTCGCGGCCGCCCGCGAGCTTCGCCGGCAGGGCTTCACGATCGCCGTCTTCGAGGCGCGCGACCGCATCGGCGGACGGGTCTTCACCTGCCATGACGAGCGCCTGCCGGTGGCCGTCGAGCTGGGCGCCGAGTTCATCCACGGCGCGGCGCCGGAAACCACCCGGCTGCTCGCGGAGGCGGGCCTCCTGGCCTACGACATCGCGGGCGAACACTGGCGGGCCCAGCGGGGCCGCATCCGGCCGGCCGAGGAGTTCTGGCGGCGGATCGACCGGGTTCTGCGCCGCATCGATCCGCAGGGAGAGGACGAGTCCTTCGCCGCCTTCCTCGCCCGACGCCCCGGCGGACGTGCCCTCGCCAGAGACCGCACCGCCGTCCGCGAGTTCGTCCAGGGCTATCACGCCGCCGACCTGAAACGGATCAGCGCTCAATCCCTCTCTCCCGAGGAGGGAGAGAACGCCAGCGATTCGGCAGCCCGGGTCGGCCGCGTCATTCAGGGCTACGACCAGATCCCCCGCTGGCTGGCCCGGGATCTCGGAGAATGCCTCCACCTCCGCACGACGGTAAAGGAGATCGCCTGGCGGCGGGGAGAGGTGGAGCTGACCTTGCGCAGCGTGTCCGGCGAGGACTCGCACGTCCAGGCGCGCGCCGCCGTCATCACCCTACCCGTCGGCGTGCTCCAGGCGCCGCCGGAAGGGCCCGGCGGGCTCCGCCTCCAACCGGACCTGCCGCCCATCCGGGAGGCCCTGAACCGGCTCGCCATGGGCTCCGTCACCCACCTCGCCTTCTGGTTTCGCGACTTCCCGTGGCAGAGCCTCGGGAAGCGGTCGCTCGACCGCCTGAGCTTCCTCCACACCCGCGGCGGTCCCTTCAACGTCTGGTGGGCGGCCTATCCGGTCCGCTGGCCTCTGGCCGTCGCCTGGAGCGGCGGACCGCCGGCTGCCGAGCTGGCCGGAAAAGATCCGGAGGAGGTCGCGGCGATCGCCGTCCGTTCCCTGGCCGAGCACCTGGGCGTCTCGCGCCAACGCGTCGAGTCGCGCGTCCTCGGCACCTGGAGCCATGACTGGAACGCCGATCCCTTCTCCCGCGGCGCCTACAGCTACGCTCTGGTGGGCGGCGCGGAGGCGGCGAAAACTCTCTCCAAGCCGGTCGCAGGAACCCTCTTCTTTGCCGGCGAAGCCGCCGACGCCGAGGGCCGGACCGGCACCGTCGAAGGAGCCCTCGCGACGGGCCTGCGCGCCGCCCGCCAAGTGCGCGCCGCGCTCCGCCGCGAGTGAATGCAAAGACCTACACCACAACCGCGGGCTCCAGCATCCGCAGCGTGCCCGCCGCCGCGTCCACCTCGACCTCGACGCCTACCGGCAGCGTGAACTGCCGCTCGATGTGGCCGATCATGGCGCCCTGCCAGGCGGGAACCCCCAGCGGCAGGACGTGATCTCTGAGCACCTCGCCGATCGTCAGCGAGCCGAACCCCTCGCCGGGTTTGCAGTCCGTGCAGTTTCCCCAGATCACCGCCCGCGCCTGCTGCAGAATGCCGGCGAGGCGGAGCTGGGTCAGCATGCGATCGATCCGGTAGGGCGCCTCCTCCACGTCCTCCAGAAAGAGGATGCAGCCGTCCCAGTCCGGCAGATAGGGAGTCCCGACGAGGCTGGCGAGGACGGTGAGGTTGCCGCCGAGCAGGCGGCCCCGCGCGGTTCCGGGACGGAGCGTCTGCACCCGGTTCTCCACCACCGTCAGATCGTCCTCGCCGATCTCCTTCAGGTTCTCGAAGGTGACCGCCTCGCCCTCTTGCAGCACCCGCTTCAGATAGCCGACGTTGAACGGGTTCCACTGCGAGCCGCCCACCGGCCCGTGGAACGTCACCAGGCCGGTCCTGGCGTGCAGACTGAGGAGCAGCGCCGTGATGTCGCTGTAGCCGAGGACGATCTTGGGATGGCGCTCGATCGTCTTCCAGTCCAGGAGCGGCAGCAGGCGGGCGCAGCCCCAGCCGCCCCGGACGCAATGGATCGCCCGCACCTCGGGATCCGCGAACATCGCGTTGAGGTCGGCCGCCCTCTGCTCGTCGCTGCCGGCGAAGTAGCCCCGCCGCGCCAGCAGATTCGCTCCCCGCTTGGTCTTGAAGCCGAGCGCGGCCAGCGACTCCTCGACGATCTCGACACGCACCGGCTCCCACAGGGCGCTGGCCGGGTCCACCAGGCCGACCGTGTCGCCGGGCTGGAGACGGACGGGACGGACGGTCCGCGGTCTGACGACCTTGGGCTGAAGCGCGGCGAGAGGGCGAGGAAGGACACCGGCGAGCGCCAACGCGCCGGCGCCGGCCAGGGCCTGGCGGCGGGAGGTCTTCATGGGGAGGGGATGCTACCGTAAGTCGTCGGATCCAGCTCCTCTCGGGATGCGTCGACGAGTTCGTGGACCGATCCCGGCCGACTCTGAACGCGTCCACGAGTTCGTGGACGCGTCTACAAATTCGTAGATGGGGCAGGCCACTTTTTAGTACCGCTAAATTTTCTGTGGGAATGGCGGCTTGAGGAGCTCCCTTCCTGCCAAAATGGCGCGATTCTGCTCCCCTGAGATCGAGGGAACGGGCTAAGACGTGCTTGACGAAAGGCCGGCGGTATGAGAAAACAACATATCAAGCCTTGTTGACTTCGAGGAGGAGGAGATGCCGATGCGCCCTTCGCCCCTGAAAGCCGTCCTCTGGTATGCCTCGCTGCTCGTCGCCGGCGCTTCCGCGTCCTCTGCCCTGTCGTTGAGCGTATTGCCGGCCCAGCCGGTGGAGCGCACGCCGTTCACGCTGGCGGTCGGTCTCGAAGGTGCCTGCGTGGGAATAGAGGGCGTCGTGGTAACACCAGGTTATCCGGTTTATTTACCGGGTGTGGTCACGGTTACGCTCACCGCAGGCTGTGGCTTTCTCACGCCTCCGACGGAGCGGATCTTGCTGGAGGTACCCATCGGTCCTCTCCAAGCCGGCCGATGGGAGATCCGCGTCCAGTTCCCCGGCGGGCAGGAGACGCTGCAGGTCGATGTCGAGCCGCTCCCCTTCTCCATCGATTTCAACCCCGTGCACCCGCAGGAAGACGCCCCGTTCACTCTACTTCTTGAGGGCACCGCCGCTTGCCCCACCCTCGAGCCGGCGGAGCAGGACGGCAAGCTGCTCACCCTCCGCTTCTCCAGCGGCTGCCCGATCCTGTCACCCCCACCCGGTCCCTTCGAAATCGAACAGACGGTCGGGCCGCTTCCGGGGGGCGACTACGTCGTGCAGGTGGTTTCTGACGGCAGCACCATTGCGGCGCGCCGTCTGCACGTTTTCGGCCCCTTGGAATGCATCCCTTCAGAGACCGCGCTGTGTCTTCAGAACGGCCGCTTCCGCGTCGAGGCGACGTGGAAAACCCCGACGGCCCAAGGAGTGGCGGGAGCGCACCCCGAGACCGCCGACTCGGGCTCGCTCTGGTTCTTCGGACCCGAGAATCTCGAGCTGATGGTCAAAGTGCTCGACGGTTGCGGGCTGCCCTCGCCTAGATACTGGGTGTTCGCGGCGGGGCTCACCAACGTCGAGGTGGAGCTGGTGGTGACCGAGATGATCACCAAGCAGGTGAAGCGCTATCGCAACCCGCTCAACCGCCCCTTCGCGCCGATCCAGGACACCGGGGCGTTCCCCTGTGTGATCGTGGATTGATCGATCAGGCGTGGCGGTAAACCCGCACCGATTTCGACTCTCCTCATGTCGGCTCCATGAAGGACCGGCTCGGCTCAGTCCGAATCCAAAGGAGAATCGAGTATGAAACGCGCTGTTCTTCTGGCTGCTTTCCTGAGCCTTCTCTCGGCACTGCCCGTCGCCGCACAAGGGACAGAAGCGTGGTCACCCGAGGCTCAGAAGGCGGCCGCCAACGTCTGTATCCAGATCGGCTCGGTGCATCTCGGCTTCGAGGAGTTCATCGCAGCGTATCCGGAACGTGAACGCACAGTGCACGGGCTTCTCGATCAACTCACCAGCGCAGGGAGCGGCAGCGTGAGGGCCTGTCCAAGCAACTGCACCTGCTGGAATCAATCGGGAAACTGGGTGGTCTCCTGCGTTCAGGGTGGTTGCGGTTGCATGATCGCCGGCAGCTCGAACAACGGCGACCTGATCAACACCGCCTGCATTTGCGCCTAGATGGGGACCGCGGCGCGGGCGTTGACCTCGCGGGCGAGCTTCCCAAAGGGATGCGCCGGGAGCCCCTCCCGCTTCAGCCGTTCGAGGGCGGCGGAGGCATGGCGGACCGCGGCGTCCGCTTCTCCGAGATCGAGCAGGACCGAAGCCCACTCCGCCTCGGCCCGCGAGACATAGGGATTGTCGTAGAGGGAGGCGTGCATCTCGAAGGCTTGCCGCAACAGGCGCTCGGCTTCGGCCATCCAGCCCTGCCGCGCACGCAGGAGACCCAGTTGACGGAGGCTCTCGGCGATCAGCGGATGGCGGTCGCCATAGCTCAGCCGGCGGACGGTCAGGGCTCCCTGGATCTCCGGCTCGGCGAGATCGAAGCGGCCCTGGAGAGCCAGAGCGTGTCCAAGGCCCGCCTGTGCGAGGGTGGTGACGGGGTTGGTGGCGCCGAGCTCGTTACGGAACGTCGACAGCGCTCTGCGATACTCCGCCTCGGCCTCCTCCACGCGTCCCCGATCGAGCAGCAGGTCCGCCAGATTCGTGCGCGTCGTCCCCACGGCCTCCGAGTCGCCGAGAGACCGTTCCCGCCGCCGGAGCACGTCGCGGAGCTGAAGCTCGGCCTGCTCCCATTCGCCGCGGCTGTGCAGCAGGCAGGCGAGATTGTCCTCGCTCTGCGTGACCTCGGCGCTGTCGGGAGCGAAGCGCCGCTTCCGCCACGCCAGTTGCTCGCGATAGAGATTCCCCGCCTGCACGTAGTGGCCGGCGAAATGATGGGTGCGGGCCAGCCAGAAGGCCGTCGCCATGGTGCGGGGGTCCTCGCTGCCGAAGAGATCCCGCCGCGTGGCGAGGGCCGCACTCAGGTGGTCGATGGCCTGCGGATAGAGACCCAAGGCGTTGTAGACCTTGCCAATCACGGTCTGCAGCTCGGAGCGGATGGCCGGCTCCTTGCGCAGCGTCGCGACCAGGCTCTGTCCCCGCCCTTCCAGCAGACGGCGGGTCCTTGCCGGTCCACCCGAGCGGGGATTCGCCTCGGCCTGCAAGCTGGCGAGAAAGCGGCTCAACTGCTCGGTGGTCTCGATCTGATGACGCAGCCGCGCAGCCTGCGTGGTGACTGTGATCGTATAGGCGAGGAGCAGCGCCAGTAGCAGCCCGGCGGCGGCGACCGGCCAGCGATAGCGCGTCAGCCATCGGCCGGTGCGGTAGCGGACGGAGTGGCGCCTCGCTTCGACCGGCAGCCCGCGTAGATGGCGTTCGACGTCCTCGGCCATGGCCTCGGCCGAGCGGTAGCGCCGCTCCGGCTCCTTGCGGCAAGCGACGCCGACAATCGAGTCGAGATCGCCCCGCAGCCGCCGCCGGAGAGCAGGCATAGACAGACCGCGTTGACGAGCGGCTTCGACGTCCGCGACGGCGCTCGGCGGCGGGACCGGTTCCTCGCAGATCACTCGCGCGACCTCGGCGAGAGAGGCGTCCCGCAGACCTTGGGCCCGGCGGCCGGCGAGCAGTTCGAACAGCAGCAGGCCGAGCTGGTACACGTCGGACGCCGTGGTGATGGGCTGATTGCCTACCTGCTCGGGGCTCGCGTAGTCCGGCGTGAGCCACCGCGCCAGGGTCCGGGTCGGCGCCGCGGCCGAAGCCCCCGGATCGACCGGCAGGGCGATGCCGAAGTCGAGCAGCTTGACGCCGCCCTCTTCCGTGACCAGGACGTTTGAGGGCTTGATGTCGCGGTGGACCACGAGGTTGCGATGAGCGTGAGCCACGGCCCGCGCCACCCGCACGAAGAGGCGGAGCCGTTCCTCGATCGAGGCGCCCCGGCGGCCGCAGTAGCGGTCGATGGGCTCGCCCTCCACCAGCTCCATGACCAGGAAGGGATGTGCTTCCTCGTCCACCCCGCCGTCCAGCAGGCGCGCGATGTCAGGATGATTGAGGCCGGCGAGGATCTGCCGTTCCTGCTGGAACCGCCGGCGTCCGGCCTCGTCGCTGGTCTCCCACGTCAGCCGCTTGAGCGCCGCGCGTTGTTGATAGGCGCCATCGGCGCGTTCCGCCAGGTGGACGACCGACATGCCACCACGGCCGATCTCGCCGACGACGCGCCACGCGCCGAACCGCCGACCGCTGGTGACAGCCCGCTCCTCGGCCCGCAGAGCCACCGGGCTCGCCGCATGCCAGCGCCGGATCTCGCCGCCCACGAGATCCTCCAGGTCACGCTCGAACTTCGTCTCCGCCGTGGTGGTCGAGGCGAAGCCCAGCAGCTCCTCGAGGGCGGCGCCGAGCTCTCGGTCCCGCTGCTTCACCGCGGTGACGAAATCCGACCGCGCAGCCTCCTCCAGCTCCAGAGCCGCCGCCAGCGCGCCGTCGACGGCCGCGCGGTCCACCGGGCTCACCCGGACATCTCCTTGCGCAGCCAGGCGCGCGCCCGCTGCCAGTCGCGTTCCACGGTGCGCAGCGAGACGCCGAGCACCTCGGCCGTCTCCGCCTGGTTGAGGCCGGCGAAGAGGCGGCATTCGGCGACCCGGCAGAGCCGCGCATCGATGGCGGCCAGGGTTTCGAGGCCCCGCTCGAGGTCGAGCAGGGTGACGGCGGAGGTCTCGCCGCCGGCGCCCGAGACATCGCCGAGCTCCACTTCGACGCGCGGTTGCTCGCGACCTCGCTTCTGCGCCAGCGCGGCACGCGAAGAGTCGACCAGCACCCGGCGCATGGCTCGTGCGGCGATGGCGAGGAAATGGTTGCGGTCCTGCCAGTCCGGAGTCTGCTCCGCCCGCATCCTCAGATAGGTTTCATGCACCAGGACGGTGGCGCTCAAGGTGGCGGAAGAATCTCTGCGCCACCGGCGGCTCGCCAACCGGCGGAGCTCCTGATAGAGCAGGTCGACGATGCGGTCGAACGCCGCGGCGTCGCCTTCGCGATGAGCGCGCAGAAGGAGCGTGATCTCTCCTGCCTCTGGGATGCTCAACTTCGCACTTCCCTGCTGGGATTGCGCCTCGGGTCGGTTTATTGCACGGATTCCCCAGGTCTCCCAACGACCGGCCATCGCCCCAAGGCCAGGAGTCCACTCTGCAGGATCGTCTCCATGTCACGATCGCGGGCCAAAATCTGACATCCGCTCTCCTCCGCGAGCACCGCGATCACGCAGTCGATCGTGGAGCGGATCGTCTTTCCTTGTCGTCTTAAGGCTCGATAGAGATCGGCGGCTCGAAAATAGAGATCGATGCTCGCCGGCTCCAGAAAAGCAAGATCCCGGAACAAGTCGGAAAGCCGTGCACGCCCCTCATCTCGGCGAAGCCCTTGAAAGACCTCCGCGACCACGGCCCCACATGTGCAGATCTCGGCTTCGGAGCTGGTGAAGAGATCTGCGAGTGCTCGCTGCTCCGGAGAGGGATGGTCGTTGAAGAAATCGGCCCAGACGGAGGTATCGACCAGAACTCTCAAGCCTTTCTTCGCCCCCGCAACTTATCCAGATCGCCCTCCCAGCGCACCTTTCCCTTGAAATCGAGGAACTCCTGGAGTCGCCGGCGCCGTGCGTACTCCCGAAGCGCTTCGTTGATGACATCCGTCTTCGTCTTTCCAGAAGCAACCTTCATCGCACTTTCGAGGGCCTCGTCATCCAGATTCAGAGTGGTTCGCATCCCTTGCCTCCGATGCAGATTATAACTTGAAATCGTCTGCATCGCCGCACTCGCCGTAGGTGATCATTCATGGCAGACTACCGGGACCAGACACCATGATCGTCCATCTCCTCGACGGCACCTACGAGCTGTTCCGCCATTTCTACGGGCAGCGCCGCTTCAACAAAGGCAAGGACAAGCCCTTCGGCGCCGTGACGGGCGTGCTGCACACGGTGCTGGAGATGATCGAGACCGGGGCGACGCACCTCGGCGTGGCGACCGACCACGTCATCGAGTCGTTCCGCAACCGCCTCTGGCCCGGCTACAAGACGTCGGCGGGCATGGAGCGCGCTCTCCTCGCGCAGTTCCATCCGCTGGAGGAAGCCCTCACCGCCATGGGCGTCGCGGTCTGGCCCATGACCGAGCTGGAGGCGGACGACGCCCTCGCTTCCGCCGCCCGCATCGCAGACGATGACCCGAGCGTGGAGAAAGTCTGCATCTGGACGCCGGACAAGGATCTGGCCCAGTGCGTCCGCGGCGACCGCGTGGTGCAGGTCGACCGCCGCGGCAACAAGATTCTCACGGCCGAAGGAGTCCGGGAGAAGTTCGGCGTGGAATCTTGCCTGATCCCCGATTTCCTCGCTCTCGTCGGCGACGCGGCGGACGGCTATCCGGGAATCTCCGGGATCGGACCCAGCACGGCGGCACGGCTTCTCAATCGCTACGGCGAAATCGAGAGCTTCCCTTCTGAAGTCTTGGGGGAAAGCCACGAGCTGGCGCTGCGGTTCAAAGACCTGGCGACGCTCAGGACCGATGCGCCTCTATTTCGCGATGCGGCTGAGCTGCAGTGGCGCGGTCCCACGGCCGCGTTTGCCGGGTATGTGGAGCGCCTGGGAGACCCGCGGCTGGTGCAGCGCTGCCTCGCCGCGGCCAACTCCTCCACGAGCCTCTGAGACCGGCGGGCAGGCTCATCCCGGACTTCCTCTTCTCGGACGGCTTCGAAGGCGGCGCCACCTCGGCCGGGAGCCTCAGCAAACCGTGAGCGATCCAAGCCAGAGCGCGACCACCGGCGCGCATTGCCTCCGCGCCGGGTGAACCGCGAACGTCCCCGATCAACATCCTTCACACAGCCGTCCACCGCGAGGCACAGATGTTGCTCCGTGCACCGGTGCTCCCATGAGGGGAGATCCACCAGAAGGAACGGGCATGGGCGAGTTGGCGATGCCGGTGAAGGAGGAAGGGCGATGGCGAGCAAACAAATTGAAACGGTAAAAGTGCTCTATCGAAGCTGGACGGCAGCCCAGGCAGCGAATCCCAACATGCCGCTCGATGAGCAGCGCGACATGATGGAAGGCTGGGCGCAGTTGACCGGCGAACCGGGCGGTGTCGACTACATCGAAACCGAGGCAGGCGGCGTACCGGCGATGTGGATCGTACCGAAAGGAACGGCCCAGGATCGCGTCCTCCTGTGTGTTCACGGAGGCGGGTTTGTCGTCGCATCCATGTACACGCACCGCAAGCTGTTCGGCCACCTCGCAAGGCTCATGGGTGTCCGCGCCTTGAGTCTGAACTACCGGCGAGCTCCCGAACATGCGCACCCGGCCGCAGTCAACGATGTGGTGGCGGCTTATCAGTGGCTGCTCGAACAAGGAATCAAACCCGAACATATTGCCATCGCGGGCGACTCCGCCGGCGGAGCACTCTCTATTACCGCGCAGCTTCTGGCCCGTGAACGCGGCTTGCCCTTGCCCGCAGGCGCCATGCTGATGTCACCTTGGGTGGATCTGGAGGTTTCCGGAGAGTCGTGGGTCTCGAACAAATCCAGGGAGGTCCTGTTCACGCCGGAAATGATGCACGGTCTGGCGAGCATGTTCTTGGGACCCAACGGTAACCCAAGGGATGCACTCGCCAACCCTCTTTACGCTGACCTCGCTGGTTTGCCACCTGTCTACATCCAGGTCGGAGGTGACGAAGGCCTCCTGGATGACAGCCGCCGGCTTGCCGAGCGGGCACGTAATGCCGGCGTGGACGTCCGGCTCGAGATCTTCCCGGAGATGCAGCACGTCTTTCAAATGTGCGCCGGACGTGCGCCCGAGGCGGACGTGGCCGTCGGAAACTTTGCCGAGTGGATGCGTCCCAGGCTCGGTCTCGGTGCTGCATCCCGCTCCATGCCGACCCGCAAGAGCGTGTTGATCATCGGATTCGATCCCCAATACCTGGACTTCTCGTCGCCCGAGCTGGCGCCGCTGAACCTGAGCGCCGAAAAGATCATGGCCGGCTTCACGGCTGAGAACAAGCGCCTCCGAGGCCTTGGCTACGAGCCGGATGGCTGCCTTGTGGATCTGGGCGAGACGGCGGAAGCCGCCGTGGCATCCCGGCTCCGAGCGAAGCAGTACGACTGCGTGATCATTGGCGCCGGAGTCCGCGCCAATCCGAAATACCTTCTGCTGTTCGAGCGGCTTCTGAACGTTGTTCACGAGCTCGCGTCCAAGGCGCGGATCGGCTTCAACACCAAGCCGACCGACACGGTCGACGCCGTTCAGCGCTGGCTGTAACGCGCCCAGAGGGCAGGACGCCCCCTGCTGGCGAAACGGATGGCACCGAGCCAGCCGGGGGGCACCAGCCGGAAGCCGGAAGACATCAAGCCGCGGCCCAGACCTCCGACAGGAGCGCCGCCTGCTCCAGCACGGTCTGCGTCGCCTTCTCCTGCTTATCGGGCGGGTATCCGTGCTTCCGCAGGATGCGTTTGACCAGCACCCGCAACTGCGCGCGCACGTTCTCGCGCAGCGTCCAGTCGATCGTCACATTGTTGCGTACGGTCTCGACCAGCTCCCGCGCGATCCCGCGCAGCGTTTCGTCGCCGAGCACCTTCACCGCGCTGTCGTTCGTCTCCAGTGCGTCGTAGAAGGCCAGCTCGTCTTCCGTGAGCCCGAGCTGCTCGCCGCGCGCGTTCGCCTCGCGCATGTCCTTCGCGAGCCCGATCAGCTCTTCGATCACCTCCGCGGCCGCGATAGCCCGGTTCTGATACCGCCGGATCGTCTGCTCCAGCATCTCGGCGAAGGAGCGCGCCTGCACCACGTTCTTGCGGCGCCGGGTCGCCAGCTCACCTTTGAGGAGCTTCTGCAGCAGCTCCACCGCGAGGTTGCGATGCTCCATCCCCCGCACCTCGGCCAGGAACTCGTCCGACAGGATCGACAGGTCCGGCCTCTCCAGCCCGGCCGCGGCAAAGATGTCCACGACACCTTCCGGGGCCACCGCGCGCGAGATGATCTGCCGCACGGCGTGGTCCAGCTCCTCCTCCGGCCGGGCGTCGGCCGGGGCGCGCTTGGCAAGCACCGCCTGCACCGCCTGGAAGAAGGCCACATCGTCGCGGATGCGCAGCGCCTCCTCATGCGGCACCGCCAGCGCGAACGCCCGCGACAAATCGCGGACGGCACGGATGCAGCGGTCCTTGCCGTTCTCCTGGGCGAGGATGTGCTCCTGGGCCACAGGCAGCAACCCGAGCCGCTCCTGCGGCGTGCCGGTCGTCCACTTCGCACGGTCGAAGCCCCGCACGACCCCCTCGGGCGTTGTGTACGGTCCGAAGAGCCCGCAGCAGACCTCGTACTTCTCCAGCATCACGGCCACGGCCTCGTTTTGATCGAGCGCCGTCTTACCCTTGCCGCCGCTCTCCGTGTACGTGGCGAGCGCCTTCTTCAACTCGTGCGCGAGCCCCAGGTAGTCGACGATGAGCCCACCCGGCTTGTCCTTGAACACCCGGTTCACGCGCGCGATGGTCTGCATCAGGCCGTGCCCGCGCATCGGCTTGTCCACGTACATGGTGTGCAGGCTCGGCGCGTCGAAGCCGGTGAGCCACATGTCGCGCACGAGCACCATCCGGAAAGGATCTGCGGGATCGCGGAAGCGGTCCGCCAGCTTCTCGCGGCGGGATTTGTTGCGGATGTGGCCCTGCCACTCCGTGGGATCGGACGCCGAGCCGGTCATCACCACCTTGACCGCGCCCTGCTCATCTTCGTTGCCCGCCCAGCCCGGCCGCAGCTTCACCATCTCGTCGTAAAGCTCGACGCAGATCCGCCGGCTCATGCACACCACCATCCCCTTGCCTTCCAGAGGCTCCAGGCGCTTCTCGAAGTGCTCGACGACGTCGCGCGCCACGAGCGCCAGCCGCTTCGGCGAGCCCACCACGGCCTCGAGCTGCGCCCACTTGGTCTTGAGCTTCTCCTTGCGCTCCACCTCCTCGCCTTCGGTCGCCTCCTCGAAGTCGGGGTCGATCTTCGGCCGCTCGGCCTCGTCGAGCGCCAGCTTGGCGAGACGGCTCTCGTAATAGATCGGCACCGTGGCGCCGTCCTCGACCGCGCGCTGGATGTCGTAGACGTCGATGTAGTCGCCGAAGACGGCGCGGGTGTTGGCGTCCTGCAGCTCGATCGGCGTGCCGGTGAAGCCGATGAACGAGGCGTGCGGCAGAGCGTCGCGCATGTTCTTGGCGAAGCCGTGCCCCATGTACGCGGTCCCGTCCTTGCGCTTCACCAGATGAGACCCGAACTCGTACTGGCTCCGGTGCGCCTCGTCGGCGATCACCACAATATTGCGCCGTTGGGAGAGAACCGGGTGTTCGTCCCCCTTGGTCTCGGGAAGGAACTTCTGGATGGTCGTGAAGACGACTCCGCCGGCATCAACCCGCAGAAGCTCTCGGAGATGCTCCGCACTCGCCGCCTGCACCGGAGGCTGGCGCAGCAGGTCCTTGCAGCGCGAGAACGTTCCGAAAAGCTGGTCGTCGAGATCATTGCGGTCGGTGAGCACCACGAGGGTCGGATTGCCCATCGCCGGCTCGCGGATGATCCGGCCGGCGTAGAAGGCCATCGTCAGGCTCTTGCCCGAGCCCTGCGTGTGCCAGACCACGCCCACGCGCCGGTCGCCAGGTCTGGCCTTCTCTCGCGAGCCGAAGCCGAGCACTTCGACCAGCTCCGCGACCACCTGCAGCCGTTCGCCTTGGTCGGGTGAAAGGACGATCGGCGGATAGTCTGGGTTGGCGGGCTTGAGCGTGATCCGCGTATGCCGCCAAGAGCCGCCTGCCGAGGCCTTCTCGCTCTCGTACCGCTTGACCGTGTAGCGCTCGCCTGTCTCGGGGTCCACCTCGTCGTGAAGCTGCACGAAAACGGTCTTGCCTTGCCGCGTGCCTTCGACCGGCGCCGAGAAGAGGCACAGCGCGCCGTCCGGGATCTCCGGCTCCATCGAGCGCCCCTCCACCCGCGCCGCGAACATTCCCGGCCGTAGCTTGCGGCGGGTCTCCACCTCAACCCACTCGAGCTCGTCCTCCGGCACGCGCTGCGGATCGCTAAACGCACCGGCCGCGGCCTTGAGCGGCACGAAGGGCACGCAGCTCCGGTAGCGCTCGGCAGGTTCCGGCCGCACCAGCCGCGGCGCCGGCCGCGCGCCCAGATGCAACTGCGCCGCGCGCAACGTCTCGCCCACCGCGATCTGCACGGCGTGAAACTGGTGATAGCCGGCCATCTTCTTGACAATGTGCCCGCTGCCGTCGTCCTCGAACACGATGAAGTCGCGCACCAGATCGAGAAGGCGCCGCGGCGCCAGCAGCCCTTCGATGACGACCTGCATCTCGGTCAGGTGGGCGTCCGCCTCCGCCTCGCCGGAGATCGTCCGCCAGGGCTTGAACCACTCACGGCCCGCCGTCAGGGTGCCAACGCGAGCTTGCACGCCATCGGAGGCGATCAGCGCCGCGTTCGTCGCGAGGAGCGAGGGAATCTGCGCCTTGTAAGTCTGGAGCTGCTGGAAGGCGCTCCAGATCGTGGCGTCTTCATTGGCGGCGTTCTTGAGCTCCAGCACCGCGAGCGGCAGGCCGTTGACGAACAGCACCACGTCGGGCCGGCGGTTGTGCTTGTTCTCCACCACGCTGAACTGGTTGACGGCCAGCCAGTCATTCGCCGGGACATGGTCGAAATCGATCACCCGCGCCTGCGCGCCGCGAATCCCGCCCTCGCCGTCCCGGTACTCCACCGTGACGCCGTCCACCAGCAGGCGGTGCAGGGCGCGGTTGCGCTGGATCAGATCCGCGCCCTCGGGCCGCGTCAGCTTGCGGAATGCATCTTCCAGCGCCTCGGCGGGCAATGTGGGATTGAGCCGCACCAGCGCCTCGCGCAGCCGCCGGGCCAGCACCACCTCCCCATAGTCGCGCCGCTCCGCGGCCAGCATGTCCGGCGCGATCTCAGGGCCGTAGGCGAACTGCCAACCGGCGCCTTTCAGCCAATCGCGGGCGGCTTCTTCCACGACGGATTCAGTGAAGCTACTCACTTGCCGCGCCTTCTATTGCTTCGGACCCTGTGCAGCCGCTCCGTGAAGCCACCTTCGGTTTCGAAAGCCGCCGCCTGTGCGGCAAGCTGGCGCTCCAGCAATGAGGAGGCCACGCTAATCAGAACCAGCGCAGCATTCGCCGCCAGCGCCGCATAGCTGGACCGCGTGGACAACCTGGACTGCCTCTGCTGTCCTTGCTGTCCGCGCTGTCCACTCTGTCCCTCCACCCGATGCATCTCCACAACCCACCGCGCCACCTCATCAGCGGTGGCACAACGCCGCTCCACCAGCGCTTTGCGGCGTGGGTCGGCGCGGTCCCAGAGCGGCAGGCCGCGCTGCCGCAGAAAATCCTCATAGTCGAGCCGCAGCTCCTCGAGGCTGGCGCGGGCAACGTTCGTCAGCTTCAATTCCATCTTCTTCGAGGTACCGCTGGCCAGACTTCCCTCGGCAATATTCTGCACGCCCGATCGCGCCGCCTGAACCATCTGGTCATGGGTGCGGCTTCTTCGGTCGATGTACCGGTCGCAAAACCGCACCGTAACGTCATAGACCAGTTGTGCGATCTGGAAGCTCTTGAGGTGCCGGTAACCGCCATGCTTCGGGATTAGCGGCTCCTGGTCAAGTTGTCTCTTTTCAACCATCAGACAGCCCTTCGATGAACTTCTCTGCGTCTTGTACCCGCAGCTCACCGGAAATGAGCTTGGGCAGCAGCGTGTCGCGCAGGACAGCGAGGGTCCGCGATTCACGCCGGCATTCGAGAACTCGCGCCAGAAGCGGCTCAGCCGCGTTCTCAAACCGACTGAGGAGCGGCCGGGGTGGTTTAACAACCGTCAGCCCCAGGATCGAACCGACTTGCGCTCGCTGGTGGCTCTTCGAAGTTCCCGTGACGAGACCCTCAAGGTTTTTTCGGACCGATGGTGAGCATGCAAGGCAATACAAATAACACCTCCCATGAGGTCGACGCGGAGCAAGCACTAGAAACTCCGTCGAACAGATCGCGCGATCACCAGGCCGAACGTCCACGAGCCAGACTCGCTCGATCTCTGGGTTCAGCTTTGACAAGAGAACGACGCCAGCTGGCACACGCCACTTCAGGCTCTTGATGTTCTCGCCTACCTCATGTTTCGGCCACTGGCCCTCGTCATACGCCGGGAGGCTGAAGTGCTCGAACACGACATCTGGCGACTGCATCGGGTTTTCGCTGTCGCGGAGCTGCTCCGCCACGTCGGCCAGGCTCCCCACCTCCCACCCCTCCGGAATCTCGCCAAGCTCCGAGTGCACGAGGCGGGCTGGGAAAAGGTCGGCGAGGGGCTGAGGAAGGCCGGGGTCGCGGCCTTCAGCCTTGGCGCGGACGGGGTCGAAGTCCACGAACCACGACTTGAAGAGCGCCCGCGCCATCGCCTCCAGCGTCTCGCTCATCCGCCGGTTCAACTCGATCTTGTCGTCCAGCGTGCCGAGGATATGAGCGATGGCGCGTTGTTCGGAGAGTGACGGCAGTGGAAAACGAAGGCGATCAATCGTTTGCAGATTGATATTGTCCTGAACGCTCCCCGAAGCCTCATTCTGTATTTGATGGCGTAAGTACCGGAAGGTGTATTCCACGAAACGGGTGTCGCACTTGGATGCATCAGGGACGAAACCGATAACCGAGTCGGGGAAGCAAGCGGGAAACGTTAGAATCCCAGTTTCAGCGATATTCGCTGCGATTGTGATGCAGAGCGTGCCGGTCGGCCACATTCGACTCTGCGCTAGCCCTGCTTCACTGTAGGTCTGTTGGTATGCGGTGATTCGGCCACCCGAGCTCTTGATATCGCCAGTCTGAATGAATGGGTATGGCCCGCCATATAGGTGCTCGGCATAACGTGGCCGATGCCGCGAACGCCCACGGTTGACTTCGCCGAGATCACCGAGTTTCACAAGACGCCAACCGTTGGGAACGCCATCACCCGCCATACCCGAGCTCCCTTAGGTTGGCGGCAATAGCCGCATCCAGCCTCGCGGCCTCGGCCTGCTGCTCGCGCAGCATTGCGGTGAGCCGCTGCATCTTCTCCTCGAACGGCTCGCCGTCATCCTCTTGAGCCTCCGCGCCGACGTAGCGGCCGGGGGTGAGGACGTGGCCGTGCTTGCGCACCTCCTCCAGGGCCGCGCTGTTGCAGAAGCCGGGCACATCGGCGTACTCGCCCGCTTCCTTCTCGCCGCGCCAGGCATGGTAGGTGTCGGCGATCCGGGCGATGTCCTCGTCGGTCAGCTCGCGGTGGGTGCGGTCCACCATGCGGCCGAGCTTGCGGGCGTCGATGAAGAGCACTTGGCCGCGGCGGTCGCGAAACTTGCCGTCCTTGCGGTCGCGCGCGAGGAACCACAGGCAGGCGGGAATCTGCGTCGAGTAGAAGAGCTGGCCCGGGAGCGCCACCATGCAATCCACGAGGTCGGCCTCGATCAGGTTCTTTCGAATGTCGCCCTCGCCGGACTGGTTGGACGACATCGAGCCGTTGGCGAGCACGAAGCCGGCCACGCCCACGGGCGCCAGATGGTGGGCGATGTGCTGCACCCAGGCGAAGTTGGCGTTGCCCCGGGGCGGCGTGCCGTACTGCCAGCGCTTGTCGCCGGCCAAGCGCTCGCCTCCCCAATCGGAGACGTTGAAGGGCGGGTTGGCAAGGATGAAGTCGGCCTTGAGATCGGGGTGGCGATCGTTGTGGAAGGTATCGCCGTGCGCGATCTGGCCGTCGATGCCGCGGATGGCGAGGTTCATCTTGGCGAGGCGCCAGGTGGTGTAATTCGACTCCTGGCCGTAAATTGAGATGTCGGCCCTCGCCTTGCCGCCGTTTCCGTTTCCCTTCGCGTGCGCGCGGATGAACTCCACCGACTGCACGAACATGCCCGAGGAGCCGCAGCAGGGATCGTAGACGCGGCCGCGGTAGGGCTCGAGCATCTCCACCAGGACCTTCACCACGCAGCGCGGCGTATAGAACTCGCCGCCCTTCTTGCCCTCCGCGCTCGCGAACTGCGAGAGGAAGTACTCGTAGACGCGGCCGAGCACGTCCTTGGCGCGGGCCGCTTCGTCGCCGACCTTGATGTTGCTGATCATGTCGATGAGCTGGCCGAGGCGTGTCTTGTCGAGTGCGGGGCGGGCGTAGTCCTTGGGCAGCACGCTCTTGAGCGACGGGTTGTCGCGCTCGATGGCGGCCATGGCATCGTCGACGAGCTGGCCGATGGTGGGTTGCTTCGCCTGCGCCTTGAGGTGCTTCCAGCGCGCCTCGGGCGGCACCCAGAAGATGTTCAGAGCGCGGTACTCGTCCGGGTCCTCAGGGTCGGCGCCCTGGGCTTTCTCGGCGACGAGCTTTTCGTGCTGCTCCTCGAAGGCGTCGGAGATGTACTTGAGGAAGATCAGGCCGAGAACGACGTGCTTGTACTCGGCGGCGTCCATGCTGCCGCGGAGGGCGTCGGCCATGCGCCAGAGCTCGGCTTCGTAGCCGACGTTCGCCCCGGTTTCAGGGCTTCTGGCCGGTTTCGGCGCGGCGGGCTTGGGAGCGGCGGGCCTCGGGCTCGTTGGCTCGGCCGCAACGACCTTTGGAGGTTCTGCGGTGCCGGCCAGGCGGGCGATGAGGACAGCCTTCTCGCGGCCGGTGTCGTCGAGGTCTAGCGCGCGGCAGATTTCCTTGAGCTGGTCGCGGGACATGCCCCCCAGGATGTCGGCGAGATGGGCTTTCCGCGAGCCGGCGAGGGCATCGATGAGCTGGTCTAGCCGTCGGCGGTCGCGGACCTCCAGGCCGAAACGGTCGACGGCGGCCAGCAGCTCGTCTCGCTTGAATTGTTGCAGGACGGCGCGCTTCGACGGCATAGATCTCCCAAGCAGTCCGGCTCGGACTGAATCAAGCCAGGTTTTGAGGACTTCTAATGATACCTGAGGACGCGAAGGTGATTCTCAGCACCTTCCGGGAGCCCGCTCAGCCGGCCGATCCGGGCTTATACTCACCTTCGGGCTCTCCAGGAAAGCCGGGGGCGTGCCGCATACACGCCCCCGGCGGTTACTTACTGCGGTCTAGCGTCCTCAGTGGGTCAATCCGGGGGAGCCTCCTTTCTCTACCGACCGCCGTACACGGGGCTGGCCCAGGGGCTGGATCCCGAAGTCCGCCAGCCGGGCGTCCCGGGGACCCCAGGCCGCGATCACGAAGTTCTTCAGCCTCTGCACCATCTCGCGGCTGCAAGCGAGCCGGTCGTTGGCCTCCCGGGTGGCTTGCAGGCTCTTCTCCTGCAAGCTCCTCTGCCTGGCCTTGGCGAGGCTGAGGTCTTCGACGGCCTCCTCCAGGGCGGCCGCGAAAGGAGCGATCTGCGGCAGATCCAGCTCATGCGCCCGGGCCGCGGCGATGAGCATCTTCCACAGCGCGATGAACGTGGCATACGAGTTGTTGGCCATCTCGGTTCCTCCTTTCCGGTTCATTCCACCGGCTTGGCCGGGGCCGGCTTCTCGGTGGCCGGCTGCGACTTGGCCTTCCGGCGGCGCACGCCGAGGTTGGGCGTCGGCTTGATCGCGATCCCGAACAGCGGCAGGTACGGGCTCCGCGGCCCCAGCACGGAGACGATGTAGCTGCGGAGCCTCCGCGCCGCTTCTTTGGCCGCATCGACGTCGGTAATGAACTGCGAGGTGGCGGCGAGACGGTTGCCCTGGAGGCTCTCCTGCTGGGTCTTCGAGTCCTTGGCCTTGACGAGCGCCGCTTCCAGCTCGACCCTGAGGGACTCGTGGCCGGGAACGAGGCCCCCGTTCTCGATGAAGGTCGCGACCAGGGCCTCCAGGTCGCGGAAAACCTTGGAAAACGCGGTGATTTCAGGCATCTTCGCTTCTCCTTTCTGAGGGCTGGGCCCTCGTTAGAGCTGCCGGGCAAAGGCGAGGACGGACTCCGTCAGCTCGCCGCGGCAGCCGTCCACCTGGGGAGCGGACACGGTGACGCCCACCTGCCCGCCCGCGAAGCTCACCGTCACGAACAAGCCGGCGGCGCTCGCGAAGCGGCTCACGAACGCGCCATAGAGAGCAGCCACCTCGGGCGTGGGAAACACCCTCACGCGCTCGATCGCCGCCTCTTCGGCCGCCGGCGCCCAGCCGGCCATCGCCTTCAGCTCCTCCTGCACCCGCTCTGCTTTGAGGCGCTGCGCAACCGGGTCCTGCCTGTACTGCCCTTCCACTGCCGTCTGCCTGTGCATCCCAGACTCCTTTCGGACCAACGCCGGGAGCCTCCATGGCCCCGGAGCTCGAGAATCAGGAGAATCCCCTCACGCCCCGGCTGCACTCCTTGATGTATCTCTACCAACCATCCAATCGCATTGGCTATTTCAACCATACCACATTGACAATTTATTTCATATCCGTCAAGAGGAGGGTTCCTGCGGCCGCCAAAGGTGTACGGGGTGAGGAGAGGTTTCTACGGCGGGGAGGTGCCCCGGCTAGCCGCCTTGCAGGGAGCCGGTCGTGGGGGTAGGGCGGTGGCGCTTCAGGAGCCGGAGTTTTGCTTGGCGCTCTGGACGCCGTCGAGCATCCGCTTCACGATGCTCTCGATCTCTCTTTCGAGCTGCGAGGGTCCCACGCGCTCGGGCCTCGGCTCCTCGACGCCGAACGCCTGCCTCAAGTACTGGGCCTGAAACGACGGTTCGAGCCGGGAGGACGGAAAGGCGAGGCGGAAGATCTCCTCCGGATCCACCTGCAGGACCCTCGCAATCTGCGCCACGTGATCGACCTTGAGGTCGATCTGTCCACCGAACAGGCGGGAGAGATAGCCCTGCGAGAGTCCAAGCCGCTGTTCGACCTCTTTCTGCGTAAGGCCGAGCGCCGAGATGGCCCGTTTCAGGATCTTGACCAGGTTGGCGGTCTGGCTCTCCATTCCCGGCCCTCTAAGTCGTCAAACGTGGGACATCGGTCGAGGCGGGCGAACACACGCGTTCCAGGAGCCGATTGATCAGGGGGAAAAGAACCTCCTCTCCTGTTCGGACTGCCGGGACGCGAAGGCCAGCCGAAAGAACTCTTCGGGCTCCACCCCGAGCACATTGGCGATGTGCACGACGTGGTCAAACTTGAGGTCGATCTGCCCGCCGAACAGCCGGCTGAGATGTCCCCGCGACATCCCCAGGCGGCGTTCGACCTCGTTCTGGCTCAGGCCGAGCACCGCGATCGATCGTCTCATGACCTGGATGAGGCAGGCCGTCGAGCTCTCCATCTCCCCAGGCAGTCTACTTGGACACCCGGTGCAGCGCCCTCCTTGTACTGTGCAGCGGCTCCCTTGCACGGCGCGAGAACCCCCTTGCATGGTGCGAGGGCCTCCTTGTGCAGCGCGACGCCTCCCTTGCGGGGTGCAACGGGTGTCTCGCACAGTGCAAGGCATCCCTCGTGCCGTGCGAGGCACTCCTCGCGCTGTGCAAGGGACCGCACGCGCCGTGCAAGGCCTCCCTCGCGCGGTGCAAGGCCTCCCTTGCGCGGTGCAAGGGACCGCTCGCACCTGTGCAAGGCGCTCCTTGCGCTGTGCAAGGGAGCCGCCGCACGGCACAAGGGAGGCGAAACACGGACCGCCGTCCGCCCGCGCAAGGCTGATCCCGAGAATTCCTTGCGCATCGGCTTCTCCGGCAACGGCGAGGACGGCATCGAGGCCGGCGCAGAGGTCCGTGCCGGACGAATCACCTGAGCGTGCGTCCGGGCGAGAGGCTCGGCGATGGGGTTCTACTACGGTTCGCGGATGCGGGGAGGCAGGTGAAGGCGCCTGGGGTATCCCTGGTGGGCCGTGAGGGAATCGAACCCCCGACCCGCTGATTAAAAGTCAGCTGCTCTACCAACTGAGCTAACGGCCCCGGCGCGGCAGTATAGCCGATGGACTCCGGTTCAGCGCTCCTCGAGCACCCGTCCCAGCCGGCCGGCGGTGAGACGCTCGAGGTCCGGGTGACTGCGGAGGATGGTCTCTTCGCGCCGAGGGCCGGTAGAGACGAGGGTGACGGGCGCCTCGATCTCCTGCTCGATGAAGCCGATGTAGTCGCGGGCCTCCTGGGGCAGGTCCTGCCACTCCAGGATGCCGACCGTCGAGCGTTTCCAGCCCTTGAAAGTGCGCAGGATCGGCTCGGCGGCCTCCAGCGAGCGGCGGTCCGGCGGAAAGTCGCGAACGGTGTCGCCATGCAGGCGGTAGGCGACGCAGACCTGGATCTCGTCGAAGTCGTCGAGGACGTCGAGCTTGGTCAGGGCGACCGTGCCGACGCCGTTCAGGAGCTGCCCGTAGCGGGCGGCCACGGTGTCGAGCCAGCCGCAGCGGCGCGGCCGGCCGGTGACCGTGCCGAACTCGTTGCCGCGGCTGCGCAGGAACTCGCCCTTGGCGTCGGTCAGCTCGCTCGGGAACGGGCCTCCCCCCACCCGCGTCGTGTAGGCCTTCAGCACGCCGATGGCGCCGTCGATCCGGGTCGGCGGCACGCCGGTGCCGGTGCAGGCTCCGCCGGTGGTCGAGTTGGAGCTGGTGACGAAAGGATAGGTGCCGTGATCGATGTCGAGCAGCGATCCCTGTGCGCCTTCGAAGAGCAAGCTCTTGCCTTCTTTGATCCAGCCATGCAGGAGCTGCTCGGTGTCGCGCAGGCTGGGCCTGAGCCGCTCCCCCCAATCCCGGCATTGATCGGCGTAGGCCGCCGGCGACGGCAGCGATTCGCCCCCCAGGCTGGCCAGCTCGGCCTGGACGCGCGAGAGCAGCACGCGCAGGCGCTCCTCGAGGTCGGGCGCGAAGAGGTCCACCATCCGCAGGCCGTAACGCGAGGCCTTGCTTTCATAGGCGGGACCGATGCCGCGGGAGGTGGTGCCGATGCGGCCGGCGCCGCGCGCTTCCTCCCGCGCCTTGTCGAGCGCCGCGTGGCAGGGTAGCAGCACGTGGGCACGGTTGGAAACGAACAGCCGGCCGTCGAAGCGCACGCCGGCCTCGTAGAGCCGGGCGAGCTCGGCGAGCATGGCGTCGGGAGCCACCACCATGCCGTTGCCCAGGACGCAGAGCATGCCGGGATGGAGAATGCCGGAGGGGATGAGCTGCAGCGAGAAGTGGCGGTCGCGAAACTTGACCGTGTGCCCCGCGTTATGACCGCCCTGATAGCGGACGACGCCGTCGAACGCCGGACACAGAAGATCGACGATCTTCCCCTTGCCCTCGTCCCCCCACTGCATGCCGACGATGACGACGTTGGCCATCTGCGCTCCGGAGTTGTCCGCACGACCTCAAGCGCCAGCGACGTTAACAGAGGATGGGAGGGGCGGCAAGAAGGTGCTAGCATCTGGCAGGAGCCCGACGAACCCCGTGCTGACCTTCCTCGACATTGCGACGATCCTGCTGCCATTGGCCTACCTGCTGGTGGTGATCGACTATGCCTTTCTCTTCTTCGCTCCGAATCCCATGGCCGAGCGGATGGCGACTCCTGCCCTGCGCGGCACGGTGCTGTTCCACCTCGCCTATCTCGCGGCGCTGACCGCCCAGTGGCGGCAGTTCCCGGCGGCGACGGTGTCGCAGGCGCTCTCCATCGTGGCGTTCGCCGTGGCGGTGGTCTATGTGTTCGTCGAATGGCACGGCCGGGCCCGTTCGACCGGCTTCTGGATGGCGGCGCTGGTCTTCTTCTTCCAGCTCCTGTCCTCGGTGCTGACGCGGCCGAACCCGCCGGACCGCGCGATCTTCCACGAGCCCTTCTTCGCCGTGCACGTGTCGCTCGCCCTCCTCGGTTACGCCGCCTTCGTGGTGAGCGCGGGCTACGCCTTCCTCTTCCTGCAGCTCTACCGCGACCTCAAGGGAAGCCGCTTCTCCACCTTCTACGGCAAGCTGCCGCCGCTGGAGGTACTGGAGAGAATGATGCTGGGAGCGCTCTTCGTGGGTTTCGTGGCGCTGACCGGCGCCGTCGTCACCGGCGCCATCTGGGCGCAGCGTCACTTCGACGCGTGGTGGCAGGATCCGAAGATTCTCTTCACCTTCGCCACCTGGGTGCTCTACGCCGCAGCTCTGCTGCTGCGCCGGATCCAGCGCTGGCAGGGCCGGCAGACCGCGCTGGCGAGCCTCACCGGCTTCGCCGCCATCCTCTTCTCGCTGATGGCCGTGAACTTCTTCTTCACGGACTTCCACCACTTCCTGTAGAGCGCTATACCCCGTCCACGTTGCCGATCAGCGGGCGTCCCGGCCCGGTGACGATGATGACCCTGCCGGCCGAATCTCCGTGGGCGGTGTCGCAAATGAACGTTCCGGCCTCGAACAGGCAAGGATCGTCACGGCCGTCGCCGTTCAGATCGCCGAGCAGCGGAATGGTCCCGAAACTGAAGACGAACGCGATCACCGTCTCAGCCGTGCCGCCGTTGCGCGCCGTGTCGCACTGGAACTGGCGGTCCCGATAGACGCAGGGATCGGCGAAACCGTCGCCGTCGATGTCGCCCAGCAGGGCACGGTCGCCTGCCAGGCCGAAGGCGATGTCGAGCTCGGCGGCGCCGCCGTCGCGGCCGGTGTCGCAGAGGAAGTGGCCGCTCCGGAAGACGCAGGCCTCGTCGCGGCCGTCCCCGTCGAGGTCGCCCAACAAGGGAGTGTCGCCCGCCTGGCCGAAGAGTGCCGTGAACTCCGCCACACCGTAGTCGTGACCGCTGTCGCAGTCGAAGCGGCTGCCGCGGAACAGGCAATAGTCGTCGCGGCCGTCGCCGTCCACGTCGCCCAGCAAGGGCGTGCCGCCGCGGATCGAGAAGAGGTGATCCACCTCCGGTGCGCCGCCGCCGTTCGTGTCACAACGGAAGTGGCCGTTGCGGAAAAGGCAGACTTCGGCGCCCGGTGCCGCGGCGAAACGCTGGAAGTTGATCTCCCAGTTGTCGTCGTCCGGCTCGTGGATGCCGACGAAGTCGGTCCAGCCGAGGACGAAGGTGTTGTTCCAGCCGAAGGCGAGCTCGGGCGCTCCCGGGAAGATGGTTTTGGCGATCTCGCGGGCCGGCCCGGCGGGCGTGCCGTCGCGCCGGTAGATGCGGACGAAGAGGGGCGGCGCGCCGTCGTCCCAGGCCGCCGCGAACTGCCCTTGGGGGGCTACGGCCAGGCGCACGAAGCCATCGGTGATCGGAGTATCTTCGGCGATCACGATCTCGCCGCCGAGCCTGTTGCCGGCGTTGCCGAAGCGCCGGGCGAAGATGTCGGTGGTGAGCTCGAGGAACTGCCGGATCCGGCTCCAGGCGACGACGAAGGAGCCGTCCTCGGCGCGCCCGACTTGCGCGATCACCTTCTCCTCGCTGGAAAAGGTCTGGTCGCTGACCAGGAACTCGCTCCCCTTGCGCCCCGTGGTGAAGCCGAAGCGATGGGCGAGGAGCCGGCGGTTGGAGCCGTCCGGATCGCCTTGCAGCCAGATGACGACGAACTCGCCCGTCCGGGGATTCATCGCCACCTGGGGCGCGCCTGGAATGCCCGTCTTGAAGTCCGTGATCTCGAACTCCGGACCCCGCCGGGTGCCGTTGGCGTTGTAGCGTTGACCGAGGAGCCGGCCGCCCGGCGGCACCGTGGCCACCCAGATCACCACGAAGTTGCCGGCCTCGTCGAGGGCGACGTCGAGCAGCGGGTGATCGAAGACCAGGCTGAGCGCCGGCAGGACGGGGCTCACCCGGCGCAAGACACCCCGGCTCGCGCCGCCCGTCAGCAGACGGTTCCAGGTCACGATGGAGTCACCGCGCTTGTTGGCGACCGCCTCGACAGCTTGCGACCTTCGCGGATCGAAGGCGATGTCCGGCCCCAGCGGAGTATCGGCGGCCGAGAAGCGCCGTCCGCGGGCAAACTCGTCAGGGGTCCCGTCGACGAAACCCTGCGACCAGAGCAACGTGACGTTTCCCAGGCCGTCGAGGGCTGCGCTCGCGAGGAGCTGGAAGTCCCGGGTCGTGGCGACGTCGAGCTGGGGCAACGCGGCCGGTGACTGAGCGAAGGCGCCGCTCCCGGCGAGCAGCGCGAGGAGGAGGGACGAGGCGGCCAACCTATGTTGACGCGGCATATTAGTAGGATAGCGCAAAATAGCCTCCGTTGTGCTCCCGAACGGGTAGGTCGGAAGCGATCCTGGGAGGTTACAATCGCAAACGGTCATGAGCCTGGAAGTCTCTTCCCCGTCGCGGCAAGAACCGCCGCTGCTGTTGGTGGGCACGGATTTCCGCTGCTCACCGATCGAGCTGCGCGAGAGGGTCGCCTACAACAAGGAAGAGACGGAGGAGTTGCTCGTCCATCTGCTCGCCCGGGCGGAGGTGGCCGAGGCCTTCCTCCTCTCCACCTGCAACCGGACCGAGGTTTATCTCCAGCCGCGGGATGATGAAGGGGCTTACCGCGCCGCTCTGGAGATGGTGTTCTTCTCGCGGGTGCCGGAGATGGGGCGGCCGGGCCGGCTCTACGTGATGCGCAACGGCGAGGCGGCCCACCATCTTCTGGGAGTCGCGAGCGGTCTGGAGTCGATGGTGCTCGGCGAGCCGGAGATCCTGGGCCAGGTCAAACAGGCGACCGCTCTGGCGGAAGCGGTGGGGGCCGGCGGGCCGATCCTCAAGCGCCTGCTGCGCAGCGCCGCCTCGGCGGGCCGGCGGGCGCGGCAGGAGACGGGGATCTCCTCCGGCGCCGTCTCCCTGGGTTACGCCGTGGTCGAGCTGGCGCGGAACATCTTCAGCGGCCTCGAGGAGTGCCAGGTGCTGCTGATCGGGGCGGGCGAGATCGCCCGCTCCGTGGCGCGGCCGGTGGTCGAGCGCGGCGCGCGCGAGATGAAGGTGGCGAACCGCAGCCGCGAACGGGCCCGGCAGTTCCAGGAAGAGTTCCCGAACGCCGAGATCCTCTCCTTCGAGGAGCGCTTCGCCGCGGCGGCCACCGCGGACCTGATCATCGCCTCGACCGGCGCCGACGAGCCGGTGCTCACCCGTCGCCAGGTCAAGGACGCGATGGCACACCGCGCCAGCCGGCCGCTGCTGGTAGTGGACCTCGGCGTGCCGCGCAACGTCGAGCCGTCGGCGAGCCGCGTCGAGAACGTCTTCCTCCATACCGTCGATTCGCTGGACCACCTGATTCAACGCAACCTGAAGCGCCGCAAGGAAGAGGTCCCGCGGGTCGAGGAGATCATCGACCAGGAGCTCGCCCACTTCCGCACCTGGTTCCGCGGCCTGGAGGCCGAGCCGCTCATTGCGCGGCTGCAGAAGCAGGCGGAGAAGATCCGCCAGCAGGAGCTCGCCGAGGCCCTCACCCGCTTCCCCGCCGAAACCCACGAGGAGCTCGAACGCCTCACCCGCGCCCTCGTCCGCAAGATTCTGCATCACCCGAGCACGCGCCTGCGCGCCAAGGACGGCGAGGACCTCTCCCGGCTCGATCTCGTCCGCGAGCTGTTCCATCTCGATGACGACGGCGATTGATCCCGCCTTCCTCCTCCGCCTGGGGACGCGGCGGAGCTCGCTGGCCCTGGCGCAATCCGGCATGGTGGCCCGCGCCTTGGAGGAGAAGCACGCCAGCCTCGCGGTGGAGCTGGTGCCGATCGTCACCACCGGCGACGTGGTCAAGGGAGACCTGGCGAAGCACGGCGGTAAGGGGCTCTTCACCCGCGAGCTGGAAAGCGGTCTCCTCGACGGCTCGCTCGACCTCGCGGTGCACAGCCTGAAAGACCTGCCGGTCACGCTGCCTGAAGGGCTCTCGGTGTGCGCTTATCCGGAGCGCGCCGATCCCCGCGACGTGCTGGTGAGCGAGGACGCCGAGGACCTCGACGGGCTCCCCGCGGGCGCCGTACTGCTCACCGGCTCGCTGCGCCGCCGGGCGTTGATCCTGATGCGCCGGCCGGACCTGCGCGTCGAGCCGGTGCGGGGCAACGTGGACACGCGGCTGCGCAAGTGGCGGGAGAGCGGGGTCGGCGGCGGCGTCATCCTCGCCGGCGCTGGCCTGCAGCGGTTGGCCCTCCACGGCTTCCCCATTCATCCCATTCCACCGGACATCCTGCTCCCTGCGCCCGGCCAGGGCACGCTCGCCGTGGAGGTTCGCGCGGATGGACCGGCCGCGGCGCTCTGCCAGGTCCTGGATCATCCGCCGAGCGCCCAGGCCGCCGCCGCCGAGCGCCGCGTCGTGGCAGCCTTCGGTGGCGACTGCACCCTGCCCCTGGCCGCCTGGGCCCGGCCGGACGGCCACGGCGGACTGCGGCTGACTGCGATCCTGGCGACGCCTGACGGCCTGCACTCCGCCCGCGGCGAGGCGGCAGGCGACAAGCCTGAAGAGGTTGCCGACGCCTGCATCGCCGCTCTGCGGGAGGACGGGGCGGAGGAGGTTCTGGCGAGGATACGGGGGTGAAGGCTCCTGGGCGTCCAGACGCCTCTTGCCTTCGCACGGTTCCGCCCTTCGAAGCCTCACCCCCTGTCCCCCTCTCCCTGACGGGCGAGGGGGAACGCCTGCGAAGGGACCTTGCCGAGGTCGAGGCTACCTTTTTCGGCCAACAGGTTGTGGAGGGTCCCCCCTCGCCCGTCAGGGAGAGGGGGACAGGGGGTGAGGCTTCGAAGGGCAGGACGAGGCGATTTTCTACAGCCGCTTGTATGGAGACCTAGGTGGAAGGGCTCTTCGGCCTCCGCGTCGTCGTCACCCGCGCCGAACACCAGGCGGACGGCCTCGTCGCGGCCTTCGAGAGAGCAGGCGCCGCGGTCGAGCTGCTGCCGTTGCTGGAGGTGGTGCCGCCGGCCGATCCGCGGCCGCTGGAACGGGCCGCTTCCGAGCTGGCGCTCTACGACTGGATCGCCTTCACCTCCGCCAACGCCGTCGAGGCCTTTCTGCCCTTGACCGGCGGCGCGCTCCCTCCCCGGCTGCGAATCGCCGTGGTGGGAAAAGCCACGGCCGCGGCGCTGCAGGCCTGGGAGATCGAGCCACATTTGACGGCCGGCCAGGCCGACGCCGAAGGCCTCGCCGCGGAGCTCGCTCCGCACGTCGGCCGGCAGCGCCGCGTGCTCCTTCCCCAGGCCACGGACGCCCGTCCCGCTTTATTGGAAGGTCTCACCGCGGCCGGGGCCGAAGCGATCGCCGTCGTCGCCTACGACAAGCGCCTGCCCCTGGATGCTCCGCGGCGGGTCGCGGAGCTCTTCTCCACCTCGCCGCTCGGCTGGGTGACCTTCACCAGCCCGCGGATCGTCCGCCACTTCGCGGAGCTGTTCGGAGAGGACTGGCAGAGCCGGCGCGGCGAGCTGCGGGCGGCCTCCATCGGGCCGGTCACCACCGCCGAGCTGCGCCGCCGGGGCGTCGAGCCGGCCGCCGAAGCGGCGCGGCCGGGTGATGAGGAGCTGGCCGAGGCGGTGACGGCCGCGCAATCTCAGTCCTGAGGTGGACCGCCCCCACCCGGACCGCCAGGTTCCGGCTCGATCATCGGCACCGCCTCCACCTCCGTCTGCTCCGGCTCGCCGATGAAGTTGATCGGCGGGCAGGCGCCGACTGTGAAGGACAGACACATCTGGCCCGATTCGTAATCCGCCAGGGCTTCGAGGGCGGGCTTGCCGGCGAACGGCATGCCGTCAGGGAAGAAAATGCGGTGCCCGTTCGAGAAGCGCTGCGCAATCATCTTCGAGCGGAGCTGAGGCAGCAGGAACGTCGTCGCCTCGCCGAAGCCGATGCCGCTGTCGATGATCTGCTTGGCGAGCGCCACGCCGGCGAGGTCCGGAGCTTCCTCGCGCAGGGTGGTGACCTTCTTCGGGACGCCGCCCGGAATGGCGCCGTTCTTGATCGTCTGGTAGATGATGTTGTTGACCGCGTCGGTCAGCCCTTCCTTAGGGATCGGCCCGACGCAGAAGCACGGACCGGGGCCGGGCCCGCCTTTGAAGCGCGCTCCAGGCACGAGAACTTTACCCGCGTTGGGACCGGACGGGATCTCGCCGAGGCTGTTGAGCGAGGTATGGAACTGGATCCACTGGAGCACCAGCGACTCCAGCTTGGGATAGTCGCCGCCGCGGTCCGCCAGCGCGTTGCTGGTGATCCGTAGGCTGGTGATGGCGCGCCACCAGATGGGTGAATGGCTGGCGGTGAGCGCCTCGTCGGCCCTGCGGATGCACTGGTGGCCGGTCACGAGCTGTCCCTGAAAAAAGCCGAGGCCGTCCGAGACCGCCAGCTTTGCCTTGGCCGGGTCGGGCTGGACGAAATGATAGAAAGCCAAGCGGTTGGCGAGGTACTCAGCCTTCTGATTGGGAGTCCCGCCCGGGGGTGGACCGGTGATGACGCCCGGCCTCGGCAGCGTCGGGTTCGGCACGCTCTTGGTGAGGCTCGGAGGGGTGAACTGCTGATGGAACGCCACCGTGTTCTCGCCGAGCAGCTTGTTGAGCTGCTGGCTTCCGTTGCCGCCGCCAGCCGCCGCCTGTGAGATGGGTTCGCTCATCGCAGATCCTCCTTCCCTGCATTTTCTCAACTGGTTTCTCTCACCGTAAAGTAAGTACGCGGCAGTGTCAATCGTTCTGACTGGTCCCCGGTGTTCAATATCGGGTCTACCATTTATGCCGCGACTTGACGTAAACTACGTCTCACAGCGGCAAGAAAGGACCTCATGGCAGATCCCAAGGCAGTGCCCGCCGGAGCAGATGGCTCTTCGTACGACTGCGACTACCTCGTCGTCGGCTCCGGCTTCGGCGGCAGCGTCTCGGCGCTGCGGCTGTCCGAGAAGGGATACCAGGTCCTGGTCCTCGAAGCCGGCAAGCGGTGGCGGACCCAGGACTTCCCGCAGAGCAACTGGAACGTCCGCAAGTTCCTCTGGCTGCCGGCCCTGTTCTGCTACGGCATTCAGCGTTTGACCCTGCTGCGCGACGTGCTGGTGCTCTCCGGCGCCGGGGTCGGCGGCGGCTCGCTGGTCTATGCCAACACCTTGCTGGTACCGCAGGACGAGGCGTTCCGACGGGGCACCTGGCCGCGGGGGATCGACTGGCGGCAGGCGCTGTCGCCCCATTATGAGACCGCCAAGCGGATCCTCGGGGTCCATCCCAACCCGCACCTCTGGGAAGGCGACCGCGCGCTCTTCGAGTTCGCGGCGAGCCTCGGCAAGGAGGACACCTTCCGTCCCACCAACGTCGCCGTCCTCTTCGGCGAGCAGCCAGGGAAGAGTGCCGGCGATCCCTTCTTCGGCGGCGAAGGACCGGAGCGCACCACCTGCACCTATTGCGGCGGCTGCATGGTGGGCTGCCGATACGGCGCCAAGAACACGCTGGACAAGAACTATCTCTGGTTCGCCGAGAAGCTCGGTGCGGAGGTGCGTCCCGAGACGCTGGTGACGGGCATCGAAGAGGACGGCCGCGGCGGTTGGCTCGTCCACACGCGGTGGTCCACCCGCAAGCTCTTCCAGGGACGGCGGACGTTTCGGGCGCGCGGCGTGGTGCTCGCGGCCGGCGCCCTGGGGACGGTCAACCTCCTCCTCAAGTGCCGGGACGAAGGCCGGCTCCCTCGCCTCTCCCCCGCTCTCGGCAGCTACGTGCGCACCAACAGCGAGATCATCTGCGGCGCGACGGCCCGCTCCAGCGAGGTGGACTACTCGCGGGGCATCGCCATCGCCAGCGGCTTCCATCCCGATCCCGACACCTACATCGAGGTCGTGCGCTACCCCAAGGGCTCGGACGTGATGAGCTTCCTCGGCACGCTGCTCGTCGACGGCGGCACCCGGCTCACCCGGCCGCTCAAGTGGCTCGCCACCTGCCTGCGCCATCCGGTCGACTTCCTGCGCACTCTGAATCCGCGCCACTGGGCGCAGCGCTCGACGATCGTGCTGGTGATGCAGAACCTCGACAGCGCCTTCCGCCTCGTCCGCGCGCGCCGCTGGTTCTGGCCGTTCGGCCGCGGACTGACCAGCCGGCGCGACGCCGGACAAAAACCGATTCCCGCCTACCTGCCGATCGCCAACCAGGCCGCCCGCCACATCGCCCGACGGACGGGCGCCTACCCTTCCAGCTCGATCAACGAGGTGGTGCTCAACGTCCCCACCACCGCGCACATCCTGGGTGGCGCGGCCATGGGCACGACGCCGGAAGAAGGGGTGATCGACTCGCGCAACCGCGTCTTCGGCTACGAAAACCTTTACGTAGTGGACGGCTCGATGATCCCCGGCAACCTCGGGGTGAACCCCAGCCTTACCATCACCGCCATGGCCGAGCACGCCATGAGCTGGATCCCGCCGAAAGATCCCGAGTCCGGCCTGCGCCATCTGCCGCCGCAGGTGCGGGGGGCGGGGCTTGGCACCGCCTTGCCGGAGCCGGTGCTCGAAGAAGTCTGCTGAGTCTCGAAGGGACGAGCTTTTCGGCTCACCTCATCATCAGTCCAGGCATCGAGAGAAAAAAGAGGACGTAGAGGCAGAGCAGCGCCCGCATCGCCCCGCAGAGACGGGCGATCCGCCGGTCGTTCAGGAACCGGTAGCGGCGGACCAGCAGGAAATGCAGCAGGGCGACGTCGGCGCGCAGATGGCTGCCCGAGAGGGGCGTCGGCCGTCCGAGCGCTTCATAGAGGAGAGGATGCCGCCGGCTCAGGCTCTCACAGAGACGGGACGCCATGAGACACCACGCCAGCACTGACGACCAGTAGACGCCAAACAGCACAGGCCACAGGCTCACAGAACCCTCCCGAACAAAAATTTCAGTGCTTCCTAATGAGAGAGGTGCCTGAGAAGCCGATGGCGGGACAAGAATTCCGAAAAAGTGGAGAGACCCTTTCCCCCTCGCGCCGGAGAGGGAAAGGGAATCATCAGGGCGAGACGAGGCCTTCTACTCGACGTCGCAGATCGGCGGCGGGCAAGGCCACTCGATACAGCAGTAGACGCAGCAGTCCGGAGCCGTGCAGACGAACCCGCACCGGTGGTTGGCAGCGGCGGGAGCGGACGCCAGAGCGCCGACGAACGCCGCCAGCGCCAGGACCAGGAGGACGAGCTTCTTTCGGTTCATCGAATCTCCTCTACGAGAAGGTCCAGGGAGCTACGGACACTGAATCGGACAGGGCTTCAGACAGCAGTAGCAACGGTTGGTATCGGGACAGCAGACCAGGAAGCCGTTGCAATGGACCGCCTGGGCAGGCTTCGCCGTGAACAGACCCAGGCCAGCGGCGGTGGCGATGAGGACGAACAAGAGGGCAGCGAGCTTTCTACGCACGGTCGGACCTCCTCGAGAGAGCGGTTGAATCCTCTGCCGGCGGCTGTCACCCAGCCGGCGCGCACTTCTTCACATTTGAAGGTGTCGATACTTTGGGGAGAGGGGACAGCCTAGCAAGGCGGTCCTGAATCGGGATCCCTTCGCGATCTTCCTGGAAGGACAAGGCTTATGGGCGTCCAGTGTTCGCGTGTGGAGCCGCGGCTCAAGCTTCAGGCGAGACGCCGCAAGCTTGCAGCCGGAAATTCAAGCTTCCGGCGAGACGCCTGAAGCTTCATTCGAAGCCTGCGGCGAGGCGGACCAAGCTTGAATCGCGGCGCCGGGGGCTTGCACCTCCCTTTAAACCCCTCCTCCGCCGCGATAGACTTCCCGCTTCCAAACGGCCCCCGGCGAGGTGACGGCATGAAGATACCCGGTCTCATTCTCAAGCAGATGTACACCCTCGGCAGTCTCGAGAACGTCGAGGATGGCGTGCGGTTCAGCCTCAAGAACCGGCTGAGCAACGCTACTCTGACCAAGCTGCAGGAGGTGCGGATCGACGACCGGGCGGTGCCGCTCGACCGCCTCACCTTGGAGTTGAACGGCGACCGGGTGGCCGCCTCGGCGATCAGCCCCGCCTCGGCCGTCGCCTTCCCGCTCGCCAAGGTGGTCAACATCCACGCCCGCACGGAGCAGCTCGAGAAAGGGCAGCACGAGATCGCCCTCGCCTTCGAGACCACGCCGTTCGGCTCGCTGTCGTTCAAGGTCAAGGACGCCATCGCCGAGAAGGTCAAGCGCACCACCGTGCCGCACGACAAGAACGACGACTACACGCCGGAGATCGTCAAGGCGCGGCAGAAGTTCGTCGAGGAGTACTCGGGCCATAAGCTGCAGCACATCGACAAGTTCTCTTTCGATGCCGCCGCGACCAAGGGGAACATCGAGAACTTCACCGGCGTGGCCCAGGTGCCGATCGGCTTTGCCGGACCGGTCCGGATCAACGGCGAGCACGCGCAGGGGGACTTCATTGTGCCGCTGGCCACCGCCGAGGGCACGCTCGTCGCCTCCTACAACCGCGGCATGAAGGTGCTGAACCTCTCCGGCGGCGTGACCTGCACGGTGGTGGGCGACAGCATGCAGCGGGCGCCGGTGTTCGTCTTCGACAACGCCCGCGACGGCCGCGACTTCGTCGCCTGGGTGGACGAGAACGAGGCGACGATCCGCGACGAGGCGGAAGCCACATCGTCGGTGGCGAAGCTGGTCTACATCGACCGCTACCTCTCGAACAAGCTGGTCTTCTTGCGCTTCAACTTCACCACCGGCGACGCCGCCGGCCAGAACATGGTCGGGCGCGCCACCTTCGCCGCCTGCAGTTGGATCCTGGAGAACCACGACAAGATCCGCCACTTCTACCTGGAGTCGAACTTCGCCACCGACAAGAAGGCGTCGCAGATCAACATCATGCGCACGCGCGGCAAGCGGGTGACAGCCGAGTGCACGATCCCGCGCGACATACTGATCCAGCACATGCGAGTGGACCCCGAGACGCTCGCCTACCACGCCAACATCTCCAACGTCGGCGCCTTTCTCTCCGGCGCCAACAACAACGGCGCCCATTCGCCGAACGGCATCACGGCCATGTTCATCGCCACCGGCCAGGACGTGGCCAACGTCTCCGAGTCGTCGGCCGGCGTGGTCTATACCGAGCTGACGCGGGAGAACGACCTCTACATCTCGATCACCGTGCCGTCGCTGATCGTGGCCACTCACGGCGGCGGCACGGGGCTGCCGACGCAGCGCGAGTGCCTGGAGATCCTCGGCTGCTACGGCCGCGGCAAGGTCAACAAACTGGCCGAGATCATCGCCGGCGTGGTGCTGGCCGGCGAGATCTCCCTCGCCGCCGCCATCTCGTCGCTCGACTGGGTGTCGAGCCACGAGCAGTACGGGCGGAACAGATAAGGACCGTCCTGCCCGCGCCACCTCACCCCCTGGCCCCTCTCCTTTAGGAGAAGGGTTGGGGTGAGGTCGAGCAGCCGAGATCCGTCCCATCGGCAACTCGGCTAGACTACACTCAGACCACAATGGCGGACTTACACCCAGCCGTCACCGAGGCGCCGCCGCCGGCGCCGGTTCCTGCCGTGCTGCCGGCGCCGGTGGAGCCGGAGCCGCCGTCGTCGGGCCCGATTCCCGGCTTCGAGATGCTGCCGGACCGGCCGCCGCACGGCATCCTCCGTCGCTTCCTCACCACGCAGCGCCATCTGATCGCCTTGGCCTTAGGCGGGCTGGTCTCGCACGCGCGGGCCGGGAAGGCTCTCGGCAAGGGCCGGCGGCTTCGCCTGCTGTTCTGGATTCAGCGGCTGATCGCGGCGCTGGTGCGGCCGTTCCTCGACAAGTCGATCGTCGACCGCCCCTTCCCCGTCCAGCTCCGGCGGCGGCTGGAGATCCTCGGACCCACCTACATCAAGCTGGGCCAGGTGCTGGCGTTGCGCCAGGACATCCTGCCGGCGTCGATCACCGACGAGCTCAAAAACCTGCTCGACCGGTTGCCCGTCGTCCCCTTCGATCGCTATCTCAAGCTGATCGAGGAGGACCTGCAGCGGCCGGTCTCCGAGATGTACTCGTGGATCGATCCGATCCCCACCGGCTCGGCTTCGATCGCCCAGATCCACCGGGCGACGACGCGCGAAGGCGACTCGGTGATCATCAAGGTAGTCAAGCCGGGCATCCGCGAGACGCTGACGCGCGACGCCATCCTGCTGCGGCTGCTCGGGCTGATCCTGCAGGGCCTGATTCCGCAGTATCGGCCGAAGCAGCTCATCCGGGAGTTCGTGGACTACACCCGCCGCGAAGTGGACCTGCACCGCGAGGCGGACAACGCCGAGACCTTCGCCGCCAACTTCCACGACATGCCGGACGTGGTCTTTCCCCGCATCTACCGCCGGTACAGCGCCAGCCGGGTGCTGTGCATGGAGTTCCTGAACGGCTTCAAGCCGGGAGCGCCGGAGACGCAGAACCTCACCGAGGAGGAGCGAGACCGGCTGGTGGACCTCGGCGCCGCGAGCATCATCCGCATGCTCTATCGCGACGGCTTCTTCCACGCCGACCTGCACCCGGGGAACCTGCTGATCCTGCCGGGACCGCGCGTCGGCTTCATCGACCTCGGCATGGTGGGCCGGTTCGACAGCGATCTGCGGCGCACCTTCCTCTACTACTACTACACCCTGGTGATGGGCGACGCCGAAGGCGCCGCCCGCTACCTGACCGCCCTCGCGCAGCCGGGCCCCGGAGCCGACTCCCACGGGTTCCGCCGCGAGGTCACCGAGATCCTGCTGCGCTGGAACCGCAGCTCCAGCTTCCGCGACTTCTCGCTCGGTCAGCTCATCATGCGCTCCGTCAACCTCGGCGCCACGCACCGCCTCTACTTTCCGGTGGAGATGGTGCTGATGGTCAAGGCTCTCATCACGTTCGAGGGGGTCGGCCAGATCCTCAAGCCCGGCCTCGACGTGGCAGCGGTGTCGCAGGAGCACGCGAGCGCGATTTTCCGCGATCAATTCAGTCCGCAGTACCTGTTCAAGCAGCTCCTGCGGGCCGGACCGGACGTGCTCGAGGCGGTGGCCAAGGCGCCGAGCCTGATCACCGAGGGCCTGCGGCTGCTGGAGCAGGTCGCAAGACGCCGGCCCGAGAACCCGCTGCACGGCTTGCGGGGCACGCTCTTCGGCGGCTTCTGCATGGTGGCCGGAGCGATCCTCGCCGGCGCGCACGGGCCGTGGCCGGTGTGGGCCATCCTCTTCCTCGTCGGCATCGTCGCGGCGCTGCATCGGGACCGGAGCTAGAGGCTCCATGAAGCTGCGCACCCGGCTCTATCTGACCCTCGTCGTCCTCGGCACTGCGGTTGTCCCGGCTCAGCCGCCCAGCCCCGCGCCGGCTCTCACCAGCAATCTCGATTTCGAGCAGGGGCAGCCCGGAGAGATCCCGCCGGGATGGCACGTCTCGTCGCCTTCGTCTGCCGCCGGATACCGGGCCGAGATCGTTACCGAGCAGCCGGAGACGGGGCGCCAGGCGGTTCGCCTCTCGCATGCCGGAGAGCTCAAGGACGCCAGGGGGTTCGGCAACCTGATGACGTCGTTCGACGCGGCTCCCTATCGCGGCAAGAAGGTTCGCTTCCGAGCGGCGGTCCGCGCCGAGGTTACCGGGGAGAACCAGGCGGCCCTCTGGCTGCGGGTGGATCGCGAAGGGGGCGCCATGGGGTTCTTCGACAACATGGCGGACCGCCCCATCACCTCTCCGCAATGGCAGCGTTACGAGATCGTGGGCGAGGTGACGGCCGACGCAGAGAAGATCAATCTCGGCTGTATGCTCGCCAATGTCGGCACGGCATGGCTCGATTCGGTCTCGTTCGAGGTGCTCGGCGAGGCCGGGGTCGGCAATGAGCCGGCGCGACCGCTCACCGGCCGCGGCCTCGAGAACCTCATCGCGTTCACCCGTCTGCTCGGCTACGTCCGCTACTTCCACCCCAGCGATCAGGCGGCCGCCGCGGACTGGGAGAAGCTGGCGCTGGCCGGGGTGCAAGCCGCGGAAAACGCCGGCAACCCCGAGGAGCTGGCGCGGACGCTGGAGGCCTTTTTCCAGCCGGTCGCGCCCGCCTTGCGGGTCTTCCCCACCGCCGGTCCGCGGCCCGCTCTGCCGGCCGAGCTGATGCCGCCGAAAGGCACGGCGGATCCGGAGGCCACGTGCTGGAAGCACCTGGGAATACAGGTCGCTGCACCGTCACCGGTCTATAAGAGCCAGCGGATCAGCATCGGCAGCTCCGCGGCGGCGGCGGGCGGGCGGGTGCAGCAGTACGTGGACGCGGCACCCTTCCGGGACCAGCGCGTACGCCTGCGGGTCGCGGCGCGCGCGGAGGTGCCGGGCACGGCGCCGGCCGAGATGGGGCTCAAGGTCTATCGCTCGGACGACACGGTGAGCTTCTCCAGCGAGGGCAAGGGTCAGCCGATCACGGCGAGCGCCTGGCGGACGTACGAGCTCGCCGTGGATGTGGGCGCGGACGCTGTCCTCATCGAGATCTCTCTCGGACTCACGGGGGAAGGACGCGTCTTCTGGGACGACGTCACACTGGAGAGCGCCGGCGAGGCGAACGCGGCCAAGGCGGAGATCGAGAACCAAGGCTTCGAGACCGCAGGCGAGGAAAGCCGGCCCGCCGGCTGGCGGATAGAGTGGTCGAGCCGCAGCGGCGGCTACAGCGCGGTTCTCAGCGAGGACCGTCCGCAGAGCGGCAAGCGGAGCCTTCTCCTCTCCTACCGCAAGCCGGATACATCGTCGCTGCCGAAGCCCGGCGAGCCCCTGGTATCCGATCTCGGAGGCGGGGCCTCGGCGCTCGTCCCGCTGGCGCTCTACCGAGACGCGAGCGGCACGCTCCCCCATGGAGGCTCAGAAGTCCGGCCGCCGGCCTCTGCCAAGCCGGAAGGATTCCTGCCGTCCGGCAACGATCGGACCACTCGCCTGGCTGCCGTGGCACTGGCGTGGAACGTCTTCCAGCACTTCTACCCCTACTTCGACGTCGTCGAAGCCGACTGGCCGGCCGAGCTGCGGCGGGCCCTCGCGTCCGCGGCCACCGACCCGGATGAACGGGCGTTCCTCGCCACCTTGCGCGGGATGGTCGCGGCGCTCCAGGACGGCCACGGCAACGTCTATCTCAGCTCCCAGGAGGCCGCCGGCCAGCTGCCCCTGTTCTGGGAGGTGATCGAAGGCCGGCTGGTCGTCACCCAGATCGGCGAAGGCGCCGGGGACCTGCGCCCGGGCGACGTGGTGCTCTCTCTCGATGGCCGGCCGGTCGAGCAGGCGCTCAGCGAAGCGGAAAAGCTGGTCTCCGGCGCCACCCCGGGGTGGCGGCGCTGGCGCGTCGTCAGCCGTCTTACCAGGGGTAAGCGCGGCGAGACCATGCGTATCGACGCGCGCCACACCGACGGCGAGACGTTCACCGCCACCCTTACGAGATCGCTGCCCACCTACGGCGAAGGCAGCCTGCTCGAGGCGCGGCCGGAGAAGATCGCCGAGGTGCGGCCCGGCATCTTCTACGTCGACATCGACCGCATCAACGACGCGGACTTCAAAGGCGCCCTCGACCGCCTCGCTGCCGCCAAAGGGATCGTCTTCGATCTCCGCGGCTATCCCGGCAATCTGTCGACGATCGTCATCGCCCACCTCATCGACCACCCGGTCAGCTCGGCGCGCTGGACCGTGCCGGTGGTCACCCGTCCGGACCGCCAGGGGTGGGACTGGGAGGTCTCCAACTGGTCCGTGCAGCCCCGCGAGCCGCGCTTGAAAGCCAAGGTCGCCTTCCTCATCGACGGCCGCGCGATCAGCTATGCGGAGACTTATATGGGGATCATCGAGAACTACCGGCTGGCGGCGATCGTGGGCGAGCCGACGGCGGGGACCAACGGCAACGTCAATCCCTTCCGCCTGCCCGGCGGCTACAACGTGGCGTGGACGGGCATGCGGGTGCTCAAGCACGACGGCTCGCGGCACCACGGCATCGGCATCCTGCCGACGGTGCCCGTCTCGCGGACCCTGAAGGGCGTGGCCGAAGGCCGGGACGAGCTGCTGGAAAAGGCGATCGCGGTGGTCGGCTCGGGATAGAATCCGGCGCCGACAAAGACCTGATCCGCGAGAGGAGCGCAGCCATGACGACGGATGCCACCCCGATGTCCATGCCGCAGGAACCCGCCGCTCCAGCTCCCACCCGCGCCGGCTCCTCCCATGATCTGTGGCGCAAGGTGCTGCGAGTGGCCTGGCTGTCGATCGGCCTCGGGATCGTGCTAGAGGTTCTACTGCTGGTGCTCGCCGCCTACACCGGCACGGGCGGGCGCACTCCCAAGCCGTTCATCTCGGATCTGGCGCAGAAGGTTTCGTGGTCGTTCATCGTCTGCGTCGGCCTCGCCCTGGGCTCGGCGGCGGGCAAGGCCAGGTCCGGCCTCATGGGACTGCTGGGTCTCGTCTCCGCGCCGGTGGCGTTCAGCCTCGCCCGCTCCCTTCACAAGGGAGTGAACCAGGCCTTGGGTGTCGCGGCCGCGGCGGGTGGCGCTTCGCCGTTCGTCCTCGCCGCCCTCAAAGCGGCCGAGTATGGAGTCCTCGGCGCCACGCTCGGGGCGCTGACCAAGCGCAAGGAAGGCGCCAGCCTTGGGACTCACCTGGGAACGGGCGCCGCCATCGGCGTGGCCTTCGGCGGCCTCATCCTGACGGTGCTCGCGCGCGCCGCCGCCAAGCCGATGGGTCCCGTCGACCTGGTGGCGAAGGGGATCAACGAGGTGCTCTTCCCCATCGGCTGCTCGCTCGTCCTCTATGCGGCGGAGGTGATGGGGAAACGGCTGCAGGCGTAGGGGCGGCCCTGCGTAGCCGCCCTGGGCGCAGCATGCTGCGCCCCTATACAGGCCTACCGCTTCCAGCTCAGCTCGAGATAGGTCCAGCTCCCGTCGGCGGCGACGGGCAGGAAGGCCCGCGCCGCGTCGCCTCCCCAGAAACGGCCGCCGCCCACGCCCACCTGCAGCCCTCGCGGACCGGCCCAGGTCAGCTCGAGATCCGCCTCCCGACCCAGGTCGTGCGACGGAAAACGGCCGGCGGCGGGCAACCTGGCGGTGTACCCCAGGCTGGCTTCCTGGAAAGCTCCCGAACCGCCGTACCAGGCGTCGGTCCGCTTCGTCAGCGCGAAATCGTGAACGGCGGCGCGCAGCTTGAGCTTCTCCCCCGCCGACACGACGGACTCGAGGTAGGCGTCCCTCAGATTGGGGAAATCGACGTAGTCCATCACGCCGTAGTATTTGTGATTGGTCGGCAGGAGATTGAAGAACGTCCCGTGATCTTCACCGGGACCGTCGTCGCCCGAGGATTGCTCGAGGCCCAGATGAACCGTGGGCTTGCCGGCGAGCTGCGGGAAGCTGCGGCCGGCGTTGACGACGTAGGCCCAGCCCTGCTGATCAGAAGTCCCCCAGTCACCGCTCTGCAGCACGCCCCAGAGCAGAACGTGGCGGGTTGTGTTGCCGCACAGAAGCGAGGCCCCGGCCGTCTCTATCTGCAGATCGCCACCCGCCAGCCGCCGCGCCACCGGGCGGTCGTCCTGGTACTCGATCGCGAAGACCCGCAGCTCCGAGCCCGGCAGCCAGGCGCCATGCTTGCCGGCCAGGGTCAGGCCGAAAACGGCGACGCCGTCGAGCTCCGCGAAGGCATCTTGGTGATCGAAGGCCCCGGTCAGCGGCCACAGGGCGAAACCGGAGAGACTGGCGCTCCCCCGACCGTAGGCGAAGCTCGCGCCGTCGAAGCGTCGGCCGACGTTCGGCCATTCGAAGACCCCGATCAGCCGGTCCGAGAGGAGACGCTTCTTGACGCCGTCGAGATAGGCGATGCCGGTGGCAAGCTCGTTGCCGTCGGCGTAAGGTTGACGCCCGACGATGGCCTTGAAGCCGCCGTTCGCATAGGCGGCGGAGAGCTCGGCGATCCCGATCTCGGAAGGGTCATCGTCGCCGGCGTTGGCCGCCATGTAAGTCGGCCCGGCGGCGAAGGCGCCGTTGTGCGGCAGGCCGATGACGCCGGCTGCCTGCAGCATGCCGTGCAGCTTCCATTGCGGCCAGGCCGCATCCACTCCGAAGCGCGCGCGGCCGAGACTGAAGCCATAGGTGCGGTCCGCCGCAGTCGAGCGCGACGGTGTGTCGAGCCCCTCATAGCGGAGCCGCAAATCGAAGGATGTCTTGATCTCGGGAGGCGCCGCCACGACGGCGCCGGCATGCACGCACCCGGCCGCGAGGAACGCGGCGAGACACGATCTCCTCATGATTCCCCCTCAAAAGAGAAATAAAAGAAAAGCAAGATGTCGGCTGCAGCCATAGTGCAGCTCTGAGCGGGAAACGGGACGCGGGCGTCTGTAGGGGCGCAGCATGCTGCGCCCCTACAGACTACGTGGCAGCTCAAGCTTCAGTTGACCGTGGCTGACTCTTCGAGGTGTGGGATCCCGGCAGGGAGGGTGGCGATGTCCTCCTCCTCCTCCTCCTCCTCGCTCTCCTCCAGCCACCTCTCGAGCCGGTTGAGAACGTCGTCGAGCTGGCGGACGGTGGCGTTAGGGGAATGGGCCATCCTGATCCTCTCGCGGTCGAGCATCACCTGTCCCCAGAGGTTCCGCTTCTCCTCCAGGACATCTCGGCGTAGCGTGACGCCGTGACGGGCGAAGATCGGGGCCAACTCGTCGTAGCGGGCCAAGAGGTCGCGGCGGGTGGCCGCGTAGGCGTACTCGCAGACGGCCCGGCGCTCAGAAAACCCGAAAATGTTGGTGAAGAACATCAGGTAATCGTCGCGCTTGGGCTTGACGAGGACGACGTCGGCGCCCTTGAACTTCGTTTCGTAGGCCGCCATCCCCGCCTGCAGGCGGGAGTGCACGAGCGTGCGAAACGTCTGTGACAACACCGTCGGCAGGCCCCATTCGGCGAGGTTCGCCTTCTTCATGATGCCGGCTTCGACGGCGCGCACGGTGTCGACGGGAACGATCGGGTTGACGCAGATCACCAGCTCCGCCCCCGCCTCCAGGGCAACCGAGGCGTGGAGGGTCTTGAGCAACACACCGTCCACGTAGTGCCGGCCGTCGATGTCCACCGGCGAGTAGAGGCCCGGCAGCGCGCCGCTCGCCTGCACCGCCTTGGAGATCGGCACGTGATCGAGCCCCGGCTCGCCAAACCGCGCCGCCTCACCGGAGTCGAGGTCGGTGGCCACCACCACGAAGTGCTTGCCGAGCTTGCGGAAGTCATCCGTACGACCCTTGATGTTGTAGATCTTCTCGAGGTAGGCACGGATCGGCTCGTTGTCGAACAGCCCGACGGGCAAGGCGCGCGACAGCCGCATCAGCGACTCGAGCAGGCTGTGGTCGCCCAGGTGGGTGATCCAGTCCCACAGGGCTTCAACCAGCAGCTTGGGCAGGCGACCTCCGCCGCGTAGAAACGCCCGCCAGTGGGGAGTGAAGAACGTCTCGGGGATGAAAGGGTGCTCGCCGGGCTCGTGGGAGACGATGGCGCGGCACATCTGAGCCGTCGTCAGATTGTTGGCGAGGTTGGCGCACAGGAAGGCGCCCGAGCTCACTCCCACGTAGACGTCGAGGTTGTTGAGGTCGAGACCCTCCAGCGCCTCGTCAAGCGCGCGGAGGGCGCCGATCTCGAAGATGGCGCCCTCCGGGGCTCCCGCGGCGAGCGCCAGTCCGATCTTGGGGAAGCGGACCTTGGTACGGGTACCTTTGCCGCTGCGCTCCACCAGAATTTCCCCGTTAGGCGATCGTGTTCGACGGTTCCGTAACCTCGGCGCTGGCCGGGGTCACGCGGGGCTTGAGCTGCTCGACCTTGGCGTTGAGCTCCTCGACGCGCTGCGTCAGGTTGCGGATCTCGTCGCGGGTCGGCACGCCGAGGCGGTGCAGGGCGGCGGTGAGCTTCTCGTCGAACTTCTCGCCCCAGCTCTCGAAGGTGCTCTCGGCCTTGGTCTTCATCTTCTCGACCTCGGACTTCACCTTCTCCACCTCGACCTTACCCTTCTCCTCGACGTCGCGGCCCCGCTCCACCAGCCGGCTGAACAGCTTCGAGCCCTCCTCCTCGGCCGCCGCCAGAGCGCCGAGGCCGGCGAGCCAGATGCGGTGCACGGAATCCTTGATCTCGTCCTGCACGTTCCTCTCCTGCGTTCCAGTCGTGTTGGGGTCCATGGCTTACCTCTTCGTCGTCTTGCTCTGACGCGACCGGGGCGCCTTCGGCGTACCGGCTACGGCATGGGTTTCGGGGGTCGCGATCGCCGCAGAGACAGCCTCGCGGCGCGCCGCATACTCGTCGATCTTCTTCGACAGCGTGTTCAGGCGCGACGAGAGGACCTTCAAGTCCTCCCGCGTCATTACGTTCAGCCGCTTCAGCACTCCCCGGCTCTCGTACGCCACCGTGTCCTGCAGCAGCTTGCCGAGCTCGCGGGCGGTGCGCTGCGCGCCCTCGGTCACCGCTTCCGCGGCCTTCTTCTGCTTCTCCTCCAGCGGCTTGCCGCGCTCCACCAGCCGGTCGAACAGCTCGCGGCTCCCCTCTTCCACCTCGGCCACCGCTCCCAACCCGGCCAGCCACAGGCTGCGCCCGGCTGCGAGCAGCTTGTCAAAGCCGGTGCTCACTGCCATCTGAGCCTCGCTCATTTGATGTCTCCCTCGGTTTCCAACCGACCCGCCCCCAACCGCTCGGCGGGACGTGCGTTCTTGGGTTCTTCGGCTGACGCCAGCTCCCCCTTCTCCAGCTCGGCCAGCGACGATTCGAGCTGCTCCAGCCGCGCCCGCAGGCTCGTCATCTCCTCGCGGGCCCGCCGCACCGGACCGAGACGGTCGATGAGGCGGTCGACGCCGTGCTGCACCTGCTCCATGCCGCTGTTGACGGCACGCTCACCGAGACGGACCAGGTCGTGCAACAGCTCGCTCGGCAGGAACGACGTCCCCTTCCGCCCCTCTTCCAGGATGATCTGCGTCAAGGTCTGGGACGTGACGTCGTTGTTGGTGGCGTTGTCCACCACCTTTACTTCCTGCCCCTGCCGGATCCAGGCCGAAATCTCGTCCAGCGAGACGTACCGGCTCTCCTCGGTGTCGTACAGCTTGCGGCTCTCGTAACGCTTGATGAGCCGGATCATGGGTGCCTCCTTACTTCGATGGTCGCGGCACTCCCGGGCGGCCGCGCCAGGGTGAATTTACCGCACTGCGGCAATCCTGTCAAGGGGTTTGACGCGGTGCGGCAAAGATCCTCGGAGTCAGCCTAAGACGTCCTGCTCACGAACCGCTCCCACTCCGCGAGGCGGCCTTCGAGCTGACGGCCGAGGGCTTCGAGGGAGGGGAGGTCGGTGGGCTCCTCCGGCAGCAGCGGCAGATCCACGACCGGTTGCTCGCGGGAGAGGAGCTTCGCCAGCTCGACGAGGCCGCGCCGGTCGCGCTCCCCGGCCCAGGCGAGCAGCTCCCAACCGGTCGGGGAGCAGGGATCGGCGGCATGCGGCGGCGCCCCGTCGAGCAGGAATTGCGGATGGACCCGGTTCACCACGATCGGGCCGAGGTGGTAGCCGGCCTCCTCCAGCCGGCGGGCGAAGAAGAGCGTGTCGGGGATGCGCTCCTCGCCGGCGCCGGAGACCAGGACGAAAAGGGTCCGCGGCGACCGCAGCAGCTCCTCCACCTGGCTCGCTCGCCGGCGAAAACCTTCGAAAAGGGGCCCAAAGGCCTGGAAGAACTCGGCCATGTCGCGCAGCAGGTCCATGCCGACGACGTCATCGAGGAAGCGCTCGGCGCGGCGGCCGAGGGATCCCCACCGGGAAGTGGCCTTGAGTCGCCCTTCCTCGTCGAACCAGGGCTTGAGCGCCACCCGCAGCGCGCCGCTCTCGAGAAAGCCGACGATGCGGGCGGGCGCCTCCAGGAAGTCGAGCGCCTGGCGCGTGGGGGGTGTATCGAGGATCACCTGGCCGTAGCGCTCCTCGGCCGCCACCTCGAAGAGGCGTTCGACCGCCATGTACTCGAGAATGCCGCCGAGGGTGCCCGAGAGGTGCTGGTAGAAGCGGTTCTCGAGCACTCGGCGGCGGGACTCCTCATCCGGCGCGTAGCGCCCGATGAGCCGGTCGAAAGTCTGCCGGGCGTCGAGAAGGCTGGCGTGCAGGCTGCCGCCGGCGTCCAGCGGCACCGGCACCTCCCGCAGCCTGGCCTCCTCCCCAACGCCGAGCGTCTGCTTCAGGCGCATCGACGGATCGAAGGTCATCACCAGGGTGTCGCATCCGTCGCGGGCCGAGAGCACGCCCATGGCGGCGGCGAGGGTGGTCTTCCCCACCCCTCCGGAGCCGACCACGATGACCAAGGGATAGCGGCCGGAGATCAGGTCCAAGCGGCCTTCCTTGCGGCGGGCTCGGCGAGGCAACGCCCGAGAGTGGCGAGCAGCGCCGGGCCGCGGTCGATGGGGAGCTGCGGCAGCTCGAGACGCGGGCCGCTCCACGACTCCCGCAGCCGCGCCAATTCCCGCTCGTTGAGCTGGCGCCGGCGGCGCCAGAGAGAGACCAGATCGTTCTCCTTCTCGCCCGCCGGTGGAGCGGGAGGCGCCGGCGGATACAGACCGTTGATCACCAGCAGCTCGGGATCCCGGCGGACCCGCTGCTGCAGCGCCGTCCGCAGCTCCAGAGCCTCCTCGACAGGCATCTCCTCGGCCATGGTCACCACCACGATGCCGCAACGCTCGGCATCGGCGATCAGCGCCGCCAGCTCGCCGGCCATGCGGGCGAACGGCCCTCTGGTGATCACTTCGGAAACCAGCGCGGGCGCGGCGAGCAGCGTCACGCCGTGGCCCGTGGCGGGAGCGTCCAGCACCACCGTATCGAGCTCGGGATCTCCCATTTCGCCGAGGCCCCGGAGCAGCCGCAGGGCATGGCCGAGGATGGCCAGCTCCTTGAGGCCGGGAGCGCCGGTGGCGAACTGCTGATAGACGGGGCTCTCCAGCACGCGGCGGGTGATCAGCTCGAGCTTGAGCTGATCCCGCACCACCCGGTCCAGCACCTGCCGGGGCTTCAAGTTCTGCACCCACAGCCGCGGCTCGGCAGGCACGACATCGCCGCCGGAGGGAGGCGTGCCCATCATCTGGTGCAGGCTCTCCCGGGGATCGACCTCGACGACGAGCGTCCGCCGGCCCGCGGCGGCCAGTGCGCGGCCGACGAGCGCCGAGGCCACGGTCTTGCCGACGCCGCCCTTGCCGGTGACCACCAGAAGCTGGCGGCGGGAGAGCTGGTCGAGGGGTTGCATGGGGAGCGAGGTCTGCAAGACGGTTGCCGCGCGGCGGCAATATATACCCACCTCAGCCACCCCACCCTTTCGGGGCGTTGCCTTCTTCTCGCCGCCGCGATAAAACCCGGACGTTATGGCCTTCCCACAGACCCGACTCCGCCGCTTCCGCAAGAGCCCGATCCTGCGCCGCATGGTGCGCGAGACGCGGCTCTCCCCCGACAATCTGGTGCTCCCCCTCTTCGTCTGCCCCGGCGAGGGCGTCGCCAACGCCATCTCCTCCATGCCCGGCGTCTACCAGCAGTCGGTGGACCGCCTGGTGGAGACGGCCAAGGAGGCCTTCGCCGAGGGGATCCACGCCGTGCTCCTCTTCGGCCTGCCGGAGACGAAGGATGCCGTGGGCAGCTCCGCCTGGTCGCCGGACGGCATCGTCCAGCGCGCCATGCGCGCGCTCTCGGACGCCGTGCCGGACCTGATCAAGATCGCCGACGTCTGCTTCTGCGAGTACACGGACCACGGCCACTGCGGCGTGCTCCACGGCAGCGAGGTGGACAACGACGCGACGCTCGCGAACCTGGCGCGGCAGTCTGTATCGCTGGCCGAGGCGGGCGCGGACATCATCGCTCCGTCCGACATGATGGACGGCCGGGTGGGCGCCATCCGCCAGGCGCTCGACGCCGCCGGCTTCGCCGCGACGCCGATCCTCTCCTACGCCGTCAAGTTCGCCAGCGGCTTTTACGGCCCGTTCCGCGAGGCGGCCGACTCGGCCCCCAAGTTCGGCGACCGCCGCGCCTACCAGATGGACCCGGCCAACGGCCGCGAGGCCATGCGCGAGGCGGAGCTGGACGTCGAGGAAGGGGCCGACATGCTGATGGTCAAGCCGGCCCTGCCGTATCTGGACGTCCTGGCGGCCCTGCGCCGGCGCTTCGATCTCCCCCTCGCCGCCTATCATGTCAGCGGCGAGTACGCCATGCTCAAGGCCGCGGCCGAGCGCGGCTGGATCGACTACGACCGCGTGATGATGGAATCGCTCGTCGCCATCCGCCGCGCCGGCGCCGACCTCATCATGACCTACACCGCCCGCGACGCGGCGCGGCTGCTGGCGGCGGGATGGGTGGAATGAGCCTCCTCGAACGCGCCGAGCGCGTCCTCCCCGGCGGCGTCAGCTCCCCGGTCCGCGCCTTCCGCGGCGTCGGCGGCGAGCCGGTCTTCGTCCGCGCCGCCTCGGGAGCGTACCTGGAGGCGGAGGACGGCAGGCGGTACATCGATTACATCGGCGGCTACGGGCCCCACATCCTGGGCCATCGCCATCCCACCATCGTGGCGGCCATCGAGGAGGCCCTCGGTCGAGGCACCACCTTCGGCGCTCCCACCCTCGCCGAGGTGGAGCTCGCCGAGATCATCGCGGCGGCCCTACCCGCCGTCGACATGGTGCGGCTGGTCAATTCCGGCACCGAGGCCACGATGTCGGCCCTGCGCCTGGCCCGCGCCGCCACCGGCCGCAACCGCTTCGTCAAGTTCGAGGGGTGCTACCACGGCCACGCCGACCCCTTTCTCATCGCCGCCGGCTCCGGCGCGGCGACGATCGGCGTCCCCTCCTCGCCCGGCGTTCCCGAAGCGGTCGTGGCGGACACGCTCCTCGCGCCGTACAACGATCTCGCGGCCGTCGAGCGCCTCTTCGACGAGCACGGCGATGCTATTGCCGCCGTCGTCGTCGAGCCCGTCGCGGGCAACATGAACCTGGTGCCGCCGGAGCCTGGATTCCTCGCCGGCCTGCGCGCCCTCTGCGATCGCCGCAGGGCGTTGCTCATCTTCGACGAAGTAATGACCGGCTTCCGGGTGGCCTGGGGAGGCGCGCAGAACCTCTTCGACATCCGCCCGGACCTGACTACCTTGGGCAAGGTGATCGGCGGCGGTTTGCCCCTGGCAGCCTATGCCGGACCGCGCGAGCTGATGCGGCAGATCGCACCTGCCGGCCCCGTCTATCAGGCGGGGACCCTGTCGGGCAATCCGCTGGCGGTCGCGGCCGGCCGGGCGGCGCTGCACGAGTTGGGAAAGGATGACCCCTGCCACTACGAGTCTCTCGAGCGGAGCGGCGTGCGCCTGCAGGAAGGCATTGAGGAGGCCGGCCGTCGCCACGGCGTTCCCTGCCGGGTGCAACGCCAGGGCTCGATGCTCGGTCTCTTCTTCACCTCCGGTCCGGTCCGCCGCCTGGAGGACGTTCACGCAACCGACAGGCCGCGCTTCTCGCGCGTCTTCCACCGGCTCCTCGGCCGCGGCGTCCACCTGCCGCCGTCGCCTTATGAGGCGATGTTCCTCTCCACCGCCCACGGCGAGGCGGAGATCGCGGCCACCCTCGAAGCCTTTGATGAAGCCTTCGCCCAGGAGGCCGGGGAGACGCGGTGACCCACCCGGACGTCCTGGTGCTCGGCGGCGGGATCATCGGCCTCGCCTGCGCCCGCGAGCTGGCTCTGCGCGGACTGCGGGTGGAGGTCGTCGAGCGCCTGCCGGCCGGCGCCGAAGCGTCCCTGGCTTCCGCCGGAATGCTCTCCCCCCTGGGCGAGTGGGCCGCCGCCGGACCGTTCTTCGACGCCTGCCGCGCCTCGCGCGACCTGTGGGGACCCTGGGTTGCAGCGCTCAAGTCGGAGACCGGCCTCGGCGTCGACTACGACACCAGCGGCGCTCTCCTGGTCGCCCTGGACGAGGAGGACGAGGCGGAGCTCGACCGCACCGCCTTTCTCGCCCGCAAGTTGGGCGAGCCGGCCGGCGAGATCGAGCTGCCGGCCCTGCGGCAGTGGGTGCCCGACATCACGCCGCAGGTCCGCCGGGCCCTCCATCTCCCCGGCGAGCACCGGGTGGACAACGTGCAGGTTTGCGCCGCGCTGGCGCAGGCCGTGCGGAAGCTCGGCGTGTTGATCCACTACGACAGCGAGGCCGAGCAGGTCGAGCGCCGACCCGAGGGAACGGTGCTGGTCTCCGGCAACCACTGGCGCAAGGAAGCCCGGCTGCTGGTGCTTGCCGCCGGCGCCTGGAGCGGCCATATTCCGGAGCTGCCTCCCCTGCCGGTACGCCCCGTGCGTGGCCAGATCGTGCTGCTGGGAGGCATCGAGTGGCCGTGGAGCGGCAGCGTGCGGCGAAGCACCTCCTACGTCGTACGCCGCGGCCCGACCGGACTCCTGGTGGGCTCGACCCTGGAAGAGGCCGGCTTCAACAAGCACAACACGGTCGAAGGCGTTGAGGATCTGCTCGCCTTCGTCCGGCGCCTGCTGCCGGGCATCGGCAATGCCCGCCTGGAGACCGTGTGGGCGGGTCTCCGTCCAGGCACCGCGGATGATCTCCCCATTCTCGGTCCCCTGCCCGGTTGGCCGGTCATTGTGGCCACCGGCCACTACCGCAACGGCATCCTTCTCGCACCATGGACGGCCCGCGAGGTGGCCCGTCTCGCCTTCGTGGAGGACGAGGCCGAGGTCCCGGCTTTTTCACCGAAACGCTTTCTAAAACGCGCCTGAAACTCGACCCGCGCCTTGGTATAATCGCTCGCCTGTGGCGGGTGGAGTTCCTCTGAACCGGCGGCCAAAGGAGGCGCCCGAATGACTCATATCATCGCTGAGCCCTGCGTCGGAGTGAAGGATACGGCTTGCGTCGACGTCTGCCCGGTCGATTGCATCTATGGCAAGGACGAGGACTGGGAGATGCTCTACATCCACCCCGAGGAGTGCATCGACTGCGGCCTGTGCATCGACGCTTGCCCCGTCGAGGCGATCTTCCCCCTGGAGGAGGTACCCGACAAGTGGAAGGCGTTTATCGCCAAGAACTACGAGCACTTCGGCCTCACCCCTCCATGACCGGTTGAGCATTCCCCCTCCCTTGCGTCTCCTCCACTAAACTTTATGCGCCGTTCTCTCTTTCGGGGGAATTGGAGAATCGGCTGCACTGTTCTACAATTTGAGTCTGGAAGACTCAATCCTGTCGAGTCTGCCTGAGCCGGCAGGCGCGGCGCCGGCGGGGGGAGGAGCGGATCCCATTGGATTACAAGGACTATTACGCGACGCTGGGGGTCAAGAAGGACGCCAGTCAGGAGGACATTCAGAAGGCGTACCGAAAGCTGGCGCGCAAGTACCACCCGGACGTCAACAAGGACCCGAAGGCCGAGCTCAAATTCAAGGAGATCGGCGAAGCGTATGAGGTCCTGAAGGACCCGGACAAGCGGCAGAAGTACGACCAGTTCGGGTCGGCCTGGAACCGCGCGCGCCAGACGGGCGCGCCGCCTCCGGGCTGGGAGGGTGTCCATTTCGACTTCGGCAACGGCGGCTTCGACTTCGGCGATCTCGGCGGCATGGGCGGGGGCGGCGACCGCTTCAGCTCCTTCTTCGAGATGCTGTTTGGTGGCGGTGCCGGAGGCAGACGCGGAGCGGGCGCGCCGGGGCCCGGCGGCTTCGGCGGTTTCGGAACCCAAGCCGGAGGCAACACCGAGGCGACGCTCCCCCTGACGCTCGAGGAGGCGATTCAGGGCGGGATGAAGGATATCTCCCTCACCGATCCGAGCACCGGTCAGCGGCGCAATCTGTCGGTGAAGATCCCCGCCGGGGTGCGCAATGGCCAGAAGATCCGCCTCGCCGGACAGGGTAGCCCGGGGTTTGGAGGCGCCGCGCCGGGTGACCTCCTGCTGAAGATCGAGATCCAGCCGGATCCGCGGTTCCGTGTGGAGGGCTCCGATATCCACACGACCGTGGCGGTCTCTCCCTGGGAGGCGGCGCTGGGCAGCGAGGCGGAGGTGGAGACGCCCACCGGTCCAGTGCGGGTGAAGGTCCCGGCGGGCTCCTCCTCAGGGAGAAAGATTCGCCTGCGGGGCCGGGGGCTCTCGCAGGCCGGCGGCGAAAGAGGGGATCTCTTGGCGGAGATCCGCATCATGGTCCCCGAGCGGCTGACGGACCGCGAGCGGGAGCTGTATGAGCAGCTCGCCGCGGCCTCGGCGTCCCGGGGCAGAGAGGCCAATGCTTGAGGGAGCCGCCGAGATCGAATCAGAGGAAGCGAGGGTAAGGCAACATGGACATCAATCGGCTGACACAGAAATCCCAGGAGGCGCTGCAGAACGCCCAGACCAAAGCGTTGCGCTACGGCCACCAGGAGGTGGACGGCGAGCACCTGCTCCTGTCGCTGCTGGAGCAGCCGGAGGGGCTGGTTCCGCGTCTGCTGTCGCGCATGGAGGCACCCGCCGAGGCGCTCAAGGCCGAGATCGAGCGCGAGCTCTCCCGCCGCCCCAAGGTCTCCGGACCGGGCGTCGAAGCGGGCAAGATCTATCTCACCCAGCGGCTGCAGCAGATCCTGGTACGAGCCGAGGACGAGGCCAGGCGGCTCAAGGACGAGTACGTCTCCGTCGAGCACCTGCTGCTCGCCATGCTCGACGACGGCGCGCTCGGCCGCCTGCTGGCGGGCTTCAACGTCAACCGCGATGCCTTCCTCGCCGCGCTGACGGCGGTGCGGGGCAACCAGCGGGTGACGAGCGCCATGCCCGAGGTCGCCTACGAGGCGCTGGAGAAGTACGGCACCGACCTGGTGGCCATGGCGCGGCGCAACAAGCTCGATCCGGTCATCGGCCGCGACGCGGAGATCCGGCGGGTCGTCCGTATCCTGTCGCGCAAGACCAAGAACAATCCGGTGCTGATCGGCGAGCCGGGCGTGGGCAAGACGGCCATCGTCGAGGGGCTCGCGCAGCGCATCGTGCGCGGCGACGTTCCGGAGTGGCTCAAGGACCGCGCCATCTTCTCGCTCGACATGGGAGCGTTGCTCGCCGGCGCCAAATACCGCGGCGAGTTCGAGGAGCGCCTGAAGGCGGTGCTCAACGAGGTCAAGCAGAGCGAGGGGCGCATCCTGCTGTTCATCGACGAGCTGCATAACATCGTCGGCGCCGGCCGCACGGAGGGCTCGACGGATGCGGGCAACCTGCTGAAGCCCATGCTGGCACGCGGCGAGCTCCACTGCATCGGCGCCACTACGCTCGACGAGTACCGCAAGCACATCGAGAAGGATGCGGCTCTCGAGCGGCGGTTCCAGCCGATCATGGTCGAGCCGCCCACCGTCGAGGACACCATTTCGATCCTGCGCGGCCTGCGCGAGCGCTTCGAGGTGCATCACGGCGTACGCATCCAGGACAACGCCCTGGTGGCCGCGGCCGTTCTCTCCAACCGCTACATCACCGACCGCTTCCTGCCGGACAAGGCCATCGACCTGATCGACGAGGCCAGCGCCATGCTGCGCACCGAGATCGAGTCGATGCCGCAAGAGCTCGACGAGGTGACCCGCCGGGTGATGCAGCTCGAGATCGAGGAAGCGGCGCTCAAAAAGGAGAAGGACAAGGCGAGCCAGGAGCGGCTGGAGGACCTGCGCCGCGAATTAGCGGACCTCAAGGCTCAGGCCGACGCCATGCGGGCGCAGTGGGAGGCCGAGAAAAAGTCGATCGAAGAGGTGCGCGGCCTGCGCGAGCAGATCGAGCGGCTGCGCCAGGAGATTGAGGCGGCCGAGCGGCAGTACGACCTCAACAAGAGCGCCGAGCTGCGCTACGGCAAGCTGCCGCAGCTCGAGGCCCAGCTCCGAGAGAAGGAGTCGCGCCTCGCCGAGCAGCAGAAGTCCGGCGGCCAGCTGCTGCGCGAGGAGGTCACCGAGGAGGAGGTAGCGGAGATCGTCTCGCGCTGGACGGGCATCCCGGTGACCCGCCTGGTCGAAGGCGAGCGCGAGAAGCTGCTGCGGCTCGACGAGATCCTCCACCAGCGGGTGGTCGGCCAGGACGAGGCCGTCAAGCTGGTGGCGGACGCCGTCATCCGCGCCCGCTCCGGCATCAAGGACCCGCGCCGGCCTATCGGCTCCTTCATCTTCCTGGGACCGACCGGCGTCGGCAAGACCGAGCTCGCCAAGACGCTGGCGCAGACGCTCTTCGACAGCGAGGAGAACATCATCCGCATCGACATGAGCGAGTACATGGAGCGGCACACCGTCTCGCGGCTGATCGGCGCCCCGCCCGGCTACGTCGGCTACGAGGAGGGCGGCCAGCTCACCGAGGCGGTGCGGCGGAAGCCCTACTCCGTCATCCTCTTCGACGAGATCGAGAAAGCGCACAACGACGTGTTCAACGTGCTCCTGCAGATCCTCGACGACGGCCGGGTGACCGACTCGCAGGGGCACACTGTGGATTTCAAGAACACGGTGATCATCATGACCTCGAACATCGGCTCGCCTCATCTGCTCGAAGGAGTGACCCCGGCGGGCGAGATCACCGAGCGGGCACGCGATGCCGTGATGCGCGAGCTGCGGACCCACTTCCGGCCCGAGTTCTTGAACCGGGTGGACGACATCGTGCTCTTCAGGCCGCTGCGGCTGGAGGAGATCGAGCGTATCGTCGATCTCCAGACGGAGGACCTGCGCAAGCGCCTGGCGGACCGCGGAGTGCGCCTCGAGCTTACCGAGCCCGCCCGCGAGTTCGTCGCCCGCCAGGGCTTCGATCCGGTCTATGGCGCGCGGCCGCTCAAGCGCTTCCTCCAGCACGAGTTGGAATCGAAGATCGGCCGCGCTCTGGTGGCTGGCGAGGTCCACGACGGCGCCTTGCTGCGGGTGGACGTCAAAGGCGGTCACCTCGACGTCGAGATTCTCAATCCTCGGGAGGCGGAGGTGGCGGTGGAAGCGTGAGGATACGCCGTCACGGAGCCCGGACCGGAAGGCACTCTTGCTAATGGAGCTTGTAGCAAGAACCGAAAGGAGCCGAGTCCGATGCGCAAGAAGATCCTCTTCCTGATTCTGGCCTGGCCCTTGCCGCCTTCGCCGGCGCCGGGCTGGGGCTGTTCTGATCTCAACTGCCCATAGCCTCCTCTTCGCTATCGTTCCGGCGGCCCGCTCGCGTAGCGGCGCCGGAGCGGCGGCCCGCCGTCCAGGCTGCTATCATCCCCTTCCGATGAACCCCGAGCTCCGGATCGCCGATCTGCCATCCACGGTCTATCTGTTCCCGATCGACCGGTACATCCTGTTGCCGGAGACGACTCTGCCGCTGACGGTCACCGAATCGCGCAGCCAGGAGAGCCTCGACGCCGCGGAAGAGGCGGGCGGCTTCGTGGGGGTGATTCAGTCTCGCCCGGCGGGCGAACGCGCGGATTCCCGGTACTTCGGCGTCGGCGGTCTTGGCCGCATCCGCCGGCTGACGCGCGACGAGGAAGGCCATCACGTCATCATTGAAGGGGTTATCCGCTTCCGCGTTCGCGAAGAGCTGACCGGAGGCGGGCTGCCGCGGGCTGCGGTCGACTACGACGAGTTCGCGCAGGACCTGCGCGCCGTCGAGGAAGACCTCGCCGGTTGGGACCTGGTGGGCTTCAGGAACGCCTTGCTCGAGATCGCGAAGCGCCAGTCGGGACGCGAGGCGACGCCTCTGGAGTCGATGAGCGCACACCAGCTCGTCCGCGTCATGGCCCAGACGGTGCCGCTCGCCGCCACCGAGAAGCAGGCCTTGCTGGAGACGCGGACCTTCCGCGAGCTGATCGAGCGGCTCTTCGAGCTCCTGTCGCTGAACTTCCTCACGACGACGCCGGATCCGTCGCCGTCCTCGAGGGCGAACTGAGGTCGCCGGAAATGGTGCAAAGAGTCTGGGATGAGGATGAGCGCCCCAACGCGGCAGAGATGCCGAAGGTCCTTCCCTTGTTCCCTCTCGACCAGCCGCTGCTGCTCCCGGGAACGGTGGTGCCCTTCGCCGCGGAGTCGCTGGGAGACCGCAACCTGGTCGACGACGCCCTCGCCGCTGACCGCTATGTAGCGATCGTCCAGCCTCTCGAAGATCAGGCGTTCGGCACCCCTTCTCCGCCAGGCGAGCAGGCGATCTACTCGGTCGGCTGCGTAGGCTACATCGGCGAGTGCCACGAGACGAGCGCGGAACGCTATCTGGTGCTCGCGGGCGGCTTGATCCGCTGCCGCATCCTCGGTGACGAGCCCTGCGAGCGTGGCTACCGGCGGGTGACCGTTGACTACGCGGAGTTCGTCGACGATCCCGAGGAGGTTGAAACCGATCTCGAGTTTCCCCGTCTGCGCGACCTGATTCGCCAGCGAGTGGAGGCCAACGAGTCAGACCTCGACTTGTCGATCATGGACAACATGGCAGGCACGGAGATCGTAACCGCGATCGCTCATGCCATTCCCCTCTCTCCGGCCGAGCGGCAGGTGTTGATGGAGACGCCGAGCCTGCGTGAGCTGGAGGACATCCTGCTCGGGTTCATGACCGGCCCGAGCGGCATGCCGAGCTTCGACGTCTCGCTCTGGCGCCCACCCAGCTAGGGTCCTTGCCGCGGCCTTTGCCGCCACACCCGCCAGTCGTCGTTCAGGAACACGCTGAGGACCAGGATGAAACCGCAGGCCGCCGCCAGCAGGAAGAGCAGCATGGCGATGCCGGGATAGCCGAAGAGGGTGAAGGCCGTCCGCACCTGCATCAGCAACGCCGCGCCCACGATGAGCGCCGCCAGCACCAGGCCGAGGGCGATGCGGTTGGCGATCTTCTGCAGGTTGTCCATCAGGCGCGACTCGTCGAAGGCGTCCACCTTGAGCTGAATCTTGTTGCCGGCCAGGGTGTCGAGCACGGCGTTCATCCGCGCCGGGAGCTGCTGGAGGAATTCCTGCAGCTCGAGGACCGAGGTGAACAGGTTCCCCGGCGAGAGCTGCTTCAGCAGATGCCGGCGCAGCAGCGAATCGGTATGCCGCCGCACCGTCTCGTTGGGATCGAAATCCGGGGCCAGCGCACGGGAGGACTCGTCCAGGTGCAGGAGGGCCCGCCCCATCATGGCCAGCTCCGAAGGCGGCCGAACGCCGCACTCGGCGGCCAGGCGCGTCAGGTTGATGAAAACGTGTCCGGCCTGGAGCTGCCCGCCCGGGAGGCTCTGGAAGCTGCCCACGAGGTCCGCCACCTGACGGCGGTAGCGCACCTCGTCGCGGTCCTCCAGCGGAATACCGATTCTCAGAGTGATGTCGGCCGCCTCCTTACCTTTCGCTTCGATGACGGCGAGCAGCAGCTTCAGCAGGTGTTCCTGCATCGCCGGATCGATCCGCGCCACCATCCCCAGATCCAGCAAGGCCAGCCGTCCGTCGTCGGTCACCAGCAGGTTGCCGGGATGGGGATCGGCATGAAGGAAGCCGTCCACCATGATCTGGTCGAGATAGGCCTTGCAGAGATCTTCCACCAATCGATGGGTGTCCAGGTCGATGCGGGCGAGCGGCGAGAGCTCGGTCACCTTGGTGCCGCGGACGTAGTCCATGGTCAGCACGCGCGCCGTCGTGTAGTCGTCCACCGGCCGCGGGATCACCAGCCGTCGATAGTGCCTGAGATTGTCGGCGAGGGTGATCAGATTCACCGCCTCGCGGCGGTAGTCGAGCTCACGGAGAAGCGTCTTGCGGAACTCCTCCAGCATGTCCTGGAAGGCGAAGTGCCGGCCGACCTCGGTGTGTTTGTCGATGAGGGCGGCGATCTGGCCGAAGGCCTCGAGATCCTCGAGGATGACTTGGCGGATGCCGGGGCGCTGGACCTTCACCGCCACCTGCCGGCCGTCGCGCAGCTCAGCCCGGTGCACCTGCCCCAGGGACGCCGCCGCCAGCGGTGTGGCCTCGAAATCCAGGAAGGCCTTCGAAAGCCTCACGCCCAGCTCGGTGGAGACGATCTCCTCCACTTCGGCGAACGAGAACGGCTCGACCTGGTCCTGTAGGCGAGTGAGCGCGTCGAGATAGGAGCTCGGCAGCAGGTCCGAACGGGTCGAGAGGAGCTGGCCCAACTTGATGAACGTCGGTCCGAGGGCCTCGAGGTCGCGGGCGAGCCGCTCCGGATCACCGGAGACCTCCTGCGGAACCTCCCCCGCTGGCAGCTCCAAATCGACGGCTTTGACCAGGTCCGACCGGCCGTGCTGCATCAGCAGGCGGGCGATGTCCTTGTACCGTTTCAAGTGCTCCGGCTTGAGCGAGAGCGTCATGACGGGTCCCGGGATGCATAGGAAGTGCCAGAGAGATAAGCTCCGCCTTACCGCGTATGCGTCGACCGGTTCTCCTCTGCGCTCTCCTGGTGGCCCTGGCCTGCCGCAAGGCTCCGGAGCCCTCGCGGCAAGCCAAGACTCCCCCGCCGTCTCCGGCGCCCGAGATCGCCCGTGCCGTGCGCCAGGCGCGGCCGGTGCTGTTCGTCGGCCTCGACGGCGCCGACTGGGAGCTGCTCGACGACTACATGGCCTCCGGGGTGATGCCGAACCTGGCTGGCCTGGTCCGCGAGGGGCGGACCGGGGTGCTGTCGACGCTCCACCCTCCCCTTTCGCCCCTGGTCTGGACGACCATGATGACGGGCACCTCGCCGCTCGAGCATGGGATCCTCGACTTCACGCGGCGCAACCCGAAAACAGGCACCGCCGAGCCGATCACCAGCGGCGAGCGGCTCGTGCCCGCCATCTGGAACATGGCGACGGACGGCGGCAAGAGCGTCGCCGTCTTGGGCCTCTGGGCCACCTGGCCGGCCGAACCGGTGCGCGGCTTGCTGGTGGCCGACCGTTTCTCTTCCTTCACCTCTGCCGATCGCGAGCCGCCTCCGGCGTCCGTGTTCCCGCCGGAGCATGAGACCTGGGCGAGGGAGATCCTGAAGAAGGCTGAAAATGAAGTCGATTACGAGGCTCTCCACGAGGTGCTCCCCTGGCTCACGGAGGAAGAGTACGAGAGCTGGCTCGCCGCTCCCGATCCCTATGCCCATCCGGTGAGCGCCCTGCGGCGGATTCTGATCGAGACCCGGGCCTATCACGCGCTGGCAACCTCATGGCTCGAACGGGAACGTCCGGACCTGACCGTCGTCTACTTTCAAGGCACCGACACCATCGGCCACGTCTTCGCGCCTTTCGCACCGCCGCGCCAGGAGACCGTTTCCGCCGAGGAGCTCGAACGCTTCTCGGGAGTGCCGGAGCACTATTTCGCCGCGGTGGACCGCATGCTGGGGGACTACCGCAAGCTGGCCGCCAGCGCTGGCGCCATACTGGTGATCGCCTCCGATCACGGTTTCCGCTGGCGGGAAGGACGCCCGACCCGCCTGTCGAGCGCCGCCGCCGCAACCGCCGGTAAGTGGCACCGCGACGAAGGCATCTATCTCCTTTGGGGCCCCGGCATCACGTCTGAAGCTCAACGCAACAGAGGCGACGTCGACCAGGTGTGCGCCACCCTGCTGGCGCTCCTCGGTTTGCCCCCGGGGCGGGGCATTGCCGGTCCGCCTCTTCCGGGAGTGGAACCGCCCCCCTCACCTCCCGCCGATTACCGCGCTCGCTACAAGCCGTACCAGCCGAAGGGAGCGGAGACCGACGCGGCAGCCAATCAGGAGGAGATCGCGAAGCTGCGGGCCCTCGGCTACCTCGGCTCGTGGGAGGAGACGTCCTCGGCTCCAACAGGATCGACCCGCACCGCCGCCTCCTACAACAACGAGGGATTGCTCCGCCGCGAGCGGGGCGAGATGGAAGCCGCCGCCGCGGCCTTCGAGCGGGCCCTTGCCCTCGACGCCGCGAACGCCTCGGCCCTCTGGAACCTGAGCGACCTGCTCCACGCTCAAGAGAAAGATCTGGACCGCTCGGACGACCTGCTGGTGCAGGCCCTGAAGGAAGGCCTTCCTGAAGGAGTCGATTACACCGTCGGCCGCACCGTGGCGTATGCTCGCGGCGGCGAAGCTGCCCGCGGGCTGCGGCTGCTCGATCATGCCGTGACTGCCAGGCCCGAGGACCCGCGCCTGCGCCTCCTGCGCGGCCGTTACCGCCTGCAGCGCCATCAGTGTGAGAAGGCCCTCGGCGACTTCGAGAGCGCCGCCCGCTCCGATCCCCGTAACGCCCTCGCCCAGAGCTCCGTGGGGCTCGCCCGCCTCTGCATCGGCGACGGCGAAGGCGCCGCACGGGCCTTCCGCCGCTCGTTGGAGATCGATCCCAATCAGCCGGAAATCCGCCGCGCGCTGGGGCAGATCGGGCCGTCGTAGCCGCCGGCGAACAACGCGCCGGGGCCGGCGGTGAAAGCCGGTCCCGGCACGGGTCAGACGTCAGTACGCCACGATGGGGCAGTGCGTACCTTCATCCTCGACGTGGCAGCCGGAGGTGGAGTCATAGTACTTCTGAGGTACCGCTGAACGGCCGGCCGCGAAATTCGAGGTGCCGGGCAGATAGGTATCCGGCACGCCGTCGCTGTCGGTATCAACCTTGACGAAACCCTCGGCGGGGGAGGGGGTGGGGCTGGAGTCCGACCACTGGGCGTTCGGCGCCGGCGGGAAGCGCAGGGCCTTGCGCAGCTCGAGGACTTCCGTGCTGACGCGGCCGACCGGCTTGAAGGAGAGCTTGACGTTGACCCAGATCGGGGCGTCGAACCGGCCACCCTTCTCGCTGGTCCGCACGATACGCATGGTGGTGATCGGCTGCTGGCCGTCGAGCGTCACATAGAGCTTGAACAGGCCGCAGGCCGTCTTGATCGGGGCCATGCTCTCGAACTGCATGGCGCGCATCTGGATGCGCGTCCTCGCCACTCCCCGCTTGTTGAAAGTGGCGTTGTCGAGCCGCTGAATGATCGTGTCGGTGAGGCCCAGGTTGCGGCCGTCGCCGGCGGCGATGGGAATGCCCTTGAGCACCACGCGGCCGGTGAACGGCTCGGAGCTCTGACAGAAGAATCCGGCCGGCAGCGACTGCTTGGAGAAATCGGCGTACGTCGAGCCGTCGCCCGGGGTCCGCCAGAGATCGACACCGTTGGTGATGACCCGCTCTGCGGCGAAGGCCGGAGCCGCGAGAAGGGCGAGCACAGCGATGACCAGAATCGTCGAAAGCCTCTTCATGAGATCTGCTCCTCTCCATTTCGAGTCAGAGTTTGGGATTCGAAGAGGATCGCCGCGGTCCTGCCGTGGCGGAGGAGCACGTGCCTCCGGGATGGGGATGGAGCGCGCGGACAGCCGAGGACCGTTTCGCAAGGTCTTCGGAGATCATTGATTTGCGGATCTCCTCTTAGATTGGTGTGCCTCGCCCCGATTCCCGCGCCTCTGCTAGGCTCGCCGACGTGAAGAATCAGGCTGCCCTGACCCTCGTTTTCCTCGCTCCGGCGACCCTCCTCGCGGCCGATCCACCTGCGGCGAAAGACTTTGGCTCCCGCGGCCGCGAGATCGTGCAACTCGTCGAGGAGAGGTTCTTCGATCCGGCGCGGGCGGCGCGGTGGACGAAGGAAAATGCCGGCTACGCCGACCCGATTCGGGACGAGCAGACCTTTCGCGGCGAGACGCAACGGCGGCTCGCGGCCCTGAAAGCCTCGCATACCGCCTACTACGCGCCCGACGATCCCGGCCACCGCGATCTGCTCTCCATCTTCGAGCCGGTCCTCCACCGCCCGGCCGAAGGCGAGAGCCTCGGGCTGGCCGCCGTCGAGCGCGAGGGCGGCTGGTTCGTGACAAGGGTCTTCGCCGGCGGCCCCGCCGAGGCGGCCGGCTTGCGGCGCGGCGACCGCATCGTCACCGCGGACGGCGAACCGTTCCATCCAGTCCTCTCGCTGCGGGGCAAGGTCGGGGGGGAGGTCGCGCTGGAGATCCAAAGCTCGCGCAACGGGCCCCTGAGGACGATCACGGTCGCTCCGCGGGCCATCGATCCGAAAAAAGAGTGGCTGCAGGCCCAGGTGGACGGGACGAACATTGTCGAGCATGGCAGCCGCCGGATCGGCTACGTCCCCGTCTGGTCCTGCGCGGGCGTCGAGGTCGAGCCGGCCCTCGGCGAAGCCTTCGCGGAGAAGCTCGCGGGCGCCGACGCCCTGGTGCTCGACTTACGGGGCGGCTGGGGCGGCTGCAACCCGGACCTCGTCGCCCTGTTCGATCCCGCCGTGGCCGACCTCACCCGCATCGACCGCCAAGGCAAACGCACGGTCTTTCCCTCGGCGTGGCGCAAGCCGCTCGTCGTGCTGATCGACGGCGGCTCGCGCAGCGGCAAAGAGGTCGTGGCTCGCGGCCTGCAGCGTCACCGCCGGGCGGTGCTGGTGGGCGAGCGCACGGCAGGCGCCGTGGTCGCGGGCCAGCCGTTCCTCCTCTCCGACGGCTCCCTGCTCTTCCTGGCGGTGGAGGACGTCCTGGTGGACGGCGAAAGATTAGAGGGCGCCGGCGTCTCGCCCGAGGTCGCCGTCGCCGCGGACCTGCCTTACGCCGGGGGCCGGGATCCGCAGCTCGAGCGCGCGCTCGACATCGCGGCGGGTCTCCTCAAAGACCGCTGAGAAACCGCGCCATCTCCTCCCACACTTCACGCCGGGCGAGCAGGTCGTTGTGAGCCGTGCCACGGATCTTCACCCAGCGTTTGGGGCCGCCCAGCACGGACGCGATCTCCTCGCCCTGCGCCACCGGAATCAGGTCGTCCAACTCGCCGTGCACCACCAGGGCGGGGACCTGGATGCGCCGCGCCGCCGAGCGCGAGTCATAGTGCTCGCGCAGCATCATCTTCACCGCGAACTCCGGAAAGAGCTTGACGGCGACCTCGGCCAGCGTCGTCCACGCCGAAAGCGCGATCAGCCCGCGCACCTCGCCGGGATGGCGGTCCACCGTGGCAATGGCCAGGGCGGCGCCGAGCGACCAACCGCAGACGACGAGAGGGCGCTGCGGATGATGCTTGCGGGCCCAGGCCACCGCGGCGTCGCCGGTGGCGATCAGTCCCTCCTCCGAGGGTGCTCCCGGGCTGCGGCCGTAGCCGGGAAAGTCCGGCGCCAGAACCGCGGCTCCCAGGGCGCCGAGTTGCTCGAAGAGGCTCGACCAGCGAAGCGTCTCCAAGTTCTCGCCGTTGCCGTGAAAGAAGAGGACGAGCGGAGCCTCGGCTGGCAACCCCGGCGGAGCGTAGGTCCAGGCGTCGACGCGGCCGCCTGTCGCGAGATCGAGCCAGACCTCTTCCAGGGGAGCCGGCGGCGACGACGGCACCGCCACCGGCGGCGCGGGATAGAGCATCTGGCGGGCGAACGATTCGATCATGAAGGGGATGAAGAGCCCGGCGACGACCGACAGCGAGACGACGAGAAGTCTAGACCATCGCAGGGCCATGATCGCATCAGAACTCCGTCGTCGACCCGCCGCCGCCGAACTCTCCCCCACCGCCCTTGAAGCGGGGCTCATCTGGCACGGTCCGCGCCTCCGGAGCAAGGGAGGTCACGGCCGCCCCTATCTCCAGGAGCCGCTGGCGCGCGAGGTCTTCGAACAGGGGCTCGGCGGTGAAGCCGCGGCGCTCTCTGTCGGGGCCGGAATCAAGATAGCGGCGGAGCGCGAAGACCACGGCCACCAGCGCGATACCGGATACGGTCAGCACGACCCACAGCGGCGCCAGATGGACGTAGTAACGCAAGGTGACGAGCGAGGCGACGGCCGTACCCACGCCGACGATGAGGAACGGGTAACGGCGGGTCCTGACCGCGATCGCGAGCAGGGTGACGGGAACGAGCGCCGTCCCGGCTACCGAGAGCCACCAGAGGAGATCGCTGGTCGACGCCGGCCTGGAGAACCGCGGAATCCCCTGAATCTCCTCGACCAGACCGCTCTCGAAGGATCCCAGATGCACTGCCACGTACAGCCCGATCAAGGCGACGATCAGGACGGCGTTGCAGGAGTGGCGGTGCGCCGGCGGCAGACGTTCGGAATCCGCGAGCCGCAGCAGAACGGGCATCGCCAACAGAGGCAGGACGATCCAGAAGAGCCGTCCTCCCGGAAAGCGGGCGACCGCGAGCAACAGGGCGGCGGCCGCGCCGCCGGCATAGAGGGGATAGCCCCAGCGCCAGGCCGCAGCGGCGAACAGCACGGCCGCCGCGGTCAGCACCCACGTGATGGCAATCTCGTCAGACCGTTGAAAGATCTCGAGCGCGAACCAGCCGAGGCCACCGATCAGATATCCGAGGGCCACCAACGACATGGCCGCCTCCATGCCGCCCTGCGAGCGCTTCAGCCTGCCAATCTGGAATTCCGTCAGACCGGCCAGAGCGAATCCATAGACGATCGCCGCCACGCCCAGGCCTGGATCTTCCGCGTCGTCGAAGAACAACAGCCACAAGAAGCCGAAAAGGGCGTTGGCAGCCAGCACGGTGAAAAGGAACAGCAGGCCGCGGAAGACCGGTCCGACGCGCACCCGGTCGTCCGGCACGGTGGTCTCGATCGCCGTCAGGGTCGCCTCGCCGATGGCGCCCGCCTCCTGCCAGGAGCGCGCCGCTTGGCGGACTGCGGCGTTGCGGTCCGCCAGTGCGGCGTCGGCTCTCATAGCGGTTCCTTCATCCGGCGCTGGGCCGCGATCAGGCTGAAGATCAGCAAGGCGGCGGTGACGAAGAACCACAGGCAGCCGAAGATCAGTTCCTGGATGGCTTCCGCGACCAGCCGGCTCAAGGCGGCGTACCCGGCGATGACGCCGAAGGCGAAGAGCGGGAAACGACGGAAATGATAGGCCGCTGCCGCCAGGGCTGCTCCGCAGAGGAGAACGGCCAGGGTGTAGAAGACCCAGAGACGCGACTCGCCCCAGCCCGTGGCCAGCCCGACGAGGATCAGCAGCCAGCCCAGATGCACCGCTACCGGCTCGAAATGTGCCTTGCGGTCGCTTTTCTTCAAAGCGAACCCGAGCCCGACAAACAGCACGCCGCAGGCGATGGCGTTCCAGCGCACGGTGTTGCCCGTTCGCTCCCAGAGGAAGTCCGTGCCGAAGCGCGCCACGGAGATGCCCCGCCAGGCCGCGAACGTAGAGAGCGCGAGGGAGAACACGAGCCGCGAGTCGAAGCGGAACGCGGCCAGGCCCGTCAGCACCGCCACGATCAGCAGGTGCCAGGTCCAGTTGGCGCCGAGCGGCGTGAATCGGACCTCGATGTAGGCGAGATCGGCCGCGGCCAGCAGCACCCCCAGAAGGAGGATGTAATCGAAGGCGAGGTTCGGTGACGGCACCTCCCGCCAGGAGAACGGCGGCGAAACCCGCGCCACCCACAGCAAGGCCGCCACGGCGGCGAGGCCGATCCCGGCCGCGATCGCCGCCGGCCCGATGCGGTCGAGGTTCTGCTGGACCAGCACGCCGACGCCGGCGGTGATCAACAGGACCCCAAAGTAGAGGAGAGCCCGCAGCTCGCCGTGAACAGAAACCAGCTCGCGCCGGGCCACGCGCAGCAGCCGGGGCGCCTTCTCCGGCGGCAGGATGCCGGACTCGACCAACTGCGGGATCGCGTTGGCGACGTCGGGGTTCATGGTCGCTCCGCTGGCTTGACGTCGCCATCCTACCCCACGCCGCACATATACTTACCGGGGAGGCTCCCGACCATGCCCGATCAGGTCTGGTATCTGTTCGACAACGGCAGCCAGCAGGGCCCCATGTCTCTGGACGCGTTGCGCGTCCTGGCCGATCAGGGGAAACTCAAGCCGGACACGCTGGTGACCCGGATCGGCATGACCGACTGGGTGCCGGCCAGCTCGGTACCGGAGCTGTTCCCCTTCAATACGATCGTGCGACCGCCCCTGCCCCCCGGAGTCGGACCCCGCCGCGACGCGCTGGCTCTCGGCCGTAACCTCGCCGGGCGGCTGCACCGCTCGGTGGGAGCGGAGGACGTCACCGAGACCCTCCCCCACCTGCGGGCTGTGCGCTTCCTGCTGCAGGGCCTGCGGCGCGCCCTCACCGAGACCGGGCTCGACCGCGCCGACCGCATCGCCCGTCAGACCGGCCATGTAGCCTTCATGCTGGCCGCCGTCCTGGTGGTCCTGGCGTTCCTGATCCTCGGGGTGCGCAGCGACAGCTTCCGCCTCTTCTTCGGCGGACTGCTCCTCCTCGCCCCCGCCGCGGTCGTCCTCCATTACCTCGCCGCCCTGTTTCTCGACGCCGGCGCCTCGCTGCTGCGCAAATCGCCGAGCGAGCTCGCCTCGCCGGCCGTCCTCACCCTGGCCGCCCTGGTGTTTCTGGCGGGATCTCTGGCCTGCCTGCTGATCGGGACCTATCGCCTCATCACCGGCGACACCCTGGTGCAGTTCGGAATATGCATGGGTGGGTTCGCCGTGCTCCTCTACGCTTGCGCCGTCGCTCTCAACCCGCGGTCCGTCAACGTCACCGCCGGCGCGGACATCACCGCGGGTGAAGAGGCGCTGGGCATCGGCATGTTCCTGGTCAAGCTGCCGGTGCGGCTCGTGCAGTTCCTTTTCGGAGTGGGCTCGGTGGTCGGCGTCTTCGCCGCGCTCTACCTTCTCTACCTCGTCTTCGCCCAGGAGCCGCTGTTCGTCCAATCCGCGGCACAGAACATTGCCCGCGGCGTGCTGAGCGTCGCGCTCATCCCGTTCGTGGTCTACCTCGGTTTCGCCGTCTCGTATCTCCTGGTGGATCTGCTCCGCGCCATTCTGCGCACCCCCTCCCGCATCGACGCTCTGCGGATGGAGGGGCATGGCCGATGAGACCTGTAGGGCCGCCCCTACACGCGTGACACCGGCCGCAGGCTCACCAGCCAGACTCCCAGAAGGATGGCGAAGCCGCCGGCCACAGTGGCCAGGAGCACCGGTTCGCCGATGAGGACCGCCGCGAAGACCACCGCGACCAGCGGCTCCAGATAGAGGAAAGCCCCCACCTGCGAAGCCGGCAGCTCGCGCAACGCGTCGTACCAGAAGACGTAGGCAAGCCCCGAGCAGGCGACGCCCAGGAAGGCCACCGCGGTCCAGCCCCGGAGCGACAGGCGCGCCACGTCCACCGCGCCGGGACCGAGCAGGAAGAGAACGGTCGTCAGGAGCCAGCCGGTCGCCATCACCCAGAACATCATCCCCGCCGAGGAGTGGCGCCGCAGACCTCTGCGCGAGAGCACGGAGAAGACCGCCCAGTTGGGAGCGCTCAGCAGGATGAGGAAGTCGCCGGGAGTGCCGAACCGGCCGGCAACGACCGAGGAGAAATCTCCCTTCGAGACCACCGCCAGCACGCCGAGGGCCGCGACCGCGATACCCACGGTCCTCAGCCAACCCAGCCGCTCGCGCAGCACCAACCGGCCGAGCAGCGCCATGAAGATGGGCGTCGAGGCGACGATCCAGGCGGTCGTGCCCGCCTGCGCGGTCACCAGTCCGTTCGACTGCAGCCACTGGTGAAACGTGATGCCGAGAAATCCCAGCCCCGTGAAGTAGGCGAGATCGGCGGGCGACGGCACCGCGAGCTGCCGGCGGCGAGCCACCACGGCCCCCATCACGGCCACTCCCATGGCGAAGCGCAGCCAGACTACCGTGACGGGCGCGATCTCGGTCAGAGCGATCTTGGTGGCGATGAAGGATGCGCCCCAGACCGTCACGGCGAAGAGCGCCTTCGACACCGCCGCGGTGCGGTCGGCCGGCCGGACCGCGGGCACCGCGGATTGCGTTTCCATGGGGCGCCCTTTTAGCATGCCCCGGCACTCATGAACACCCCGGCACACGCCGTCCTCAACCTCTGGATTCTCGGCCGCAAGGAGCACCCGGAGACCGCCCTGCCGATCGTCATCGGCTCGATCCTGCCCGACGTGCCGATGGTGCTCTTCTACGCCTGGGTCAAGCTCGTCGAGAGAATGCCGGAAGGAGAGATCTGGTCGCGCGCCTACTTCGATTGGCAGGGCGGATGGACGATCGACCTCCTCCACTCCATTCCTCTCACCCTCGCCGCATTGCTCCTTGCCTGGCGCCTCAGGCTCCCCCGGCTGACGGCTTTCTTCGCCGGCATGGCGTTGCACATCCCGGGAGACTTCTTCCTCCATCACGACGACGCCCACCGCCACTTCTTCCCCTTCTCCAACTGGCGCTTCGAGAGTCCGGTCTCCTACTGGGATCCGCGCCACTACGGCTGGATCGTGGGTCCGCTGGAGCTCGCCGCCGTCATCATCGGCTGCGTGATCCTCTTCCGCCGCTACGAATCCCGCGCCGCCCGCACGGTGATCGCAGGGGTCATGGCGGTGTATGGGCTGTACTTGGTGTACGTGCTGTGGGTGTGGGCTTGACCGGAGACGCTCGTTCCTCCGCCGAGGTCTGCCACGTCATAACCGAGGAAGCTCCAGCCGGGCTGAACGATGGCCGGTTCGGTAGACAGACAGCTTAGCTTTTGTTCAGTGCATTAATGGCCTTTAAAACTAATTCATGGAGAGAGTAGATCGTTTCGGCAATAAGGAGGTGACTTTCGGCGGTTAATCCTTCAAGTTGTTCGCGATCAATTGCGGCCGCATAGATCTGTTCAAGCGTCCACCAGTTTTTTCTGAAATCTTGCCTCCAAGCCGGGCTGACATGCTCAAGTGCCTCAAGAAGGTCACGAAGATCCTCGATAAGTTTATGCAAGCTGATGGTTCCCGCCTCATAAGCTTCAAGCCGATCGCGCATTAGACCATATTGTCGGAGATCGTAGTCGAAGTCAGAAGCCATTCTCTCATTCATTGCCGGATCCAGCCATAATCACTAGCGCTGCTTCTCCAAAACGCACTCTTAGGGACGGCCGATCAAGCCTCACGATGGAGAAAAGGTATGCAAAAAGAGAGACGCCGCACGAGCCGTCAATCATTCCGAGCGGCATCGTTTTGAGCGTGCGAGGCATAAAGCTTGGTTTCATCTCTCGACAATCCAAGAAACCAGATACCAATGAGTCTCTCCTGTTTGATTAGGAATCTTACCCTTCCTTCAAATTCACAAGCCTCACATTGACCAAGTTCTTCCCAGCATACAAGAATTTCCCCTTCCCGCACCGAAGTAGTGAACTCTTGCTGTAGGTCGATAGCCTTCCAACCTTCAAAGTCGGTCGCGAGAGCTGGCAGCCCTTTCGAGGTCAGCTCAACTGAAAAGGGTGGCCATTGCGAGAGTACGTCGATGGAGGTAACCGTGACCTCGAAAAGGACCTGCGAGTAAGCTTCGATACCAAGCTCAAGAAGAGTTGTGGAGAAATTACCGAGCCGAAGAT